>JAIBAK010000008.1 GCA_019695215.1 Bacteroidia bacterium | reverse complement strand
CATCGATGCTTCCGCTAAATGATTGTCCGGTAAAAGGAGAACCGCCTATCATAAACGAACCGCCTGCGATTGAAGATGCAGTACCAGTTCCGGAAACTACCTGCGTACCGTTTACAAAAATGGCATAGTTGCTACCGGCTTTGGTAAGAGCCACATGGGTCCAGGTGCCTGTTCCTAACTGGGAAGAGGAGCCTCCGCAAATACTGGAGCCTCCCACAAGCACGTTTAATTTGTTTCCTCCAGCGCCCGAACAATTATCGAGGTTAATTCCATAACCTCCGCCAGTGCCATTGTTGCCTACATAAATGAGTGGCGTGCTTTGGGTGCCATTGGTCGAATAAAACCAACCCATCATGGTAACGCTGTCGTTCACATCTAATACAACAGGCGAACGGGAAAGCCAGCTTCCGCTTCCGGTAAATGCATAGGCTTTTCCGGCTGCGGCTGCTTTATCAGATGTAGGAGTAACATTATTAAACAAAATATGGTAATTGTTGCCCGATTCATCAATACCCGTACCGTTGAGCGGATAACAGGCCACCAAACCCGAATGCACAGGATACTCCTGCGTACATACCGAACAGAAATTAAAATTCTGTGTTACGTTTACGCGCACCGTATCATACGATGAACAATAGCCAAACTTCCCTTTTACAACAAAATCCTGCGTGAAATACGGTTTGGCCATTGGGTTATCAATACTGGTATCGCTAAGAAAAAGGTTTGCATTCCAGAAATAACTTGTCCCGCCTGCAGCCTGCAAACGTACCGAATCGCCCACATTAATAGTGGTATCCGCTCCTGCATTGATAACCGGGGGAGCTATAACCTGAATAGGGTAACCTGTATCTACACAAGCAACTCCCGGATTGGTGGTATTGAGCATTAAACGGTAACTGCCTCCAATGGTTGCATTAGATGGTATAGTAACCCACAACGTATCGGAAGTGATACCTGCCTTAGCACCCAAACTATCAGGGCTGGCAAAACTGCCTGCTGCGTTTGATAAATAAGCCACAAATTTATTGCTTGCAGCATAAGGAGCTCCGGTAGTAGTGTACACAATTCCTACCTGATTACCGGGGCAGGAAGGAGCTTGCAATATGCCTGAGATGCGTACCGATGGCTTTTGGCCTTCAACGGCCATAACTGAGGCAGGAGATGATGATCCGGAGCCTGTATTGTAAACCACAAAGTCAGGAATATTATCTCCGTTTAAATCTCCAATACAAACTCCGGCAGGTCTTATACCAATAGTTACTTCACCGGTTGGTACTGAAGTGGTAACTCTGTATTTATAGGAAAAACTTAAGGTGCCTGATGTGGATGCATTTTTGTAAACCACAAAACTGTTCCCAAGGTTATTGGGACAAACAACATCCGGCTTAAGGTCACCATCCATATCAGCAATATCAATAACCATTGGATTACTTGCCACGGTAATATTAAAAGCTGACGCAAAAGAACCGGTGGTTATGGATCCGGGGGTTGAATTAATATTTCTGAAAATACTGATTAAAACATCCGGAGCAGAAGGTGCCACTTTCATCCTAGGTACACAAAGGTCAGCTTTTGAATCGCCATCCATGTCCATCAGTCTGACACAAGATGGCTGAGCTCCTCCCGGAACCACAATATCAACCGGAGCAGCAAAGGTAATTGTAGTACCAGTGGTAGTATTTCTAAAAATACGTACAGTACTTGCCGTGCTACAAGCCACAGCAATATCTAATTTACCATCTCCGTCAATATCATCGATATCGAAATAAACGGCATAGCCGGTAACGGCTAATGGCCCTTGAGCTATGGCGGTAAAATTTGCGGTAGTAATTGTACCGGGAGTTGTATTGTTTTTTAAAACGTTGATATAAGAAGTAGCCTGTTGCGAAAGAGCAACTATATCCGGTTTCCCGTCTCCATCAAAATCGGCTGCGTGTGAATACACTATAAGCGGGTTTGGAGTCGTAATTGAAGTAATTGAAAATGTATCTGTACCGGTTATTCCCATATTTCTCAGAACCGATATAATCGCATTATTACCTGAAGGAACCATAATATCCAGAAAACCGTCACAATCTAAATCAACGGCTCGTGGGGTAGTAGCATTGCCCCCTGAAACTATCCAATTTTTTGATGGAGTAATGAAAGTAGAAGTAGCAATGGCATTACCCGGGGTACCCTGATTTTTAAAAACTAATACTTTACTGCTGGCACCCCCGCCTTTATTCACTGCGATAACGTCCATTTTATTATCATTATCAATATCGGCTATTTCCGGACCAGCAGGAAACGTACTTGTATTAATACCCATTCCACCCACCTGAATAGGTACGGGGGATTTAAACGAACCATCGTACATGGACGGAGCACAAGGAGTAATAACCTTAAAGACCGATTTACTCCACCCGCTTTTACCTCCTGTGGTCACTACAATCTTCTTGAACTGTGCACCCACTGGAACCTTAGTATAAATGCTTGTGCTGGTACAACTGTCAACAACCGCGCGGGCATTTCCAAAATAGACAATATTACCAAACAACGAAGCACTAAAGCCGGTTCCGGTTATGGTAACCGGAGTGCCATACGGCCCACTTGTTGGTGAAAAAGTTGTGATAACGGGCGCCTGCGCCCAAAGAATCCCCCCCCAGAACATTAAAATACCTGTGAGTATGTAACGTAATTTTCCCATCTTGAACGAAAATATTAACCCTAAATTAATTTTCATTTCAAAGTTAGGTAAAAACACTTTGATATTCAAGTGGTCAAGCCACAGGAGACAAAATTTTAATCAACGATGGTGTTAACCTTTTAAAAAACTGTTATTCAATAACATGAATCTCTCCGGTGGTGGTGTACCACCGCTTTTTGCTTTCTTCAAAGTATTGAAGAGTATAGTAATAAACCCCAATCTGTACCAGCTCCCCTTTATAGGTTCCATCCCATTCAAACTTTCCGTTAAAGCTTCGCTGGGTATAAATCATCTCTCCCCATTTGTCAAAAATGATCCCGTAACAACGGTTAATACCCGTCATCACCACACTAAAGGTATCGTTCACTCCATCTTTGTTTGGCGAAAATGCATTTGGAATAAATATACTTACAATGTCCTTTACTTTCACCGCCATCAGCGTGCTGTCGGCACAACCTGGATTTTGGTTAAACACTTTCAGTTTTACAATAAAAGTTCCGGGGTAGGTATAAATGTAGTTCGTATCCGGGGTATATCCGTAAACATTAAAACTATCTCCGAAAAAGTATTCAAAATCGGTAGCATTGGTACTTTGATTTTTGAATTCGGCATTGAACGAAATACTACCGCTATCGGCCGGATTAATCACAAATTTGGCTTTGGGGTGCGGTAAAACCGTTACAAAAGTCGAATCAGAAGTTCCTACACAACTGCCCACTTTGGTGTTTACTTTATACCAGGTGCTGGTGTTTGGTTTCACCACAATCAATGGTGTTTTTGCACCGGTGTTCCAGGTAAAAGCGGTGGTGGGCTCGGAACTCGAGGCTAAAAGCACAGCGGTATCTCCCTGACAAATGGTGGTATCTTCAGTAGTGGTTACTACTGACGCTACCTGTGTTTGCACCGACACAATTACCGTATCGTAGGTAATACATCCTAGCGTATTTGTTTTAATAACATAAGTGGTGGTGAATGGCGGAGAAGCTTTAGTTAATTTATTGTACGGGTCGGCTAAGCCCAGCGTGGGTGTCCATGTGTAGGAACCGGTTCCCGATGCCGAAAGCAGTACCGAATCTCCCTTACACAAATTCGTATCTTTAGGCGCAACTACTTTATTGAAATTAATTACCGTGAGTAAAACCGAATCGCGAACGGTACACTTGTTATCCGACACATCCACATAATATTTGATGGTAGAGGTTGCATAAGAAACCGGATTCGGGATATTGGCATAATTTAATGTTCCGGGGGAAGACCATTGGTAAAATAATCCTCCTGAAGCAAACAACTGTGCGGTGTCGCCCTTACAAATGGTGGTATCGTTGCTTGTGGATGAAATGAGCAGCGTATCTCTGTTGATGAGTACCGAATCGGTAACCACACAAACCCCGTCCGACATCACCACACGGTATAAGATATTTGTAACCGGAGTGGTAACCGGAGAAGCCGAGGTAGAATCGTTGAGGTAGGTGGCGGGTCTCCACCGGTAAGAAATGACTCCTGCTCCGGTTGCATTTAACTGCAGCGAACTTCCTTTGCAGATACTGGTATCATTGCTTACCACCGGAACAAATTTATTTTTTACAGTTACGGTTACCGAATCACGCAGGGTACAAAAAGCATCCGATACATCTACATAATATTTAGTGGTAGCCGCAGGTGTTGCCACCGGATTAAACACCGAAACTGATGACAGTCCTGCCGATGGCGACCAGGCATAAGACGTGCCGCCTGCAGCAGAAATTTGCACGCTGTTTTGCTCGCAAATGGTGGTATCGTTAGTGGCTACGGCATGCAATGACGTGTCGCGTGTAACGGTAACCGAATCGATGATGGTACAAATACCATCCGACATGGTTACTTTGAATTTGGTGGTGTATGCCGGGAATGCCACCGGATTGGAAATCGTAGAGTCAGATAATACGCTTCCCGGACTCCACAAATAAGTAACCGCTCCCGAAGCATTAAGCGGCACATTGGCATACACCGGACACAGCAACGTATCATTGGTAACTACAGGAACAAACTTATTGTGTATAGTTACGGTTACCGAATCCTGCGCGGTGCAGCCAAGTTTAGTTACCGTTACTTTATAGGTGCGTGTAGACGAAGGTGAGGCAATCGGATTGGAAATATTAGTAGCTGATAATCCGGCAGCGGGTGTCCATGCATAGGCGGTACCTCCGCCCGCACTCAGTTGTGTACTTGTTTGCTCGCAAATAGTCGTATCGTTTGAAACTACGGGAGTAACCGAGTTTACATGTATTTTTACGGTATCGCGTTTCAGGCAATTTGCATCAGTTGATTTAAGTGTAAAACGGGTTGAATCGGTAATAGTAACCACCGGTGCTGCAATGGTGGAATCGCTTAAAAACTGTCCCGGACTCCACGTATAAGCTGTTGCTCCGTTTGCCCCGAGCAAAACAGTTTGTCCTTTGCAAATGGTGGTATCACTTCGTACCGTTGTTTGCAGCAAATCTTTTCCGAGGTAAAGTGTTATTACCTCGGCTGCACTCAACGCCCGGTCGTACAAATGAATTTCATCCAGCTTGCCGTTAAAATAACCGGTAAGTCCCGGATCACTTTTACCAACCGTTAACGGATTGGAGGTTGATGAAGTAAAGGTGCCGGATGGTGCGGCAAACGTAGCCGACAAATTTCCGTCAACATATAACTGCACCTGGTTGTTGTTTACCACCACAGCAATATGATACCACTGATTTAAGTTGAACGCGGAAGATAAATTATTATAACTCCATATTTTTCCGTTGTTGATTACGGTAAGTCCCTTGTCGGTAAGCGCCACTCCATACTGTGCGGTGGATGACGAATTGGATTTTGCCATAATGGGAGCAATATTATTTCCGAGAATATTGGTCCAGCCGCGCACATTAACCCAGGCCGAGAAACTTAACAGGGAGTTAGGCGCAGATAACGAGGTGGAGTTGGCATACGTGATATAGGAATTGGTTCCGTTAAAATCATAAGCTTTATTGGCTACACCTTTCCGGTCGGGGGTAAGCGTTGCCCCACCGGTTACAGTGCCTGCATTTGCATTAATGCTTTTGTCGGTTACACTTCCGTCAAAAGGAAGGCATGCTTTTAATGAGTTATTAATTGAAGTTTCTGCTAAGCAATTGAGGCAGCAATTGTTTTGCACGGTAACGGTAATGGTGTCGGCTACCGAACACATATTTACATTGCGGGCATTGAGAATATAATTGTTGGTTACAGTAGGCTTCACGTAAGGATTTGCCACCGTAGTATCTGAAATAGCTGCACCGGCCACCCATCGGAAAATGGTTGCCCCGCCCGCCTGCAACTGAATGGAATCACCCAGACACAGGTATGCATCGGCTAATGGAACATAGGTGGGCTTTTCTTTTTGTACATACAAACGGCCCGCTTCGTAGGCCGACAGCGCAGTATTGTAAAAACGTACCTCATCTACCCTTCCGGTATAGCTGTTGGTGATGCCTGCCGGATTACCCTGCACATGGCCTGCACCAATGGTAATTTCCTGAGCGGTATTTGCCGTAGCATTGCCAATAGGGGCTCCTAATAAACGACTCACAATACCTGCCTGGTTATTTACATAAAACTGCAATTTATTGGAGTCAACACTTTGTGTTCCGTCAAATACCAGTACAAAATGAAACCACTGCCCCGCAGCCATTACATTACTTTTTTTCTCAATCAGTTTTGATGCATCGGCAGCGGTGCATACCATTGCTTTTAAACGGCCATCATTGTCGTGGTAAATTTGCCATTGAGATGCGGTACCGGCCGTTTTACCCACAATTATTCCTCCACCCGAAACAGAAGTTACCGTAGTGGTTCGGGCCCAGCCTGCAATTGAAAATCGGGTATTCGCTTTTGTAAACAAAGTATCCAAAACATCGCCCAGCCTGATGTATTGTGAAGTGCCGTTAAATGAATAAGCCGCAGTACTGTCGCCCGAGTGACCGCCTACCAAAGCCGGAGAAGACATAAGAACTCCATTGAGTGAGCTTACATAATCTTTTGCATCGGTGTTTAGCGGATAACATGCCACCACTCCTGTATTGGTTGAATCGGCTGTAGTGCAGTTGTTGCAGCAATTATTTACCACATTTACCCGTATGGTGTCGTAGGCAGCACACAAATCTGCGTTTGTCCCTTTCACAATATAATCAGTAGTTGAACCCGGTTTAGCAAACGGATTACTTACTAAGGAATCTGATAACCCGGCTGCAGGAAACCACCTGTAATTAGAAGCATTACCTGAAACCAGTTGCACCGAATCTACTGAACAAACGAATTGATCAGCGACCGGAATTAAATCAAGTCCGTTTTCTTTCAACGTAAAAAGATAAGCTGCATCCGCTGCAGAAATGGCCGTGTTGTAATACCGAATATCATCAAGATCCCCTGTAAAAAAAGAACCTTTAGGTGTTCCACAGGCACCGGAGTTTCCATCATTGAGGCAACCGAGTGTTGGTGTAAAATGATATCCTACATTTGACCCTGAAACATTAAACGTTGCCACCAACCCTCCATTAATATACACCTTAGACTGGCTTGGCGTTAGTGTAAACACCACATGAGTCCATTTATTTAGAATTGATGAGGTAAGATTTACAAGGCCAGCCCCTGCAGTTCCGTTAAGTGATGAAGATTTACTGGCATAAAAGGCAAGCTGGTTGGTTGCGTAGGAAATTGCCAAATCGTTTCCACATGCACCGGTTCCCTCAAAGAAAATAAACTTTGCACTTGCCGGATTAACCGTTGGTCGTAACCAAAAACTTATGCTCAGATTTGTTTGGTCGGGAAGGTATTTATTCAATTCAATATTTGAGGAGGTGCCATTAAAAGAATAAGCCTTATTCGACACTCCAAACCTATCGGAGGTTAATGTGGCACTATAAACCGTTCCGTTATACCCATTGCCACTTTCATCGTTGACATTTCCGTTAAACGGAAGACATAGTACCAGATTGTTGTTTATAGTGTTTGCTTTTTTACAGGTTAAACAGCAGTTATTCGCAGTTAATGTTACGGTGTCCTTAACGGTGCAATAAGTATTTGAAGTTGAAAGAATATAATCAGTAGTAGTAGTGACAGAAGAGTATGGTGTAAGCGAAGTAGCTGATGAAAGTCCTGTTGTTGGGGTCCAGGTAAAAGTCGAACCTGTGGCAGAGGCATTGAGTTGTACGCTATCACCAATACACAGAAAATTATCACTTCCGGCATTTACAGTGGGTGCATCATAAATATTAACCCAAATTCCGGTATCTGTACAATTTGTTACCGGGCTTGAGCTAACCACTCTCAACCGGTATCTTCCCTGAGGAGTTCCGGATGGAATAGATAAGTAAATAGTATCGTTGGTGGTTGCTGATTTTGACCCCACTGTTACCGGAGTTGTAAAACTGCCCAGCGTATCGGATGATAACTGTGCCGTAAAGGTGTTGCCCGCAATGAAATTGCCTGTTTTATTATAAATTAATCCGGGAGTAGTTCCCTTGCATATATATGAAACCCCGAACAAAGCAATTCCTCGCACCGTTGGTGCCAGTCCCTGAAAAATGGAAACCGTGTTATTGGTTTGATTTGCTACGGCCACATCCGGAATACTGTCTCCGTTTACATCGCCTGTTGAAAGACCGGTAGGAGTAACTCCCGTGGTGTAATTCACCACCGAAGTAAATGTGCCGGTATTAATGGTTCCGGTGGTGCAGTTATTTTTGATAACCCCGAATGAAACAGCCGATGAATTGGGAAGAACCAAATCGGGTTTCCCATCGCCATCCATATCGGCCACATCAAAAAACTGCGGAGTATTAGCCGTGGTAAGATTTACGGTAGCTGCAAAAGAGCCTGCTCCTATAGTACCCGAGGTAGCGGTGTTGCGGTACACGCAAACGGTGGTTGCCCCATTGGCGCGGGTGGCAATTAATTCGGGCTTACCGTCATTATCCAAATCCGCTAATTTTACTCCTATTGCCCCTGAACTCGTGCTTAAATCGTATTTAGCAGCAAAAGTAATACTGCCCACTGTGGTGGTGGTGTTGCGAATAAGCGAAATGGTATTGGCACCTGAATTGGCAACAGCCAAATCTCGTTTACCGTCTCCGTCAATATCGGCAATAGCCACGCAGTAGGCCTGAGAGCCGGTAGTAATAGTGGTAGAAAGAGAAAACGACCCGGTAGTTATTGTTCCGGGCGTTGAAATGTTTCGGTAAATACTTATTGTTCCTGACCCGTAATTGGCAATTACCATTTCGGGTTTCCCATCGGCATCCAAATCTCCTGTTGCCACATTAAAAGGATTTGTACCTGTGGTAAAATCAACTTTAGCCGCAAAGGATATGGTTCCCGAGGTGGAAGTATTGCGTATAACCGAGACATTGCCCGATGTATAATTAGGTACCAGCAGATCCAACTTTCCGTCTAAATCCATATCAGCCACCTGGTGAATGCGCGGGCCCGAACCGGCAGTAATATCCACCTTTGTTGCAAAACCACCTGTGGTAACGGCAGCACCTGCCGACATCAGATTGCGCATAATTGAAACATTGGCGGTATTAGAATTAGCCGTTGTAATGTCCAATTTCCCGTCTCCGTCAATATCGGCTAAAATGGTATGCGGATTTCCGCTTACGGCAGCAAAATCGACCTTGGGATTAAAACTACCCGCATAAGGAGCCATGCCGCAATTGTAGGTTGGCACAAATAAAGCTTTTGATTCGCCCATCACCCCCGAAACGATTACCATTATGGTGGCGGTTTGCACTCCAATGGGTGCACGGGCGTACACATTGGTGGTGTTGCTGCTATCAACTACTGCCCGCAGGTTTCCAAAATAAACGATATTGCTTGATGCGGTTGCCGAAAAACCTGAACCCTGAATACGAATTTGTGAACCGGGCTTGGCAGTAGCAGGGGTAAATGAAGAAATAACCTGCGCTTGTGAGGTTAAGAAAAATAATAACGAAAGTGTGAGAATAAAACTCCCCCTGATTGGTAACATTTGATTTACTTTGGTCATCGAATATACAGTATTTTTCTAAAATCAATATTGATTTCTAAAATATTATACCTTAACCCCATCCGAGAAGAATTTTACATCCTTCACAGGCTTTTTAGTTATAATTGCCAAAAAGTTATTTTGAAAATATTAGTTGACGATCAGTTTTTCTCCCAACAGATCTATGGTGGTATCTCCCGATATCATTATGAACTATACAGTCATTTAAATTTGCTTGAAAACACCCAATGTGAAATTTCAGCACTTTATACCCATAATGAGTATTTGAAAAAAGACTCAAAATTCAGTAATCCTTTACTTAGTCCATTTTTCTTAAGTCAAAAAATAACGAGAGCATTAAATCGTGAATTCAGCATTTACAAATTAAAAAAACAAGATTTTGATGTTTTTCATCCTACCTATTATAACCCCTATTTTCTACCTTACCTTAAATACAAACCCTTTGTAATTACTATACATGACTTGATACCAGAATATTTTCCGAAATATTTTGAAAACACTACACTTCTTGAAAATAAAAAAAAACTAATTGAAAAAGCTGATGCCATCATTGCGGTCTCATCAAACACGAAAAAAGATTTGGTCAACTTCTACCAAATCAATGAAAATAAAATTCACGTAATACACCATGGCTTTAAACCAGAAAAAGTAACCCAAACCAAAGTAGAGCTAAAACTGCCATCAAGATTTATTTTATACGTTGGAGAGCGTGGGGACTATAAAAACTTCAATTTCTTTATAGAATCAGCAGCCCCTGTTTTGATCAATCACAATATACACTTACTTTGTGCGGGTGGGAGAAAATTCACAGATGCTGAAACCAAAATATTTGAAAAACTTCACATAAAACATCTCACTTCCCAATTTAGCGTATCCGATGAAGAGTTATATGCTATCTATTCTCAGGCCTTATTATTTGTATTTCCTACCTTGTATGAAGGGTTTGGAATTCCGATTCTTGAAGCATTTTATAACAAATGTCCGGTAGTAGCCAGCAATAAGGGGTCTATACCTGAAATTGCCAGAGACGGTGCTATCTATTTTGACCCAACAAACGCAAATGAAATTGCTTACAAACTCAATTCAGCCATGACCGATAGCAATCTCCTTGACAATTTAAAAATGAAAGGTTCTCAAATTGTTCAATCATATGTTTGGGAAAAAACGGCCATCGAAACTCATGAAGTTTACAAGTCGGTGATTTAAATAATTCAGAATAGACTTTACTGAATGGAAATAATTTTAAACATAATCTAATTGCTTTTAACTAATATCGCGAGGGCATAACTTTAATTAGCATGATAAAAAAGCTTATTCTCCAATTAATAAACACATTGGGGTTTGATATAGTCAAATTAGAACGTAACGGTTCTTTGCCTGCCATTGCCTACAAGCACTCGATGGAAGGCGCCATTTTCCGTTGTGCGCAAAGAGGAATTGATATTAAAACGGTGATTGATATTGGCGCATCCAACGGAAGCTGGTCGGCCATATGCATGAAACATTACCCCCAAGCCGGTTACCTGCTTATTGAAGCGCAGGACGGACATAAGGCAAATTTAGACCGGTTCATTTCCCTGCACCCCAATGCCCAATATGCATTGGCAGCTGCCGGAGCCAAAAAGGGAAATATTTACTTTCAGGCCGATGGATTGCTTGGCGGGCAGGCTTCGGAAACGCCTTATGAAAAAAACAATATTACCGTGCCCGTAACCACGGTAGATGACGAATTAAAAGAACGCAAATTAGCAGGCCCCTACCTGCTTAAATTAGATACGCACGGCTACGAGCTTCCTATATTTGACGGAGCTAAAAACTGTCTGGCGCAGGCCAATATTGTGGTAGTGGAAGTGTATAATTTTCAGCTTACCGATACCAGCCTTCGTTTCCACGAAATGATTGTGTATATGGACAAACTCGGTTTCCGACCTATTGAGGCTGTTGATTTGATGCTGCGCAAAAAAGACAATGCCTTTTGGCAAATGGATTTATTTTTTGTGAAAAAAGACAGACCGGAGTTTAGCAGTAACGATTACGAGTAATCACCCGAATTTTTCCGTCAAGTCCTCATCTTCTCTGGCAAAGGCTGCGATGTCTATAAATGCTAAGTTATGTTTTCCGCTGTAGCGTTTATGCATTTCGGCAATCCCCTTTTGGTCGGAAAGTGCCAGTTTTCCGATATAATTTCCCAAATTATCCCAAATAACCAATTTAGTGTAGCCGCATTGGGTTAAAAAGGGGAAAATACTTAAGTCGTCTTCTCCGTGCAGTTTCAAAAAATCAGGGTCGTATTCAAAAAACAAAACCGGCTTATTAGCCAGCAGTACATCTTCCGAGCCTTTTAGGATTAAGGTATCAAAACCATCGGTATCTACCTTTATGAGTTTGGCAGCGGCAAACCTGGGGAATTTCTTGAGTACCGTACTCAGTTTTTGAATTTGCACCTCTTGCTGTGAAGCCACCAGCATGGCCGTTCCGTCATGGTTTTTAACCTGCGCCTGCAGCGCGGTGTCTTCGGCACCAAGCAGTGTAAAGCATACCTGTACATCGGGCATTTTTGAAGCATTCTGTTCCAGAACATTTATATATTCTTCAGAGCCGTCAATACATAAAACGAGGGTTTGCACATGGCTTAAAATAAATGCAGCCGTATCGCCAATATTAGCTCCTATATCAATTACTGATAGCGCAGGATACTTGGCTTTAACAACTTTTGCCAGCTGAATAATATTTTGCGAATAGAGCGGATGATCAAGCATAACCATAGGAAGAATATGCGTTGCTTCCATTTTTAAAGTAAACTTGCCAATGGTGTAATTTATAAAAGTACCCCTGCCCAGAAAGTACTTTCGCAGCACACTCCAAAAAATCAGAACGGCTTTGTTTTCTCCCTTCGATTTATAGGCTTTCAGAAATTGGTCAAATATGTACTGTTTCATGTTCCCTTTTTAATAAATAATTTAGAAAACCAAATATTAGCCCCTAACATCAGCCCTCCGGAAACCATCATGGAAATTGCAATCCCCAAAAATCCGTAAACGGGAACAAAAATAAAATACAGGGCAATTGTAAAAAGATTCCCGGCAGAAGATACAAAAACGCCAAAGTTTATTTTTTCGATATACAATAAAAAGTAGCCGTATACCGAGTTTAATGCTAAAATTATCTGCCCGAGTAATAACCACGGAAGAACAAATAAGACCTGCTCATATGAATCAGCTATCACATTGTATCGAATAAGAAAAAAAGTAAGCCCATACAAAAAACACGCAAACAAAGAATAGATACCAAAAAGTCTTAATGATACCCGTGTAGTCTTTTTATAATTTACTTTTAAGTCCTGCTCTTTAAAAAATGTAGGTAAGTAAGCATTAGTCACCGATACATTAATCATATAGATAACCGAGGCAATAGTAATACCCAGATTATAGATTCCCATATCAGATAAATTCCGGTACTTATCCAGAACAAATCTATCACTTAATTGAAATAACATGCTGATTATTGAACTAATTACAAATGGAGAACACAATGCTTTTAATCTGGTTGCTATTCCTTTATCCCACTTAAAATGCATATCTTTAAAATATGGAATGGCAAAAAGAATTACCAAAATTACCTCCCAGCCGTAAGTCCAGATAAACCTAAGCCAAACAGTATCGTATGACAGAAGCAATAAAACCAGTAACGACCCCGGATTTATTGCGATAAGACGTGCTAAGTTGTACAACTGAAAAAGTTTAATTTTTTCAGATATTAACATGTAATTATTAAGCATGAGGGAAAAGGCCGCATAATATAGTGCAGGCAAAATAGCCCAGCGGTATTTTTCATAATCAAATTCATTTCTTATCATTAAGCGGATAAGGTCATCATCCAGATTAAACATGTAAAGAGGGAGAAGAATAAAGGTTAGTATAAGAATCAAACTTCCACTTGCAGTAAACAATAACCGTCCCCTTGCTTTGCCCTCATATTCATAAAATAATTTCCCTTGAACTAAATGTAGATTTATTATCAAATGCGAAGACAATACCGTAACAATAGCTACCAGGTATCCGTACAGGCCATATTCTTCCTGCGACATAAACCGGAGAAAAAACGGCAGCAGCAAAAAATTGGAGGCTTTTTGCAAAATATCAATGCTAAGCAGCCCCGTGGTGCGCCTTACTAATTGATTTTCGCTGAAATACTTTTTAAATAGCTGCTTTAACATGTTTGATTTACGGCAAAAATGAGCATTTACCTTTATTTGTTCACTATAAAATCGGATTTCTTTACGAAGTTTGCCTCAGAATGTTGTTTACCATTATTACTCCCTGCTATAACTCGGCTTCTTTTTTAAAGGAAACCATGTTGAGTGTACTCACTCAGGCGGGTGATTTTTCTATTCAATACCTTCTGACTGATGGCGGTTCTACCGATGAGTCGGTAGCCATTGCCACCCGGCTAAAGGAGCAGTTGCAGGCCGGGAAATTGTGGTGCCATTGCACCCATATAACTATTGACATTATAAGTGAACCCGATAAAGGAATGTACGATGCGGTAGCCAAAGGTTTTGAACGGGCCAACGGAGAGGTGGTAGCCTACCTGAATGCCGATGATATTTACCTGCCGGGAGCCCTGCAACATGTAAAAACCATTTTTGACCTTAACAACCATATTCACTGGCTGTGCGGCAGGCACCTTAAAATTGATGAAAACGGGAAACCAATTAAATCGTTCCTCCCGTTTAATTACCGCCCCGATATGCTGCGGGCAGGATTGCACGGAACCGATTTGCCTTATGTGCAGCAGGAAAATGTTTTTTGGCGCAAAGCTTTACTGAATGAAATTGATTTGGCTGTATTCCGCTCCTACCGGCTGGCCGGTGATTTTTACCTGTGGTATTGTTTTGCCCTGCACCACCGGTTGCATATTACCAACCGGCACCTGGCGGCTTTCCGCACACATGGCCAGCAACTTTCGCAGGTGCAGCGTGAGCGTTATGAGCAGGAGTTTAACCTTATAAGAACACACACACGTTTTTCGCGCCTGCAGGTACTGGCCGAGCAGGTAAAAAATTATAAGTTCCCTGATTTTATAAAAGTTTTACTAAGCCCTTCCATTATCTCCAACCCATGATCATTACCCTGATATTATTAGTTGTAAATTTTGTGTTGTTTTGCGAAGCAGGGTTGCTGTTGTTTTTAATAGGTGATGGAAAAACCGATTATCCCGTAAGCCTTATTACGTTGGCCGGCATGGCGGGAGTTAACCTGCTGTTGTGCCTGCTTCATTTTATAATCCCTGTAAATATAGCGGCCACGGGCATTGTGTTCGCTTTGCTTGCAACCGGATTTACGGCTTACAAAAACGAACATTTTTATTTTTATAAAAACCTGCTGCAGCAATGGAAACAAACTTCCGGGATACAAACAGGTACTTTTATGCTCATGGCATTGCTGTTATCATTTAATGTTGCTTCGCGCCCAATGGCATTCGATACCGGTTCGTACCATTTGCAGGCCATAGCGTGGAATGAAAAATATGCGATTGTACCCGGACTTGCCAATTTAATCAGGCAACTCGGATTTAATTCAAGCTGGTATGTGCTGCAGGCTTTCTCCGGTTTTTCATTTACAGGCATTCAAACGGTTTATCCGCTCAACGGGTTGCTGCTTTTACTGTTTGCCGCCTACCTGATTCCTGAAAAAAAAGAGACCGCAGTGGTGCACTATTATAAAGTGATTGCCCTTGGCTGCTGCCTTATTCTTTCCATTGGTAAATATGCCGGAGAAGTAACAGCCGATTTTCCGGTGATTATACTTATCTCCTGGACCTTTTTACTGTTGGTACAAACTTCATCTGCCGGCAATTTGGCCTCACAAACTCCTGCGACCTTTCTTGTTTTTATTTTACCGGTATACCTCATTACCATTAAAATTTCGGCCGTACCGGTTCTCCTCATCAGTTTGTATGTATGGATGCAGAAAAATACGGCCGCAAAAATTCGTTATGCAGGTTTGGCCGGTTTGTTTGCAGTGGTGTGGCTGGCCGGCAATATTATTTTAAGCGGATACTTAGTTTTTCCGGCAGGGGGCATTGATTTTTTTACTGTTGACTGGAAGGTTCCCGATTTGCTGATACGTGACGAAAATTACAGCATTACCGGGTGGGGGCGCGGCCCTTATCATCCGGTAGAGCAAATGGCCACCATGCCTTTGAGCGGATGGTTTCCTATTTGGCTGCGGGAGCAAAAAATGGTGAACTGGTTATTTACCGGAATGCTGGTTGTACTTATTTTTATTACCCGCAAATCCATCAGAAATCAACTGCGCAAAACCACCATGAAGGTACTTACGGCCACCACGGGAGCCGGTATTATTTTCTGGTTTGTGAACGTACCCGATTTCCGGTTTGTGTACGGATACTTAATACCCGTGTGCTGTGCAACAGGTGCTTTATTCATTTCCGAAACCCGGGTATTGGCTCAATTTAATTACTCATTCATCAAACCGGCTTTTGGGTTCACGAGTGCGGGTTTACTTGTTTTATTAGTCATGATGCGCTGGCCTCAACGCGAGCATAACGGTATCTGGCTGCACCCGGTTGCTTATCCAAACCCTGTATTAAAAAATGCAGAAGTGAGCCAAACTCAAACGGTGCGTGTAGCCACATGGGAACAAAAATGCTGGGATGCTCCCCTGCCCTGTACCTGCGAATATTACGAAGGCCTGCAACCAAGAGGCAACTCATGGCAACAGGGATTCAGGATAAAGGAAGGGAAGAAATAAATCCTGCTTTTTTTTGACAGCCGTCAACTTTCACTTAATATCTCTACTTTCCTCTTGTTAAATCAAAAAGCAGCCATTACCTTGCAGTTTGATATGAAAATAATAATTCTGGCAGTACTGATATTTATTTGCTATCCGTGTCTGCTTTTAGCCCAACCGAGCATCAGTTCATTTACCCCAACATCGGGCAAAATAGGAACTGCCGTTACCATAAGCGGAAGCGGATTCAGCACTACCCCTTCCTCCAATATTGTGTACTTTGGAAAAGTAAAAGCCACGGTAACATCTGCTGCATCCAATTCACTTACGGTTACTGTTCCGAACGGAGCAACTTACCAACCCATAACCGTAAATGTATCGAACCTGATTGCCCGAAGCAGCAAACCTTTTCTGGTAACTTTTGGTGCCTCCGAAGCCCTGAGTTCAACCGCTTATTCGGGGCATACTACCTTTACCACGGGAACAAATCCCATTTACTGTGGTGAAGGTGATTTTGACAATGACGGAAAAATTGATGTGGTTACCACTAACCAAAACAGCAGTACAGTTTCAATCTTCCGAAACACTGCAACTAAAGGCGTTATTAACTCTTCTTCATTTGCTACAAAAGTAGATTTAACATGCCCTAATACTACCTTATGTGTATCTGTTGAAGATGTGGACGGAGATGGGAAACTTGATATTATCGCTAACGTATGGCATTATGATTTAATTACTATATTTCGAAATACTTCATCTGGTAGTATTTCATTTGATACAGGTCACAGTTATCAAACAGGCGTAGTACCTTATTTCTTGTCATCGAATGATTTTAACGGAGACGGGAAAGTAGATATTGTAGTTTCAAACTGGACAAGTAATACCGTTTCTATATATCAGAACAACTCAACCTCCGGTACAATTTCTCTATCAGCAAAATTCGACATATCAGTCGGAACAGTTCCACATGGGGTTGTTGCGGAAGATATTGACATGGATGGAAAGCCAGACATTAGTGTAACCAATTACAACTCGAAAAACATCCACATATTACGAAATATACATTCAAGCGGTAGTCTCTCATCTTCCTCTTTTGCTACTAATGTAACCGTATCAACAGGAACTGCTAACCCAATGGGATTAGCAGTAAAAGATATTGATTTGGACGGGAAAAACGATTTGGTGTGTACCTACCAAAGCTCAGGGCAACTTGCCATTTTCCGAAGTACCAGTTCATCGGGCAGTATTAGTTTTGCAAGCGCGAGTACCTTTTCAAGCGGCACTACTGCACGCAGTGCATATGTAAATGACATGAACGGAGACGGAAAACCGGATATTGTATGCGCCAATATTGGCAGCAATACTATGGCAGTGTTTCAAAACAACAGCAGCAGCGGCAGTATTTCGTTGTCATCGGCTTACACTTTCTCAACCAATTCGCAGCCGCATATGGCCCTGGCCATTGATGTGGACGGAGACACCAAACCAGAAATTGTTTCGTGTAATTACAATGCCAATACCATCTCGGTGTACCGCAACAGTGTAATTAATACCGAACCCACCACGGCCCCCACTTCCCTTTCATTAACCAATATGACGGGCACCACCGTTGATTTGAGCTGGACCAACGGAAACGGAAGCAAGCGCATTGTACTGGTACGCCAGTCAAGTGCGGTAAACAGCACCCCGGTTGACGAAACGGACTATACAGCCGGCACAACATTTGGCTCGGGAACACAGTTGGGCACCGGAAATTATGTAGTATATAGCGGTAGTGGAAGCAGTGTTACCATTACGGGATTAATAACAGGGCAAACCTACCATTTTGCCGTTTTTGAGTACAATGGTGCCGATGCTACTTCTAATTTCTTCACCTCATCCTTTGGAACGACTAATGCCTTATTACCGGTAGAGTTTGTTCATTTTAATGCTGCGCTAAAACAGCAAACAGTTGAACTTAACTAGGCTACCGCTTCCGAAATAAATAATCACTTTTTTACCATTGAACGAAGCCGTGACGGAATGGAATTTACACCCATGGCGGTAGTTTACAGCAAAGCACCTAACGGAAACAGCAATACCCCTCTTTCGTATCAGACTTTTGATTACACCCCCGAAGAAGGCGTTACTTATTATCGTATTAAACAAACCGATTTTGACGGTACCGTTGCCTATGGAAAGTGTGTGGCTGTAACTTTTTCATCACATAAAGCCGGTGATTTTGTTATCTCTCCATTACCCAACGATGGCAGCTTTACCGTGACCGGAAAACAAGACCTGAACACTCCGATTGAAATAACTATTTATACTCTTACGGGGCAATGTGTTTACCAGCGTATCATAACCAGTGCATCTGAAACATTTGTGGTTGATGCCACCGGATATCTTGCAGCCGGAACTTACCTGTGCCGGCTAAACAATCAATTGGTATCTGAAAATTTCAGATTAGTAGTACAGTAGTTTTTATTGGAATTTTTCCTTACCGGTCAAACCGCTCCACCATTTTCCAAACAGCGGGGCAAGTGAGGCTGTTCAGGTACGTGAGGTCGAGAATCTGCTTCATTTTTCTGCGGTTGGTATGCGGGTATTCGCGGCAGGCATCGGGCCGGCTGTTATAAACCGAACAGTAATTGTCGGCACCTAAAAACGGACAGGGCGTTTGTTTAAAAACAAAGTCTCCGTCTTCATCCATAAAAAGGTATTGCTGTAAAAAAACCGATACGGAAATTTTTAACTGCTTAGCTAATCGCTCCATATCTTTTTGTGTAATAATCGGGCTTATGGTTTTACAACAGTTGGCACACTGAAGACAATCGAATTGAGCAAACACTTCCTCGTGCCGGGAGTGAAAAAAACGGTCAACCTCTCCGGTATCTTTTTGTTTTAACTGTTCAAACCATTTTTTGCGCTTAGTCAACTGCTGCTGCCCTTTGCGCGAAAACAGGCGCAGCACCTCAAGTGTGTATTGATTTTTACCGGCCATCAGGTTCAAGTTTGCGCCCGGCAAACAAATGATATAAACAAAAACGATCGCGGTTTTTATCGTTGCTTCTGAACCATGTTTCAATGGTTATGTATTCGGCTCTTCGCGGGGTAAAATGTACTTCTGCGTATTTATCGTTTACTAATCGGGAGGTAATTTTACCCGAACTGTCGGATATATTGACTCCGATAAACTCTCCTTTGGTTATATCCTGAAGAGAGGTAATCACAAAAACATATTCGTTGCCCGGCTCTACATAAAAAACATAACTCTGCGCACCCTGAACAGGAACCGAAGCGGAAGTTTTATGCTCAACAATAGTGTATCCTTCGGCCACAATCCGGTCGCTTACGCTGCTGAATGTTTCCTTAGTGCAGGTTTGTGCACCCGCTGCCATTGAGGCTGCCAGTAACAGTGAAACAATAAGCGGTTTCATCAGTTAATTCCCCTTTCTTTTTTAATTTTTTCGTAGGCATCCTGAAGTTTCTGAAACTTTTCTTTAGCGCTTTTTTGTATTTCCTCGCCCAAATGAGCTACCTTATCGGGGTGATGTTTAACAGCAAGTTTGCGGTAAGCTTTTTTCACTTCCTCATCACTTGCTTCCCGTGTTATTTCCAAAATATCGTATGCGTGGCGAGTGTCCTGATAATACATGGCGCGCAGGGAGTGTGAATCGCCTTCGGAAATACCAAGATATGAAGCAATGCGTTCAATTTCTTCGAGCTCCCGTTTGTCAATGCTGCCATCGGCATTGGCTACTCCATATAACAAATGAAGCAACTGCAACCGCGATGCATGGTCAACATGCTGGCGAATCTGAATACATACCTGCCTTACCGAAAAATCCTGTTTGAGCATTTCGCGCAGCATGGCCATATACTGCCGGGTGCGTTCAACACCGTAGTGTTGTTTAAAAAACTCTTTTACAAAATCAAGTTCGCCTACCACCACCTTGCCATCGGCCCGCATAATAGCTGCACAAAGCACCAGTAAACTAATACTGAAATCGCCCGATGAAACCTGAGAGGTGTTTTCGGATGATTCATCCCCAGGCATTGGTGGCATGGTAGCATGATCAAACATAGAACCGATGGCAAAACCCAAAACCACTCCGATAGGACCGCCCAGCACAAAACCGAGTCCCCCGCCTATCCACTTGCCGTATTTACCCATGAATCAGTTTAATCAGGATTCGTGAATTACCACTTTTTCCATTACATCACCCTGACGAATTTGCTCAATTACATCAAGTCCGTCAATCACTTTTCCAAAACAGGTATGGTTGCGGTCGAGGTGTTGGGTGTTTTGCCTGTTGTGGCAAATAAAAAACTGGGAGCCTCCGGTATCACGTCCCCTGTGAGCCATTGACAAAACGCCCCGGTCGTGGTATTGATTTCCTCCGGTTAGTTCACATTTAATGGAGTAACCCGGTCCGCCTGCTCCGGTTCCGGTGGGGTCTCCGCCCTGAATTACAAAATCAGGAATAACCCGGTGAAAACTTACCCCGTTGTAAAAACCACTTTGAGCCAGTTTACAAAAATTTTCCACGGTTCCGGGAGCATCCTGCTCAAAGAACTCTACTTTCATTACACCTTTATTGGTGTGAATTTCAGCTGTACGCATATATGTTATTCAATTATTATTTATCGTGAGGGCTGCAAAAATACGGGTTTTTCTACTGTACTCCGCTCTTTATATCCTCAACCACGGCCGGGTCGAGCAAGGTAGTGGTATCACCCAAATTTGATGTTTCGCCTTCGGCAATTTTGCGCAAAATTCTGCGCATAATTTTTCCGGAGCGGGTTTTGGGAAGCGCACGTACCAGTTGAATTTTATCGGGTCGGGCAAAGGGGCCTATCCGGTCATTTACCAGTTGTTTTATTTCCTGTTGTAACTTAACCAAGTCAGTTATTGGTTTGTCGCAAATAACGTAAGCATACAATCCCTGTCCTTTAATATCGTGCGGAAAACCGACTACGGCACTTTCAACTACGCATTCATGATCGTTAATGGCGTCTTCCACCTCTCCCGTTCCTATGCGGTGACCCGATACATTAATCACGTCATCTACCCTGCCTGTAATGCGATAAAAACCTTCTTCATCTCGCTTGCATCCGTCACCTGTAAAATATAGGCCGGGATAAGTACTGAAATAAGTTTGCCTGAAACGCTCATGATCGCCAAAAACTGTGCGTGCCATACTTGGCCACGGGAATTTTATACAAAGATTTCCCTCAACCCCATTGCCTGTGATTTCTTCTCCTTTTTCATTTACCAGCACCGGCTGCACTCCCGGCATGGGATACATCGCATATCCAGGTTTAGCCACGCCCAGGCCCGCTATGGGAGTCATAAGTACCGAACCCGTTTCGGTTTGCCACCAGGTATCAACAATGGCACAGTGCTCTCTGCCTACTTTATCGTGATACCAATACCATGCTTCTTCATTGATAGGCTCTCCCACCGAGCCAAGCACTTCGAGTGAAGTAAGTTTTTTATCTTCGAGGTATTTATCGCCATAAGCCATTAAACTGCGAATGGCAGTGGGTGCCGTATAAAAAATATTAACCTCGTGCTTATCTACCACATCCCAAAAACGACCTGCATCAGGAAAAGTTGGAATACCCTCAAACATTACCTGTGTGGCCGCATTTAACAACGGACCGTAAACGATGTAACTATGCCCTGTAACCCAGCCCACATCGGCCGTGCACCAAAAAATCTGATGTGGTTTGTAATTAAATACTGTTTTAAAAGAAAAACCGGTTTGCACCATATACCCGCAACAGGTATGCAAAACGCCTTTGGGTTTACCGGTCGAACCCGAAGTGTAGAGGATAAAAAGAGGATCCTCGGGTTTCATTACCTCGGCCGTGTGCACGGCATTTACTTTATGCATTTCACTATGCCACCAGGTATCGCGACCTGCTTTCATTTCAATATTCCACCCGCGGTTTTTAAAAACAATGCAGTGCTTAATGGTGGGACATACCTGTAAGGCATCGTCAACAATTTCTTTAAGGTTTATTTTTTTATCCCCGCGCATAGTTCCATCGGCAGTAATAATCATGTTGCATCCGCTGTCGTTAATGCGGTCGGAAATTGATTGTGCCGAAAAACCTGCAAACACCACCGAGTGAACCGCTCCTACGCGGGCGCATGCCAGCATGGCCACCATTGCTTCGGGAACCATTGGCATATATATGCAAATGCGGTCGCCCTTTTTAGTTCCGTTTGCTACCAGTACGTTGGCAAACCGGCATACCAGTTCGTGCAGCCGGGCATAGGTAATTTTACGAACAGGTTCGGCAGGGTCATTTGGCTCCCAGATAACTGCAAGCTTTTCTCCATACTCACTTAAATGCCTGTCGAGGCAATTTTGAGTAATATTAAGTTCGGCACCGGTGAACCAGGAAACTTCAGGAGTATTAAAATTCCAGTCGAGCACCTTATCCCATGGTTTAATCCAGCTAAATTCAGCAGCTGTTTCGGCCCAGAAAACTTCAGGCTGCGACACACTTTTTTGGTATACCTCGAGGTAATCGGAATATGTTTCTATTGATTTCATGCGGGTAAATAAAATCGTAAATTAAACCTAAAGTTTGCGTTTTATATAATTTTTTCTAACTTTATCACACCAAGCATGCTTAAAACATTCCTTTTCCTACTTATACTTTGGCCGTTTTTCCTTCACGCGGGCCTTCCTGACAGTTTGCTGCTGGTAAAGCAAAAAGAGCATTTGCTGAGCGACAAAGAAAAAGCCGATTTGTACAACGAACTTTTTAAAACTTACCTTGACGAAAACGTAGACAGTGCCCTTTATTACGGAAAACTTGCCGAAGAACTGTGTACCAAAACGGGGTATGAAAAAGGGCTTGCATCGTACTACAATAACCAGGGCATTTATAACAAGGATATCGGGAATTATTACACCGCGCTTTTGTGGTACCATAAATACCTGCAGATGGCAGAAAAGCTTAACGATCCGAAATCAACCGGGGCGGCTTACAACAATATTGGCATTGTGTACAAACTGCAAAAAAATAAAAATCTGGCGCTTGATTATTTTCAGCGGTCGCTTGCCATTAAGTTAAAAAACGGGAAAGAAAAGGATATCTCCTCAACCCTGAATAATATAGGCAATGTATTTATTGAAGAGCAGCAATGGGATTCATCGCTGCATTACTATTTTAAGGCAAAAGAAATTAATCAAAAATACGGGAACCTGAAATTTCTTTGCGTAAACCTTCGCAATATTTCGGAAGTATATATCCTGAAAGGAAATCCTGATTCCGCTTGGGTATATCTTCCGCAGGCAGCTGCGCTGATTGCACAGATAAATCCGGACAAAAAACAACAGTGCGAGTGGTTTAATTTATTGGCACTTTTCCACTTTAAAACTCAACACTTTGAACAGGCATTACTGTATGCCGATAGTGCCGAGCAGATAATACGAAAAGGGAAATTTAAAAGTGAGTTGCTCGATATTTATAAGTTGTATGCCGACCTTTATGGCGAGTGGGGGAATTACGAAAAGGCTCTGGCTTACTCAAAAAGTTACAATCTGCTCCGCGATTCAGTTTACAAAGAAAGTATTTCGGTACAGGTAGCCGATTTGCAGCAGTCGTACGATCTTAGAAAAATGGATGCCCATGTAGAGCAGCTTAAACAGCAAAAGTATTTCTTCGCCATTATTGCCTGTTTAGTGGCCGTATTGCTGTTATCAGCGGTTTATTTCCTTCGCAAAAGAAAACAAACCATTACACTGCTTGATTTAAAAAACAGGGAACTGAGAAAATTGAATGAAGAAAAAAATGAACTCATCCGTTTAGTGGCTCATGATTTGAAAAGTCCGCTTTCCCGTGTGAACATGCTTTCGCAGCTTATTTTACAAGACAAGGACATAAGCCCTGAAGAACAGAAACAGTTTATGGAAATTGTGAGGGATACCAGCAAAGAAAGTCTTGAAATGATTATCAAATTTCTTTCATTAGAGAAATCGGATATTGTAGATTACCATTTAAAAATTGAACCGGTAAACCTGCAGGAGCTTTTGCATAATAAAGTAAAGAACTTTACCCCGCTGGCGAAAGAAAAAAATATTTTGCTCAAAGAAAATATTGCACTTAATCAGCTATCGGTAAATACCGATTTGCAATGCCTGAGGCAAATACTGTCAAACCTTATTTCGAACGCCATAAAGTACACACCGGCAGGCGGAGAAATAACGCTGAATTTAATGGATGATGATGAGCGGTGTATCTTTGAAATTCATGACAACGGGCCCGGCATAGCGGAACATGACCAGAAAAGTTTGTTCACAAAAATGAAAGTGCTGCTGAATAAACCAACCGGAGGAGAAAACTCAACCGGCTTCGGACTTTTTATTGTAAAGTCGCTTGCCGACAGAATTGGTGCAGAGGTTTGGGTTAAAAGCAAACAGGGAGAAGGGGCTTCCTTTTTTGTAGGACTTCCGAAAAAAGAACCGGATATAGCAAAAATGAATTAACGTTATAAATTATAGTTCAACCCGCCTCTTAAATATACCAGCTCCAGCACGTTTTTAATAAACTTTAGCCGGTACTCGGCAAGTTTCAATTCGGCCTCCAGCAATTTTGACTCCCGCGTATTCAATAAAAACAGGGAACTTTCTCCGTGATCAAACTTTTTTTGCTCGGCCTGCAACAGCAATTTACTATACTTCACATTCTTTTCTGAATTAAACAACTGCTCATTGAGCACGGCCATGTTTTGCCAGATTACTTTTTCTTTAAACTGAATTTCGTTGGTTCGGTTGTTTAGTTCAAACTGATTGTTTTGCGCATTTAGTTTTGAAATTTTATACTCATTAACCGAAGTGCGAAGAAATACCGGAAGCGAAAACGTAACCCCCATTCGGTAATTATTTGTGTTAAAAGATGAATTGAAACCGGAAGCGGTATTTGCAAGAAAATTATACTTCACATCTAATTTAGGTTTGATAAGTTCGGCTCTGTATCTTTTTTCGATATCTAAAATGGATTGCAGGGACTGATACTTTCGGATATAGGGGTTGACTGAGGCGGTATCGTTCAAAAAGGAATTAAAAAGCAACCTCGATTTTTCATAGTAAATCTCCAGACTATCGGCAGGAAATAAATCAACGGATGATATGGAAGGCTGAGTTGTCCCAACCCAGTTAAAGGTAAGTAAATTTGTTTTTGTTTTCTGGTTATTGATTTTAACCGATTGCATATCGAGCGAGCGACTATGAAACAAAATAGCGGCCTCCACAGAATCAACCGAAGCCAGTTCTCCAATTTTCGAAAGGGCACTGATGGCCTTGAACCTTTGCTCGGCTAAAAAGGTGAAATGATCATAAAGATTTAACTCCTTTATTGAAAAAATCCATTCAAAATAGTGCAATGATGCGTTGTATAATAATTCGTTTAAAAGCACATTTTGCTCGGCCTCGTAGTAATTCTTATAACTTTTTGCCTTAAGCAGGTCGGCTCTTCGTTTATCAAAAGTTAACCCCTGCAGCAGGGCGGCCTCCACTCCAAGAAATGGCATTCCGTTTCGGGTTGTTTGCGTTTCGGGGTCAACAAATGCCCCTTGTGCATAATCGTAACCGGCAACTACATATTGTGAAGTATACAGAGGTTGTTTAATGGAAGCATTAAGGATGGAGTAATAGTTTTTAGTATCGAAATATTTTTCATTATAACTACCTGACAGCACCGGATCAAAACCACCTTTGGCAGATTGATAGACAAAATCACCTGAGAGACGGATATTTTTTGCGCGTAAAACCAGCGGATGATGATTATGAATGTTTTTTATAAAGGCGTTGTAGCTTAAAGTATCCTGAGCCTTTAACAACGGAGATGCAGGAAAAAGAAACAAGAAAAAACAAATATTACTTAGTGCCCTTTTCATTTTGATTCTTGTTTGGTTCTTGTTTGTAAAATTCAGGAGGAAACCCGTTAATTTTTCGCCATAGTTCATAAATCACCGGAACCTTATTAAGCAATACAAAACCTTTTACCCCCGAGCCAACGCGAATGGAAAAAGGCCAGTTCTGTTTACCTTTTTGTGCCAGAATTCTGAATTTTCCATTTTCAGAAATCCCCTGATCAATGGCGACAACTTTTGCCTGATACGTTCCAAAACTAACCCCCGGCCAGCCTGAAAATACAAATGCCGGCCAACCGTCAAAAGTTAACTGAATGTTCATGTCTTTATGAACCAAAGGCAAGTCCATGGGCTCAATGTAAAGTTCTATTGACAGGTCATCACTGTTAGGCACAAAACTTACTAAAGGTGCACCGTCTTTAACAATATCGCCCACGCCCTGCACATACGATTTGGTAATATACCCATCCTGCGGAGCGGTGAGGTAATAAAACGAATTTCGAATTCCGTAATTGCTGAGTTTATTTTGCATTTTTGATAATTCAGCCTCGGCCTCGTACAGGGCAGATAAAGATGAAAATTTATCGGACTCCGCTTTCATTAACTTCTCGTTATACTCCTGCTTGATGGAATTTAGTTCGATGGCGATATTTACCAGTTCATTTTTGCTGTTGATGAATTTATTTTCAGCAATTGTCCTTTTCGACAAACTCTCCTGAACTTTTGCTTTTCTGTTTTCCAGATCTGTTTTTGAAATTACACCCTCAGCCAGCAATCCTTCATACCGTTTAAACTGTTCTTCCGTAATTTTATAATTAGCCGCTACAGCGGCAAATTCCACGCTGTCGGCATGTACCCTTACCCTGGCCTGCTGTAATTTAATTCTGCCTTGTTCCAGTTTTAAAATTAACGCAGCGTTGATCGCGTCAATTTGGGTATTGATAGAGTTAATTTTACTTTCATAAGAATAAATAGAAGATTCTTTTGAATTAACCTGTGATTGGGTTCTTTCAACCAGTTGCGGGTCAATGTATTCTTCTTTTACTTCAGAAATAAATGCAATAGTATCATTCTTTTTAACAGCCTGCCCCTCTCTTACATACCACCTTTCTATTCTTCCCGATATTCTGGAAGAGATCACCTGAGGTTTATTGGCAGGATTTAAGTTACTCACTACCCCTTCGCTGTAAATAGTCTGGTTCCAGGGCATAAAAAGGGTGATTAAAATAACCGCACAAAAAGAATAAATCAGCCGTTTGGTATTGGTAGAATAGGTTTGTGAATAGATTCGTTGTGAAATTTGCTCCAGTGTATGTTTAAACCTCGTTTCCATTGCCGGATTTGATTCATTTTCGAGCTCAAGAACCATAAACAATTTTTCGGTAGCGGTAAAAACATCGTAAACGGTTTTTAAACTGATCACAAGCTTTTCTACCGAATTGATTATTAAAATTACCAGAATTTCTGATGCCACAAACTGTCCGATATTTAAGTAGCCTGCCTGCACCAGCCAGATACCCAGAAAGAGTGTAACTGCGGTAAAAAACACCTTGAACCCCAAAATACTCCGGTACTGGATATCTAAATTCTGAAAGTGTTTATTTTTATCGGTAATATATTGAAGCAACGATTCATTCGTTTGCTCGATAATGAAATCATTAGTGAATTGCGGATCATTATTTTTCAATCCGCTGAAAAGTTTTTGAAGCCAGTCAACAAACAAATATTTTTTTGTTGATTCATTCCAGCTTGTTTCAATTGATTTATTACCGTATACCTTGACGATATAGTAGAAGGCAAGCGCTGTTGCCACTGTAAATATCATGAAAAAGGAAGTGTAGGCCGACAGGATGAGCAGACCAAAAGCAATGCTGATGATAGAAAAAGATACATCGAGCAGAATTTTCGACAATCCCTTTTGAAGTGTAAGTACATCAAAGAAGTGATTTATTTTACCCGGAAGGTAGGATGTGAGGTAAAGATTGGGATGTAAGCGGGTTATTTTCTCTGAAAATTTGATTCCGAAATAAGCCAGCAGCTTTTGCTGAACCGTTTCATTCACCCTCATTTGCCAAAGCTGAAACAGGCCGATAAAGATTACGGCAATGATGGTGAGGGTTCCTAAAAGAATTAACGAAGCCGATATTTTACCGGCCATGGTATAGGTAACTATAGCCTGAATTCCCAACGGAACAGATATATAAAACAACGCCTGTGCGATGGCAAGAAAATAAATTCGTTTTATATCATCTTTTAAGGGAGAGAGCAATAAAATTAGTTTTCGGAATGATTTCATAAAAGCATTATCGGCTTAGAAAAGTACAACACGTAGCTATACAGTAATGTTTGCATATTTTTCAATTTCAGCGGCACACTTAACAAACTGTGTTCCGCAATCAGGAATAGTATCATGGAAAATTTCAATACACCTACTTTTAACAGGGACGAATGAGCATGTCCGGTTTTTCAATTATATGGCAGGTAAATCACCCGCTGATTTCGCTAATGCTGATGGCCATTTGCTGAAGATGGACACTAATTTGATGTAGCAATAAAAAAAGGCCGCTTAAAGCGGCCTTTTGGTAGCCCGTAGGGGAATCGAACCCCTCTTTCCAGGATGAAAACCTGATGTCCTAACCGATAGACGAACGGGCCGGTTTGCCTTTCGGGGCTGCAAAGATACTTTTAATAGGTTTTCTGTCAATACCTTTTTCATTTTTTTCTTTACAAGACTCCATGTTTTTCAACAACCCTTTCATATTCAGTCAATATATAGGGCTCATTTTTAAAATCTGTAGAAATTATTCCTCGTGTTTGCTTCGCAGGGAAGGAGTTTTAATCAGAAGACTCCTTCATTTATAGCTTAATTATTTGGTTTAAAACCCCGCACTGGCTAATTTCGCACCTCAATTTTTTGACAAATTAATAAACCCAATAACGAATCATGAAAGTAGGTATTAATGGCTTCGGCCGAATCGGAAGACTGGTTTTCAGGGCTGCCATCAACAACCCTAAAGTTGAAATTGTAGGCATCAACGACCTGATTGATGTAGATTACATGGCGTATATGCTTAAGTACGATTCAACTCACGGAATATTTAAAGGAGAAGTTTCAATTGACGGAGGCATGCTGGTAGTAAACGGTAAAAAAATACGTGTAACAGCAGAAAAAGATCCGGCTAATTTAAAATGGAATGAGATCGGAGCCGAATACGTAGTAGAGTCAACCGGATTATTTTTAGAAAAAGCCAAAGCCGAAGGCCATATTAAAGCAGGTGCCAAACGAGTAATTATGAGTGCTCCTGCCAAAGACGATACCCCTACCTTTGTAATGGGTGTTAACCATTTAAAATACACTGCCGACATGAGCGTGGTTTCTAATGCATCATGTACTACCAATTGCCTGGCCCCGGTGGCTAAAGTGCTGCACGATAATTTTACCATTACCGAAGGATTAATGACTACCGTTCATGCGGTAACAGCTACTCAAAAAACGGTTGACGGCCCATCGGTAAAAGACTGGCGCGGTGGTCGCGGAGCATACCAAAATATTATTCCTTCTTCAACAGGTGCTGCCAAAGCTGTTGGGTTGGTGATTCCTGAACTTAAAGGAAAATTAACCGGAATGAGTTTCCGTGTTCCCACTCCAAATGTATCAGTAGTTGATTTAACCTGCCGCTTAGAAAAACCTGCCAGCTATGATGATATTAAAGCTGCCATGAAAAAAGCATCGGAAGGGGAATTGAAAGGTATTTTAGGATATACCGAGGATGCAGTGGTATCAAACGACTTTTTGGGAGATTCACGCACCTCTATTTTTGATGCCGATGCCGGAATTTCGTTGAATCCGCATTTTGTAAAAGTAGTAAGCTGGTATGATAACGAGTGGGGATACAGCAACAAACTGGTTGACCTGATTTGCCATATGGATAGTGTGAAATAATTTAACGCAACGCTATAACAGCCAAAAGGCCGTTCGTTAATTGCGAACGGCCTTTTGTGTTTTTTGTTTTAGTCGGGAGGCCAGCTACTGGGGGAAAGGAAATTAAGTTGAGCCAAACAGCAAAAAAAATTTATCTTTGTTTTATGAAAGCAATGGTTATTACACCCAAAAATCAGGATGAATTTAAGTTTATAAATGACCTGCTGAAAAAGCTTGGCATTTCTTCAGCAACCATGACTGAAGAACAGTTGGAAGATATGGGTTTATCCAAAATGCTAAAGGCTGTTGATAAGAAAAAAAAGGTGAGCAAAAGTTCGATTATGCAAAAACTTAAATAGTAATGCAGGTCGAGTTTCTCAGCAAATTTTCGAAGGATATAGATCAAATTACTGTTAAATCTGTCAAGTCAAATCTGGCAAAATTAATTCGTCAAATAGAGTCAGATGATAATTTAAATAATATTTCTCACATCAAAAAACTCACAGGTCACAAATCTGCATATCGGGTGCGGCTCGGTGATTACAGAGTTGGCCTTTTCTACGAAAATCAGAAGGTCATTTTTGCCAGAGTCATTCACCGAAAAGATATTTATAAAGTATTTCCGTGATTTTGCTCAAGGACGCAAAACAACCAAAAGACCGTTCGTGAATTGCGAACGGCCTTTCGTGTTTTTTAAAGCACCATAAAAAAAGCCCCCACGTAGTGGAGGCTTTTGTGGTGTGGGAGGAACTATATTTTCATTCTTAACTTACTGAAAATCAAAATATATTTATTTTTCACGTACACCAGTGCGTACAGATTTATCTGGTAGGGTGCTCCAGAAAGTGTCCAGAATTTAGAAAACATGTGCTGTTTTCTGACCTATTTTCGATAAATCCATCTCAATATATCAAAGAAAACATTAATCAGAAAGAGGGTTTTCACTCTATAAAATAGAGGGTTTTCCCTATTGTTATTTACTTAAAAATCATTATATCTTTGATGCAATAAACACAGACTATTTTATGAAAACAACAAAACCAAACCCATTACGAATTAATCGTATGGTAAAAACCTTTCTTATTAGCCTCCTAATTATCTCTTCAAACCTTGCATTTGCTCAATATGGATATTTTGAGCAAGGGTATGGTACAACCAATGACGAAGAAGGATTCGACATTCAAGTCAATGCATCATATCAAGTTTTTATGGCAGGTTCCCTTACACAAGGCCCCGGAAACAAAGATGTATATATCGTCTATACGGACTCAATTGGTGATACAGTTTGGACTAAAACGATTGGTGGTGATTACAATGACGTAGGTCGCTCTGTATGGCAAAGAAACGGATCATCATGGTTTGTGGGTGGATATACGAATAGTAAAGGTGGTGGTGGGTATGACCCTTACTTTATTAAATTAGAGAGCAATGGGAATCCCGCTTTTGATGTAGCTCTTGGAGGAAGTGATGATGAATATGTTTTTGACATTGCACAAGCAATTGATGGAACATTTATCTTAGTCGGATACAGCAATATTGGAGGGACAAATAAAGATATACTGGTAATAAAGGTTGATAGTAGTAATGGAAATGCTATATGGACAAAAACTTTTGGTGGTCTCGGGAATCAGGAAGGACGAGCTCTTATCACAAAAAGCGATGGCAATATTGTGATTACTGGAACCGATTATAGCGGGGGGATTAATCATGCATTCCTTTTCGAACTTGATTCTACCGGCACCCAAATAACATATCAGACCCTTAATCAAACCTTTTCAAGTTATGCAAATGCGATTGCAATAGATAAAAATGGGGGGTACTGGTTAGCCGGATACACTGCCAATGGTGCTGTAACGAATGCCCTCATTGCTCATGTAAATTCGAGTGGAGTATATACTAACCACAGTTCATTCGGTAGCACAGGAAATGAAGAATTTACTTGTATCACTCGTGTAGGAAATACACTTTTTATGGCCGGGAGTACTACAAGCTATGGAGAAGGAGGAACTGACCTCTATTTTGTTGCCACCGACTCGGTTGGAAACTTTCTCTTTGACGAATATGCAGGTGGAACCTCAAATGATTACGCCAATGGCTTATTTCATCGAAATGGTCTGGTTTATATCGTAGGATATAATAGCAGTTTTGGTGTGTCGGAAAGTGGGAATCTTTACGCAACACGGATGAATGTGTATGAACTTGCTGATGTGATTGCAAGCACAAATGACAATTCAAGCTTAACTCCCATTGAGGAAGATTGCACTATGCCACGAGTACTCTATGTTGAGAATATGTTTGGAGATAGTAGCTTAGTTAATACAATTGGATATCGGATTTGTAAGTGGTGTGCAAGCAATGATTTTACTATTAATCAATCTGAGCTTGAAGATACAGCAACTTATAAAGGTATAATTGGCAATACAGTTAGAGAGACAAGATTATTGAACTTTTGCCTTACTCATGGATTTAATCAACTATACTTTTATCACAGTGCATACCTATTTTGGAATACTGGTATATCTATTAACAATAACTATACTGTTAATTTAACAGGCGGAGGAAGCAAAAACCTCAACACATATATGAGAGAGCGATTGTATATGTTTCTAACGAATGCATACAAGAACTATTATATTGATTATGTAGGTTTAGCTGGATCAGTTTTTATTGACTCAACAAACAATTACACCATCTATTTTAATGCATCAAACTATAATCAATTTGCTAACACATTCAATTATTACAACTATTCATTTGCCGGTAAATTGAAACAGGTTGTGTTAGAAGATGAGTTTTGGAACACATATTCATCCACTACCCAAAATCGGGCCGCAGAATTTCAAGCAAATTATTTGAATCATAAAAATTACTTGAAACGGATGTTAGCATTATACAAGAATGACTGGAATATCCGACATGTAGATGACTATATTGGAAAGCTTTACTATAGTGATGAAAGATTCATGTCCAACAGGGATAGTATTGAATATGCGCGAGCTCTCGAATTGGATCTTATTAAGGACACTCTGTATAACCGAAAATATCTTTCAAGGTTCTTTCTTGTTTATGACTTAAATACCAGATGGCCATTTGTAGAAGATGAAAACCATTGCGGAGATTCAAATACAAATTATGTTATTTGGGGTAGAGAAACACCTTACATTCCATGGCATCGTGATGATTATTCATACAGAACAATGCTATTTGGACACAGGCCAAACAACAAACAAACTAATGTGTACCCCATATTTTATGGGATGGCGGCTTGCCTTGATAATAGGTTGACACGGAAACCTGCTACTATGGATGATAACAACCTTGGGTTTTGGTTGGGAATTATTGATCCAAATAATACTAGTGAACAGAGATCACTTGCTAGAGCTGAACAGCTTTTCACAACCACATTTTCGCAGAATACCTATTATACCCACACCAACAAAGGCCCTAATTTAAAACTCAATGGATTTACCTATTTTACTTATCAGTTATATGACATTGTTGGAGCGTTGAACATTTCCAATAATTTCACTAATAATTTCAGTGACAACAACCCATCCGGACGCATTACTCAAAATGACACCTTTAGTAGTAACCCATGTTGGTTTAACATCCCCGAGAATGGTCAGGGGCAATTTGGGGTTTTGAACCCAGGTAAAGTAGAAAGAAAATCACCAAAGTCCCTTGTTGATATTACAGCATATCCTAATCCAACAAATGCTGAATTGAACTATGAAGTTACAACAACAGAAAATAATACAGGTAGCAATACCTACACTATTGAACTGATTGATGCGCTTGGTAGAAGTTGCTACCGAGGTGAGAGTTTTAATTCAAAGGGCCAGATAAATACTGAAAACCTTCCTACAGGGTTCTATTATCTGCGGGTTGTTGTTTTCACACCTACTGGATCAAATACTACAAATAAGATTATATTTATAAGAAAATAATTTTGAAAAAGTTAGGGATTACATTTTTCTTCTTCATTTCTGCTTTCATTGCGTTTGCGCAAGGAACATTTACAACATTTATTATTGGATTTACCAACCAAGGACAACCGCCATTTTATAGCGCACCAAGAACTATAATACAAATGCCTGATTCAAGCTACAGATTATTTGCCGCATATAAGCAAAATATATCAACCAAATATGTTAATGGTATCGTATATATATCGAAAAATGGAACGCTCGACTCTGGATCCTTACTGAAAACAAATGACTGTTATTTGGGGCATGGCTTTGGTCAGCTCAGAGGTATTAAAAGAAACTATTTTTTATATTCTCAGGCATCTGAATATTGCCAGGAGTTTCAAACAATTTCGAAAACTGATGCTAACGGTAGCCCGCAGTGGCAATTGGGGTATATTGACCTCCTCGGTACTCCGGAGGCAATCAGAGGTGATTCATTTGGCATTTTTAAAGGAAATTCATTCGTGATATTTAATTCCAGCGGGGATTCTTTATGGAGCATTACTGGTAAAAACTACTCTCAGATTAAACAAATTCAAGGAGGATATTATGTTGCACGCGAGTCTAACCATTGGGTTCTAATGGATAAGTTTCTTAATGAAATATCAAGAAAAAGTGACTCAGCCACAGGAATCGCAGGTTCGGTTCTTTCGTATGAACGCCTCAACAATGGTAAGTTTGCCGTTTTAGTTCGTGAAAAGTGTATTTATGATCAAGTGTTGTTAAATTCATGGTGTACATACTCATTAATTACATTAAGCAGTTCTTTCAAATTTGAGAAACGAGACTCTGTTTCGTACTCAATTAATTCAAAATCTGGTTCGGGTGTGAAAGAGCTGACTGATGGAGGTATATTAGTGGTGGTACCTGAATCCCGATACGATATTAAACTCGTTAAATTCAGAAATGATGCTGTAGAGTATTCATTTGTGGTAAACAATACTGCAACAAATACTGCATTTGGTATATGGGGTGATGAATTTCATGCATACGAATTGATAAGAACAAATGATGATGGGGTGTTGTTAGTGATTGATAAGGAAAATGGCCCATACAACCACTCAACAATGCTTATGAAATTCGACAGCGTAGGTAATTTTTACTGGCCTTTTGCTACAGGACAAAAAGAAACTCCCACTATTATACATTCTGTATATCCAAATCCTGTTTATGATTACCTTTCAGTGAAGGTAAATGAGCCAGGGATATACGCAATAACTATTACCAATATGAATGGACAGGTTACGTATGAAGCCATTTTTAATGAGGGAACAAATATCCCCACCGCCAAATGGGCAAAAGGAATTTATTTTTACCAATTAAGAAGAGATGGAAAAGTAAGTGGTGGAAGGTTTATGAAACTATAAAAATCACTTTAAAATTACAATCAACTAATTCCCCGCCTTCGCTCGCGTGCCGCGAGTGTATGTTATCACAATAGCCTTTGGCTATCGCTGTATCCCTCTTCATATAACCTTACTATTTGCCTGCTGCTTCATAAACGAATATACTGCTTTAACTAAACTAACGAAAATGCGCGGCAGGGAAACCAGCCGTGAGGAAATAGGTGTAGGTACAGAAGCAAATTACTCATCAGCCTTAAATAATCACTTGAACCCTATAGGCGGCAAAGGCCATTCGTGAATTGCAAACAGCCTTTCGTGCTTTTTAAAGCACCATAAAAAAAGCCCCCACGTAGTGGAGGCTTTTGTGGTGTGGGAGGAACTATATTTTCATTTTTAACTTACTGAAAATCAAAATATATTTATTTTTCACGTACACCAGTGCGTACAGATTTATCTGGTAGGGTGCTCCAGAAAGTGTCCAGAATTTAGAAAACATGTGCTGTTTTCTGACCTATTTTCGATAAATCCATCTCAATATATCAAAGAAAACATTAATCAGAAAGAGGGTTTTCACTCTATAAAATAGAGGGTTTTCCCTATTGTTATTTACTTAAAAATCATTGTATCTTTGATGCAATAAACACAGACTATTTTATGAAAACAACAAAACCAAACCCATTACGAATTAATCGTATGGTAAAAACCTTTCTTATTAGCCTCTTGATTATATCTTCAAACCTTGCATTTGCTCAGTATGGATATTTTGAGCAAGGGTATGGCACCTCTGATGATGAAGAAGGATTCGATATTCAGGTAGATCCTTCATTTAATGTTTTTATGGCTGGCTCAATTACTTTAGGTGGGAGCAACAAAAACGTATACCTTGTTTATACAGATTCAATAGGTGATACTATTTGGACAAATACTGTTGGAGGAAATAGTACCGATGTAGGTCGTGCGGTATGGCAAAAAGGTGCCTCATCTTGGTTTGTGGGTGGCTATACCAACAGCAAAGGTGGAGGTGGTTACGACCCTTACTTTATTAAAATAGAAAATAATGGCAACGCATCCTTTGATGTTGCCCTTGGAGGAAGTGATGATGAGTATGTGTTTGATATTGCACAGTGCATTGATGGAACCTTTATTCTTGTTGGGTATAGCAATGTCGGAGGAACAAATAAAGAGATATTAGTTATAAAGGCAGACAGTACCAATGGAAATGTGATTTGGTCAAAAACATTTGGAGGTTTAGGTAATCAGGAAGGTAAAGCGGTCATCTCAAAAACCAACGGGAACATTGTGATTACTGGAACTAATTACGGAGGTAGTACTCCTCAGGGATTTTTGCTTGAACTCGATTCAACCGGGTCTCAATTAATCTATCAAACACTTGCACAAACCTTTTCTAGTTATATTAATTCATTTTCTTTAGATAGAAATGGAGGTTATTGGTTGGCGGGATATACCGCAAACGGGATGGTTACAAATGCACTTATCGTTCACCTAAATTCAAGTGGATTATATACCAGCCATACGACATTTGGCGGAACTGGTAATGAAGAATTCAATACAATAACCCGTGTTGGCAATGCACTGTTCATGGCCGGAAGTACCACCAGTTATGGTGAGGGTGGTAGTGATCTATACTTTGTGGTTGCTGATTCAGTTGGTAATTTTCTTGTAGACGACTTTGCGGGTGGTACGGGAACCGATTACGCTAACGGGTTATTCCATCGTAATGGACTTATTTATCTTGTTGGGTACAATAATAGTTTTGGTGTCTCAGAAAGTGGAAATATGTACGGAGCACGAATAAATGTATATCAATTAACTGATGTGATAGCTAGCGTAAATGATCTACAACAATTAACACCAACAGCAGATGATTGTACTATGCCGAGGATACTCTATGTTGATAAGATGCTTGGATCAACTAATGAAGATACTCTTGATATGTACGGATTTGACTTTTGCAGGCAATGCACCGGATCTACTATCACCGAATCAGACATTACAGGTAATTCAGGGTTTTATGAAGGCATTATCGGTAACCCCTACCGGGAAAATGAATTGTTGGCGTTTTGCCAAACGCATGGGTTTAACTACTTGTATTTCTACGGCAGTGCCTATCTCTTTGCTAAAACAGGTAAGGATATAAATTCCGGCTATTCCGTTACAACTGGTTCCGGGAATGTAAATCTTATTGATTACCTTAATGAAAAACTGTATGCCTTTATCGCAAAGGCAAAACTTCAGTATGGAATAAACCATGTAGGAATTGTGGGAGGAGACTTACCCAATACGCCTCCCGCAGAGAATATCTTTTTCAGAACGGGAGATTTTAACTCGTTTACATCCTCCATTCATACTTACAACTATAAATTTGTTGGTAAGATAGGGCAAATTGTATTGGAAGACGAGTTTTGGAGAAGTCATGATAGTATTGGTGGCCCGAGTAAGTGTGATACTTTATTTACACGGCACAAACTATATCTAAAGAGAATGCTTACGGTTGCGAGAAATGATTTTAACATTCGCTTTGTGGATGATTATATTGGAAGATTAATGGGAGACGGCCCCAATTGGTATGTATATGATTCATGTTGGAGAGCTAATGCAGCAGTAAAACCACTAATCCAACAACGGGCTTCTGAACTTGAAGAAGTAACAGATTCACTGCTTAACCGGAAGCGAATTACCCGCATTTTTATGGTGTACGCAAATCCAACACGGTTCCCCAATACCAAAGGACAATCAAAACATTGGCTGTTTAATGGGAATGGCTGTCAGGCCGATTATGTATCCCATTGTACCTGTCCTGATTTATCAAACAGTATCAGTGGGGTTGATAATGATTGCTACGAAGACGCTATTCAACAGTACATGCCGTGGCACAATCTCTTCACTTCCTACAACACTATGATGTTTGGCCATCGGAATAAAATTTTTTATGCGAGTGATAGCATTACCCGAGTATATCCGATTTTTTATGCTGAAGCAGCATGTCTTAATGATAGTTTACGTCTGGAGAGAGATACATCGGATAATTATTTGGGATATTGGCTTGCGACCCCAAAAACAGGTGAGAATAGAACATTGAAGTTGGCCGAAGAATTGTTTAGAGACAACTTCCCAGGTAATTTCTATTACAATGACCCTGACCGTGGGCCTGGGCTCAAAGTAAATGGCTTTGTGTACTTCCATTATCAACTTCTCAAGAGAATACACCGGTACAATGTGAATCTAAGCCAGCAGACAACCAATTTCAGCGATGCGAATGCAACACCCCGTATTGATCAGGACACCTCGATTAGTGACAATGTGTGCTGGTGGAATATCCCCTACAATGGTAATGGATTGTATGGCGATGTAAACCCGGGGAAGATAGGTCGAACACCGAAGCCACAACCAACGGCTGATCTTACCGCACATCCGAATCCGGCTCACCGTGTTATTGAGTATGGGGTTAGTTTTTCTGACAAAAATCTGAAAGGCGATGCATCAGTTCTCGTGGAATTGTACGATATTTACGGGAGATTGGTTTTTTCGTCATATACCACACACCTCAATGGTCAGCTGAATGTTCTTCCACTGGCTCGTGGCATTTATTATCTAAAAACCACCACAACCATTAACGGAACAGTATTCTTCAATACCCAGAAAATCATACTTGAGCAATGAAACGGCTGATATGTCCAATTTTGATCTTTTTCTTTGTGCAAACACTATTTGCACAACAGATATTTACCAAAATAGCACCCTTTAGCTATACCGGTGGTAATGGTCTCCCTCCCACATTTTTTACACCCTATGGAACTTTTCAGCAGTTTGACTCGACTTATACGATAATGGGCTGTGTTTATGAGGGAACACATACTAGCCATTATTATAACTATATAGTCCATCTTAATGCCAATGGGTCATACGATTCCTCTAAGTACATTTCACCATCCACCATTGGTGGTATTTATACATGCGCTACCTTTCTTTTAACTGATAGCCTACTTACTTTACCCTTTACACCTGAACGATGGAAGCATGATACGGTACGTTTTGGAAACATCACGTGGACACTGAAGGAGAATAAGGATAATTTCGGGATTACCTATATTCAACTTGTTAAAGATGATGGTAACTCAACGTATTTACTTGATACCATAGGGCAGAGTTTCTATACATTCTCACAATACCTGATTTATGCAGCATCTCCCCTTATAGCCCCACTGGCAGATGGGGCGCTGCTCATAGTTTACACTAATAGTGACCAAATGCTTCAGTTTGTGAAATACAATACGGTGAGCAATATGGTAGATTACCGATTTACCGTAACAAATGATTTGTTGTCGCTATTTGGCAATCCACTGAAATATGCGAACGCATCAGGTCATATCTCTATGTTAAAAACCTTAGATGGAGGGTATTTACTGACTTCAAAAATTAACCGCCTTGAGTTCGATTGGCAGAATAACATGATGCTTATTAAATTTGACAGTGTAGGTAATTTTTACTGGCCTTTTGCAACAGGACAGAAAGAAATCCCTGACTTGTTGCATTCTGTTTACCCCAATCCGGTTACTGATGAACTCTATTTTGAATTACATGAACCAGGACAATACACCTTAACGGTTACTGATGTAAATGGACAAGTGGTGTATCAAACTGTTGTAAAGGATAAGACAAAGATAGAAACAGCACTATGGAGTAGCGGAGTATATTTTTATCAACTGACCTCAGGTAGTAATACAAACACCGGAAAATTTGTAAAAATGTAATTAAAGTATATTCAGAGCATCCTCAAAACTAAGCAAATTTGAGCGTACACCAGCGCGTACACTTTTGCTTATTCTAACCTTTCATCACTTATTGTCTCTTGCTAATTGGAATTGATTTCCAGCGACTTTATGACAGAAAAAGAAAAGCCCGAAACATTCGTTCCGGGCTTTTGTGGTGTGGGAGGGAATCGAACCCCCGACACAAGGATTTTCAGTCCTTTGCTCTACCAACTGAGCTACCGCACCGAAATAAAGGGACGGCAAAAGTATAGGTTTTCCTTGTTTTGCGCAACCCCTCTTTATGAAAATTCAAAAACTAATCATTAACTTGCAGATAAATTGATTTATATACCTGCAATAATGCGTGTTAAAATTTCTTTATGAGTCAGATTATTTTTTCCATCCTCACTGCATCAGCCATTTATTTATTTGTCCGTAACCTTCGTAAAATCAGAAGAAATATACTGCTGGGAAAAGACATTGACCTGAGCGACAACAAAGATTTACGTTTAAAAACAATGCTTCGGGTAGCATTTGGGCAGACCAAAATGGCCGCGCGGCCGGTACCTTTTGTACTGCATTTTGTGGTGTATGCCGGGTTTATTCTCATAAATATTGAAGTACTGGAAATTTTAATTGACGGACTTTTTGGTACCCACCGGGTTTTATCTTTTTTGGGTCCCGTGTATAATGTGGCTATCGGGTTTTTCGAAATTCTGGCATTTGCGGTATTAGTGGCCTGTATTGTTTTTCTTTTCAGGCGATATGTAATTAAACTAAATCGCTTTCAAAGCAGTGAACTGCGGGGATTTCCGCAAAAAGATGCCACCGCTATTTTAATTACCGAGATTGTGCTGATGGGAGCGCTTCTTAAAATGAATGCGGCCGATTTTATCCTGCAACAACGGGGCGTGGAGCATTACTTTAAGGCCGGTTCATTTCCGATAAGCAGTTGGCTCTTTGCACCCATTTACGGGCATTTCTCAACCGAAACGCTTATTGGTTTTGAGCATCTAGCCTGGTGGTTTCATATAATCGGCATTTTTGCTTTTATGAATTACCTCCCCTACTCCAAGCATTTTCATATTATCATGGCTTTCCCCAACACCTATTTCTCTAATCTTAATGCCGCAGGAAAACTATCCAATATGGAATCGGTAACTAACGAAGTAAAATTGATGATGGACCCTTCCATGCAGCCTCCTGCCGATTATACTCCCCCATCGAGTTTTGGAGTAAAAGATGTAAAAGACCTTACATGGAAGAACCTGATGGATGCCTACACCTGTACCGAGTGTGGCCGTTGTACATCGGTGTGCCCGCAAAATATTACCGGCAAAAAACTTTCGCCCCGAAAAATAATGATGGACACCCGCGACCGATTGGTGGAAGTTGGAAATAATATTGATGCCCATGGTGAACATTTTGATGACGGTAAAAATTTGCATAGTTATATAAGTGAAGAGGAATTATGGGCCTGCAATACCTGCAACGCCTGTGTGCAGGCATGCCCTGTAAATATAAATCCGGTAGAGATAATTGTAGAAATGCGCAGGTATCTGGTGATGGAAAAATCATCGGCTCCGGCATCGCTCAACAGTATGTTTTCAAATATCGAAAACAATCAGGCTCCTTGGCAGTTTAGCCCTGCTGACCGGGCCAATTGGATAAACTCCTAACCAACCGAATTGACAGTGAAAAAAAGAATTGATTTTTATCTTTCCTTACTTCTCTTCACCACAGTTTTCTCCGGTCTGTTTTGGCTGGTAAAACATGATTCTTTAAACAATCACAAAACTGTCATTTCCGAAAACCTTTTTAATGAATCAGAGGAAGAAGAAAGAGACAATCCGCTTGAAGCACTTCAACAGGAATTTGAAAAAACCAAAGATCCGAAAACGAATACTGTTCCTGCCGAGCGATTGCTGATTGCTTACGAACAATTAAACAAACAGGGAAAATATAAAACCAACGCAGCAGTTTCATTCGTAAACTGGACCGAACGCGGGCCAAATAATCAGGGGGGCCGAACACGTGCAATTTGGGTTGATTTGAATGACGCCTCGGGGAAAACCGTATGGGTTGGAAGCGTAGGCGGTGGATTATGGAAAACTACCGATATTACTTCGGCATCACCCGCCTGGACTGTGGTGAATGACCTTTTTGGAAACCTTGCCATCACATCAATCACGCAAGATCCATCGGCCCCTCTCACTATGTATTTTTGTACAGGAGAAGGATATTCAAATATAGATGCGATAAGAGGTCTGGGTGTTTGGAAAAGCACCGATGGCGGAGCCACCTGGAGTCAATTAGCGGCTACCAACAACTCCAACTTTTATTATTGTAATAAGATTTTCTGCAACACATCGGGAGTACTATTTGTAGCTACACGAAACGGGTTATACCGTTCGGCTACCGGAGGGACCTCATTTGCAAAAGTGCTTGGAGCAGGCACAGCCGGAGCTACTGCAAATAATTGCTGGGATATTGAAATGGCTCCCAATGGCATTTTGTATGCCACCATGGGTACCTCACTTGGCTCGGACGGAAGTATTCACAAATCTGTTACCACAACGGGCACCAGTTGGAACAGTCCGTTAACCCTTCCTGTTGCATCGCCCGGCAGAATGGAACTTGGACTTGCTGCCAATGACAGCAACTATGTATATGTAATGCTCGAAAAAACAAGAGCCGTGAATGCCATTCTTAAATCTACCAATGCAGGTGGCACTTTTGTTTCGCTGACCAAGCCCGTTGATGCTGATGGAGGTATTCCTGCTGCCGACATTTCGCGAACACAGGCCTGGTATGATTTATCAATAGCCGTTGACCCGAATAACCGGGATGTAGTTTTTGTGGGCGGAGTTGACTTATTTAAAACGGCCAACGGAGGAACTTCATGGACTCAGGTTTCTCACTGGTACGGAGGATTTGGTTATCAATACGTGCATGCGGATCAACATAGTGCGTTTTATAGCCCCGGAAGTTCGTCCATTTGCTATTTTACCAATGATGGCGGAATTTACCGCACCACTAATGCCAATGCTGCCTCTCCAACCATATCCCGTAAAGATTATAATTACAACACTGCACAGTTTTACGGATGCGCAATTCACCCCACTGCCGGAACAAATTATTTTCTTGCCGGAGCGCAGGACAACGGATCCCATAAATTTACAAGTGCAGGTATAAATACCACCACTCAGGCTTCGGGCGGAGACGGAGTTTTCTGCCACATCGATATCAACAACGGGAGCAACCAGCTTACTTCTTACGTTTATAACAATATTTATTATTCTACAAATGGAGGAGCTTCGTTTACCGGTTTGGCATCTGACAATACCGGCTCCTTTGTAAATCCAAGTGATTTGGATGGAGTGAATGATATTCTTTACTCGGCAAAGGCTGCGAATCAAATTCAGCGATGGACAAATATTTTTTCGGGTGCTCCAACTAAAACCACACATACTTTTACCATGGGAGGCGGAACGGTAACCCACTTAAAAGTTTCACCTAATACGGCAACCACCCTTTACATTGGAACCTCCAACGGAAGGGTAATAAAAGTAACTAATGCCAACGGAGCCTCGCCAACTGAAACGGCAATCAATACAGGCCTTCCTGCAGCAAGTGTTTCCTGCATTGAGGTGGAAAAAGGAAATGAAAATCATATGCTGGTTACATTCTCCAATTTTGGAGTAAACAGCGTGTGGGAATCTACCAACAATGGTACAAGCTGGACTTCAGTAGAAGGAAACCTGCCCGATATGCCGGTAAGGTGGTGTTTATTCAATCCGTCAAATAATGACCAGGCTATTTTAGCAACTGAACTTGGTGTGTGGACTACCGATAACCTGAATACAGGAACAACCAACTGGGGTTCTACCAATACCGGGCTGGCCAATGTACGTGTGGACATGCTTAAGGTGCGCTACAGCGATAGTATTGTTATTGCCGCCACTCACGGAAGAGGCCTTTACTCCACCGATGGATTTACTTCGGTAAAATCCAATTTCTCGGTACCTAAAAGAGTGATATATCCCGGAACCACTGTTACATTTACTGATCTTTCCACCAGAGCCTCATCGTGGGCCTGGGATTTTGACAATAACGGAACCACTGATGCTTCGGTGCAAAACCCCTCTTACACTTTTAACACACCCGGATACTATGATGTAAAATTAACTGTAAACGGAAGTGTAGCTTACACGTATACCAATTGCATTCACGTTTTACCTTACCAGGGCACCCCTTACACTCCTGCCAACGGAGGAAATTTTGACAATGCCGGCACTGCAGATCATTTTGACGGAGACGTTATTTCGGGGGGAATTAATTTATGGGAGCGCGGTGCTCCGGGCAATACCCTTACCACAGTAAACTCTGCGCCCAACGCCTGGAAAACATTACTGAATGCGAATGTTACACAAGGTGGTTATAGCTGTGCTTTATATTCTCCAAGTTTTAATTTCACTACCAACGGCACCTATACACTAACCTTTAAAGGCAGTATGGCATTGGTATTTTGCAATGCCCCTTTTGGAACTCAGGTACAATACTCAACCGACCACGGCAGCACATGGAACCGGCTTGGTGTGAATGGTTCGGGAACCAATTGGTACACCTCCTACCCTGCTGCTTCGTGCGTTTTAAACTCAAGCATTTTTTCTGACCGGTATGGATGGAATGCCTCGTACAACAATGCAACCATGAGCTACGATGTATCGTTTTTAAAAGGGAATAACCGGGTTTGTTTCAGGTGGGTATTTACCGCAGTAAGCGGTTATCTTGCCTCGGCTTATGCAGCGGATGGGTTTATGATTGACGACTTTCAAATATCTGGTCCTGCTAACTCACCGGTGCCCGTTGAACTCATGTACTTTAATGCTCAGAGAAAAGATAAAAATGTAGAACTTACCTGGGCAACAGCATCAGAAAAAAATAACCGCGGCTTTGCTTTACAACGAAGTGAAGATGGAAAAACCTGGACTGAAATTGCGTTTGTAAAAGGACATGATAATTCATCGGTAATCAACTCCTACAGATTTACCGATGTGAATGCATTTGAAATGACCGGGAAAAATGAACTTTATTACCGACTGAATCAAATTGATTTTGACGGAACAGAAACACTTTCCGCTATCAGGTCAGCAGGTACCCCCTCGATGAAAAAAATAACCATCTCACCAAATCCGGCTGCAGATTATGTGGTATTACATACGGAAGATTTAGAAATATCAAACCAATTCAACTACCGTATTGCAGATACCCAGGGAAAGATATGGACAAGCGGGTTGGCAAATTCGGGTTCATCCGTTATTGAATTAAAAGGTTTACCGGCCGGGCTTTATTTTATTCTCGCAACCGATAAAGAAAACAAAACAAACGTTATAAAATTACTTAAGAAGTAACATGAGTGAATTTACTGTAAAAACAATGGCCGACTACATGAACTCCGGTGAAAAACCGGAAGTGTTATTTTGGGTAGGTTGTGCCGGAAGTTTTGATGAACGTGCACAAAAAATAACTAAGGCCGTTGCTAAAATATTGCACCATGCGCAAATTAAGTTTGCTGTATTGGGCACTGAAGAAAGTTGTACCGGAGATCCGGCCAAAAGAGCCGGAAATGAATTTTTGTTTCAGATGCTTGCTATGCAAAATATAGCGGTGATGAACGCCTATGAGGTAAAGAAAATTGTGACTGCATGCCCCCATTGTTTCAATACGTTGAAAAATGAATACCCATCGCTGGGCGGAAATTATGAGGTAGTGCATCACACCACGCTTATCAACCAGTTGCTGAATGATGGAAAGTTAAAAATTGAAGGCGGAATATTTAAAGGTAAGCGTATCACTTACCACGATAGTTGCTACCTTGGCAGGGCTAATAATATTTATGAAGCCCCGAGAGAAGTAATTCAGAAACTTGACGCTGCTCTGGTAGAAATGACGCGAAGCAAAGCAAACGGCTTATGCTGCGGTGCCGGTGGAGCACAAATGTTTAAAGAAGCTGAAACCGGCAAAACCGAAGTAAATATTGAACGCACCAACGATATATTGGAAGCTGATCCTTCAGTGGTGGCAGCTGCCTGCCCCTTTTGCATGACCATGCTGCGTGACGGGGTAAAACACCATAACCAGGAACAAAATATTCAGGTATTGGATATTGCTGAACTGGTTGCTCAGGCAGCTGATTTGTAAATGGCGTTCAAAGAGACCTCAGGTGACATTCAAAGAGAAATTTACTATTAAACGAATATGGTTACTGATATCCTTTTTAATGGCTGCAGCAACCCTCACCTCTTCCTTTGCGGTAGCCCCTCTGCTAGCTGATAAAGGCCCAACATGGTATGGAATTGATTGTTCATGGGCATTTACCTTTAACATTGCGCTGTTAAAAAACTGGATATGGGGAAAAGATATTGTTTATACTTATGGCCCGCTGGGATTTCTTGCAACCCGAATCGGGTATCACATTCCTTCGATATTACTTATCCTATTCGATGCATTTTTAATGACAAACTTCTTTATTGTTTTTAATGAAGTTTTAAACAAATCAAAAGACAAGTTCTTAGCGGTATTATTCATTATTTGCAATATTCTCTTAATAAGAATTCACACCCATGTAGGCGTTGTATGGATAATCCTTTTTTTTAATTGTTACTGGTTAAATAAAGCGGCTGAGAAATTCAGCTTCAACATTTACCTCTACCTTTCTTTCTTAATCACTGCCTCGTTTTACCTAAAGCTTAATACCGGATTAATTGGAATAATCCTGTATATAATGCTGCTCCTGTTTTTAAACTTTTTACGGGAAATTACCTTTAAACAAACATTAAGTGTTCTGTTTCTCCCTTTTGTATTCATACTGGCTGTCTCATTCCCTCTTCATGTTGATCTCCCGGGGTATCTTTCAGGTGCAGGTGAACACATAAAAGGTTATCAGGCAATAATGGGACTTAACTGCGATGTATCCGGTTGGAATGATGGAATGTCCATTATTTTCGGAGGAGTAATTTTGCTCCTTATTTACTATTCCATTTTTCTGGTAAAACAAAAAAAATACTCCGGCCTGCTTTACATCTCCGTTTCGGCCATTTATATTTTTGTTCTTCGAAAACAAGCCGTAATAAGAAGTGATGAGCAACATATGATGGAGTTTTTTGCCTACGCACCTTTAGTACTATTAATTCAAAACAGGCCGTTTACTTCCCCTCACCTGCAAACCCGACATCTAAAAATATCTCTATTAATTGCATTGGGCTGTCTGCTCCTAAAATCGAGCCGCATATCCATTTCAGAAGTTATGTTGTCGATAGTTCGCACCCCGAAAAATTATATTAACAGTTTCAGGCATAGAAATTCAATTGACTATTTCGGACAGGCAAACAAACGACATATTCCGGAAAGAGTATTAAAAGCGATTAACCGCAATACCGTTGATATTTTCCCATGGGACATTCAATACCTGCTTCAAAACAGACTGAACTATCAGCCGCGACCTGTTTTCCAATCATTCAGTGCCTATACTCCGTATCTGCAAAATCTAAACCTTGAATTTTACCGAAAGCACCCTCCTGAATTTATTATTTACGACTATGATGCCATTGACAGCCGTTACCCTTTTAATGATGAATGTTTATTAAATCTCTTTATTATAAAAAACTATGAAATTACAGATACTTTTTCATCAAATGAAAGATGGAGATTACTGTTAAAGAGGAAAAAGAAGAATAGTGATGTTGGCTACACAAAAATAAAACAGGAAAAAATCAAATTAAACAAAGTAATCAGGCTGCCTGATAACTGCTCATTTGTGAAAATTTTTGTTAAACATACTATGAAAGGAATGTACCGCAATCTGGCAGATAAACTTCCACTCCTTCATTTAGACTACAAGAAAGATAACGATGAGTGGATATCTTATCGCACCTCAAGTGAATTGCTTGAAGGGGGAGCCTTTACCGGCAAAATTGTTTTACACAACAGCGACTTTGCTTCTCTCTTTACAGAATCCGAAATTTTAGAAAGTATCAGTGCAATAATTGTTAATGGCGATTCAGAGTATTATGAATCAGAGGCACAAATTGAGTACTATACCACTGATATTTTTACTATTAAAAACATATATAATTCTAACCATAAGACAACGGATTTAGTCTTTGATCAAAAGTGTTATTTTAATCTTGACAACAAAAGGGTAATAGCTCTCTGGGGAGATCCAATTGAATCGAATCCCGTATTTCTGAAAAAAGGAAGATATAAATTATCCGTAATACAAAAAGGGACTCCTGTAACTCAAATATACCCTCAACTCTGTGTATTCATCAACAATAAAAAAACAGGTGATATCAGCAGTACTTCCAGCTACACGAATTCTGATTATGAATTTGAGGTTGATTCTGACAGGGAAATTCAGGTTAAAATTGTTATGACGAATGACCTTTCTGTTTCTGCAACGGGTGAGGACAGAAATACTTTTTTCCGTAACATTACCATTACCCCGATAAACTAATTTGTTATCTTTATTCAACTTCAATGAAAAATAATACCTGTAGCTCTTATTAAAGAGTGCATGAGAAGGTATTTCCCGGTAGTATCACACTACTATGCCCTAAAAGAAACGGGCAACCACAAACAGAAAACACATGATTGGGTTTTAGACAGAACTATTTATTGCCTTTTGAGGTCAATACTATTGACCGAATAAATGCATTACGGTCTTCGTTAGCAACTGTATTTACGGTGTCGTTGTCCATAGAAAACTGCAATAGCAATGTTTTCTCTTCTCCTATTTCCAAGGTAAAATGCTGCACACTATATTCGGTTGTTGTATAATAAACACCTAACTCTTTGCCATTGGCTATAACATGTAAGTGCGGATAAACAGCAAAAGCGGGTGTTCCTTTTGACAGAACTGCCATATCATATTTACCTGAAGGAATCTGCCATGGAACAGAAGAAACAGTATTCCCCCAATTGGCCGCCACTTTTTCTCCGTTTAGTTCAAACACAGACTCGGGGCTAAAGTCTTTGTAGGTAAATACCCGTCCGCTTTTTTGCTTTATCTCGGATACTGTATATGTTTTATAAGTAAATTCCCTTGTTACAAGATTCTTGCTCCTCAAATCACGCATCACTTGTCCATATCCATCAACGAGCGTATCGGCAGAATGCAATAACACAAAATTATTCTGCTCCTCCATTACTAACTGGTAAAACTTTTCAGGAGTAAGGTTCCATTCCAAAAACCGATAGTTCCCGTTTCTGGCATAACCCGTTTCATGATAATACGTATATAGTGAATGGGGAGTAGTAATAAGTACATGCGCATACGGGTAGTTTTTATTGATAAAGTCAAGCGAGGGTTTAACCTCTCTATCCCACAGCGGATACAGTTTAAGGGAAGGTTCTATAAACAACCAGATGGTTCCACTTATAAAGAGTATGCCGGATATCCGGTGTGTTTTTTGAATAAGAAACAGGGTAATGACCCGTATTCCAACTGCCATCAGTATGATAAAAGCAGGCACCAGATACAATATAAAACGGTAATAAAACGGGTAAAGGTGCAAAGCCGAAACAACCAAATGAACTAATACGGGGCAACACAAAAAAATCAGCAACCTGTAATTCCGGCTCAGGTAAGCATGGCGCACTCCCGCTATAAATACCACCAGCAATAACCATCCGGCTCCTTTTATTTCTGACACGTAGAGTAAAAGTGTAAAAAAGGTGGTTTCAATGGTAGTTTTTATAAAGTTTACAAACTCACAACTTAAGATGTCGGTAGGACAATAGGCAAACGACCATGTGGCCCTTACCTCTTCGGCATATGGATATTGATAAATGAAAAAATAATAGTTGAGCCCGAACACTACACCCCACAACAGCATCACTGCTGCCAATCGCCAATCGGCACGCTTTGCCAAAAACCAATCCCTAACAAAACTGGCGGCAATACAAAAGAGAACAATAACCGCAATGTTTGAATACAGAATAGCCAAACAACCTGAAACAGCCAGCCACTTGTTCCTGCTTTTGGCTATAGCCGGATACGAAGTAAACGTAATGAATCCGAGTATGATAAAAACAGACACATCAACCGTATAAGGCTTCAACTCGTTTACAAAGTAAATAAGGGCCAGGTTTACTGAAAACAGAAAAAATCCTATGAGGGCCGACAATTTGCTTTTGGTTAAATCAACCAGAAGAAAATAAAATAAGGGCAGAGTAAATATCGACACCAGAAACGGGAAAGCCCTCAATGCTTTTTCACCCCAGCCGAAAATCTTTGTGAAAGTCTCAACACTGAATAAAAAAAGCACGGGTGCCGATTGGGCATAGTCCAGTGGTTGCAGTAACCCTGTGTAACTTCTTCGTATAAAACTTAGGGCAAGGTGCGCTTCATCCTCCCAAAGGCTGGCTCCCATTAAAAACTGGTATACTCTTAGAGCAATTCCCGCTGTTAAAATCGCCCAAAAACCAAAGGTTACCCAATTTGACGAATCTACCTTACCAAATTTCAATATCCGCATTTTGATTACTTAGAAAAAAGTTAATCCATACAGCCTAAAACCATTTTTTTTGCTTTAAAATTAATTGGAGCCAGTGAGTAAAACGATTGGCATCTGCATCAATTTCCTGTTGCAGATTTTGTAATGATGTCCATCGGAAAGCGGCCACTTCATCGGAATTAAGCTGAGGAATCCCGTTAAACACTCCTGTGAATACATGGTCCAGTTCATGTTCAAACAAACCATTTTCAAACTGCACCTTATAGATTAAAAAACCTTGATACTCCAAATCACAATCAAATCCCATTTCTTCCTTAAGTCTGCGGTGTGCGGCTGCAGCATTTTCTTCTCCTGCACGCGGATGGCTGCAACAGGTGTTGGTCCATAACCCCGGTGAATGGTATTTTGACAAAGCGCGCTGCTGAAGCAACAAGTCTCCCTTTGAATTAAAAATAAAAACTGAAAATGCCCGGTGCAACAACCCCTTTTGGTGAGCCTCCAATTTCTCCATCAACCCAATTTGGCTATCTTGCTCGTTTACTAAAATAACTTCTTCTGTTCGGTTCATACTTGTACAACAAACTTAAGACAGAATACCTTAAAACTGAAAATAAATAAATGGCTGCACATCGGACGAAGCTATCTGATACAGCATAAAAATTACCACCGCCACTACCAGCGCTTTTAATATATCAGGAAGCTGAATAAAATATAACTCCCATTGCTTTTTCCAAACCGCAGGAAGTAAATGAATACCAAAACCAAGTACAATTAAACTCATCACCGCTTTATAGGCCATTACTTTCATCCATAAATCGCCCCATGTAAAATGACCTGTTATTTGCCCGGCAATGGAATAAATTGTTTCCATATCAGGAGCTCTGAAATATATCCAGCAAAAGGATACAAAGTGAAAGGTAATAAACCAGGATAGGAAAACGGCCAGCGATTTAGGTAGCTGCACAAATGAATCCGACATTTTTTTCCAAAGCTTATGAATTACCAAAGCCAACCCGTGTAAACCACCCCATAAAATAAATTTAACCGATGCTCCGTGCCATAATCCGCCAAGCAGCATGGTTAAAAATAAGTTTACATAGGTACGTATCCTGCCCCGCCTGTTGCCGCCAAGTGAAATATACAGGTAATCGCGCAGCCAGCTGGATAAGGAGATATGCCACCTGCGCCAAAATTCGGTAATGTTTAAGGAGGTGTACGGTGAATTGAAATTAATTCCCAGCCGAAATCCCATTAACAGCGCTAAACCAATAGCCATTTCACTATATCCCGAAAAATCGCAGTAAATCTGCAGCGCATATCCGTAAACAGCCATGAGGTTTTCGAAACCCGAATACAGTTGCGGTGCATCAAACACCCTGTCGACAAAATTGATGCTGATATAGTCACTTATAAGCACCTTTTTAATCAACCCCTTTACGATCATAAAAATGGCCGAACCCATTTCGGCACGTGTAACATGGTAAGGTTTATACACCTGCGGTATAAAATCGGCCGCCTTCACAATGGGACCGGCAACCAGATGCGGAAAAAAGGAAATAAAAAAGCCAAAGTCCCAGATATTTTTCACAGGATTGAGATTGCCACGATAAATATCAAAAGTGTAGCTCATGGCCTGAAATGTATAAAATGAAATACCTACAGGAAGTATTATTTCACTCACATCATAATTAGTTCCTGCAATCATATTTGACAATCCACTCAGAAAATTATAGGCTTTGAGTTGGGTGTGAAAAGCCTGATTAATGAGATCGACAAAAAAGTAAGAGTACTTAAAAAAACCCAACAAGGCTAAATTCATCCCTATACTCAGTATAAAAAAGAACTTTTTCCGGGAATGAGTGGCAGCCCGGTAAACCCAATTGGCCAGATTAAAATCAACTACGGTAGAGAAAATAAGAATCCAGAAATAAAATCCCCCGGATTTATAGTAAAAGAAAAGACTAAAAAACAACAGGTATAAGTTACGTACCGTTATGTTTTTATAAATGAATGTATAAACCAGAAAGAAACCCGTGAAGATAAAAAGAAACAGATACTGAGAAAATATGAGCGGTGCATTTTCTTTATAAGCCAAAAGATCGTTCCAGCTAAACATGCTTCTCAGTTTCCTCTTTTCTGCGTGTAATATTTTAAAAGGGCGGTATAAAGCAATTCTCCCTGTAGCCTGTAACCGGAAGCATTGTAGTGAATGAGGTCTTTTGCAGTTAGTCCGTGAGCGTGCCAGCGTTTCATTGAGCCCATACCACCCATTACCTCGTATAAATCCCAAACGGCACAATGTTTTTCAGCGGCCACTTCATATAAAACCTTTCGAACTGAATTCAGGCGTTTTACCGGATACTTTCTTTTTTGCAGGCTTTCGCCCGGCATAGTTAGCAATATCGATACATTTGGTTTCGCCTCCCTTATACGGTCAATAAGCAGGGATGCGTTAATTTTAAAATCCTCATCATTGTAGTAAGGATTAAATCCTTCATTTGTTCCCAGAGAAATAATCACCAGATGAGGATTAAGATGCCGTAATTGCAATCCCAGTAAATTACACCTGAGGAAAGAAAAATATTCAGCCCCGTTTATCCCCGCCATATGATACAATACTCCCGGAGTATCATTTTCCAGACTTGCTCCAAACAAATTGAATTCTTTCTGCATAGTATCTTTTCGCCCAAGTGCCAATCCAAAAACCTGCTGATAATCGTTGAAACGAAGTTCTGTATAAAAACTATCTCGCGGCAAAGCGGTAAAAGGTACTGCAGTTAACGAATCTTTTTTGATCAGGTAATCAAACTGCCCTGCGGTGTTTTTGGTAAAAAGTTTAACATGATTAAAACTGTAATTAAGCCAGGGATTGGTATTGGGGTTGATATAAAAAAAAGCAGATGTATCGTAAGTGTACACCATGATTCCGTTAGCCCCGATATCACAAATTTTAAAATAGCTTACATTTTTGCAGCCTTTCCATTCTCCGCCTACCTGCAATTTATAATTATCGGGTGTATTTGTTTTGCCGGCCGCCCGGTATGGAAACACCAATCCTCTGCCGCCATTGCCAAATGAGAATTGTAAGAGTTCTCGTATTCGTCCCGACATATGATCGGCCTGAATATGCGAATCGCCTAAATGCATGATGTTGATTTTGCCGTCACCACTCATTCCGGTATCACATTGTGCAAGCCACATATCCAGCTCATCACCGTAATTCAGTTTTACTATATTTTGTGCAAGTTTTACCGGCTTACCCGAAAAATCAATTTCCGCTTTCAGATATGGTCTTTTTTGAACAGGAGGTTGCGGAGTAATATCAGCACTGAAAAGCGTGACAAACCAGGCTAGGTAATTGGCTGCAATATGGAGTAAAGTCAATTTAAAATAATTAGCTGAACAAAAATAAATAAGCCTGACCGGAGAAATCGTTCGATATTATCCCCAATCAGGCTTATTTGTCTAAGTATTGTTACAGTTTTTAGCTGGCTGTAGAGGCTGTTTCGTATGCTTCAACCGGAAGGCATGCGCATACAAGATTTCTGTCGCCATAGGTGTTATTTACCCTGCCCACAGTAGGCCAGAATTTATACGCTTTTACCCAGGCAGCGGGGAAAACAGCTTTTTCTCTTGAGTATTTATGCGTCCATTCGGCAGCGGTGGCAACAGCGGCAGTGTGCGGTGCATTTTTCAACACATTATCTGCCTTATCAGCCGCACCTTTCTCTACTTCTTCAATTTCCTTTTTGATAGCTATCATCGCCTCGCAAAAGCGGTCTAATTCTGCTTTAGCCTCACTCTCGGTTGGTTCAATCATAACGGTACCTGCCACCGGAAACGAAACAGTTGGTGCATGGAAACCGTAATCCATTAAGCGCTTGGCAATATCTTCCACTTCCACTCCGGCCGAATATTTAAATCCGCGTGTATCCAGAATCATTTCGTGCGCACAACGGCCCTTGCTTCCTTTGTACAAAATAGTATAATGCCCTTCTAAACGGGAGGCAATATAATTAGCATTCAGAATGGCATATTTAGTAGCATTCTCAAGACCTTTAGTACCCATCATTTTGATGTAGGTATATGAAATCAATAAAATACTCGCACTTCCGTAAGGAGCAGCAGAAACCGCATGAATGGCTTTATCACTGCTTATTTTTACTACCGCATGGCCGGGAAGAAATGGCACCAGATGAGAAGCAACACCGATAGGTCCCATACCGGGGCCGCCACCACCATGAGGAATACAAAATGTTTTATGCAAATTGAGGTGACACACATCGGCACCGATAGTAGCCGGACTTGTTAAACCCACCTGTGCATTCATGTTGGCTCCGTCCATATACACCTGCCCTCCATAGCTGTGAATCATATCACATATATCCTTAATGGTTTCTTCAAACACCCCATGAGTAGAAGGATAAGTAACCATTAAGCAGGCTAAATTATCTTTATACTGCTCGGCTCTTGCTTTTAAATCGGCCACGTCAATATTACCGCGTTCGTCTGTTTTGGTAACCACCACCTGCATACCTGCCATTACAGCCGAAGCAGGGTTAGTACCATGTGCAGAAGCAGGAATAAGCGCAATATTTCGATGTGACTCTCCTTTGTTTTTAAAATATTCACGAATCACCATTAATCCGGCATACTCACCCTGAGCACCGGCATTAGGCTGTAGTGAAATTCCGGCAAAACCTGTTACTTCTTTCAGCTGATGAGTGAGCTCGTCAAATATTTGCTGATACCCCTTGGCCTGGTCTACGGGAGCAAACGGATGCAGTGCTCCGAACTCGAGCCAGGTTACCGGAACCATTTCGGTGGTTGCATTGAGTTTCATGGTGCATGAACCAAGTGAAATCATAGACTGACAAAGTGAGAGATCTTTTGCCTCGAGTGATTTAATGTAACGCAGCATTTCATGTTCGCTGTGGTAGCTGTTAAACACCGGATGTGTAAGAAACTTGCTGCTGCGTTTAAATTTCGCATCCCACTCAATAGAAAGATTGCTGCTTAATGCTTTTACATCTCCGGCTTTTCCGCCTAAGGCTTTTGCAAAAACTGAAAGTAAATCGGCTACATCATTCAGCGAGGTTGTTTCGTCAACTGAAACTCCGATATGTGTGGCATCAATATAATTGAGGTTAATTTTATTTGCCAGTGCTTCTTTTTTTACTTTCTCAGTTGAAGCGGCATCTTTTAGCTCCAGAGTTAAAGTATCAAAATAATGTTTATTGGTTTGCTTTACTCCCAGAGCGATTAGTCCTTTTTCAAGTGTTTTGGCAAGTGCGTGTGTTTTCTCTGCAATTTTTGTTAATCCCTGAGGCCCGTGGTAAACACCGTACATGCTGGCCATAATAGAAAGAAGAACCTGAGCCGTACAAATATTTGAGGTGGCTTTTTCCCTGCGAATATGCTGCTCGCGGGTTTGAAGCGCCATGCGCAATGCTCTGTTTCCATTGGCATCTATTGATACACCAATGATACGTCCGGGCATTTGTCGTTTGTATTCGTCTTTAGTTGCGAAGAAAGCTGCATGAGGACCTCCATATCCCATTGGAACACCAAAACGCTGAGATGAACCTACTACACAATCGGCTCCCCACTCGCCCGGAGGTGTTAAAAGTGTAAGTGCCAGAATATCGGCAATGGCACAAACATAAACCCCTTTACCATGCGCATTTTTAGTGAAGTCGGTGTAATCGTAAATAGAACCATTGCCTGCCGGATATTGAATTACTGCACCAAAAAATTCATCATTCAATTCCACTTTACGATGGTCTCCAATAACCAATTCGATATTTAAAGGCTCTGATCGGGTTTTTAAAACATCAATGGTTTGAGGGAAACATTCTTCCGATACAAATAACTTCATGCGCTTGTCATCGGTATGTAATGCATGAAACATATGCATGGCCTCGGCTGCTGCAGTTCCTTCATCAAGAAGAGATGCATTGGCTATTTCCATTCCGGTTAAATCAATAACCATAGTCTGGTAATTAAGCAATGCTTCCAAACGACCCTGAGCTATTTCAGCCTGATAAGGGGTGTATTGGGTGTACCATCCCGGATTCTCCATAATATTCCTTAGAATGACTCCGGGGGTTAACGTATCGTAATACCCTAACCCGATATAAGATTTAAACACCTGATTTTTGGCCGCAATTTTCTTTAGTTCACTCAGCACTTCCTGCTCGGTAAACGATTCGCCAATGGCCATAGGCTTTTTCAGCCTGATATGCGGAGGAATGGTTTCATCAATTAACTGATCTAAGGATTTAACACCAATTGCTTTCAGCATTTCTGCTGTTTGGGCTGCATCAGGTCCGATATGTCTTCTTTCAAACTGATCGGGATTGTTTATGTTCAGACTCATGTAATGATTTATTTTTTAAAAAGTTCAGCAAAAGTAAACTTTTTAGCTAAAGGATAACAGGGTTCTTCCATTTTAGATTTATGATTATTTTCAGGAAAATACCTGCCCTTAATCCCGCTTGCAAAAGGCCTTACCCGTTCAGATTAAACAATTCTGACTCTGATTTTTGACTAAGGTAGCCACCGCTTAACATCTTTTTCGAGCCGGATTAATTCACCTTTTACCCATCGTCCTCAAAAAACTCTGAAACTCAACAGCAACTAAATTGGCTCTTTCTTTGCAGAAAGCACTTAAAAAGCTAAGATTGTATCCTGATATGAAGCAAAAATACCTCCTTTTTCTTTTCGCTCCTTTTTTGCTGTTTGCCTGCAACCCTTCACGGTCGCTTACCAAGAAAGGGCAAAAACTTGAAACCGCAGGTATGTACAGAGAAGCCGCCAACTATTACTACGATGCCGTTAGATACAACAACCGCAATATTGAGGCTCAAATAGGTCTAAAAAATACCGGTCAGAAAGTGCTTAACGATTATTACGAAGAATTTTTCAGAGCCTACAATACCGATAAACTCAAGGAAGCTGTTTATGCCTACCGAAATGCTGAAAAATACTTTAAAGACTTAGGGCTGATGGGGGTTTACCTTAAATGGGACGACCATTATCAGGACGACTACAAAACTGCGGTAAGCAAATACCTTGATCAAAAGTATAACGAAGGACTTGACTGTTTGAAAAAAGATGATTTTGAAGGAGCCGAAAAAAACTTTAAAGAAGTATTAAACTTCGATCCTGCCTATAAAGACATTAAATCGCTTAAAGAAACTGCCACGCTTGAGCCGCTTTACCGGTCGGGAGTTGATTTGTTAAGTCAGAAAAAATATGTGAAGGCTTACGATCAGTTTAACAAAATATGCACCTATACCTGTAAATATAAAAATACCGAACAACTAAGGGCTGAGGCATTAGAAAAAGGAACGGTTACCATAGGATTTTTCATTGATGATAAAAAAGCCAACAAAGCGGTGCAAAGGGTAATGGCCGGATTAATTACAGATGAAATAACCAAGTCAAATAATCCTTTTATCCAGTTAATTGACCGCGATAATATTGATAAATTAATTGCCGAACAAAAACTGAATATGAGCGGTGTGGTAGACGAAAATAAAGCTATTAGTGCCGGAAAACTTATTGGAATACAAAATGCGTTTTTCATTAATATTATTGAGTACACCGCCAGCGAAACCAAACCTACAAAAAATTATAAATTAGGATACGAAATTTACAACGTAACATACAAAAATGCTACCGGTGAAACACTTACCCGTAGAGAGTCGTCTCCGTTTTACTACAACGAATATTATTCATCCATTACTTTTAATTTTGCAGCTGAATTTAAACTTGTATCATCTGAAACCGGGAAAATCCTATACAACAAAACCTTCGCAGATAAACAAACGGATGAGATTCACTATGCAGTTCCGATGAGAACAGTTAAACTGAACCAGATATACCCGATTAACGACATTCTGTATGGGAATACCGGCACCGTAAATTCATTCAGAAATATGTTTTCAGGAAGACAGCAGCTTAAAACAAATGAAGAATTGCAAAGCGAACTGCTTCGGAAAATTGCCCGCAATATTGCGTATGATATTCTGGAATATCACCGACAGATCAGTTACCAATAATGATGAAAAAACTTCCGCTTTCGTTTTATACCACAGCAGTATTTTTGTTCCTGCTACTGGCCGGATGCCATGCCCAGCGTTCTAAAAAAAATAAATCCGCCAAAGAAGCTGTTGAAGTAACTACTGTATCCAATTTACCCTCGTGGGCAGTAAAGCAACCTATTGATCCCGATTATTATATCGGAATTGCAGGTGTTGAGAAAAAACCCGGTGACCGCGATTATAAAAACCTGGCACGCAAACAGGCCCTCCACATGCTTTGTTCGCAGATTGAGGTGAAGATAAACAGCAACTCCTACCTCATCACCATTAACCGTGATTATAAATTTCAGCAGGATTACCTTACCTCGTCAAAAGCTAGTGTAAATACCAATATTGAAGGGTATAATATTATAGATGAGTATGACGGAGAAAAAGAATACTGGGTGTTCCTCCGTTTGTCAAAATACGAATACAAAAAACGGCAACAGGAAAAACTGTCGCACGCATCCACTACCTCATTATATTTTTTGGAACAGGCCGACCGGTTCAAAGCCGACTTTCAATACGCCTCAGCTGTATTGTTTTACTGCAAAGCATTAGCCGCAATGAAAAATTACCTGAATGAAGCCGTGGAAGTAGACTACAAAGGGAAACCTGTTTTTTTGGTAAATGAATCATTTAATAATTTACAAAGTCTCATCAATTCGGTTAAAATAAATTTTGCCGAGAGCACTGCCACAGTAAAATTCGGGATGCCGTTAAACAAAGTGTTAATTGTAAACACCACCTCTTCGGGACAAAAAGCGGTTAACCTGCCTGTGGCATTTAAGTTTTCATCCGGCAAAGGAGAACTGACCGAAAAAGCCAAATCAAACGATCAGGGAAAAATTAATTTAATACTTAAGAAAGTAACCAGCAATCAGGCCTATCAGCAAATTGATGCTACCCCCGATATGGAAGCTATCTGTGCAGCCGATACCAACTGGAATGATATTAAACCTTTTATTGACCGGATTGTGAAACCTACAGGAAGCATTCTTCTAACTGTAGTTGCTCCCAAATTTTATAGCGCGGGAGCCGAAAAAAACATGGGAAATCCGCTTGAAGAGCCTTATCTGATGAGATTAATTGACAAAAAACTTTTTGACGCGGGACTCCAGCTGACATTAGACAAAAAAGAAGCCGATTATATTTTTGAACTCGATGCTAATACCACCAAAGGAAATGTAGCTTATGAAATGGTAAACGCGCAGTTAAAATTTAATTTAACTGTGAGAAGAGCCAACGAGATTGTTTACACCCAGTCTAAAACAGATATTAAAGGAATAAAATTAACAGCCGATGAAGCCGGTATGAATGCATATAAAAATGCAGCTGAATATATCTCAAATACCGTTATTCCGGATTTATATAAACTGATTTTTAATTGAACCGTTTAAAAATATTCTTCCTTGTATTTCTACTGGCAGGCAATGTAAAATTTGCTTCAGCCCAAAGTGATTTTAAGCAGGATATAGCCAATATAAAATATAAGTACCTTGAGTTGGCCGAATTTCCCAACTACTTAAAGAAATCTGCGTTTATAAGTGAAGTTGACTCGGAAGACAACAAAAGTTATATAGTTGGTGAACTATTCGGATATTTTAATAAGGGGAAACTGTGCATTATAAAAGAACATACCAAACACGATTTAGGAAGACGTACCCGGGAATTTTATCTATACGAAGGAAAGCTGATATTTGTGTATGAACAAATTCAGGCCGTGCAAACCGATACTATGCCCAACGGAGAAATACGGAAAAAGCCTGAAGTAATTTTCAGTTGCAGTTACTATATCAAAGATGACCGGCTCATTCAAAAAACGCCTAAAGGAACCATTTCTCCTTATCCGGCAGGCTATAGCAACGGAAAACTAAAGGAACAGTTTTTATTACTCGTAGCCCGATACAGCAAAAAACTGAACGAAGTAAAAGAACCGGAGAAAAAATGAACAAGGCCTGGATAAATGCATTCCGATTGCGCACGTTGCCTTTAGCCGCAGCCAGTGTACTTATGGGAAATATTCTGGCATTCATTTACGATATTACAAACACTTCTACCCTTGTCATTTTTTTTCTTACGCTGGCTACCGCATTCGAGCTGCAGATTCTATCCAATCTTGCTAACGATTACGGAGACTTTATAAAAGGAACAGATAACGACAACCGGATTGGAAATACCCGTGCCCTGCAAAGCGGTGCTATCAGTCCCGCACAGATGCGCAGAATGATTATTGTGTTTGTTTTGCTTTCGCTTGTAACCGGAGTAAGTCTGCTGTTGAAAGCTTTTCAGGAACTGAATATTACTTTTTTATTCCTGCTTATACTGGGGATTACCGCCATTGCAGCCGCCATAAAATATACTGTTGGGAAAACAGCTTATGGTTATAAAGGCTTTGGCGATATTGCCGTATTTATTTTCTTCGGCCTTTTTGCGGTACTGGCCTCAGCTTATTTGCAAACAGGTTACCTTAAATGGATCATGGTGCTTCCGGCAGCAGCCACCGGCTTATTGGCAACAGGTGTACTAAACGTAAATAATATAAGAGATATTGACAATGACAAAGCAAGTGGTAAAATTACTATTCCGGTACGACTGGGAGAAAAAACTGCCAAACAATATCATCTTTTTCTTATTGCTACCGCGCTGAGTTTACTACTCATTTTCTCCGCCAGCCGCTATAGTAATCCATTTGACTTTACATACCTGCTGTCGTACCCATTAATTATCATTAACAGCATCCGGGTTTTCAAAACTCCTCCTTCACCGCTATATAATACCCTGCTAAAGCAGCTATCGTTAAGCACCCTTCTGCTCATTCTGCTGTTTGGAGCAAGCAACCTGTTGAGCTTTTTGTTTTTTTCATACGGCATCTTCTTTTAAATGATAACCTGTTCTTACCATCCGCATACTTTTCAATTTAAAAAACCTGCAGCTACTTCGCGCGGGAAATTAAACTCACGTACTTTTTATCTTTTAAAAATTAACGATGGTGAACGAAGCGGATGGGGAGAAGCCGGTACATTGCCCGGATTAAGTTTGGATGATAAGCCGGATTATGAATTAACGGTTGCCAAAACCTGCCTGCAGCTTAACACCAATCCCGCCTTACTCTCTCTCCCTGCCGAAGAGCTTTCCGATGCGCTCGATATTCGTTTTTACCCATCGCTGCTGTTTGCTATTGAAACTGCTATTCTCGATTGGAAAAACGGTGGCCGGTTTATTCTGTTTAACTCATTATTCAGTCAATCTAAAAAGGCGATACCCATAAATGGACTGGTGTGGATGGACAATGCAGAAAACATGCTGAAGCAGGTAGAAGAAAAAATTAAAGCCGGATTCACCTGCGTGAAGCTGAAAATAGGAGCTCTTGATTTTGATGAAGAATGCAGACTGCTGGAAACGATACGAAAAAAATATAATGCTTTTCAAATTGAATTAAGGTTAGATGCGAATGGCGCATTTGCATCGCCCGATGTGTTTGAACAACTAAATGATTTGGCCCGGTTTGATATACATTCCATTGAACAACCGGTTAAAGCAGGGCAATGGGATTTGATGAATGAAGTGTGCCATAAAAGTAAAATTCCGGTGGCTCTGGATGAAGAACTTATCGGGATAATTGAATCAAAGCAGGAGGATTTGCTTCTGAAAACAATTTCACCTGCTTTTCTCATTCTTAAACCGGGTTTGCTTGGAGGTTTTTCCCGATGTAATAACTGGATAAAACGGGCCAATAAATTATCCATCGGCTACTGGATAACTTCTGCACTCGAAAGCAATATAGGGCTCAATGCCATTGCACAATACACCTCCACCCTTCCGGTTGTTATTCCTCAGGGGCTTGGAACAGGACAGCTTTACGAAAACAATTTTGAATCTCCACTTGAAATTGAAAGCGGATCACTGCATTACCGTTACGGGAAAAAGTGGAAAGTGGCTTAGTTATCTTTTTCTATTGACGACTTTCCATAGATGGCATAAAACAACGCAACCCCGATAAAACTTCCGGCAGTATTTGCCACCACGTCATTCCAGTCGGCTGAACGCTGAAAAAAAACAAGAGCCTGTAATGCTTCTACCAGCATTCCATAAAGCACGCTCACCACTAAAGCCGCTTTGATGGCATTGAAACGTTTTGGCGAAAACCGGTATTGTTTTACCCGTGCCACTATAAGCAGTAAACTCAATACCGCATAAAAAAATAGATGCACCAGCTTATCAAACGAAAAAGAAAAATCCCAGTGAAAAGACGGAAACTGGTCGCCCTGTAAAGCACAAAGGAGCAGTATAACTGCTCCCCAGGCTATCGCATTGATATAATATTTAAAAAACGTTTTAATCAAAAAATTACTGCCCGATCAAAGCGCGGTAAGCACCGGCATCCATCAGGTCGGCTAATTCTGCCGTGTTGGTCATTTCTACTTTCACCATCCATCCGGTTCCGTATGCATCCTGATTTACCGCTTCAGGATTTGAATCAAGGCTGCCATTTTTCTCTACCACTTTACCTGAAACCGGCATAAAAAGGTCGGAAACGGTTTTAACCGCCTCAACTGTTCCGAACACACCATGCTGAGCGATGGTTGTGCCAACCGAGTTAATGTCAACAAAAACAATATCTCCTAATTCGCTCTGGGCAAAATCGGTGATTCCAATGGTTGCAATATTGCCCTGAACGGAAACCCATTCGTGGTCTTTGGTGTACTTGAGGGTGTCTGGAAAATTCATATTCTTCAAATTTTCGGCTAAATAAAAACAATAAGACAGGAATACCTAATATTTTTTACTGAATTGTGTACCGCATCGAAAATCCGCCACTGGTAATAGCGGTTGGGAAAGTATTGGAAGTGGCCGGCTTGGTTACCCTGCGATCATAGAAAATCCTGATGTTCAATTTTTCATTAATCATGTAGTCAATAGTTGGGCGTATGGTTATCACCTTATTTCCATTCACCGGCTGGTTGTCAACCGACTGATCAATTTTACGCACAATGGTTCTGTTGTCGCGAATGGAGAAATCCATCCGCATGTTAATATCATTCTTTAACACGGTTTGACGCCCGCGAGCACTGATGAAAGGAATTTTAAGTTCTTTAGGCCTGTACCCGATACCAATAGTGTATTCCTTATTTCTCGACTCTGTAATCTGGGAATTGGTGATGGCCAGATTTAAGGTGCGATCGGTGTTATAACTGAAACTGGTGGTTAAACTATTTAAAAACGTTACATCAACTCCCAGCAACGGAGCAAACCGCTCGGTTATACTCACTGTCGAAACAATGTATTTAGGCTGAATAAGACCCGAACTGTCGAGGCCCGGAAAATAATTTACCGAGGTGGTGTACTTGGGAATACTGTACACCGAGCTGTAACTATGGCTTATGCTCACATTGGACGTATATTCCTTCAGCAATTCCAGTTTACTTAATCCGTTGTAGGTAATTCGCCAGTTCATGTCAGGTAAACTCGGGAAAAGCTGAAGTTTTTGTCTGTCGGGGCTTTTACCCGAATAAGCTGACAGGAAGGAATACATCAGTACCTCCTGCTGCCCTCCGCTGTATCCTTTAGGAAAACCTTTCGGGTCGGTTCCAACCGAATAAAACGGATTGCTATTCTGCAAACGTTTTGCAATGGTATATCTGCTTCCTACAAATTTCTTGAACGTGGCATCCGGATCTTTAAAGGCCGTATTGAAAATATTAAACGTCATGCTGAACGTTCCGCTCTCAATGGCACCCAGATCTCTGAAGTCATTAAAACTATTGGTAGTATCGAACTTGAAATTGGCACTATGGGTAATACTAAAATCGCGCTTCATGGTAACCTCCACCCGCATGTCGGGGATGGGTTCAAGAATAGCCCTGATATTAAAATTGGTGGTTTTGCCCTGCGAAAATTGAGAGGCAATACGAAGGTCATTACTTATCCATCCGTTTCTTGCAGCACGGTATCTGAAATCGGGATCCTGCGAACCGAAAATAAAATCCAGCCCGGGAGCATTTAAATCCCAATCCTGCCCCAGGTTACCCGGTTTAGGACTAAAACCCGGCAACGTAGTATTATTACTTTGCCCATAAGAGAAGGTAACACTCCGCAGCGACATCAATAAGCGGAAACCGGATTTAACAATTGGGGAGGCTTCAAATTTTTTCTTTGGTTTTACTTTTTCCCAAATGGTATCCTTTTTAGTTGTTCCGGGTCTTGTTTTCAGTGTGTATTTCCTTGGCTTCTTCTTTTCTTCCTCTCTGGCTTTTTCTTCTAATTTTTTCGCCATTGCGGGGTTATTAATCTTCTGTAAAAATTTCGACTTGTTGTAAAGCCCCGTCATGTTTAACTGCCCATTGATTGTTTTAGCCTGCTGATTGGTGATGGTATTTCCCAAACTATCGGCAGCGGGTGGAGCCGTTTGCCAGGTATACTGGGCACTGTAACGGGTGCTAACGGTTACCCAGTTTAAAGCCGGAATTTTATTGATTGGAACGTTATAAGTTAATGCTGCAGTCTGATTAAAATTCGTAGTGCGGCCCAAACGTAATAAATTGGCGCGTATACTGTCCTTTGCTTCCTGCGTATTTATTTTTCCTGCCGGTTCATCAATACGCGCATTCACGGTTGCCGTGTAGTCAAGTTTTAAAGAACGTGTTAAATCCCATCTCAGTTCATAAAAACGGGTCATGGTATAGTTCTTATCATACAAAGGCGCAATTATGGTATTCTTGCTGTCATTGTTCCGGTAAATGGTTTCTCCATACCTTCGGTCGAACGTGTACCTCACAGTGGCCACACTAGGGAGGTAATTAAAATTAAATTCCTTGACCAAAACCAAACTCTTCGGCTTAACCTTTTTAAACGGCTGTACAGGTTTATTCTGAAAGTTGAAAGAATAGGCACCTACTACCTGATAGTTTTTGGTGAGCTGATATTCGATAAACTCATTGCGTTTATAAATTTCGGAATAGGAATAAGAGAAACTCAGATTCTCCACATCGTACACATGCGCCTTCTGACTACCCACTCTGTTTTTGCGGATATTGGTAAAATTTATACTTCGTTGTGTGGTAAAATCTTCGGATGCGGCAATTATGCGCTGCCGTTCGGCAACGTTGGTTGTTTTTAAGGCCGTACTCAGTTTTATATCCGGATTAAGCGGATTGTAAAGGGGTTTAATTGACGTTTGAGAGTAGGAATAAAACATGGGAATGCTTATTCCGGATTTAACAGGGAAAAATTTACCCAACTCAAAATTGGATGCAAAACTTAACTGCAGCTGCTCTTTTAAACTTCTTTCATTTAATTTTTTATCAATACCACCCCAGCCAACACTATAATAATTTACCGACCCGTTTAAAGTTCCGAAATCGGCTAACTTGGTTACTACGCGTCCGGTGGTAGCCCATCCTCCCCGGTTAATAAAATCGGACACACGCAATTCATTAAACCAAACCTCCCCGCATTTTGGCAACGCATCATCCAGCGGATTATCGTCACTGCGCTTTGGATTGCGCACCCCAAGCATAATTACTTTTACATTGCTTAAATCAGGAAGACCAAGAACAGTAATTTTACGGGTGCCTATTGTCATGGTGTACGGAACCGTAAGGCTTACATTATTGCTTGTTCTGTTTTGTTTGGCTAAATAAAAATCTTCAATATCGGCACTTATTTCATTTACCGAAGGCCAGATTAAATTCGGATCAGCGGTTCCGTAAGCAGTAGGGGTTAACGGAATTTCATACTCATAATAGTTATTGGTAAGGTCGGTACCCAAACGAATGAATGCAGTTAATTCACCCGGCTTCAGATTATCTCCTTCGGCATGCAAAAACATTTTCAGTTTTTTGTAGTTCCGTATATCAAACACCGTGGTTTTAAAAACCGCTTTTGCATCTCCGTCTTTCAGGTTACAAACTTTTAATGAAAGCGATTGCTCGTTGAGTTGCACCGGTTGCGGATTAGATATATCCTGCTCGCGAATAATGCCCGGAGGCAGGGTATAAATGATGGGAGTTCGCTTGCTGTTTTCTTCAATATTAACGGTTGATACGACAAAATCAGTTAAATCATTCGGGTCAATCGGAATATGTTCACCCGGACGTACCAGCGAGTTTGTGTATTTTCTCCAGTCGGCACGAACCAGATTAATTTGTGCAAAACGCAGAATCATACTATCAGAAAATCCGCGCAAAAACATACGCATAAAACGAATGGATTTAAAATCGGTAATCTGTCCGATTTTGCTTTCGTAATCGTGTACCGGAATTTTTATCTGAAACCATACAGCACTGTCTTTTTTCCCGTTGGCCAATTCTTTATCGTACTTCACCACTCGGTCGGTTACATAATTTTTTCCAACCTGCAATCCGTTTTCACTTATATCAACCCGGTATTGGTAGTATTCCTCCAGTTCGTTAATGGTAAAATCCTTATTCAGATCCTCATCATCCGGTGTGTTGGTAATAGCAGTAGGATAACTTTCAGGTGACTGGTCGGGAGTTGGAGAGTTTCCTTCGTGCGAATTGATGCGCTGATACCTTACCAGAATCGGAACATCATTGTTGTCAAAATCTGTTCCTCTGAAATAATGAAAATTATCGCCTGAAGGATCTTCAAGCGCATTGAGGTAGGCTTGCGAAGTTGGCCCAAAAGCCGTTTGCACCTTTTGCAGATAACTCGCGTTAAAAAATCCTATTTCATCATCATCAATCAAACCGTCTAAACCCGCATCCTGTCTTTTACGTGCATTCGGGTCCGAATCGAAAGCGAAATTGATGGTGGGTACTACAGGTACTTTTCCCCAGGCGGTAGTATCGGTTTTCGTTCCCAATAGGTCAACGTCTTTGGGTAATCCGTTTTCAAAACTTTTGCGCGAATCTTTTAATACATCCTCCGAAACGTTTCCGAGGTTAATATATAGTTCACCCGGATTGGTTATCCCGTTTCTTTTATATTCCATGTACGGATCCATCATCCATATTTCAATATAATCAATATTGGCTGCCTCAAAGTCGTTTGTTTCTAACCTGCGCATAATACCGCCCCAATTATTCTGAGGGTTGGTTAACTGACCGGCACCGTTTAATCCGTTAATGGTGTAATTGTACGGCCCGCGCTTGTAAGGGTAGAAAGCCAAATCGAAAGTTTGAAGCGTGGTAGGCATTCCCTGCTGAATTTTTTTACTTGGCCATATTTCATCAATCGTTACTGCCCGCACCATATGGTTGCTTCGCTGATTCAAATCTTCCTTAATATGTTTTGGCGTTAGATTCATGTCCTGCGTAAACAACGGATCAATGCTGTACCAAGATAACAATGCACGCCTGAATCCAAGTCCAAGGTTATTATTTCCTAAACTTGCCTCCGGAAATAAGGTTGGCTGCCCCTGCGGAATACTTGCCAGCATCCAGTTGTTCTGCCCTTTTAAATCAATGGGAGTTTCGCTTCCTTCAAAGTCATCTATGTAAGCATTTCCTCCTTTACCTATCATCTTTTGCACGCCCGGAAACAAACGCGCGTATTCTCCGCTGAACTGGACGGATGACATCTCTTTTGTTTCAATGAACGGAAGTTTATCAACCATTTTTGTGAGCCAGCGCGATTGTTTATTAATCGAACCGTCAACTCCTATCACCATATTGGCAATAGGTTCTTCACCAATATTTACTTTAGGAGTAAGGGGTTTTTCGCGCAGGTACATCACCGTACCTCCAAAAATCACATCGTTGCTTGCCTTAAAATCGAAACGCGAGCCTATGAGTGTTTTTTGCTGGATATTAAACATGGTATTGCTTTCGGACGAAACTTTAATCACCGCCCCCGATGATAATAACCCGGTGTTAATGATGCGCACACGGCCCGCTGAATAATCTACGATATAGTCAGACCCTTCGGTGAGCAAGGTTCCGTTGGCTGTAACTTTTACCGAACCCTTAGGCACATTGATGGAACCTAAAGGAATTTCAGACCCGGCTGCGCTCTGGTAACTTCCCCTCAGGAAAAATTTGTTCTTTTGCGGAATTTGCATCGCAGCAAAACGCGTGGAATCATACAATTCCTGAAACGCGTAATAATTAGCTTTAACCGAATCCACGAATTTTGTTCGCAGGTAACTCCCGAATGGCTCTGTTACCGGAAAAATAATTCTTCCGTTTGATGAAATCACAGTGTATCGTTCGAGAAAGTCAAAATTACCATCGGGAGTAGGCTCCTGCTGCACATTCATCCGGTCGAGGTTAAGTACCGTGAGCAACGGCACTCCCTGCAATTTACTTTCTCCGGCTGCTGGTATGTAATTTAAATCTGAACCCGAAGGATCATCCGCATAAATAATATTCATTCTGAAATCTTTTGGCTGCACCTGATAAGCACCCAGAGAATAAATATTTTTCATCATCAAATCCCACATCGGATAATCGGGTCTGATGTTTTGTCCTTTCAGCATTTTTAAAAACAACACATTCGGGCGGGCGGAGTTTGCCGGAATATCGGTTGAGAACTCCCCCACTTTATAAGGAACTCCGTTGATGGTGTATTCATACGCCACACACAGCATTTCATCCGAATTGAGCGCGTTGTTAAGCGAAATATATCCCAGCTTTTCATTCAGAATATATTCATTGGCCGACAACTGACGGGCATAGTTGAGCAACTGGTAATCTCGAACCGGCTCAAGATAGGTGGAGTAAATTTTACTCTGGTCCTGTAAAGTTTGAATTACTTCATATGAATTACGAAGCGAAGAATCGCTGCTCAGCGCAAAAGTATTATATAATTTATTTGACCTGTTGGAAGGAGCACGCTCTCCGTTAAAGTCAACCACATCGGGGGTTTTATTGGCCATATGTGCCGTATCCCATTCACCAAAATCCTGCACACCCAGCACATCACGCACCCCTTCGTATGCGCCAGATTTGTTGGTTACCCACACTTCAATACGAGTAATTAAAACCGGTGACGCAATAACAGGCAAACTGGATAACCATGAGTTGTAATTATCGCGAAAGAGATGAGCAAGGAAAAAATGTTTATTGGCTTCGTAGTTATCGCACTGAATATCGAACTTGGTAATTTGTGCACCGCCCGAAATTTCGGTTTCTGTAATTTTACCTTTTTGCTGAGAATAAACCGATGTCCAGGTAAGCCTGCCGAACTGCATTTGTGTTTTTATACCAAACAAACTCTGGCTTCCCTGTATCAGTGACGACTGCAATGGTAAACTCACATTCCCCAGCTCAATTTTTTTGATAATCTCATCTTCTTTCCCGGTATAGTTCAGTTTGGTTTGATTCTCAAAATCAAAAGTGGCCTCGGTATCGTAATTCATACTTACCTTCAGCTTGTCACCCACACTTCCCTGCACATTCAATTGAATTTTTTGTTTGAAATCAAACTGACCCGTGCGCTGCTGACGGGCAGTGAAAGCCGGATTTCGAACGGTATTAAAATTTCCGGAGAAAATTAATTCGGCTGTACCCTGTGGTTTAATATCAATTACTCCGCTGCCAAAAATGCGGTCAAAAATTTTTGGTCCCACATTAAGCGGTGGAATAATGCCCCCCCCCTTCACAAAGTTCTGCGCCTTGGAGCGTTGCTGAAAATATTGCTGTTGTGTTTTTTTCTGTTCTTCCTTCAAAAACTGATTGAATTCCTGTGTAGCAGGCAAACCATAAGGCTGGCTCCCTACCTTATTGGTGATGTTAAAATTTTTACCGTCTTCATCAAGCACCACTTCTTCTTCCATGTTTGGCGGATCCTGCAAATCGAGCGGATTTTTCTTTTTCCGTTCCCAGGGTTTGCGGTCCTTGATGGGATACGGCATAGTATTTTTTTTCGTACTGTCACCCTCAGGGCCGTCTTCTTCCACCCAGTTGTACAGGTTATCTAATTTTGTCCGGGTGATTTCTCCCGAGGGTGTGGCACCCCACATCAGCGAAACAACTGCCGATGAAAGTGTAACTAAAAAAATGTTTTTGAAACCGGGTGCCAACGTATCTTATTTTCTGATCACAATGTTTTTAAAGCTTGTTTTACCAATTCTTCTACAGGAAGTACTCCTCCATTGTTGATGATACGTAACAGTGCCTTTTCTGATTCAACTCTTGAAAAACCAAGCATGGTTAATGCGGCTAAAGCTTCTTCAAGATTGGCTCCTGAAGATGTATATGAGGCTGTATGTTCAATTCCGGGCGATTTCATTTTGTCCTGCAGTTCTACCAGTAAACGCTGAGCTGTTTTAGGGCCCACGCCTTTTACAGATTTCAATAACGATAAGTTGCCTGATATTATTGCACTTTGCAATTCGCTGGAAGACAATGAAGATAAAATCATGCGGGCGGTATTGGGACCAATGCCCTGCACTGAAATCAACTGCCTGAACACCACCCGTTCACTCTCTTCGGCAAAGCCAAAAAGTACATGAGCATCCTCGCGCACCACCAAATGGGTAAGCAACTTTGCTTTGCTCTTCTCTTTAACCTTTTCGTAGGTTTGCAATGAAATATGTACGCCATAACCCACTCCACCGCAGTCAATCACTGCATAAGCGGGGGTTAAAGAGGTAAGGACTCCTTCCAGGTGCTCGATCATAAACTTTTTCGATAAAAAAAAGGCAATATCATAATTGCCTTTAGCTTTGGTTTCATTTAGTAAAACCGGTTGCTAAAATACAAATTGTTTGCTTAATCGCGAGAAAAACCTGAATTTTACCGCTACTGTAAGTCAATAATTTACATGAACATTGAAACACTTCGTGAATATTGCCTGCAAAAGGCAGCCGTAACCGAAAGTTTTCCCTTTGGAGAAGATGTGCTTGTGTTTAAGGTAATGACAAAAATGTTTGCCCTTATTTCATTGAGCGAACCCGACCACGTAAACCTTAAATGCGACCCTGAGCGGGCAATTGAACTGCGGGCCGAATTTCCGGATGCGGTGCAACCCGGTTTTCATATGAATAAAAGTTTGTGGAACACCGTTCAGCTAAATGCGGGACTCTCCCAATCGTTGCTGCGCGAACTGATTGACCACTCGTATAACGAAGTGGTAAAAAAAATGCCTAAAAAAGACCGCGACTTGCTCCAACATTAATCTTCCATATGCTTAAGCAATTCCTTCATGGGTTGCCAGTAGTACTCGTGCCATCCTTTATCAATAGCTGCTGCTTTGTGAGCGGGAATACCGCTTTGCTCAAAAATCAGTTTGGTTTTGTTTTTCCCGTAGCGTGCAAATGTGAAAATAACTTTTGAAAAATGATCTTCCGGCCAACCGTCTTCCTCTGCCCTCCAATCCTGCACAATTTTTTCTCCCGGAATCAATTCCACATTCTTTCCGGTAATGTAACCGTCATAGGCCGAAAATAATTTTCCTTCTATGTTAAGTATATTCGTTTCGCTGCCGGTAAAAGTTGAATGCAGGTCTTCATTCATAATCAAATTATACACTTCATCAGGCAACGCATTAAAAATTACCTCCTGCCGGATTATTTTTGTTTTCATATTCCAAAATTTGCTTAAAATTACAAATGAAAATGAAATTTACAATTGTGCTGCCCGTTATTTTAATACTTGCGTCATGCAGCAATCAACAAAAAGAAGCCGAACCGCAAGAAGAGGTCGCCCCCAAAAATCAGTCAACTATTTACACCCCCGATAGCGGATATACCACCGGCACCACCCTCAACAATAAAAAAACCGGATGGTGGAAATCGTTTAACCAACACGGACAACCGGTAGCTGAAGAATTATATGATACCACCGAACATGTGCTTCGCGAACGGTTAGTGACCAATGCGGAAATAAATTCGGAACGAATGATTGCTGTAAGCGGAGAATTAGTAGTAACCTACCATCCCAACGGAAGAATTGCTTCCTATGGATATTACAAAGCCGATAGCATTGATGCCAACCGCACCCTCACGGGCGACTCACGTCAGTTTGACAAAAACGGAACCCTGCGGCTTTACAGTAATTTCAACGAAAAAACAGGACTCATTTCAGAAACGGAATATGATTACAAAGGACAATTGCTTGAAGAACGTTTTTATACTTATGTGAATCCTTCTACCCGAAAAAACACCGGAATATGGAAAAAATATAAAGACGGTAAACTAGTGGAGACAATAAAGCAATAAAAAATTACGTACCTAACTGACGCAGGTAAAGCTGAATCGTATTCTCTAACCCATAATATAGCGCATCGCACACCAGCGCGTGACCAATAGATACTTCAAGCAAACCATGTACCTTTGATCGAAAGTAACGCAGGTTTTCCAAACTCAAATCATGTCCGGCATTTAAACCAATTCCAAAATCGGCTGCCAGCAGTGCAGCTTTTTCAAAAGGGGCAATGGCCTTCGCAGGGTTATTTACATAATCGCGCGCATAAGTTTCGGTATATAATTCAATCCGGTCAGTGTCGGTTGCTTTGGCACCCTCTATCATTGTCAAATCGGCATCAATAAAAATGGAAGTACGTATACCGGCCTGCTTAAACATGGTTATTGTTTCAGTTAGGTATGTCCTATGAGCTATTGTATCCCAGCCATGATCAGAGGTCAATTGCCCCTGTGCATCCGGAACCAGGGTTACCTGTGCCGGTTTTACTTCCAGCACCAACTCTACAAATTTTTTTTCTTTCGGATTGCCTTCTACGTTCAGTTCGGTGGTAAGCACTTTTTTCAGTTCATACACATCGCTGTAGCGAATATGGCGCTCATCAGGACGGGGATGCACTGTGATACCCTGTGCCCCGAAACGCTCACAATCTAAAGCCGCTTTAATGACATCGGGATTATTACCCCCGCGTGAGTTGCGAAGCGTAGCAAATTTGTTAATGTTTACACTCAGTTTAGTCATGGTTCTTAGTCTTCAAAATCCTCACGCAGCATATCAAACAAAAACTCATCGTAATAGTTCCCTTCCTTGTACACCTTTTGCCGTACCCGGGCAACAAGCCTGAAACCACATTTCTCCAGTACATTGGCCGAGGCAATATTGTACTCAAACACTCCGGCATACACCCGGTTTACATCTGTATTTTCAAACAGGTAGCGGGTAATCCATTTTAATGCGGCCGTGCCGTAACCTTTGTTCCAGTGCTCCTCAGCTATCCAGTAGCCTATTTCCATATTGCGGGCATATACATCTTCGTCACGAAAACCGCCTACCGATCCAATAATTTCATTGTTTAACGTAATGGCGAACACATGCTCGAAATGTGGATTTTCATTCACGTTTTTTATATAAGCTTTGGAATCGGCCAGCGTGTAGGGATGCGGAAACCGATCGCGCATATTGCGCGCGATGTTTTTATTGTTGGCCATTTTAGCCAATTGTTTGGCATCGCTTTCTTTCGCTTTTCTGAATCCTAATTCTTCTTTCATATTTGTTTCTCGCAAAGGCGCAAAGGCCGCAAAGTTACTCATTTACGTCCCCCTTGCATCGTTGGTTAGCGCTGTGTGAAGGGGGCAGGGGAATGTTCTCACGAGTCCTCCAATGCAGCAAAGTTACGGGCAAAACGCACCACCCGCTCATCAATAATAATATCTTTTTGCCGGATGGGTTCGCGCAGCACCAATCCCTCCAGTGAGCGGCAACGGCTCAAAGCTACATACAACTGCCCGTGGGCAAAAGTCCCTCCGGCTAAATCCACAATCATTTTATCAAAGGTTAATCCCTGGCTTTTGTGAATAGTGATGGCCCAGGCCAATTTTACCGGAAATTGTTTAAAACGCCCAATGACTTCACTCTCAACTCTGCGTCTGGAAGCGTCCCAGCTGTATCGTTTATTCTCCCAGGTTTCACGTTTTACTTCTTCAATATCACCGTTGGCCATTTTCACTTTCAGTGTGTCTTCGTCTAATGCATGAATGGTAGCAATAGTACCGTTTACCCATCGGTTGCCTACTTCGTTTTTAATAAAAATAATCTGTGCACCTTCTTTCAAGACCAAATGTAAATCGGTAGGAAGATTTTTTTCGCTGAAGTCGCCCTCCACCGTTCCCGAGTACACCCGCTCACTGCCTGCTAATTTATCTAATTCAAACTCGTTGATACCCGAGGCCACCTGATTGCGGGTGGTAACGGTAATGTACAAATCGTCTTTGGTTGGGTGAAACGTGCGATTTACACGCTGGTTGAGTTCCGTTAATTCAAATTCATCGGCACGGTTTAGCCTGATGGCATCGAGTAGTTTAATAAAATCGGGATCATTTTGCCTGAACACTTTGCGCAACTCTAAGCAGTGCATATGTAATTCATCAAACACATTGGCATCAAAAAAATAATGACTGCGGTAATGTTCCGAAAAAAGGTAACGCTCCACCTCATTTTGCTGTACTACCGGCTCCAGCTGAAATAAATCGCCAAAAAAAATGACCTGTTTGCCGCCAAAAGGCAAATTGGGCTGCCCGCAATTAAGGCGCAGAGTTTGGTCAATGGCATCAATTAAATCGGCCCGCAGCATCGAGGCTTCATCAATGATAAAACAATCGGTTTTGTGAATCATTTTAAAACGCGCGCTGTGCTTGGGAAACAATTTTATCTCGTCATCGCCCGGCACAATGGGCCTGAAGGGCAAAAGAAAAAACGAATGCACCGTTTGCCCGCCTGCATTAATGGCGGCAATACCGGTGGGAGCCAGCACCACGCAACGCTTAATGGTATTAGCCACAAAATGCCGCAACAGGGTTGATTTGCCCGTACCTGCCTTGCCCGTAATAAACAGGCACTCGCGCGTTTGCTCAATGGCCTCAAAAGCCCTGCGCAAATAGGCATTAGAAAAATCGGGGGTTACTGCCGGTGGGTGCTGCTCCATGGCAGCGAATATCGGGAATTTTTACTTGGGACACATTAAAGAAAAAAGAAAGGAAAAAGGTAGCCAACAAAATTTGTTATTCGTTACTTGTTTAGTAACTTGCTAATGGAATGGGAAAGCCCCAAACAACTTAGATTAACTCTTAAACTCAAATATTTGAAACCGTCACGTAAATGTAGAAGAAAATTATTGTTCGCATTGATTGCCCTTATTGCTTTGAGTTGCAACTACACGACCAATAACCATGAGGAAGTAAAGTCGGACTCAACCGAATTGGATTCTTTAAGGAAAGTAGAATGTGATAGCCTTTTGCGCTATTTATCGAAAACAAAATCAGAAAAAATAAATCTCCCGGATGTACATCCTAGAAATATAAGCGAATCCATTATCCAATTGGATTCTTGTACAAATGATACTATAAAAAAATGGATTAAATGCGTAACAGAAGTAGAATATATTTCCGCATTGCACTTTAGTTTTGGGATGCATCTGCGAAATAATTGGGGCTTATGGGCCGAATCTGACCTATCTAAATATTTCAATTCCTTAGGGATTTATCATCCAGATGATATGTCGAGTATTATTCTAAAATGTTTCCACCAATTTGTGAATACTGGAACGTATTCCTTTAAGGAAAAAGTTAATTACTATAAAGAATATTGGACTAAACTAAAGCAAAGAGAAGATAGAACAAATCAAATAAATGCTTTGAAACATAAGGAAACTAAACGGTTTGTCGATAGTTTAAACGAGCTGATACACTACAAACAAAAATTACAGAGCATAAAAGGACTAGTAAACGATAGTCTTAACTTCTATATAGAACTGTTAAACGGAGATACGATTTTTATATGGACCACCTGTAGCATGACAAGATTAACTAAAGAGGAATATGTAAATCTAACTAAAGATAAAAGCTTTGGAGAAAATCGGTTTTTGGGTCAGATCAGTGATGATGGAAGCATTTATGATTTAACTCTTTGCAGCAAAAGATTTATAAGAAATAACGGCAATCTGTTTTATGAAGAGGAAAATGGAGAATTTGTGAAAATTTTTTCTCTGGAAATGGCTCGAAATCCATATTTGGTTAATAAATGGCCCGCTGTAAACAACTGCTCATTTAATAAATCCTTCATTAAGACAAAATGGAGATTAAAGGGGAAAAACTACTTCTACGTTGAAATAAATGGTGATTGTAGAGGATCGAAATTAGAGGTGAGGTATTTTATTGATGAAAACTTGAAAGTGATATGTGATGAACGCATTATTAGAGAATTATGGGCATGCAAAAAACTAATTGATAAATAACTTTGGATGCTTCGCAGGTTTACCTCAACTCGCGCGCGTTTTTTTAACGCGTGCGTACGAATAAAAATGATTAATTATTGACTCTACTTGTTTAGCCCTCTTCCGCTTCTCTCAGGGTGCTTTGTAACGGGCGTTGAGCGGAGCCGAAACGCCCCTGCCCCAAACCGTTCGGAATTTGTAACTCCGAACCTTCATAAAACGCAGGATTTACAATCCGGTTTTGATTAAGTGTAATCTTGGTATAACCACAAAAACATTCATCCAAAAGTTTTAACTTGCCCCAATGAGCATCGTTACCTTTGAGCAAACCATTACCGGCATGCCTGCACTGGCGGGTGAGTATGAAAAATGCCGTTTTGAACACTGCGAATTAAGCGGGGCTGATTTGTCGGGTATCAAATTTATTGACTGCACCTGGCACCACTGCAACCTCAGTTTGGCTAAACTGAATCAAACCGCTTTTCAAAACAACCATTTTTTTAACTGCAAGCTGTTGGGTTTATCCTTTGCGCGGTGCAATCCTTTTTTACTTTCGTTTCGTTTTGATGATTGCCTCATGAGCATGGTATCATTTTACAACCTCAAACTAAAAGGAACCGTTTTTACCAATTGCCGGCTGCACGAAGCCGATTTTACTTCCACCGATTTTTCGCAGGCCGTTTTTAACCACTGCGATTTGTTTATGGCCACCTTTGATGAAACCAATCTGGAAAAAGCCGATTTACGTACCGCATTCAATTACTCCATTCACCCCGATAAGAATAAAATTAAAAAAGCAATGTTTTCGCAACAGGGACTTAGCGGTTTGCTGCATCACTACGATATAGTGATTGAAGATTAAGTAATTATTGGTTGTAATGCTTTAACTGCTGCTCTACCGCATCCAGGTGAATGGCATCCAGCACCGAGAGCAGCACCGATAAACTCACGTCATTGGCCTTTGCGCTAAGCACGGCATCCTGCAGCACACGCGACCACCGGGCCGGCTGTAAAATATCTAACTGCGCCTGTTTTTTTACTCCGGCCAATTGCTGAATGAGGCGGGTGCGCTTAGCCAATAAAGCGATGAGCTGATGGTCTGCCTCATCTACCTGCAGGCGCAGTGTTTCGAGTTTTTCTTTTACCCCGGCATTAAACGCATCGGCAGAAGGCCTGTGCATACCTGCCAGAGAAGACAAGCGCTCATCGGCTGCCGAGTCAAAAATAAAACCATCAAAACCCAGGTGTAAAAACGGTTGCAACGGTGTGCTGCCCGCAGGCAAAGAGGCCAGCAGCAACAACGAAGGGAGTTGTATTTTCCACAAGAGCATATACTGAACTAATTCTGCCAGCGGCAAGGTGGCATCTACCCAAGCGGCCAATTGATATTTGTGGGAATAAGGAGCGAAATCTTCGGGTAGAGATGTTTCGTTAATCAAATAAATAGCTTCGGCAACGGTGCACTGCTGCGGCCGGGTAATGTGAACCACGGGCCAACTGCTGCATGAAGCCGGAAAAATACAATGCATGGCCGGTTGCCGTATGAGCACAACTGGTATTGAGTTAGCTGTATGGAGATTTGTCACCGCCCGAAATTACAACAATCAATCGAAAAATGTACCTTTGCTGCAATGAATCATAAAGTAGAAATAATGGCACCGGCAGGTGGATTCGACTCACTGATGGCCGCCATTCAGGGGGGTGCCGACTCCGTTTATTTTGGAGTGGAACAACTGAATATGCGTGCCCGTGCCACTATGAATTTTACAGCCGATGACCTGAAAGAAGTGGCAAACACCTGCGCTTCGCACGGAGTTCGTTCATACCTTACGCTAAACACTATTATTTACGACCACGACCTGACCTTGGTAAAAACATTAGTGAACCGCGCCAAAGAAGCGGGCATTACTGCAGTGATTGCTTCCGATCAGGCAGTGATTTCCTATGCGCGCAGTGTGGGCATGGAAGTGCATATTTCAACCCAGCTTAATGTTACCAATATTGAAACGGTAAAATTCTACTCACTGTTTGCCGATACCATTGTACTTGCCCGCGAACTAAGCTTAACACAGGTAAAAAAAATAACCGACACCATAAAGCAGGAACAGATAAAGGGTCCCTCAGGCCGCCTGATTGAAATTGAAATTTTTGTGCACGGAGCTTTGTGCATGGCGGTATCGGGCAAATGCTATTTGAGTTTGCACACGCAAAATTCATCGGCCAACCGCGGAGCCTGCATTCAAAACTGCCGCAGAACATACACCGTAATTGATAATGAAGAAGGCCACGAAATGGAAATAGACAATGAATACATTATGTCGGCCAAAGATTTATGCACCATTGATTTTTTAAACGAAGTAATGGATGCGGGTGTGTCGGTTTTAAAAATTGAAGGAAGAGGCAAAGGACCCGAATATGTGAAGACCGTTACGCAATGTTACCGCGAAGCTGTGGATGCTTATTTTGAAGGCACCTACACTTTGGAAAAAGCACAGAAATGGAAAGAGCGGATGGAAGAAGTGTACAACCGGGGTTTTTGGAGCGGCTATTACCTGGGACAGGAATTAGGTGAATGGACCGATACATCGGGCTCGAAGGCTAAACTGAAAAAAATTTACATAGGCAAAGGAAATAACTATTTTAGCAAAATTGGTGTGGCCGAATTTATTGTTGAATCGCATACACTCAAAACAGGTGATAGTATTTTAATCACCGGCCCCACAACGGGCGTTATTGAAACTACCGTAAACGAACTGCACACCGACAAAGGCCCCGTAGAAGAAGTGAGCAAGGGCGACAAATGTGCGTTTAAACTTGATACTCCCGTGCGCAAAAGTGATAAGCTGTACAAATTGGTGAGTGCGCAGGCATGATAACAATCATTCAGCAACGCGACAAGTGCATTGGATGCAACTATTGCGTGGAGTTTGCTCCGCAACGGTGGGCCATGTCGAAAAAAGACGGGAAAAGTGTTTTGATTGGCGCGAAGGAAAAAAATAAATTCTGGAGTGTAAAAGTTCACGAGGACGAAGAAGACAGCAACCGCAAAGCAGCAGCAGCCTGCCCGGTTAAAATTATCACCGTTTCTCCATAAAAAAGCCGGAGAAAACTTCCCCGGCTTTTTCACCTATTTAATCAGATTAAAACTCCAGCCGATAACTCAACACAGGGATAAGGGGAGTTTGGTACCAGTATTTTACTTTCCCGGTATTCACATCGTAATATTGCCCCCCAATATTTTTACGATTAGTAGAATTTTGGATATCGAGAGCAAGTGTTCCGGTCGAATGTTTGAAATTACGTTTCATACTTACCCGCACATCCAGACGAAAATAATCCGGATTTTGAATGGTATATGCTTTACTCTCCACAAACTGTGTCTCGCCTTTAGCAACCGATGCGTTTAGATCTATTGGCGAGTAACGCAGGCCTCCTGCATACTGACATTTAATATTCATGCCGATGATTTTATTTTTGCGTTTTTCGGAAAGCTGCCATTCTTTTCCAACGGTAAAAGAGGCTGAACGACCAGTGTTGAAACGGGTATTGAACCAGTGCCCGTCAAGAGTGCGATAACGCGAATCATACAATGAAGCAGAAAGGAGATAGTAAAAGTTTTTGTGTAGAAAACGTTCGATAGTTAATTCTAAACCGTAGTTGCGCCCTTTACCTTTATTCACCAATTTATCGGTCACATATCCGTCAACCACATTAATCATGGAAAGGGTGCTTCCTGCTGCGGCAGAAACCGGAATATTGAAGAGGTGCTGATAGTACACTTCGGTTTTGATATGCGTATGGGTACTTACATTTATATCGTGCGAAAGTACTAAGTGATGAGCTTTACTCATGCCAAGATTTTTGTTCATGGCCGCATTGGTTGCGGGGTTGCGTGTAAAGTATGCACCCAAAGGTTGAATCTGACTATGCAGTCCATAGCCGATAGCAATGGTACGTTTTTCAGAGGCGGCATAACTTACGGAAGCCCGCGGCTCAATAGCGAAGGCTCCGTTCAATAATAAATGTAGTGTGTGAAATCCGGTGTTCACAGTTAATCGGTCACCGGCTTTATGATTCCAGTTGGAATACAACTGCACCGTTTGGGTTTGGCCCCGGGTATCAATTTCCGTTTCCATAAACCCAAGCGAATCATTGCGGTGATTCTGGCTGAGGTTGTAGTAGAGGGAATTTAAAATAATTCCGCTGCGCAGGCTGTTTCGTGTATTCATTTTATAATTTAATAAACTACTCCAGGTTATTTTGCTATTCACAAATCGTTCATCCGTTTTTTGAATCGCCACATAATTCAAATTTAATTCCTCCCCATAATCCCGGTAATCGCTACCCGACATTGCCAGTATGGATTTGATATATGTTTTTTTACTCAGCATTTGCATGTAACTTACTCCCGCAGCTCCGGTGTTGGCATTAAACTTACTGTTGTAACGGTAAAAAGGATCTTCTTTCCATTTCATGGAGTCTTTTTCGGCTGTCATTTTCTGGCTACTTAATCCGCCAAATCCGAACACACCAAACACACCCGATTTTCCTGCAGGAAGCGAAATATTAAAGGAGAGGTCCTGAAAATTGGTGACCCCTGCTCCTACTTTTACCCCAACCATGCTTAGCAACGACAAGGTAGAATAACGGTAATTTATCAGATATGAACCTTCGTAACCTTTTTTTATCGGGCCTTCGGTAGCTAAGTCAATCCCGAGTAATCCTGCCTGAAACGTGTTTTCTTTCTTTTGATTATTTCCTTTACGCAGGCGAATATCAAAAACTCCCGAAAGTGCATTGCCATATTCGGCAGTAAACGCCCCGGTAAGAAAATCAGAATTACTCATAAGCTGGGCACTAAGTATGGAAATGCCACCTCCCGAAGTGCCCACCCCCGCAAAATGATTTGGGTTGGGAATATCCACTCCATCCATTCGCCAAATCATGGAATTGGGCGAGTTGCCGCGAATAGAAATATAATTGCTCCCGTCATCGCCCTGAACTACTCCGGCAAATGAAGTAGCCATTCGTGCAGGGTCATTTACCGCGGCTGCAAATTTTTGTGTTTCCTCAACCGAAAAGGTGCGCGTACTAACTGCAGCAATTTCATTTACAGGCTTATTTTTTTGCTGGTTGGCTTTTACAACAATGGTACGTTTTAACACAATGGCCTCCTCTAACTGAATGATTAAAACCACCTCCTTACCCGAGTTCACAATAATATTTGGAAGCATAAAATCTTTGTATCCCACATAGGTAACTTTAATACTTTGTCGCCCCACAGGAACATTCTTTAACATAAATTTCCCATTGATATCGGTTGTGGTTCCGTTTACCGGATTTGAGTTTTCTAGTGTTACAATAGCTCCGGGAACGGGGTTTTGAGAAATCTTATCGATCACATTGCCGCGAACTGTTTGAGTGAGTGGTTGCGCATAGACACACATTACCCCGAAAACACTCAATATAAGCAGTATAAATTGCCTTTTCATAATAAGGGTATTATAGAATTTAGTTTTAATTGAATGATGCATAAAAAATTTAGTGAATGGAAACAGAATGATTAATTAAGCTTAAACTGTAGGGATGCCTGAGCTCCGGTAGTTAACCGGTTGCGGTGGTCATAAGAATAATCGTAAAGTGCGTATCCCGGTTTATATAAATTTTCTCCCGATACAGAACCTTTGTGAATCCACGTAACTAAAGGGCCTGCCACCAGCGAAATTTTTGAAGTGACATGCAAACTGAAACACGCAGTGAGGGAAGTAAACATTTGCGGATGCTGCTCAATGGAACTTTGAATAGTTGCCTCGGGATTAAACCCGAATGTTTTATTTAACCTGATGATGGTTCCCAAGCCGGCTCCGTAAGCAAATTGATTGGTATATGACGGATTAAATGAGAACATAACCGATGTGTACAATTTAGGAACACCAATTTTGTACGAAACGGTTGAAGGAAATAATGTTGACGTACCTATTTCAAATGCACTGAAACCTCCTTTGCGCACAATAGAAACAAAACCAAGCGGAACACCATCACTGATGGAGTCGGCAATATTTACAAATCCTATTTGTGACCCCACAATTCCATAGTTGGTGGTATTCACAAAACCTACCTGTGCACCTCTCATTCCTTTGGCTGCAGTGTTTACAAAACCAATTTGCGCACCCGCCATCGAATCTTTTACTACGTTTACAAAGCCAACCTGCGCTCCGGTTAAACTATCTTTGCACAGATTTACAAACCCTACCTGTGCACCTTTTATTTTGCCAGCCGGAATATTCAAAAAACCAACCTGCACACCTACTACCGAATCGTTGCACAGATTGACAAAACCAGTTTGCATGCCGCTTACATATTTTCCGCTGATATTTACAAATCCTATTTGCCCTCCCTTAACCGAATCTTTCACTAGATTAGAAAACCCGATTTGTGCCCCGTTGAAATAACCACCCGTATTGTTCACAAATCCAATCTGGGTTCCACTAATATTTTTCTGATTTTGATTTAAAAATCCAATCTGTGCTCCATTCTGGCTTCCCTGCGCAACATTTACAAACCCTACTAATGGTGCCGGAAAATGATCGGGCACCTTATTTACTATAAAAGTATAAATAGTGCCTTTGTACTTAGTAGAATCCTGTGCAAAAGAAGATGAGAAAAGAAACATAAAAACCGCAGCAGCGGCAAGATGAACGGGTATAATTGCTTTCATTTTGTGTAATATTTACACCTATGACAAGCTGGTGAAGATTTACCCCTATGTGCTCAAAAAAAAAATTAAAAAAACCGGAACCCGATTTTTCCTCCAACCCAAAGTTTTACATTAGTCCCATTGTTAAAATTATGGTTTGTAAATGAATAAGGTGCTAATTGATTATTAACAGCCAAATAATCGGTGGCCTGAGCATACGTAAATAAAGCCCTGAAAGCCGGACCAAACACAATAGAGAATTTTTGAGTTGCTTTGGCTTCAAAGCCAGCAAAAACGGTTGTAAGTAAAGGAGCGTTTTTAAAATTGAAATCCTTAACCAGTGACTGAGCATATATATCCCCGCCAAAATTCCATTTTTTACCGATGCGGGTATAACTGCCCAGTCCATACCCAAATCCTGTGATGGTGGTTCCGTTTACAAAAGGATTAACCCCGAGCAAAAAAATATTATGAAAACTCAATACTCCGGTACGAAAAGCCAATTGAGTACACAACACTTCATCTCCGGCTATCTCCAATTTATGGTATCCGTGGTGCACATAACTTAAAAATCCAACCGGAACCCCATTGCATGAATCAGCTACATTGATTAAAGCAACCTGTCCGCCTTTTACATAACCGGCCGCATTTACTAATGATGCGCACTGCCATCCGTTTATTGTAAGTGCCGTGTTTAACAACGAAGCCGCCTGCACTCCGTCAGCCTTTATACAGGCATTAACTAAACCCGATACCTGAGATCCACTGAAATAACGGCATACATTTACCAATCCTCCTGCCTGTACCCCGCTTATAGTATCGGTAATATTTATTAATCCTGCAGCTTGTACTCCAGTAACTTTACCAAAGTTGACATTTATTAATCCTGCTCCCTGAGCGCCTGAAAGTGTTTGCCGGTTAATATTAATTAATCCTGCAAATTGGCCTCCCGTTACATTTCCTCCTACCAGATTCATTAAGCCTGCTCCCTGAAAATATTTTACATCTCCGCGATCAATATTTATTAATGCTCCAAACTCGGCTTTGTTAATCCCCTGCGAATACCCCCCGAGTAAATTAAAAGAAAAATCATTGACCGTGTTGCCTGACAGGAGTTGGTTGGTGCTGAGGTAAGGTACAAATGAAAACTGAACGCGTGTAAACAAGGTATCCGAAATATTATGCAGGTTGGCCTTGATACGTGGTGAAACCCATTGCTCCAAAAACTTCTTCTTACCCGCAATAGCAGGCAGAACTGTATCCGCTTGTTCCAAAGGCATACTATCAATACTTATCAGCTTTTCTTCTGCTTTTTCCTCTTCTGTTATCGGAAGAATTGCAGGAATTATTTTTTCAGGTTGCCTCTGTAATATAATATCAATAGTATTCTCAAAAGTGTGGATGACAACCGAAGTATCCAGATAATTTTCTTTCAACACCCTTACTTCAATGGGAAGGGTATTAGCCGGAATTTGCAAACTGAAAAATCCATACACATTAGTTACAGCTGACAACTGATTTTTCTTATCGAACACACTTGCATCGATCAGTTTGTACCCGCGTGTATCATGTATGTATCCGCTTATGGTAATTTTTTTTACCGGCACATTAGCAGCCGGTACGGGCGCGGCAATCAAAATGATGTAATTCCCCTTTTGTTTGTACTGAACCGCATTTTTAAAAAGGATGTTCAATACCAGCCTCACCGGTTTTTTTAACAGTGACAGTGATACTTTATTTGTTACTGCTACTTTGGCCGGGTTGTAGGAAAACTGAATGCCTGCCTGCTGCGCCATTAATGTGAGCACTTCTTTTACCTGTTCATTTTGTGCATGCACGCTCACTTCGCGTTCCAGGGCAGGAAGACTTGTTGCAAAACTGAGTGATGAGAAAAGAATAACAGACAAAAAAGAAACTAAAAAATACTTCATGGCAAACAGGCTGCTCCTTTGATGCGATACCCGGAAGGTATTTTATCATACGACAAACCTAATGTTTCGGTAAGTATGGTTACCACCACTTCAATTGGCTGCCCGTTAAAATCAACTGTAATCAAGCATTTTTCAAGTTCCCTGTTCGTTAAGCTAATTTTTTCGGGGTAAGAGGAATTTATCATTTCTATTGCCTCTTTCAAAGTGGTATTGCTAAAATGAAACACCCGCTTCAAGTCTTCATTCATCCCTTTTTCTGAAAGGTTAATTAAGCGATGTGTATGGCGAATGTATAATCCTTCCTGTTGCTGATGTAATTCAATAGTATCGGATTCTGACAACATCTGCACACTACCTTCGGTTACAAATACACGTACCGAGTCGCTGCCCGAAACTGCCTTTACAGTAAATACGGTGCCAATATCCTTAATTTGAATACCCCCTGCCTCAATCGTAAACGGATCGGATGCGTTATGAATCACATTGAATGTTGCCTCACCGCTTAAGCGAAACCTTCGCTTGTTGCTACCTATCAACTCCAGTTTGGTATGAGCTTTTAATTCTACCTGTGTTCCGTCAGCAAGTTTTTGCTTAAGCACCCCGTTTCCCGATTGGTATACACTTAAATTATCATGGGTATGCTGGGTAAAGTACAATGTAAACATTACCCCGACTCCGAGTATCAGAACTGCAGCAAAGGCACGCAAAGGGGTGAAATAATTTTTCAGGTGAATCACACGGGCATTTTGTTTTGGAGGGACAGCAATTTGTGCCTTTACTTTCGCATACAAGGCATAGGTATCTACCTCTTTTGGCGCGGGCAGTTTGTGAGTAATTCGATACGTTTTTTCGGCTTCGGTTACATAATCGTGGTTAGCTGCCGATGCATTTCGCCAGTCTTCCAACTCAATGGCTTCATCAGGGAGTGCTTCCCCGGCCAGGTACTTGGCAATCAACTCATCGATATGTGTTTTATCCGTTGTCACTTCTTTAATTGTGGTACAAAAAAAACAAAATTACTCCTGGGAGGTAATCTTTTAAATGCTCGCGCATATGCTTTAGCGCCTTTCCCATTTGATTCTCTACTGTTTTTACCGATAGGTTTAACTCATCCGCTATCTGCTGGTACTTCATCCCCTCCAGCCTGCTTAATTTGAAAATTTTCCGGCACTGTTCAGGTAATTTCTCCATTGCATCCTCAATCGCTTTTTCTACTTCTTTTTGCTGAACAGCTGCCGAAGCAGGTGCAGAGTGTTGTTCTCCCGCGTATCCTAAATACGAGGTGTATGTTTGCTGAACCGAAAGCTGCTGAATCCGATTTAAACAATTGTTGTGCACCGCCCTGTACAAATAGCTGCGTATGGAAGTATTCACCTGCAAACTTTCTCTTTTTTGCCACAGGTTCACGAAGAGTTGCTGAACGATATCTTCAGCCTCATCTGCATTTTTTAATATGGTATTTGCGTAGCGCACTAATTCTTTACAATGCGAATGAAACAACTGCTCAAAGGAGCCGATATCGCCTTCGCGGATTTTAAGAATTTTGTCGCTTTCTGTAGTTTGCATTTGGTAATAGCTGCAAAAATACAAAGTGCAACCTAATTCTTTTGCTATAAAGACAAGTGAAATGAGTATTACCCCTATCAGGATCAAAAAAAAGAGCCGTATCATGGCTGAACGGCTCTTTTTATAATTGCCTCCTGAAACTTAAGAAGCTATTTTTCCTCTAATCTTAGTAACGGTAGTGCTCGGCCTTAAACGGACCTTCAGTTTTAACACCGATATACTCAGCCTGATCTGCATCAAGTTTGGTTAATTTGGCACCGATATGATCAAGATGCAACGCAGCTACTTTCTCATCCAGATGCTTTGGCAGCACATACACTTTGTTTTCGTAGTTGCTGCTGTTGTTCCACAATTCTATTTGAGCCAGTGTTTGGTTAGAGAATGAATTACTCATTACAAATGAAGGATGACCCATGGCACAACCCAAATTCACCAAACGGCCTTCAGCCAATACGATGATTTCATTTCCGTCAAGGTTATAGACGTCAACCTGCGGTTTGATGGTATATTTGGTAGAACCGTAGTTCTTATTTAACCAGGCCATATCAATCTCATTGTCGAAATGGCCTATATTACAAACGATAGATTTGTCGCGCATGGCTTTAAAGTGACGGTCGGTAATAATGCGAACATTACCTGTAGCCGTTACAAAAATATTAGCACGCTTGCATGCTTCTTCCATGGTAACAACTTCAAAACCGTCCATAGCAGCCTGCAATGCACAAATCGGATCGATTTCAGTAACCAGCACACGGGCACCTGCTCCGCGCAACGATTCTGCTGAACCTTTTCCTACATCTCCGTATCCGGCAACTACCGCAACTTTACCGGCCATCATAATATCGGTAGCTCTCCGTATAGCATCTACCAGCGATTCTTTACAACCGTATTTGTTATCAAATTTCGACTTGGTAACAGAATCGTTAACGTTGATTGCAGGCATTACCAAAGTTCCTTTTTTCATACGTTCATATAAGCGGTGAACTCCGGTGGTTGTTTCTTCCGAAAGACCTTTGATATCTTTGGTAAGTTCAGGGTAACGATCGAACACCATATTGGTTAAATCGCCTCCGTCATCCAATATCATATTTAAAGGTTTTCCGCCTGCAAAAGCATGTAGAGTTTGCTCAATGCACCAGTCAAATTCTTCTTCGTTCTGGCCTTTCCATGCATAAACCGGAATTCCGGCAGCAGCAATAGCAGCCGCAGCGTGGTCCTGCGTAGAGAAAATATTACATGAACTCCAGGTAACCTCGGCACCCAGATGCTTCAAGGTTTCAATCAAAACAGCGGTTTGGATGGTCATGTGTAAACAACCAGCAATTCGAGCACCTTTTAGGGGTTGCTTTGGACCATATTCTTTGCGAATGGCCATTAGTCCCGGCATTTCAGCTTCAGCCAGTTTAATTTCTTTACGACCCCACTCGGCCAGTGAAATATCTTTCACTTTGTAGGGCAACTGTGTTTTTGTTTCACTCATATTTAATAATCAGATATTTATACTTAAAATAAGGACGGCAAAATTAGTATTAATTCTGCTTATTACAAAATGTTACTTCAACTAAACATTTAAACCTGAAATCTGTTTTACTTTTGCACCATAATTGCCATGAAACCTCGCTTTGACACAATAACACTGGTAACGATTGATAACAGATAAAAAATAAATATAAATATGCCATATCCAGAAATGCTTGTTGCTCCCATGCGGGCAGAGTTAACTAATGTAGGATTCACCGAATTAAGAACCCCGGAAGAGGTTGAAAAAGCCATGAACGAGAAGGACGGAACCGCTTTGGTAGTGTTTAATTCCGTTTGCGGTTGTGCCGCAGGCAGCGCACGCCCCGGTGTCATTAAGTCAGTTGATGGTGACAAAAAACCGGCAAAATTATATACCGTTTTTGCAGGTCAGGACTTAGAAGCGGTAGCCAAAGCACGTGAGTTTACTGCACCTTATCCTCCGTCTTCACCATCGGTAGCCCTTTTCAAAAATGGGGAACTGGTTCATTTCATCGAGCGTCATCAAATTGAAGGACGTCCGGCCGAAATGATTGCAGCCAACCTGCAAGGCGCTTATGCTGAATTTTGTTAAGTAAAAATAATCCAATGTAAAAAGGCTTCCTCTACCCGAAGCCTTTTTTTATTGCCTTTAGTTTAAAAAAAGAATGGCGGATAGCTTTTCAGCTACCCGCACACTCCGGGGTTAAGGTTGGGGAATTTAGTTTGCGTAGAGTCTTTACTTAATTTTTTATGAAACGCGTGGTGGCAACAGCCTCATCTCCTTCTATGCGTAACAGATAAATCCCAGCTGAAAGTGCAGAGACATCTATCCCCCCCTGAGTCATTTTTTCACGCATTAGTTCCTGCCCGTTCACCGAGCAAATAATGACTGTTCCGTCAATAATATCGTTTACCAGTGTATTTAAAATATTACCAACCGGATTTGGAAATATCATTACTCCTCCGGAATTAACAGAAGCCACACCTGTTCCTGAACCTACGGTCACATTCAATTCTGGCGACTGGCCGGAACAACCTGCACCAGTAGTCACGCTTACTTTATAGTTACCTGTTTGCGTGACAGTATAACTTTGTGATGTTGCTCCGCTGATACTATTTCCATTTAAAAACCACTGATAAGAATTTGCGCTAATAGAAGAGGTAAGCACATTTCCGTTTTTCTGAACCACAGGTGCGGGAGTAGGTTCAACTACCACCACAGCAATGTTTGAAGTAACTGTGTTACAGAAACCCGTAATCACTGCATAGTACACGCCTGAATCAGCCGATGTAGCATTGTTACGGTTAAAAGCATAAGTATTGGCACCTGAAATTATTTGACTGTTGAAATACCACTGATAAGTAGCATTAAAATCATAAGTAGTAACGCCAATGCTTATGGTACCCCCAGTACAAATAGTAGTAAGCACCTCGGGCTGGTTCACAATAGTGGTAGAATCGCGCAGAAAAACATAAGCATTATCCGATTGGGTGTTTCCGCAGACTCCGTTCACCATAACAGTATAGATCCCCGTATCTGCAATTGAAAAACTATTTACTAAATAAGTATTTTGTACAGCTCCGGTTATGTTTTGTCCGCTCCTTTTCCATTGATAAGACTGAGCTCCGGTGGCAGTAACCGACAAAGAGATTGATTGCGCTTTACATCCATAAGTTAGTTGCGCAGGCTGCATGGTAATGGTAGCAGATTGATTTACCGTAAGCTTCACGGTATCAGTATGCATCGTACCACACGCCCCTGTAACCCGGCAGAAATACATTCCACTATCAGCGGCCTGAAGTGAATTAAACAACAATTGGGAAGAGTTGGCACCACTTACCGGTGAAATGGCTTTAAACCACTGATAAGTAGCCGAACCTCCTGTGGTTGCCGTTACTAAATTTACCTGAGCTCCTGAACAGGCCGTAACGGGTTGAGGTTGCAACGATATGGTAGCACCCTGAGTTAAGCCAAGCTGAACGGTATCGCTGAAAGTATAAATACAGTTGCTTGCCACGCGACACACGTATTTTCCGGTATCACTAAGTGCAACGGAGTTGATGGTAATGCCGGCTGTATTTGAATTGGGAATTGGATTACCATTACGATACCATTGATATGACAGGTTACTTCCGGTGGTGCTGGCAGTAAATGATGCAGAAGTTCCTAGGCAACGCGAAATAGTTTGCGGTTGGACAAGGAAAGTTGGCATAACGGTGAGATAATTTACTTCTGATGCTGTGAGTGCTCTGGTGTAAACTCGAACTTCATCCATACTTCCGGTAAAACGATTAGTGCCGCTGGCATCGCATCCCAATTGAAACGACAATGAATTGGGTGTGCAATTTCCGGTTTTAGCAAAACTTTGAAGCGGACTTCCGTTAATGTAAAATTTCACATTGGCCCCATCATATACCATGGCCATGTGGTACCAGGTATTGCTTGAAAATGTTTGAGTTGTTTGAAATGCCGATCCTGCAATAATAACTCGTAGCCTTGACTGATAAAGATCAATCATATAGTTATCGTTCTGCCCTACTCCTGATTTATCAATCAAGCGCTGAGCAGTGGCAATATTGGTTGCCTTAAACCACATAGCCACCGTAAGCTGGCCAGTTGCATTCAATGCAGCATTATGAGCATATGAATTATATTGATTGCCGTTAAAAGACATAGCAGCATTGCTGTTATTATAATTATCAGGAGCAGCAGATCCTGAAGGACCGCTAACCGCGATATTGTTTCCGCTTGCATCTGTGCGCGCCCCGTTTATAAAAGGTAAATATAACGCAAGGCCTGTTGAAATTACAAAACCGGCCGGTGGTGCCGAAAGAGTAGCAGGAGTTGATACTGTAGTACCACAACTGTTGGTGGCACTAAAAGTATAAATGCCCGAATCGGCTGCCGTGGCATTGTTAAGATACAGCGTATCGCCTGTAGCACCATTGATGTTTACTCCGTTTTTCATCCACTGTTTCGTGGTTACACTCCCTGTGACGGCAGCAGTAAAAATAACTTGTTGAGGGCTGCATAATGAAAAATTTGAAGGTTGCTGGGTAAGAATAGGGTCGCAACCCAATTTGGCTACAAAACCATTGCCTGAACTTCCTCCGGTTGCAATAGTGCTGGAACCAGACGTAAGGTTATAATAAGTCTCCCCGCACACATATACCGATGTACCGGCAACAGCTACTTTACCCGGAAGAACACTATTGCTTACACTAAACTGATTGTTTGTTGATTCTTTTAACAGCGAATAGTCTTGCCAGACACCGGCTGAAGACAATTTAAGCAGCAACAACCCATTATTAGAATTGATATTACTTATTGCAGAGGCACTGCTAAAGGAAGGACTCCAGGAATAAATGGCCGTAGTATTAGTTGAACTTGTACCTACAGTAGCCCAGATATTACCGCTAGCATCCCACGTAATCCCTTTTCCGGAAAGCACCCCCTCAGTTATAGCCCAATTTATGGTACTTGTTCCAAGTGAAGAAAGGTTTGTTCCAAATCGTCTGATTTCAACTGTATGGGCACTTGAAGCGCCATCATATGAACAAAGACTCACAATTTCTCCGCTGTTGTTTACTGAAATATCATTCAAAGTATAAGCCGCTGTTCCACTAAACTCAGATGTTGAACCCTGGTAGACAAGACTACTGTTTAATTTGAACACTTTCATATAATTGGTACCTCCTGGAGGGGAGATGGTAAAACTGTTCCCATTATGATTAAAATAAGTTCCGTACAATAACTCTGCTCCAATAAACAGGTTTCCATTTCCGTCTGTCTTCATATCCCTAATCCACTCTTTCCCTCCTGAATTATCATTGGCGCCTATACGGTAAAAACTAAGATATGCTCCATTTGAGGTATTGAGCTCTCCATACACGCTCTCCTGCCCACCTGATGATCCGATGTCTATTATATAATTTGCCGAAGATGAACCAGCATTGTATAAGTTCAAACTTGTTCCCCCATTGGTAGCTCGCGCTACACTCAACCCAAAATACAGCTTACCTGTTAATGTGTCGAAGGTTAACTGAGCCGAATTAATTGCATTGGCACCATTACCCGGATAAGTATAGGCCCCCCACTGTGGAACCCCATTCTGGTTCAGTTTTACAATAATTGCATTGGTGCATTGTGTAAAAACAGGGCCACCTGCTCCACCAAAATCGAGCGTCCCGTTGCTCTGATTACAGGTGCCGGTAATAGCTACATATACATTACCCGATTTATCAACTGTTATAGATCTGGGGTAGGCATAATAAATGGTGGCTCCCCCGGTAAATGAACCAACTTTTGACCAAAGAAGATTGCCTGATGAATTGAACTTGGCTACAAAAGGATAAGCAGAACCTGTAGTTTGAGATGTGTTGAAAGGAAGTCCGCCCAAGGTTCCGGCTCCAATAATAGCACCGCATACATACACATTTCCCTGTGCATCGGTAGTTACATCATAAATATTATCCTCATAAGTACCGCTAAGCGTTTTTCCCCATTGCCACGTACTTTGACCATAAAGAACACCTGAAAACATAAATGTTAAACAGGAAAAGAGTTTGAAAATTTGTTTCATAACTTTAAATTTTTAATAATACAAACTTGCAGTGATTTAAAGTCCGTACCCAACAAGGTTAGTGAAACAGAGCTCTCGGTTATTCAACCAAACGCATTTTTATTCGCTTACCAAAAACAGGTTTTTGCTAACTGAGACTGCTTATTTACCCGACAGATATTACTTTTACAACGTTGAATAAAGTAATTTGGCTCGGTTATTTTTTGGTTTACGGCCTTTTTTGTGCCGCTCAGGATCCTTATTATCTTCCGCTTGATAAAACCAAAGGTCTGCCATCCAACGCGGTTTACAATACCTTTCAGGACAGCAAAGGATTTGTGTGGGTGGCACACAATGAAGGACTAAGTAGATATGACGGCAGGCAGTTCAATACATATACCTGCAAAGAGCAAACATCAAAGGCAGGCAGCTATATTAAAGAAGATCGATTTGGTCGTATTTGGTACAAAAATTTTGACGGTTTTTTATACTACGTAGAAAACGACACCATGAAGGCACTGCGCATGAATAAACCCACAGGGTTTAATCAATATGCCATTATGAAAAATACATTGATGGTGCAGCAAACACGAGGAATTGATTTTTTTGACCTGCAAACACTCCGGCTTCGAAAAACTCTTTTCATTGACCTTTCCACCTTAGGGGCTAGCCTGCAGGCAGGTAATCTTTTTTACCTGCTCCTGAAAGACAGTGCAGTAACTATAAACGAGAACGGGGTCAAAAGAGGTTTACCTGTGATTAAAACACCCCGAAACCAACCCGTACAAATATGTGAAGGTATTTCTGACAATGTGTTTCTTCTTTTGAACAATCAATGTAGTGAAGTTTACAATGAAAATCGGATTAAAAAATTTAATGTTAGTCCGGCTTATTTTCAGGGATTTGAATACATTGACTCGTTTTTTTGGCTATGCAGCCCGAAAGGAGTGTATACTTACAACCAAAAAGGAGAACCGCTTCATCCGTCTCCCGATCCCTTCTTCCCTTCTAAAAATGTAACTCATGTAATGCGCGACAAGCAGGGCCAATTCTGGATTTCGACAACCAATGAAGGAATATTGTTAGTACCTGAACTTAACCTTCGCATCAACACGTTAAATAATATTAAACCAAATCGCCTTTCAGTATGGCAAAACAATTTGTATATAGGGTCGCGCAGCGGAAAGGTCATTCAAATTAACCTCATAACTCAAAAAATAAATTCGCTTTGGGAATCCCCTCAGGAGGTGTCTCAACTTTTTGTAGACACCATTGAAAAGCTGATTTGCTTCACAGCCGGAGAACTGTACTTCAACAAAACGAATGGTTTCAATATCTGGAAAAAAACAGCAGCAGTAAAAGAAATCATTAAGCTTGATAGCAAGTATTACGCTATAGCCATGTCCGGAAGCGGTGGCTTGCTTAAATGGGACAACAAAAACAGTATATCGGTATGGGATAGTTTATATAATGCGAACATACCCGAACCTGGTCAGCATTTCGTTTCATTACTAAAACAAAACGAAAGAGGAAAATCTGTTTGCTTCAACAAAAAATACAATACCCTGTATTTTGCAACAAATATTGGGATTTTTGCAGCTAAACCTGTCGGGATAACTGAACTTACTCGATCAGGACAACACGTTTATGCCTCACGTGCTACCACATGTAATGGAAAAACATTTGCCTTATCTACACAAGGAGATTTGTTTGAAATTTATAATAACGGAACTTTTTCTCCTCCAATTACGGGATTGGGGCTCTTAAGAAACATTAAAACAATCGGTCACCTGATTTTGCTTATAAACAACAACCGCATTTTTGTGGCCGATTGTTCGCAACCTACACTACGTTTCAAAACCGTTTACCGGTCTGTAGAAAATGAAGAGATCAATGATGTAGCCCTTTGGAACAACAATTTGCTTATAGCCGTAAATAAAGGACTAATTACATCTTCTTTCCTCACCACCCGACCCGAACAAAAAACAAAACCGGGATTTATCATTAACAAAGTTACTGTAAATAACACTCCAAACAACCTGCTCCATGAATTGAGCGCAACAGAAAATGACGTGATAATTCATTATTCCGTGTTAAACTACGAACCCGGTGCCGATGATCGCCTTTATTACAACATCAATAAAGGAACCTGGCAGATTTGCCCGCCAGGTTCCGCAACACTGAATCTGGCATCTCTTTCCCCGGGAAAATATCTGGTTGAGTTCCGGTTGGATGGATACCCTGCGGAGCAAAAAAACTTACAATTCAGCATTGCAAAAGCATACTGGCAACAATGGTGGTTTATAGTGACATGTGCCGTTGTCGCATCATTCATTTTTCTGGTATATTACCGATGGCGTTTAAACTCAATTAAAAAACAAAATAACCTGTTGCTTGAAAAAATAGAACTTGAAAAAAATCTTGGGCAATACATGCTTACCGCTATTAAATCACAAATGAATCCTCATTTTTTTTACAACGCACTCAATACCATTCAAAGCTATATTTTCAGTGATAATAAGAAACAAGCTGCCTACTACCTCAATAAGTTTTCTAACCTCACCCGGTTAATTCTTGAGATGTCGGAAAAAGAAACCGTAAAGCTATCTGAAGAAATTAAAGCTCTTCTGCTGTATCTTGAACTTGAAAAAGTACGATTCGATCAAAATTTTAATTTTAGTATCAACATAGATAAAAACATTGACACCGACATGATACGTATTCCATCCATGATGGTGCAACCGTATGTTGAAAATGCTATAAAACATGGATTATTGCATAAAAAAGGGAATAAAGAACTGCACATCTCCTTTTCGCGAACCAATGAGGATCTTTTGATTGAAGTAAGTGATAATGGCATTGGGCGAAAATTGTCAACTGAGATAAACAAAGTACGAATGGAGAAACATCACTCCTTTTCTACGGGAGCGAATAGCAAACGATTGGAAATACTGAATCGCGGACGACTAAATGCCATTGGTGTAATGTACATAGACCATGAAGATGAAAACCAACTTGCAACCGGAACTACCGTTAAAATTACTATTCCTATTAAATCATCACCCAAAACATGAAAGAAGAATACAAAGCACTGATAATTGATGACGAGCCAAGGGCAAGAGCCTTGCTTAAAGGTTTACTCAAAGAATATTGCAGCGATATTGTTGTAACGGACGAATGCGAAAACCTACCGAATGGCGTTAAAGCCATTAGAAAACAAATGCCCGACCTGGTGTTTCTGGATATTGAAATGCCCGGACACAGCGGACTTGAATTGCTTGAGTTTTTTAACGAGGAAGAAATAAATTTCTCCATCATATTTACCACCGCTTATAATCAATACGCCATTCAGGCATTCAAACTCTCGGCCATTGATTATTTACTTAAACCAATTGAAACTACTGAGCTTGAAAATGCAATAGAACGGTTTAGAAGACAACATAGCAAGGGGAAAAACAATTTAAATCAGGTTAAGGAGATGATGCATCAGAGGCCGCGCAAAATTGCCGTACCCATTGCCAACGCAATACGCTTTATTGAACTCGACCAAATAATGTTTCTGAAGGCCGATAGTTCTTATGCCGAAGTGGTTTTTAACAACAACCAGAAACTTATTGTGAGCCGAACACTGAAAAACTTTGAAGAAGTACTTGAGAATTACCCAAACTTTTTCAGGTGCCATAAATCGTTTATCATTAACACAGCCTTTGTCTCCGAATTTGTAAAGTCAGCCGGTGGATATGTGGTGATGAAAGATGGAACCGAAATACCGGTTTCGCCCGATAAAGCTCAGGAACTAGTTGATCAGAAAATGCTCGTAAAGCGTTGAATAAATTCCCGGCTTTTCTTTCTACCTTTGCTTCCTGATGCGCAACAAGCGCAAGACTAATATGAAAACAGCAATTTATGTAAATCTGCTCCTGATTAGTTTAGTGAGTTGTGCAGGGCAATCAAAAGAAAACAAGGGAAAATATATGTCAGGCAAGAATTCTGTAGATACTAAAACGGACACCGCCACTCTTGGAGCCGGATGCTTCTGGTGCGTGGAAGCCGTTTTTCAAAGGCTTAACGGAGTAGAAAAAGTAATCTCAGGTTATACCGGAGGTAATGTAAAAAATCCATCTTATAAAGAAGTATGCACAGGTACAACCGGCCATGCCGAAGTGTGCCAGATTATTTACAACCCCGATAAAATTTCGTATGGAGAAATCCTCCGTGCGTTTTGGCTGGCTCACGACCCCACTACACTTAATCAACAGGAAAATGATGTGGGAACCCAGTACCGGTCAGCCATATTTTATCACAATGAGATGCAAAAATCACTGGCAGAAAAATTAAAAACAGAACTAGATGCTTCGGGTGCTTATCAAGGCCCCATTGTTACCGAAATTTCTCCTCTCACTGTTTTTTACCCTGCCGAAGATTATCACCAGAATTATTACAACGAAAACGGAAATCAACCCTATTGCCGTTTTGTGATTAAACCAAAACTCAACAAATTTGAAACAGTGTTTAAGGACAAACTTAAACATTAAAACTCAAAACAATTAGAGAGTTCCTGTGCCGCGATTCATTACCGTCAGACAGTAGTAATAGTGGATTAAAATAAAAAAGCCCCGCAAATGCAGGGCTTTAGTTTCTGTGGAAGTTGAGGGATTCGAACCCCCGACCCTCTGCTTGTAAGGCAGATGCTCTGAACCAGCTGAGCTAAACTTCCTTTCCCTAAAGGGACTGCAAATATAGGATTGACAACAAAATTTGCAAACCTGAAGTGAAAAATCTGATAAATCATACATCAGTTTTTCGTTATCAACACGTTATAGTGCAAAGCCTGCTCTTAATTTAACTTATTTTTGAGCCATCTAAAATTACGAATGCAAAAATTAAAGCGTTTTCTTCTGGTCTTAACCATAACGGTGTTGTGTATTATCCCTGTTTTGTATGGGGCTATTTACTGGTTTGGGAAAGACATTAAACAATATCTGGTTACCCGAATTAGTAATCAACTCACGGTGGAAGTCAAAACCGGGGATATTCAGTTTTCTATTCTGGCTAATTTTCCAAAAGCAAGTTTGTTGTTTTCGGACGTAGTAATTTATGAAAACTATCCCGGAAGAAAAAAAGAGCTTCTTAGAGCAAAAGAAATATTTCTTTCCTTCAATATCTGGGATATTGTAGATAAAAATTACAATATCAACGAAGTGGTAGTTAAAAACGGGAGTGCCAGTTTATTCGTAGATAAAAAAGGTAGAGATAACTACACTTTTCTGAAAGAATCAACCGATACGGTTGCCGGGGATTCCATTAGTTTACATCTGAAGGATATACGCATCCATAACATGAAAGTGCTTTATGTAGATCAGGAAATAGAGTTATGGATGAGCTCACTGATTAATGAAACCACACTGAGCGGAGATTTTTACGAAGAGAAATTCAATCTTAAATGGAAAGGCGATTTTTACTTTGACACTTTACAATCAGGTAAAATCAATTATATAAAAAAACGTAGCGTGGCCATGAACTCCGAACTGGAAGTTAATATGAAAGAGAGCAGCTACCGTTTTGCTAAAGGGGATTTAACCATATCCGAATTACCTTTTAATGTGGCAGGAAACATTAGACTGCTTCCTGCCGATAAAGGAACTCTGTTTAATATGGATATAACCGGTAAAGAGATGACTATCCAGTCATTTCTTTCATTACTTCCGGAAGAAAACCGCCAAGCGTTTGAAGACTACAAAAGCGAAGGAGATTTTTATTTCAAAACAGTTATTAGAGGAGTACTGTCGGCTAAAGAAAATCCGGGAATCAATATTAATTTCGGTATTTCAAAGGCCAGCGTTTACAAATCGGGAATTGAGGAAGGTTTACAAAATCTTTCGTGTAAAGGCACATTTACAAACGGTTCTGCAAAAAACGCACAAACCAGCAAACTCCTAATTGAGAACCTGAACGCCCGATTAGGCACCAATGAGTTAAGTGCTGCTTTGCAAATTGAAAATCTGAACGATCCTCGGCTTATTGCGCAACTGCACGGCAATATTGATTTGCAAAAAATGGCCGACTTTATACAGGTCGAACAAATAGAAACACTAAAAGGATTTGCCTTTGCCGATCTTTCCTTCTCGGGAAGAATAAAAGATTTGAACCAAAAAGAAACCGTGCTGAATACAAAATCGGAAGGCCAAATGAAGTTTTCGGATATTGAACTTAAACTTAAAGATATTCCGCACCAATATAAAATTTCCAAAGGTTTCTTTAGTTTAAACGGAAATGATTTTTCTGTTCACGATTTTACAGCGGCTGCCGATGAGACTAATTTTTTATTGAACGGAACAATTAAAAATTTTCTGCCTTATCTCTTTTTGGATAAGCAACACCTGTTTATTGATGCCGATCTCAAATCCACCTATATCGATTTGGAAAAGGTATTTTTTACGAGTAGAAATCAGGAGCGCATTGATTCCAGCGGATTTATTTTTCCGGAAGATATTGACCTGAATTTTAACCTGAGTATTGACAAACTGAAACTTTACAAATTTAATGCCCGCCAGCTCTCAGGTATCATGACGCTTAAGGATAAAATACTAAAATCATCCAACCTGAGTTTTGAAGCAATGAACGGGCAAATAACTATTGCCGGAGAAATTAATAACCGCAGTAAGGATAGGGTTTTGATTAGTTGTGATGCCAGCCTTAAACAACTTGATATTAACCAGCTGTTCTATCAATGTGAAAATTTCGGGCAGGGGCAACTTACGGATAAACACCTGCGTGGTAAATTGGATACTAAAATCCAGTTTGGTTCCGTTTGGAAAAGTGATTTTAACTGTGACCTGAACAAAATAGTAGCACAGGCCGATATCACCATTACCAATGGAGAGATTATAGACTACTTCCCTTTACTTGAACTATCAAAATTTGCTGAGGTAAATGACCTGAAACACCTGAAATTCGATAAACTCACCAACACAATCCAGATACTGGATGGGAAAATTATTATCCCCCAGATGGAGGTTAAGAACAATGCACTTAATATGGCTATTTCAGGAACAAATACCTTCCCCGATAATTACCTTGATTATCGTATACGTGTGAAACTTTCTGATGTGCTCCGTAAAAAAAGAAACAAACCCATAAACAAAGAATTTGAAGAAGAAGAACCACAGGGAGGCGGAATTTACATTTACCTTACAATGAAAGGTTATTTGGGGAATCTTGCCATTTCATATGATAAATTAGGGGTAAAGAAAAAGATTAAAGAAAGTATTCAGCTGGAACAGCAAAATATCAGGGATATATTAAAAAAAGAATTTCAAACTGACGAGGATAAAAAGCTGAAAGAGGAAGAGAAAAAAAAGGAGCAGGAAGTAAACTGGGAGGAAGACCTACCTCAATGACCTGAAACGTAAAATAAGTCAGATGCCACGCGGTCGGCATACATTTTTCCTATCCCAGTTAACACATATTTTTCATCAAACACTGCAACCATATTTTGCTTCACATATTTTTCAATGTTTTCTTTAAAGTAATTGCGGAATTCACCAAGTTCCGATGCATTTACTCCCCACATGGTGCGGAGACCCGTTAACACCTGTTCATTATATTTATCAATTTTATTCAGACTTTCCTCCTCATAATATATTTCATCCGACATTATCTTATCGATATACTTTTGCAGAGGACTAACATTCCATCTTCGTTTATCATTGTTGTATGAATGTGCCGAAGGACCCAAACCAATATAGCTTGTATTATTCCAGTATGCACTGTTGTGTTTGGAAATGGTATCACTTTCTCTGGCAAAATTCGAAATTTCATAATGCAGCCACCCCGCTTCCCCCATTAATTTCATTAATGTTTCAAAATGTTTTGCAGCAACGGCATCGCTTGTGATAATATATTTTCCTGAAGCAATCAGTTTGTGTAAGGGGGTTTTGGGCTCCACGGTTAACGAATAGGCTGAGAGGTGAGTAACCGACAAGTCGAAAAACTTTTCTATACTACTTTGCCACATATCTTCAGTCAATCCCGGCACGCCATATATCAAATCTATAGTAATGTTGGTAATACCAGCCTGCTGAGATTCACTTATGGAGGTGAAAATTTCCTGTGTGGTATGAGCTCTGTTCATCCACGTCAAAATTTCATCGTAAAACGACTGAACTCCTATGCTTAACCGGTTAACTCCTGCCCGTTTAAATTCCCTTATTTTTAATGCGGTTAAATCGTCAGGATTTGCTTCAAGCGTTATTTCGGCATTATCCGATACGGCAAAAGAATCTCTGATAATGCCCAAAATTCTTTCAATCTCATCGGCTTCAAGTCGTGAGGGGGTTCCTCCGCCAAAATAAATGGTATCCACAGGTTCATCTTTCAGATCATGGCGTCTTGAATTTATTTCCTTCTTCACAGCGGTAATAAAATCGCTTTTCAAACGTAAAGAAGTTGTGAAATAAAAGTCACAGTAATAGCAGGCTTTTCTGCAAAAAGGAACATGAAGGTAGATTCCGGCCATTTTAGATGTGAAATAATTTTAGCGTAATTTGCCGCGTGCTGCAAAAGTACTTTAAATATATCATTTGTATAAGTTTCCTTATTGCCGGAGAAACTTTTGGCCAAACCGCTGAAAAGTGGATGCTGATAATTGACTCCAGACATATGAGCTCTTTTACCGACAGTATTAGTTGCTTTACCCAATGTAAAACTGAAATTAACAAAGCCATTGCTCAGGGTTTTCTTACAGCAGGAATTGATAGTACTCTTTCTGTTGACAGTATATGTAACGTTTATGTTTCCATTGGTCAAAAATTTCATCTGGCAAAATTAAATCCGGGGAACGGGGAAGAAGAAGTGTTAAGCAGAATAGGTTACCGTGAAAGAATTTTTTCAGAAAAACCATTCAATCCTGAAGAAGTAAAACGGCTTATTGAAAAAATGCTGAAGTATTACGAAAATAACGGGTATCCGTTTGCGACCATAAATTTAGATAGTATAAAAATAAACCACGACTCCGTTACAGCAGGTTTAAGGGTTAACAAAAGAGAACTTATTCGTGTGGACAGTATAGAGATTGTTGGCACTTCTTCAATAAAACGTTCATATCTGTACAACTATACCGGAATTAAAAGTGGTAGCATTTACAATGAAAACCTGATTAAACAAATTGACAGACGAATTAACCAGTTACCTTTTGCCAAAACAACCAAACCGGTACAACTCTATTTCACCGGGTCAAAAGCACGTATTATTACCTTTATTGATCAGAAAAAAGCAAGTCAGTTAGACGGGATAGTGGGATTTGCCCCGAGAAGTAATATTAACAATAAACTGGTGCTCACCGGAGAGCTGAATTTAAATCTTCAAAACCTCTTTGGTACCGGAAAAACTTTTGAGCTTCATTACCGGAGTTTCCTTATCAACTCACAGGATCTTAAAGTGAGGATTGTTTATCCATACTTATTTAACTCTCCCATTGGAGTAGACTATTACTTCGGTTTATTAAAATTTGACTCGCTCTATTTACAAGTAGAAAATGATGCAGGTTTTCAATATGCACTGGGAGGAAGTAACTACCTGAAATCTTTTTATAATATTCAAAACACATCATTGCTTTCTGTAGATACAAATTCAATAAAAAACAACCGGCAACTTCCGCAGTTTGCGGATATGCATACCTACCTTTACGGACTTTCACTGAAACTCAACCTTCTTAACTACCCCGCCAATCCTACCAAAGGAATACTGATTGAAGCTTCATTTGGGGCAGGTATAAAGAAAATTAAAAAAAATAACACCATAAAAGAAATTGTGTTTACCGATAGCCAGTCAAAAAACTATACGCTTTACGATAGTTTGGAATTGAGAAGTATACAGGTAAAAGCATCCCTTAATCTTGATAAATTCTGGCCACTGAATAAAACAAATATACTGAGAACCTCACTAAGCGCAGCCACCTTGTCGGCAAAAGAAATTTTTACGAACGAGTTATTCAGAATTGGAGGTATTAAAACCTTAAAAGGATTTGATGAACAATCTATTTTTGCCACTTCATACTCCATTTTAACAGTAGAATATCGTTATATACTGGGCACCAATTCGAATTTTATAGTATTTACAAATGCTGCATGGTATGAACGTAACACACGTCAAGTCAAAGTATCTGATACCCCTTTTGGTTTAGGAGCAGGTGTTAACTTTGAAACCGGTGCCGGTATTTTTTCGCTTTATTATGCCTTAGGGCATCAATTTAATAACCCGATAGAATTAAAACAGGGTAAGGTACATTTCGGATTAGTTAATTATTTTTGAGCCCGGATTAATGAGAAGTAGTATAATTAGTTTTATTTCGTTTTTACTGGTGTTTTGTGCCTGCACATCAGCAGTTGCTCAACCAGATTCTGCCCGCGTGGTTTTAGAACAAGATTCTTCCTTCAGTGACTCCTCTTTCACAACACAAACGAACATCTTTTCAAAAAAAGAAACCATACTCGACAGCCTATTAAACGATTCGTTCATAAACGCCAATTTCAAAAAGTATGCTGCCATAAATAACCTTATTAGTGTAGGGGATAATTATGCACAACGTGAGATTCCATCGGTAAAGGAAGTAAAGTATCGAAAACCTAAAAGTCCAAAGTGGTTGTTCTGGACATTGCTTTTCATTTTAGCCTACATCGGATGGGTGCGAACCTTTAATCAGAAAAATTTTAAGGCCTCCCTTAATTCCGTTTTCAGTACAAAAATTACAGCCAAGCTTTGGGAAGAACGCGGGGTAATTTTCAACTACATCACCATGCAGCTTTTTAGTATTTTTCTATTAATAAGCGCCCTGTTTGTGTACGTTGTACTTCAGGCTCAAAATCGCCCTTTTCTTGACAATTCACTATTAATGTATCTGGCACTGGTGGGAATAATTTTCTGCATTTATGGTTTAAAATTTATCGCTCATTTTTTCTGGGGCTGGCTGTTTCAGTTAAATAAATTCGGAATCAGCATGGTTTCTAACACCATTACCACCAACAATTTTGTTGCTCTTATTATTCTTCCGGTTTTCGTTGCTCGCATTTACATCAACTCTCCGTTGATGGAGGAAATCTTAACCAAAACCATCATCGCCACATTTATGCTTAGCGTAGTTTACCGGGTCGCCCGTTTACTCATTTTATCGGGTACTTATTTTAGGTACCCATTGATTTATATAATTCTCTATCTTTGCGTCTTCGAAATATCTCCTTGGATAATAATCGTAAACCTGATATCAGAATAAAAAGAACTTAGGCGTGAAGGTAAAAAGCATACTGATTTCTCAACCAAAACCAACTGAGGGCGAACGCTCTCCGTATTTAGAATTGGCAAAAAAACTTAACCTCAAAGTTGACTTCCGACCTTTTATCACCATTGAACCTATTCCGGCAAAAGAATTTAAATCCCAAAAAATAAACTTTACCGATTTTACAGGTATCATCCTTAACTCGCGCAATGCCGTAGATAATTTTTTCAGATTGTGTACTGAAATGAAAATAGAGATGGTTGCCGACACCAAGTATTTCTGTATCAATGAAGGGACCGCCAATTACCTCCAAAAGTATATTCAGGTTAGAAAAAGAAAAGTTTTTTACGGAAAAGGTACCGAAACCGATTTGCTTGATGTGATAAAAAATCACCC
>JAIBAK010000007.1 GCA_019695215.1 Bacteroidia bacterium | reverse complement strand
GTGTTGAGAAGTTTTATTTTGCTCCCTTTTTTCAGTTGCATCAATGCCGTGGTGGCAATCGTGTCTCCGGCCGAAAGTCCGTTTTTTATTTGAATAAGGTTAGAAGTACGAATACCTGTTTCCACTTTTTGTTCAATGACCGAATCTGTTTTTATCACATACACTTTTTGTCCTTTCAAAACGGGAACAATGGCTTCGGTTGGAACCATCAGGGCATTTTTAATATCATCCAGTATGACATTAACCGAAGCAAAAGAGCCGGGAAAAAGTTTTCCGTCATTTGTGCATCGGGCACGCAGGGTAATATTGCGGGTTTGCGGATCAATTTTCGGTTCAATGGCATACACGGTGGCTTCATAAACTTTGTCGGATCCGGGTGTGGTAAAACGAATGCGGGTGCCGTTGTGAACACGGGAAATATATTGTTCGGGTATCGCGAATTCTATTTTTATACTGCTCACATTTTGCAAGGAGGCAATTCTTGAACTGGGCGTTACAAAAGCTCCTTCGCTTATATATTTTAGTCCGATATTCCCGTCAAACGGGGCCACTATTTCGGTTTTACGTATCTGTTCTTTCAGTTGTGCCAGTTCGGCACCTGCCGCGTTCAGGTCGTTTCGCGAAAGGTCGTATTCGGCTTCGCTTATACCTTCTTTTTTCAAAAGTTCTTTTTGCCTGCGCTCCATATCTGTGGCCAGCTTCATTTTCGATTCCGCCTTTTTAAGCGAAGCCTGTAGTTCGGCATCATTTGTTTTAAGCAGCAATTGCCCTTTACGAACCGGTTTCCCTTCTTCAAAATAAATGGCAATTACTTTTCCGCTGGCTTCACATTGTAATTCCACTTCTTCATTTGCCAGTAAGGTTCCGGTGGCATGAAGGGTATTGGATAAAGTTTGACTGCGTACCACTTCACCTTTCACCGGTACAGGGCCTGACGGACCTCCCGGACCTTTTCCTCCTGCCATTGACGGGTCTTTCTTTTTCATCAGTTTTGGAAGTGCCAGTGCGGTGATTACTCCCAGCACTACTATCCACCGGAGCCATTTATTTTTCATGTCGTTTCTTTTTTTCGGTTTTAATGTATTTAATAAAATACCTGTCGGCCGGAAGGCCACTTAAATTCTGAAACATTTGCTCCAGCATGGTGTAAAATGTTTCTTTCTCTTCCTTTGTAAATCCTTCAAAAGCGGCTTCGTTGTTTTGCCTGAAAGATTTAATAAGTTCGGGATACAATTTCTCGGCTCTTGGTGTGGCCACAATGATATATTCCCTGCGGTCGTCAGGGTTCAGTACCCGTTTCACATACCCGTTTTCCGAAAGGTAGTCGATAATGCGTACCATACTTGCCTTGTCAATATTTAAACAGTTGGAAAGGCATTTTTGCGTAGCGTTTTTGTGTTTTATTATCAGACTAAGCACAAAGAAATAACGGTCAATATCAAGTTGATTAAACTGCCGGCTTTGAATACCAATATAAAGTTTTGCCAGCGCGTTCAGGTTAAATGATAGCGGAGTTTCTTCGTATGTTTTACTTGGAGTTGTATTTTTTGTTGCCACGGGACAAAGATAGTTGACAAAATAAATAGTTTGCAATATCAACTAAATTTAAACGGCTGGTTTACAATCGGGGGTATGCAGCTCTTCCGTTCAACCCTTTTTATCCGCATTTCGCACCTTTTGTGCCTCTTCCGGCTGCATCCATGATGGCGGTATTAAAAAGGCTTCTTAGTTTTGCATCTGTAAATTTTTAAAAAATGGAACCAAATAATATGCAGGATCAGTACCGCGAGCAATGGGAGGCCTGGCAGCAGCGCAGCCGCTACGGGCGCGTGATGGGAGGTTTGCTCCTGGTGATTATAGGAGGCGTATTACTGGCGCGTCAAATGGGAGTAGTTTTTCCGGTGTGGTTGTTTACCTGGGAAATGCTGCTGATAGTGATAGGAGTGTACACCGGTGCCAAACATGGTTTTCAAACACGCGGATGGATGATTCCGGTGCTGATAGGGGTACTCTTTTTACTTGATGATTTTTATCCGGAGTTTCATGTAGGGCCCATGTTATGGCCGGTGGTAATTATATCGGTGGGACTACTCATGATTTTAACTCCGCGTAGGCATAAGAGTAAATTTAAAAACTGGGAGAAGTGGATGAAACGAAAAGAATATTGCTCAACCGAAACATCTACTTCTGACGATCATTTCGAATCTACTTCGATATTCGGAGGAGTGAAAAAACATATTATTTCCAAAAATTTTAAAGAAGGAGAAATCACCTGTTTTATGGGAGGAGCCGAAATTAATTTTTCGCAGGCCGATTTTACTGGAAAGGCAACACTGGAGGTGACGCAGGTTTTTGGCGGAACCAATATTGTGGTTCCTCCTCACTGGGAAATACAAACAGATATGACGGCTGTTTTTGGCGGAGTAGAAGATAAACGTCCGGTGTATAAAGAGCCTGTGACAGCCGAAAATAAAGTGCTGCTGATAAAAGGAACCTCGGTATTCGGAGGTATTGAAATAAATAGTTATTAATTTAGTTATTCTATGAACTGGTACCTCACAAAGCTGGTATTTTATATCAGAGCCGGAGAAACTTCACTGGCACAATTTGATGAACAAATGCGATTAGTGCAGGCTCCTTCTGCACAGCAGGCTTTTTTAAAAGCGCGCCTGTTGGGCATACGCCACGAAGAGCAAACCAACAGTGCCGTAAAATGGGAATTTGTAGATGTAGCCGGATTAGAGCACTTGGAAAACTTTATTGACGGAATGGAATTATGTTCCCGCGTTCACGAAACGGAGGAACCGAATGCCTATATACATTTTGTAAAAAGTAAGGCAACGGAAATAGATACAAAAAGTATTCACCCCCAACCGGAGGCCAGTAGTCTTGCCCACTGAATTAACCAAAGGAAAAATAATATGGCCTTACCTTTTCTGGTGGGCCATTTGGTGTTTTATTACGGCATGGCTCATATTGTATGCGGGTTTCCCGTTTAAAAATGCAATAACCGAAGCTGTGCTGGATACGGTTTCTCTTGCCCTGGTGGGAGTGGCTATGTTTTATGCCATGAAATCGTATCGCCCCCGCACACAAAATTATTTTTACCTGCGCATTTGGGTGCTGGTGCTGGCCATTGTTTTAACCATTGGCGAAACAGCAGTTTTATCGCGGTTTTTCGAAAAGGAAGAAGTGTACACCGTTTTTTTACATCGCATCTGGCCGCTTCGTTTTTGTTATAATTTTCTCATGATTTCATTTGTGTCTCTGCTCAACTGGCTGGTATACTATTTTAAGGAACAGGAAGAGGTAAAGGGGAGGGCTACCGCGCAGGAGCAACTGGTAAAAGATGCCGAGCTCAGTAAACTGCGTCAGCAATTGCAGCCACATTTTTTATTCAACAGTTTAAACTCTATCAGCGCGCTGGTGGGCAGCCGCCCCGAAGAAGCCCGCCATATGATTCAGCAGCTTTCCGACTTTTTGAGAGGAACCCTGCGCAAGGAAGAGCAACAATTGGTAACGTTGGATGAAGAATTAAATCACCTGCGTTTGTATCTTGATATTGAAAAGGTACGCTTTGGTCACCGGTTGCACACCGAGGTGGTATGCGAAGAGGCAGGCAAACAAATTAAACTTCCTCACCTTATTCTTCAGCCTGTCGTGGAGAATGCAATTAAATTCGGTTTATACGATACCACCGAAACCATCACTATAAAAGTAGAGGTGACTATTGAAAACGGTTACCTCATAATAAAAGTTACGAATCCGTTTGACCCGAAAACTGCTGCACCCAAATCGGGCACCGGTTTCGGATTAAGTTCGGCCCAGCGCAGGCTGTATTTACTCTATGCACGCAACGACCTGATGCAGGCCACTGCAACTGATAATCTTTTTACAACCACCATAAAAATTCCGGTAATATGATACGTGTTACACTAATTGATGATGAACCTTTGGCCCGCACCTTAGTGCGCGAATACCTGCAATCCTATGCCGATATGGAAGTGGTGCAGGAGTGCAATGACGGATTTGAAGGGGTGAAGGCCATACAACAACATAAACCCGATTTGATTTTTCTGGACATTCAGATGCCTAAAATTAACGGGTTTGAAATGCTGGAGTTGATTGATGAGCCACCATCGGTTATTTTCACCACGGCATTTGATGAGTTTGCTTTAAAAGCTTTTGAAGCACATGCCGTTGATTATTTATTAAAACCATTCAGTAAGGACAGATTTGATAAAGCCATACAGAAATGGAAAGAGCAATACCGGGAGAAAAAAACCAATGCTACAACTACCAAGGCTATTGTAGAGGAAGCCGCCACTATGCCCGAGCAATCGCAGCGGGTGGTGATTAAAACCGGAAGCAAAATCCGCATTATTCCGGTGAATGATATTCATTTTCTCGAAGCCGATGACGACTATGTGCGCATCCATACAGCCGATGGTTCGTTTCTCAAGAAAAAAACCATGACCTATTTTGAACAGGTGCTTGATGCGGGATTATTTGTGCGGGTGCATCGTTCCTATATTCTGCAGTTGGCCCAAATTACCCGAATTGAATCGCCCGATAACGAACATCATCTGGCGGTATTAAAATCGGGGGCAAAAGTGCCGTTGAGCCGCAGTGGTTATCCCAAATTAAAAGCAGTGCTGGGCGTATAAGTTACACTTCGTAATCCACCACTCTCCGCTCGCTGCGGGCTTCACCTATAAAAGGCATTATAGCTTTGTGCAGCGGATGCTGCTGGTAAAAATCAAGGGCAGTCCTGTTTTCAAATTCCGAATAAAGTACAATGTCCATTGATTCGGGGGAATGAAGAAAGTCGAACCCCACTTCAATTTTAATTAACCCCTGAATTTGCCCCTGTAGTGCCTCTAATTTCTCTTTGATAGTTCGGGCATTTGCTTCTTTGTTCATTCCGTTGGCTTCATCTTTAAGCCTCCAGCATACAATATGTTTAACCATGATATTATTTTCTTGAAACGGTAGTAACCGGAATATTTTTTTCTAAATGTTCGATCTCCTGCTTAAAACCTCTTGCTGCAATGGCGGAGTTAGGGTCAACGGTAATTACTTTTACTCCTCCCTGAATTACGTAGGGAATATTATCAAACTGGGCGGTGCTCACCATTAAAATAATCCGCTCCGAACCGAAAGGCTGAGCGCAACTTAATTCGGTAGGAACAGTAAGCGGTTTGCCGGCCATCGACATATCGATGTATTGGTTATCTACCATTAAAATACGCTGCCCGTCAGCTGTTACATAAATAAGGCGCACATAAGCAGGTTTGTTGGTTTGATAAAAAATCTGCATCACCTCCCCATCTACATACGAAACGTTTTCCATGCCTTTGTTGGTCCATAAATCGGCTGTAAGTTTAGCTGTTAAACTCACCACCGTACCGTTTGTTTCCATCACTTTTTTGGGCAGGTAAAATTCGGCCGAAGCAATGGTGGCTTCATTGCCCGAGTTAATTAAAAACCCAAGCACTTTCACATATTCTCCTTCGGTGGTAAACTTGCCGCGCACTTCGTAGATATTATCATTTTTATCAAATATCCCGCGCTTGCCGGGTTCAATCAGGGTTACCTGATATCCTCCTATGCGGGTAAGGGATGCCGTAAGTGTTTCATTAATTTTCTTAGAAAAAGGAGTTACCGCTCCGCTCAGTTCATCGGTAAAATAATTAAGCCGGATGTTTTTTATTTTTAAGTGAAACTTCAGCTGATAGGCAAACTGGTCGCACAGTTCTTTCATATCCTGTATCACCTGATGATGCATGATTTGCTGTTTCTCTTCCTGTGAGTTCAGTTCAAATGAAAAATTGGCTACCGGTATGGTTGATAAATTGGTATTGTACCTGTCGGGTATCAAATGCCCGTTGCGAATATGTATAGCCGAATAATCTTCGGCAATGCGATAGGCGCAGCTCAGGTAATAGTCGGGTTTCTGACTGTTGAGGTAACGCGACCAGAAATCACTTTCATCCACACTGTCCGGAACCACAAAAAAGGAGCTCATCATTCGTTCGGCCTCGGCATTTGGTACCAATACGGTAAAAGGCATTTTTTTGCTTACCGCCAGTTGCTGCATACGGTGTGTAACGGCCTTGCCTACCTCGGCACCAAAGGGAGTGCGAATGGAGTCGCTGTGGTCTTTCATATTCATAAAATTAAGCACGGCAATTTTTGAACCTTTGGGCACACGACCATCTTTGTTAATGGTTTGAAAAATCTGCTCGGCTATTTTATCTGATAAACGCAAAAGCACATCATCGTTTTGTGCAAATGCAATATGACTGGCGAAGGAAATTAAAGTAATGAGTAAAATTTTCTTCATTTGGTTGGAGTTAGAGGTTGGGAATTTCCGGGAATAACGTATTTGGGAGGAGCTAATGAAAGCTGCCTTCCGTAAAAGATTTTTACATCAAGCTGCAGTTTTTTCAACTCGGGCAACTGATCAATATACTGCATAAGTTTATTGTAAAGTGCAGTGGGGCGTCCTTTGTAAGTAAAATCAAGACGAATGTAATCGGGGGTGAGCATATGCTGCATCTCTCCGCCAAAATCGGCATCCTGATGAAGTAATTCAATCAGCTGAATAATGTACCTTGGAGTTTTAACTCCGTAAAAACGTATTTGGAAAGGCGCTCCGTTTACCCACGAACCCAGGCGCTGAGAAAATGCCGCCATTAATTGCGGATAACATTTTTCAACGGCCGATTGAATGGCTTTTTTTACCGCCTGTTCTTTATCGGGCAATGTTTTCCATTCTCCTTCGGCAGCAGTTGAGGCCAGACCATCGGCTGTGCAATTATCGTATGCCGAAGCTTCGATGGTAGCTTTTGCGCTGTACAATCCGGCCGATTTTTGTTCAACACGCACCTGCACATTTCTGATGAGCATTAAAAACTCGGCATCCGAAATCATTCCTGATCTTTGAGCAAAAGTGCTTTGAGAAGTATCTTTGCCAAGAGCTATGTAGACCTCTTTGCTGGTCTGGCTGAATTTATCGCTCTCAATATACCGCAGTTTGCTTTCGAGTAATTTTTCGTTGATACGGTTGTAGGCAAAACGGTAATTGTTTTTTTCTTCCTCCTTCACAAAACGTTCATCATACAACACCATAAAGCGGATATTGCCTGTAAACTGCGACAGGAGGGCTGCATCTTTTTTAAGCGGGTCAACACTCACTTTGGCGGTAACACTTACTTCATAATCGTTGCCGTTCTTTTTTTCTGATATTACCTGATACGATTGAATGTATCCGCTGGTATTGGTTACAATCGCATCTTCCAGCGTCATGTAGTTTTCCACTTTAGTAGTTGCCTGCACATAGGTGCCGCAAGCCTGCGAAATGGCCTGCCTTAAAGCATCAGATATAGCAGAAGGCCTGTCCATACCATGTCCGGTTGACTGCACTTCGCTCAGTGTTTGCGCGTGTGAAATAAATGGAATAAAAAAAGCGAGCAGTAGTAATCGCATCATCATGGTTGCTTAGATAAACAACATAAGGGTGGAACCTATTTTCAATGCCGTTTTCCCGATATCGAGCCATTGCTGTGTGGTCATTTTTCCTTTGCCGGCATTGGGTTTCACCACCAGTTCACAATCTTTCAATGCAGCTTCGGCTACACCGCCAAAATTTCCTTTCTCCAATGCACTTAGTGCGGCATCCGAGCTTTTGAGGAAAACAGGTTTTTTACCTGTAAGAAGTGCTTTGGGATTATTCAGGTTATAAATCAAATTTCCCTGTAAATCCTTTACCACCGGCAGCAGCGATGGTTTAAATCCGTTGGAGTCGCACAACACAGTAGCTGCTTTTGTTTTAGCCGATGTTTCGCTTACTTTTTTCCCTATCACCGAGGCCACCGATTCATCGCCCGAGCTGATATCGTAAATGGCTACCTGCATCACCACTTCCACCACACCATTTTTTATTACCGGGGCACCAATCTGTCTCGAATTTTTCATCATCCCTTTCAGTTTGGTTACTACCACATCGCTTTCGGTTACGTAATCGCGCACTGTGGTTACACTTGTTACGTTTACACCCATGACCAGTTCGAGCAAATTGCGTTGTGCTACGGCAATGGCTCCGCGGGTGGCCATCATTTCGGCCTGCGCGCGGTTTTTAAACCTAACGGTGTCAAGAAACGACCAGCCTTTAGCTGTGAGCAGTTGATTGGTCCAGTCGACCGAGGCAGTATCATTGCCCTGAATAATTTTACTATTTTCCGGAATGCCCGGAGGCAGGTTTTGTGCGTGAACCTGAATGGTGCCGAAAACCATTACCAATAAAGATGCGATGCGTAGTTGTGGTTTCATACGGAGTTTATTTGGGTTAAAATTAGGAAATTAGGATTGAACCTAAAAATCAAACATTATGCCAGCAGACTAATTACCTTTGTATCATGCAGTCGCGTGAATTTAATGAGGTAATGGTTTTGGGTCCAACAGCTTCGGGCAAAACAAAATTGGCCGTTGCTCTGGCACAAAACCTTGATGGAGAAATTGTGAGCCTCGACTCAAGGCAGGTATATAAGCAGATGACTATTGGCACCGGAAAAGATTATGCCGAGTACACTGTTAATGGAAAAACAATACCCGTGCACTTGATTGATGTAGCCGAACCCGGAACAAATTTTCACCTGCATCAGTATCTCGAACATTTTGCAGGCGTGCACCGGAAATTAATTACCGCTCAAAAAATTCCGGTATTGTGCGGTGGAACTGCTTTATACGTGCAGGCGCTGCTGCGGGGATTTGAATTTACATCAGTACCCGTAAACGAAGTGTTGCGCCATCAACTTCAGGTGTTATCAAAGGAGGAATTGCTGAGCGAGTTTAAAAAACTACCAATTACTGAATTTACCGAAAAGGCCGATACCTCAACCGCCAAACGAATTATACGCGCCATTGAAATAGGCACATTTCTTTTAAAACATCCATTGGACAAATTAAAACTGCCTCAGCTAAAACCATTGGTGTTTGGCATTGATTTGCCCCGCGAAATAAGACGTGCACGTATAGCTGGGCGGTTGGAAGTACGTTTGCAAAACGGAATGATAGAAGAGGTGCAACAGTTGCTTGAGGAAGGAATCACCGAAAAGCAGTTTATACACTACGGTCTCGAATACAAATTTGTGGTGGAGTATCTTCAAAAAAAATATTCATTGGAGTATATGCAGCAGCACCTCACCATCGCCATTCAGCAGTTTGCCAAAAGGCAAATGACCTGGTTTCGTAAACTGGAACGTGAGGGTTTGAAGCTGTATTGGATTGACGGAACAGCTACCCCTGATGAACAGACAGAAATTGCGATGAACATCATATCTTCGCACACTCAACAAAATTCACTCTGATGACTTGCGGATATGTTTGCCCTCAATGCGAAGGAAGTGGTTTTACCGCTGAGGGTGAGGTATGCGACTGGTGCAAACCCGCTACACCTGCCACACCACCCGTTGACTCTGAAATAACCGTAACAGATGAGGTTTGGTTAAAAGAAGTGCATGAAGGAAAGTGCTGTGCCGGAGACTAAGAGTTTGTATTACGCGCTTTACAAACCGGTAGGTGTTTTAAGCCAGATGAAGGCCGAGCATAGTTGGAAAAAAACACTCAGAGAGGTGTGCGATTTTCCGGAAGGCGTACAGGCCATGGGCCGTTTGGATGAAGACAGCGAAGGCCTGCTGCTGCTCACCAACGACAGGGTATTTAATCACGAGACCATACAGGTAAAAACCATTGAAAAGGAATATTGGGTGCAGGTAGTAGGTGTGCCCGGTGACGAACACGTGCAGCAATGGTGCAGCGGTGTGCCCATTCAATTAAGAGGGATTACCTATTTTACCCGGCCCTGTAACGTACACCTGCTTACCGAACCCGTGCAGGTAGTGCCGCGGGTACCTCATTTATTAAAGCATCAGAAAAAGGCATCGGTCTGGCTTAGTGTTACCCTTACCGAAGGGAAAAACCGACAGGTGCGCAAAATGATGGCTGCACTTGGGTTTCCGGTGGTGCGTTTGGTGCGGGTGCGCATAGGTAACCTGCTGCTGGGCAATATGCAGCCCGGTGAGTTAAGGCAAATAGAAAAACCCTGGTAAAAACGCGCTAAACTTGGTTATCTTTGCCGCTGATTTTTCTCAGGTCCCGTAGTAGAATGGATACTACGTAAGTCTCCGGAACTTAAGATACAGGTTCGATTCCTGTCGGGACCGCAAACATATTCCATTATGTTGCAAAAGGTCGGCAGGGATGCCGACCTTTTTTTATTAGTTGATCTTTTATTGAAAATCCTCAATATCCAAATCCTCAATTGATGAGTAGTATCTAATATCAACTCCACATAAGTCACAAGATAGGGGAACAGAATTATCAGGATTAATATTTATTATCCTTTTTAAAGTTCCTTTCTGTATTGCAGAACATAATTGTTCGTTAATATGCTCGTCCCTGTAAGAATAACCAACGACACACAATATTTCCGTCTGGTTTACTCTTTTGGAGAACTCGCTATACAAGGCTCCAAACATTTTATCTGTTCTGATTGTTTCAGCTTTATTTGTACCTGTCAATAATTGCGGGGCAATATTGCTGTTAAACTCCTGTATAATGACTCCCGTATTGGCATCTATAAATTTTACATAATGCTTGTCACGGTATCCGGCCTTAAAATATTCACAGTCGCCTGTTGGCACTAACGTGGGAGGGCGAGGCTTATCTGATGGCATTGGTACACGATACTCGAATTTATAGATATTTATTCCACCATGTAGTTTTAGAAGGCTAACCTCTTCTGAAAAATCAGATTGAAATATTTTTAGGGGATTTCCGGTATCACCAACAATACAACTGTTACTGGCGCTAAACCCATCTGAAAATGGAATGCTGAACACCTTGAACAGATATTCTATCACGCAATCATGATTCAGTGAAAATATATTCAAAGGGGAGCACCGCGAAACAATTGAAATGAAACTTTGGTAAGCTGAATAATCCTCAGTTCTTAAGGTTAGCATATCAGCAATCAAGTGATTCAGGCAACTGTAAATCTCATCATAAGGAGCCACGGAAAGTTCTGCTTTTAAACGCTTAAGATATGACTCATCGTCCGTATGACTGGTCATTAGCTTTTCCGTGAGGGCATAAATTTTATCAAGTTCTGCTTTTGATAAATCTACCACCCATTGATAAAAATCCTCGTAATCAAACTCTCCATGTGAAGCGATATACTCCTTTACGAAAGTTTCGAACAAATATTCAAATGGGACTACCCGGGAACTGAGTTTCCCGTTATTTAGGGCAACTTTGCCATTATCATATACCCATTGCCATTCACCAGAGGAGTGTTGCAGAAGCTTCCCAATAATAGGAGTTTTAAACCTGGCATTAACACCCTGTGCTAACGGCAGCCCCATTTTCAATGAAAAGCCGGAGCCCAATAAAAAATCCACTTTCATAAGTTAAGTTTTAGAAATACAAAGTTAAGCTGCTTGACCTTAAACCCACACCCGCTATCCTTAGTTTGCAACTAAGGATTTCCCTAATTTAACTTTTCTTCCCCTCTTGCTGTTTTTTCCGATAGGCAATGCGTGTTTTGGCTTTTTGTATTTGCCGTTGTATCATCAGCTCGGCCAGCATCGGGGGTATTTCGTGCGGGGTATATTCGTCAAACACGCGCTTCACATTGTTTTCATGCACATCAATGCGGTAAAGTATCGACATCAGTTTGTGAAAATTATGTTTCATCAGGTAACTTACTTTGCCGGCCAGCCAGTCGCGCAGCATTTCATGCGTGAGTGTTTCGGGAGGTATCATGCCGGTTTCTACCTGTTCTTTTTCCAGTTCGTTTTTCAGCAGTTGCAGCGATTCGTTTAATTCTTCGTCAATCATGAAGGTGTATTTTAGGGAGCAGGCACCTGCTGTTGTATTGATTCAAAAATTTTATTTAGTTCCTCATGAGTTTGTGTGTGCTGCTGCCCGGCTAATTTTTCGTTAATAAACTCTATTCGGTCGTCAGTAGCCGGGTGTGTACTTAAAAAAGAGGGAACTCCCGCGGTGTTTTCTTTTTTCAGTGTTTCAAACAAACGCAGCATGCCATGTGCGTCAATATGTTTTTGTTGCAGCAAGTCAAAACCTCCGGCATCGGCTTCGCGTTCCAGGTCGCGGCTGTATTGCAGGTTATTGAGCGAGGCCGCATGTTGCAGCACATAGGCGCTAAGCCCGTTTATATCGCCCACTACTGCATAAAGCAGGGCCGTAACCGACACCTGCCGTAAAATATTGCGGGTGGAGTGGCGCAGTTTTACATGCGAGTATTCGTGGCCCAGCAAGGCCGCCAGTTCTTCGTAGCTGTGCATTTTTTTCAGCAGTCCGTCATACACCACTATATGTCCGCCCGGCAGGGCAAAGGCATTTACTTCCTTGCTGTGCACCACATCGGCCTGCACCGGGTACTCGCTGCTGTCGATAAGTGTTTTTAAAAACAGCGTCATTTGCTTTGAAGCGGCCTCGTTGCGCTGCATGTTCTGTATAGAGGCTTTATACATTTGCTCGCCCATGGTTATTTCATATTCCTTAGGGAAATGGTTAAGGGCAAAACGCGCCACCCAGGGCAACAGTACCAGCCACACCAGTAATACCAGCGTGGTTACGGTAAGCAGCAACCCAATAATAAACGGTTTGTTCCAGGCAAAAAAACTAAATTGTTTGTTTGACATTAACGGCAGGGAGGGGTAAAGTTGTTTCAGCACCGCGGGCAGGTCGCTATCTGAAATCTTCAGCGTTTGATAGGGAAAATTTCCGTAACTGAACTGATGCGTATGGTTTTCGGTTTTGTAATGCGGATGCAGCAAAGCCGGTTCCCAGTTTACAGTTTCGTTTTGTCCCTGAGCATTGGTGTAGGTGATGCTGATATGCTCCCTGTTAAAAGCAACTTCGCAGGTAAAGGCATGGCCCGATTGTCCGCTGGTATATAATCCCTGGTATATCATTGGTGAGGGCAAAGTTCGTTAAATCCTTGAAATGGATAAACAAACTTCTTTTGCACGGTAAAAAATAACGGGAAAATCTCCTGCAAATTGCCTTGAAAAGGACTACCTTCGCGCCCGAAAATTCTTTTTAATTATGGCATTTGATATTGAAATGATAAAAGCTGTTTACGCCCGTATGGACGAGCGGATAGCAGCCGCCCGCAAGGTGGTAAACAGACCCTTAACACTTACCGAGAAAATTTTGTACAGCCACCTCACCGAGGGCAACGCCACCAAAAGTTACGAGCGGGGCAAAAGTTATGTAGATTTTGGTCCCGACCGGGTAGCCATGCAGGATGCTACCGCTCAAATGGCTTTGTTGCAGTTTATGCAATCGGGGCGTCCAAAAGTAGCGGTTCCGTCAACCGTGCATTGCGATCACCTTATTACGGCCCGCAACGGAGCAGCCGAAGATTTGGAATTTGCCAATAAAGAAAGCAAAGAAGTATATGAATTTTTAGGTTCGGTATCCAACAAATACGGAATTGGTTTCTGGAAACCCGGAGCAGGTATTATTCACCAGGTAGTATTGGAAAATTATGCTTTCCCCGGTGGAATGATGATTGGTACCGACTCGCACACGGTGAATGCCGGTGGGTTGGGAATGATTGCCATTGGTGTAGGTGGTGCCGATGCATGTGATGTGATGGCAGGCCTTCCGTGGGAACTGAAAATGCCTAAACTGATAGGAGTAAAACTTACCGGAAAATTAAACGGATGGACTGCCCCCAAAGATGTGATTTTAAAAGTGGCCGGAATTCTCACCGTAAAAGGAGGTACCGATGCCGTAGTGGAATATTTTGGTGAAGGAGCCACCAGCATGAGCTGTACCGGAAAAGGAACCATTTGTAATATGGGTGCCGAAATCGGAGCCACTACCTCTACCTTTGGTTACGATGATTCGATGGCCCGCTATTTAAAAGCAACAGGCCGTGCCGATGTAGCCGCGCTGGCCGATGGAATTAAACACCACCTCACTGCCGATGCGGAATGTTATGCATCGCCCGAAAAATATTTTGATCAGGTAATTGAAATCAATTTATCAGAACTGGAGCCGCACGTAAACGGACCGTTCACTCCTGATTTGGCAACTCCTATTTCTAAATTAAAAGAAGCTGCCTTAGCCAACGGATGGCCTACAAAAATTTCGGTAGGTTTGCTTGGGTCGTGTACCAACTCAAGCTACGAGGATATTTCGAGGGCGGTAAGTCTGGCAAAACAGGTTGCCGAAAAAGATTTAACCTCTAAAGCCGAGTATTTGATTAATCCCGGTTCGGAGCAAATTCGTTACACCATTAAGCGTGACGGATTTTTAGATGTGTTTAATAAAATTGGAGCCAAGGTATTTACCAATGCCTGCGGACCATGTATTGGTATGTGGGATAGAATGGGTGCCGAAAAACAGGAAAAAAACACCATCATTCATTCGTTCAACCGCAATTTTGCCAAGCGGGCCGATGGAAATCCGAATACCTATGCCTTTGTGGCTTCGCCCGAACTGGTAACAGCTATGGCCATTGCGGGAGACTTAACATTTAATCCGCTCACCGATACTCTTACCAATAACAAAGGCGAGCAGGTAAAATTAGATGCACCGTCAGGCGATGAATTACCAACCAAAGGATTTGCCGTAGAAGATGCCGGTTATATTGCACCTGCTACCGATGGCAGCAGCGTTACCGTAGCCGTATCGCCTTCGTCCGACCGCCTGCAACTGCTCGATCCGTTTGCTGCCTGGGAGGGAAGTGATTTAAAAGGATTAAAATTATTAATTAAAGCCAAAGGCAAATGTACCACCGATCATATTTCGATGGCCGGAAAATGGCTTAAATACCGTGGTCACTTAGATAATATTTCGAATAACTTACTCATAGGTGCGGTAAACGCATTCAATGAAAAAACCGACTCGGTGAAAAATCAGTTAACGGGAGCTTACGAAGGAGTACCTGTAGTGCAGCGTCAGTACAAAGCCAAAGGAATCGGGTCGCTGGTGGTAGGAGATGAGAATTACGGTGAAGGTTCATCGCGCGAACATGCCGCTATGGAGCCACGCCATCTGGGTGTGCGTGCGGTGTTGGTAAAATCATTTGCCCGTATTCACGAAACCAACCTGAAAAAACAGGGAATGCTGGCACTTACTTTCTCCAATAAAGAAGATTACAGCAAAATACTGGAAGACGATACCATTGATATCATCGGGTTAACTTCATTTGCCCCGGGCAAACCGCTGGAACTGGTGCTGCATCATGCAGATGGAAAATCAGAGTCCATTTCGGTAAATCATACCTACAACGCACAGCAGATTGAATGGTTTAAAGCGGGAGGAGCTTTGAATATCATTCGTGCTGCGGTAGGAAAATAAACCGTTGATACGTTAACCTGAAAAGGCGACTCTGACCGGGTCGCCTTTTTTTGTGCCGCCAGGGTTGAGCAATGGGTTTAACCTTTTCAGATGGCATTGGATAGATTTTTTACCGGGAGTATTAAAATATTTGTTACATTGCAGATACGTTTTTTGGCCAAAAGTTGTTTTACTAAAAAATACATCCATGAAAGCACTAAAAATAATACTTTTTGCAGCCGGGGCTTTAGCACTAGCCTTGTACAGCCACCATGTATGCACTGAAGAGGAGGAATCAACAACCAGTGTGATTGAGCCTTTTGTTATGGTTACCTATGCGGCCCCTAAAGAAAAATGTTATCAAGGGAAAGTTTACGGATATGTGACACCATATAACCAAGTGGCGTATATAGAATATACAAGTAGCCGGTTTCATGAAAAAAATAAATCGGGAGGTTCTTCAATAGAGTAACCTGGCATATATCGTACTTTACCAAACCTGTATGATGATTACTACCGCCTCTCATCCGCTTCGTGTTTCGTTTAAAGAAAATGCACTGCTCAAAGCTTATGTGGTTGTTTTTTTTATATGCTGGGTAATAACTTTTATTAACACCACCGACCGCACCAACTGGTTTACCGAAAATACACTCACAGCATTTATACTCGCAGTACTGTTTGTAGGATACCGAAAGTTTAAATTCAGTGATTTAAGTTATACGCTGTTGTTTGTGTACGGGATGCTTCATATTTACGGAGCCGAGTATACTTATGCCGAGAACCCTTTCGGATACTGGCTAAAGGATACGTTTCATCTGGAGCGCAACCATTACGACCGCATTGTTCATTTCAGTTTCGGGTTTTTACTTACCTATCCTATGCGCGATTATTTTATCAATCATTTTCAATGGCCCAACTGGGTTTGCTGGACGTTGCCGGTTGAAATTACCCTGTCGTTTAGTGCTGCCTACGAACTGGTAGAATGGGCCGTGGCCGATATTTTTTTCCCCTCCGAAGGGATTGCCTATTTAGGCACGCAGGGCGATGTGTGGGACGCACAAAAAGACATGGGACTTGCCTTTAGCGGAGCGCTTGGCGTGATGGTATGCGGGTATTGGCTCAAGCGGTTAGTGGCGAAATAATATAATAAGCATAAGGCATAAAAAAAGCAGACTTATCAGGTCTGCTTTTTTAAGTTGTTTTTTGTTAATTATTAGTTAACGTATTATTCTATCAGCAAAAAATAAACGAGGGTACTGCCCATCTTCCATTTATCACTTATATGTACTTGTCCAGGTCCCAATAAACACATAGGCACATAGATTTTTTTACCATTGAATTGCTATGTGGCTATGTGTACCTATGTTTCTATGTGTTTTTTCTTCTTTTATCACACAGACACATAAAACCGGATGCAGAAAAATCAAATGATAAATAGCTGCATCCCGCATTTCAGATTATTGGGTGCTCATGCCTGTTCTCAATGCGAAAGAAAAAAGACCATATGGATAGCGCACATGTTATTATTTATACGTTTCGGCCAGTATAAGGGCATTATACACGTTAACTATACCACCGGTTTTGCACAGCATTTTCATTTTCACTTTATCTTTTTTACCGGGCATTTTTACTTTGCCTTTTACCGGAGTAACGCTTTTCATTAAAATTTCTTTTACCTGAGTAGCGGTAAGGTTAGGATAATAAGAGCGAATTAAAGCAGCAGCACCTGCGGTAACCGGAGCAGCCATACTGGTTCCGTCATACGAGTCGTATTTGTTTGTATCGGGAACGGTAGAATAAATGTCTACCCCCGGAGCAAATAAATCAACGGCTTCCATTCCGTAGTTTGAAAAACTGGCCGGAACAAGTTTGCCTTTCATCCATGACGAAGCCCCCACTTCAATCCAGTTTGGAATCACATCTTCTGTTCCTTCAAACTGGTCGCTGGGGTAGTTATAGAATTTTTCAAGGTCCTTGTTATCATTACCTGCCGCATGCACCAGCAGCACATCTTTATCACTGGCATATTTGGCAGCTTCGTCAACCGCTTTTTTATTCCACGACCACGCTTTGCCAAAACTCATATTGATAACTTTTGCTCCGTTGTCGGCTGCATACCTAATGGCATTGGCCACATCTTTATCGCGCTCATCGCCATCGGGCACCACACGCAGCACCATAATGCGTACGTTGTCGGCTACTCCTTTTATGCCAATATTGTTGTTGCGCATAGCGGCAATAATCCCGGCTACGTGCGAACCATGGCCTGCACTTGGACCTTTCACGTTGTTGTTGCCATATGAAATATCATTAATTTTATCGTAGTTATCCAACACTACAGTTTTGCGTGTATCAAAATCAGTGTTTAAATGGTAGTTAAGGTATTTGCTGTAGTACTCGATAAAACTGCTCAGCATTTTTTTACAACTGTCAGCGGTTCCGGTTTGTGAAAGCACACTCATGGTGATTATGAAAGAAATGTCGGGCTTCACATTGGTCATTTCTATTTTAATAGATTTGGTTAAGGCACTCAGCAAAGCTGCACGCCCTTTTTCTTCGCGGTCGTTGGTGGGTTTAAAGTTTTCTACTTCGCCCACGGTAGGTTCCTGCTTACCTATTTTAGTGAGTACGGCTTCTACACCTTTTGCAATTTCAGAAATGCGGTGCATGCCTTTGGTGTAACGTTCTTTTTCTTCTTCATACACTTTTTTTACGCGCTCGTATTTTTCGTATTCGGTTTTCTTTTGCGGAGAAACTTTACTTTTATCTACTTTACCGTAAAGCGAGTTGAGGTGGGCATACAAACGGGTAAGTTCATAAGTGTCTTCTTTTACGTTTGAATCGGGATTATGGCCGCCAATAAAATTCCATCCGTGAATGTCGTCAATATAACCGTTGTGGTCATCGTCAATTCCGTTGTTTGGAATTTCATCTTCATTGGTCCAGATGATGTCTTTCAGGTCTTCGTGGTAAATATCAGTTCCGCCATCAATCACGGCAACTATCACCGTATTTGATTTTTTGTTTTTCAGCAGTTCGCTGTAGGCGCGTTCGGTTCCTATGCCGTTTACCTTATTTTTTTTCGGGTCCAGATTAAACCAGTTGTCGGGCGCCTTGGCTTCTTTTTTCTGGGCGAAAGCTGAAAAGGCAACCAGAATAAGTACCAGTTGAATAAAAATACGTTTCATAAAATTTATTTAGAATTAAAGGTGCAAAATACGCTTTGGAACTCAGGAAATGAATTTTTTCGATAAACGGCTGTTTAAAAAGTTTGAACGGCTGTTATATCTTGCGCCTTCTTCATGAAATCTGGTTGGTTTTATACGGTAATGATATGCTGGGCATGGTTCGCGGGCACCAGGGCAGCCTCAGGGCAGCGGCAGGTATTTAAAAACCGCTCTGACGAAAACATTGCGGGGTTTCATTTTGCCAATGATATTTTCTTTAAAACCGATAAGTATTTTACCAATGGCATTTGTTTTTTTACCTTCAACGAATTGCTTAAGGAAAGTCCGCTAAAATGGGCGAATATAAAAACCCGTGGCTCCCAAACCGATTATTACCAGGGATTGTCACTTGTTTCAAACATGTACACCCCCCGCGATTTAAATGATACCGGCATTACCTATGGCGATCGTCCGTTTGCTTCTTACCTGTTGTTTGGGTTAAACGGAGTAAGCAATAATATAAAAAGTCGTTACCGGCTCACCTCCGATTTGTGGGTGGGTGTTTTGGGTAAATCGGCCTTGGGAAAACAGGTGCAATCGCTGGGGCATTTAATTCCGCCCAATAATGCGCCCAAAGGATGGGATAAACAATTGAGTAATTCCCTCGCTATTCAGTACAGGCTGCGGGCCGATTACCTTGCTTTTAAATTCGCGCGTTTAATAGAGGGATTTGCAACAGCCGAAGCAAATGTGGGCATGATAGATATAAAAGGGAGTGCCGGGTATTTTATCCGCATGGGTTTTTTAAATCCTTACCTCAGCAGCCTTGGGCCTAATAACAGCCGCAATATACATTACAAGCGGGTGAGCAGGGCACAGCTTTGCCTGCGTTTCGGTCAGGAATATATTATGAATGCCTTTGATGCCACCCTTGAAGGAGGATTGATTAAACAACAAAAAAATCAGTATGTATTAGCACCCAATGAGGTAAAACGGCAGTTGTGGAATTACCACGCTTCTCTGGGAATTACCATAGGAGGATTTGATCTGGAGTTTCGCGGAGATTTTTTAACTAAACAGTTCAGGGGCGGTACCGATTTTAAATGGGGTACTATAAAAGCCGCTTTTGCGTTCTGACAAAATAATGCAAGCTAATACGTAAATTTGCCTATGCGGTTTGGGGTTTTACTTTTTGCGTTTATGGTGAGTGCGGTCAGCGTTTATGCGCAGGACGAAGAACCCCGTTACCAGTTAAACGGCAGGGTTTACAGCCCCGATAGCGTTACTCCCTTAAGTCAGGCTTATGTAATTATTAAACGCTCGGACGGAGGTGCCATTACCGATCCGCAGGGAAGATTTACTCTGTATATTAAAAAAAGCGATACGCTCGCTGTTTCTTATACCGGAATGATGACGCAAACCATCCCGGTTACTAATCTCATTAATAAAACCAATGAAAATGCCGGCACCCTTCAGGTAAAAGTATATATGAAAGTGCTGGTTATTCAATTGCGGTCGGCACATGTGGTGGCAATAAAAACATCTGATTCAAAAGCTACGGATAAAATATTTTACGAAGGACTTATTCAGCGCTACACCGTAAACCCGTCATTTGGTTCGGCAGCAGGAGGCGGAATGGCAGTAAACGGAGGTCTCTCGGCCATCATTGCCCCTTTTACACACAAGGGAAAAGAGATGATTAAGTTTGAACAAATGTACAGACGAATGGAAGTGGAGCGTGTGGTAAATAAACGGTTTAATGAAGACCTGGTGCATGATATTACCGGATTAGATTATGCCGATATTCCTGCATTTAAAAAATACTGCGGCTTCACCAATGAATTTGTATTAGCCAGCCCTGATTATGATTTTGTATTCGCTATTAAAAAAGCGTACGAAAGGTATATGTTTGCCAAATTCGGAATTAAAGAACAAACCAAATAAATGGAACCACTTCCTGTAGAACCCAACCCCTGGACCACGCACCAAGTAACACAGGTTTACGAATCGCCCTGGATAAAATTAGATCATCACGAAGTAACAAATCCTTCGGGAAATCCCGGTACTTACTCGGTAGTAGGTTTTAAAAAACTTGCCGTAGGTGTGGTACCTATTGATGCCGAAGGCTACACCTGGATTGTGGGGCAGTACCGCTATCCTTTGCAAACTTACACCTGGGAAATACCCGAAGGCGGGGGAGACCGGAACGTGGAACCGCTTGAATCGGCTAAACGGGAATTGCTGGAAGAAGTTGGGGTGATTGCACATAACTGGGAGTTTATTCAGTTTATGCAGCTCAGCAATTCGGCCAGTGACGAGATAGCCTATATTTACCTTGCAACCGATTTGGAATATACCCAGTCGCAGCCCGATGAAGATGAAAAATTAGCCGTTCGGAAAATTCATTTTGACGAATTGTATCAGCGTGTGCTTAGCGGGGAAATTCAGGACAGCATCACGGTAGCTGCGGTGTTAAAAATAAAACTCATCAGAGAAGGATTGGCGCACGCAGGTTTGAAGTGAGGTTTTAAAAAAAATTGAGCAGCCAAAGCATTATCTTTTTTACTCCTTCGGTTGCCGAAACGGAAAACCACATGTTGAGGTAAAGTAAAAAGAGTACCGAGAAGCAAAGAAAAAACATCAGAAAAATACTGATGTAAGTGCCGGCAATATTTTTACCGGCCGTCAGAAATTTTTTAGTGAACCGCTGCACTGCGCTGTCCATCCATTTGTATGCAGGAAATAAAACAAACACAATTACCGCCATCCCTACCAGGGTAGCTTTGTACGGACTTTGGGCAAAACGTTTAATGCCTAAAATGTATTCCGAGAGTTTGCTGCTCAGCAATTCAAAAATCAAAATGCTGAGTACAAATACCAGCACGCTGATAAGCTTTTTACCTTTCAACAGGATTGCGTTACGAATTTATTTTAAACCCGATGCTTGGAGCATTTTTATCACCTGCATCTTTATCAACTTTAAATTCCTCCACATCGGCCAGTGCGAGTATTTTAATCATTTCAGATGTACGCTTGGCTGCATCTAATTTTGCTAAACGCAAATGCTGATTTTTAATAGCCTCTTCCACAATTCTTCTTACCGACCGCGCATTGCCAAAATACTTGTCTTTGTGCGTGTGCATTTCGCTCAGGAAATTTTTCAAAAACTTAGCACATTCTTTATCCGGTTTAATGTTGTTGTCGGCAAACATTTTTACGGCAATATCATAAAGTTGTGTGGCGCTGTAATCATCAAAATGCAGTTCTTTATCGAAACGCGATTTTAAACCGGGGTTCGACTCAAGAAATCTGCGCATATTGTCGGTGTATCCGGCTGCAATTACCACAAAATCGCCTCTGCGGTCTTCCATCCGTTTTAAAATGGTTTCAATAGCTTCGCGGCCATAATCATTTTCGCCCCCTTCGGTAAGGGAGTAAGCTTCGTCAATGAATAACACGCCTCCCATGGCCCGTTCAAGTGTTTCGTTTGTTTTGATTGCTGTTTGTCCAATGTATCCGCCCACTAATCCCTGACGGTCGCATTCTACCAGATTGCCGCGTTCCAATATGCCAAGCGATTTATAAATTTGGGCGAGAATACGGGCCACTGTAGTTTTTCCTGTTCCGGGATTACCGGTAAATACCGTATGCAATGAAAATGTCTGACGTACATCTTTACCGATTTCGCGGTAAAAACGAACCAATTTAACCAGCTCGTCAATTTCATTTTTCACAGGGTCGAGCCCAATCATATTATGCAATGAGTTGAGGGAACTTTTCAGCAAATCCTCGTCAATTGGAATATCGGCCACCATGCGTTTGCGCACGCCAAATATCTTTTCCAAATCGGCCACCGTTATCGTTGAAAGTTCTTCTTTCGATAATTTGGCAGGGTCCACGCTTTGCATCACCCGCAATCCCATATTCATTTTGGCTTCGTCAATCAGCGAGTTTACATAGCGGGCGTTGCCAAATGTGCTATCACGTTCGCGGTACGATTCAACTAATTTTTTGTATAAAAATTCGCGCGATTCGCCATTGAATAAAATATTTTTCTTCCCGCAGCTGAATTCGGCAATCAGCATCAGTTCCTGTGGTGTGTAATCAGGAAACTCGTAGTACATATTAAAACGCGATTTAAGTCCGGGGTTTGATGCAAGAAAATTATTCATCTCCTCGGGGTAACCTGCTACAATAATGGCAATATCGCCATCACCGTCACTCATTTCTTTGAGTAAAATTTCTATTACTTCTTTACCAAAATCTTTCGAATCATCGTTTTTGCGCGCCAGTGCATACGCTTCATCAATAAACAAAATGCCGCCTTTGGCTTTTTTTATTGCTTCTTTGGTTTTGGGTGCTGTTTGCCCTATAAATTCTGCAACCAAATCGCTGCGGTCAACTTCAAACACGTGCCCTTTGCTTAGCAGGCCTAATTTTTTATAAATTTTCCCGAGCATTTTGGCCACCGTAGTTTTTCCTGTTCCGGGATTACCGGTAAACACTGCATGCAAATTAATTTTATCCTCGTCTTCAAATCCTTTGTCTTTGCGCAGGCGAATAAAGTTGAGGTAGTTGGTATAATCTTTAATTTTTGCTTTAATGGATTCGAGGCCTATGAGTTCATCCATGCTTTTCATCACCTCGTCCATGTTCTCAGCTTCCTGCTTAAAGCGTTCGCTTGCGGGTGTTTTGGCGATTACCGGAGCAATCACTTCATCTTCTGCCGTTGCTTCAATTTCGGCATCGCCCACCTCAAATGAAATGTAGGCAACAATCTGATCCATGAAAACAATTTCCACGGTGTACATATCCTGTCCCCAGGTGCCGCGGTGGTCAGAGCCCCACCCTATGGTGCAAATAAATTCATCATCTTTATTTGTTACCATTTGCAGTTTATCAATACTTCCTTTTAGTTGTCCGCTGTGTGTTTTAAAGTTGAAAAAAAACTCACACATCCAGTGGTCGTATTTTTTTATCAGGTTATCGGCTGTAATTTCCACCCACACGTATCGGGTATCTTTTGCACTGAAATGTTTCAGGTATTTACGTTCTCCCTTGGGTACATTGGCATCGGGGCCTTCGTAAAGGCGAACATTTTTAACATGAAAATAATTGTTGATGCTCTCGGTAACCAATCCCTCTTTTTCTACAAAAAAATCTTTACCGCCCACGGGCTCTCCGTCAATCCAGGCTTCCCAGCGGTAGGAGCCCCGTTTCCAGTACGACCCCGGGGTTTTTACTCCCCATCCTTCGCGTATGTAAACAATATTCTCTTCCTTCGAAATTTTGCGGTCGGCTTTTAAATCGCAAATAAGCGACCCGTCATTTTTGTAACACTTAATCTGGATTTTTACATCCCAGTCTTCCTCATCAAATTTTTTATTGAAGAACGAAAGCTCGCAGTAAATAAAAGAACACTCGGCCTCGTCATACACCAGCCGGTATTTTTTTTCATTATTGGCAAGCCATTCGGTTGACCCGAATACTTTGATGTCTTTGAACTTATAGTTCAGATTATCTTTCCCTGGCATACAGGATATCTTGTTTTTATGTATAGACTCAGTTATTGTCCCAAAAGTATCAGGCAATTTTGCTTTTTTTAGCAACTTTTAATGCAAAAGGTTGAAAAAATAATAAACAATGCGAAATGGGCGGGGTGCTTTTTGTTGTTTTGTTCAATTTGTCTATTTTCGCAGTCCCATTAAGGAAAGGTGGGTGAGTGGCTGAAACCACCGGTTTGCTAAACCGACATACGATGTTTAGTCGTATCGAGGGTTCGAATCCCTCCCTTTCCGCAACTAACTCAACGGGTTAGCCAATGGAAGCCAAGTCGCCTCTCAACGGCTTTACCGTTTCGGCTAGCAATCGAAAGGAGATTGAGAGTTTTTCGGGGTGTAGCGTAGCCCGGTATCGCGCCACATTTGGGATGTGGAGGTCGTAGGTTCGAATCCTGCCACCCCGACAAAACGGGTAAAAGTTCAAAGTTTAACAGCCGTTAAGCTTTGAACTTTTAACTTTAAAAGCAGTTGGTCCCATAGCTCAGCTGGATACCTGCCTGCCAAAGCACAGGCTAGGAGCGCGGCAGGCAGGGAGCAACGGTTTTAGTAAGAGATGTTCTTTGTATACGTTATAAAAAGTTCAAAAGATGCCCGACTTTATGTTGGCATGACTTCAGATGTTGAGCGAAGGTTGGCTGAACATAACAAAGGCATGACTACCTCTACCCAATTTTATCGACCATGGGAGTTATGCTGTGTTGAAGAATTTGAAGATAGGCTTAGTGCACGTGAAAGAGAAAAGTATTTGAAAAGTGGACACGGAAAGACATATTTGAAAAGTTTGTATAATGATAAATTGGTCCCATAGCTCAGCTGGATAGAGCAACGGTTTTCTAAACCGTAGGTCCTTGGTTCGAGCCCAAGTGGGACTACTACCAAAAGCCGCGGCAGCGGCTTTTTTTATTTATTAGAAATTGTTTAGTCTATTCCGTCACAGCTTTAATTCCCGGTAATTCTTTCCCTTCAAAATATTCAAGTAAAGCACCACCACCGGTACTCACGTAACTTACTTTACTTTCAAAACCAAATTTGTTGATAGCCGCTGCCGAGTCGCCACCACCAATTAAACTGAAAGCGCCTTTGGCAGTTGCTTCAGCCACTGCTTCGGCTGCGGCTTTGGTTCCCGCTTCAAAATTGCTCATCTCAAATACCCCCATAGGTCCGTTCCATAAAATAGTTTTAGAATCGAGCAACACTTTTTTATATGCTTCAATGGCTTTGGGTCCAATATCTAATCCCATCCAACCGTCAGGAATTTGGTTGCTGTCTGTAACCTGTGTGGCTGCTTCGTTCGAGAAATTATCTCCGCATTTCGAGTCAGCCGGCAATAGCAGGTTTACTCCTTTGGCTTTGGCCTTTTCCATCAGGTCGATGGTGAGCTGCAGGCGGTCGTCTTCGCACAGGGAGTTTCCTATTTTTCCACCCATGGCTTTCATAAAAGTATAGGCCATACCGCCCCCAATCATGATATTGTCGGCAATATTCAGCAGGTTTTCTATAATGAGCAACTTATCCGAAACTTTGGCACCGCCCACAATGGCTGTAAAAGGGCGTCCGGCATTTTTCATCACCTTCTCGGCATTGGCCACTTCTTTGGCCATTACATAACCAAAACATTTTGCCTGCGGGAAAAATTGTGCAATAATGGCGGTAGAGGCATGTGCACGGTGGGCTGTACCAAAGGCATCGTTTACGTATACATCGCCACAGGCTGCTAATTTCTGCGCAAAGTTTACATCACCTTTTTCTTCTTCCTTGTAAAAACGCAGGTTTTCCAGCAACAATACTTCACCGGGTTTCAGCGAGGCACTCAGCTGGGCTGCTTCCGTACCAATGCAATCCGGGGCAAATTTTACCGGGACACCCAGCAGTTCAGATGTGCGTTGTATGGTGTGTTTGAGCGAATGTTTTTCGTAATCTACCGTTCCGTCTTCTTTTAGTTTTTTCAAAGGCCTGCCCAGGTGCGACATTAAAATGCAGGAACCGCCATCGGCTAATATTTTTTTAAGTGTGGGTATGGTGGCTTTTATTCGCGAGTCATCGGTAATAGCTAAAGTTTTTTTATCTAAGGGTACGTTAAAATCAACACGCACCAGAGCCCGTTTGCCGGAAAAGTTAAAGGTATCTACTGTTTTCATGGCGGCAAAGGTAAAAAAATACATAGAGGCACACAACTTTGCTGATAATGAAGAAGAGTAAAATTTAAAAGCGTATGGTTTTCTCAGTGAAAAAAAGATATTTGTACAGAATGAAACACAAAGGATTTTATGCAGGTTTGCTGCTGCTGGCGGCCCTTTCCTGCACCCGTAGTAAAGAAAAGCAGTTAATTCAGAAATGGAATGTGTACCATGTTGAATTTATTAAAACCGATACCACCAAAATGGGCAGTGACCCGGTGGCTGCGGGTTTTGAAGATGCCATGCGCGAGGTGATGGGCAGCATGCTCACCAATACCCTGTATGATTTGCATGAGGACGGGGTTGCGCAAATTACCTATAACGGCAAAACGAGTAATGCGACCTGGGAATTAAAAAATGCCGGCAAGGAGTTGATTATAGTGAATACTTCAGCCATGAAAAAAACCAGTAAAGAGGATTATAATCCCAAACCATCCGTTATTGAACATTTGGATGATACCTCAATGGTGTTGATGATGAAATCTGATCAGTCAAGTTATCAGATTCGTTTACGGCTTAGCGCGGTTAAACCCCGTTAATATGGCTGTAAAATGGTACAAGATTTATGATTTTGATGAAGACGGTAACGAGCCGCAGGCTCTGTTTTCCGTTCGCACCATTGATGTAAAGGGTAAACTGGTATGTTTGGGCCGTTTGCCCGATGGCTATTTTGCCGTTGACGACCGTTGTCCTCATGGCGCGGGTGGAAGATTGGGGATGGGAAAATGCGATGAGCATGGAATTGTAATATGCCCCATACACCGGTATCGATACGAGTTAAAAACAGGGAAGGGTTTACAAAGCGATTTTGTAAATAACTATGAAGTAGAAACCCGCACAGACGGGGTTTATATTGGTATCAAACAAAAAAGCTGGTGGCCATTTTAATTACTTTACTCAAGGAGCCTTTACTCCAATGAGTACATCCCATGCCTCTGCATTGTACATTCCATGCATAAAATCCAAACGCACACTATCGCCATTGAAATTTATTTTACAATTGCTGTGGGTATGTGATACTCCTTCAGTATGGGAATAAAACGTTTGTAAAGTTTTATCATAAGGGATATATTTCGGAGTCGGAAACAAAGGGTCATTGGCAGTGTAATACATTAACTCATTTTTATCCTGACCTCTTGATATAATCAGGTGTACTGAATCACGCCTTAAATTGGTTGAATCCGGATCAAAGACCTGGCCGTTATTCAGAAGATGATAGCGACAAATATAAGTGCCGAAGTACTTCTCTACATGGTAATCCGGCTCAGTCTCTAATAATTCACATCCGGCAAAAGTTAGCAATACAAATAAGAGAGTTATATAATGAATTCGCATAACTATAACTTAGACAATCAAAGTTAATGAAAGGCTGCATATTTCCTATGATTTTTTCTGAGGAACAAAATAAATCAGGGTATAAATGGAGGGTTCTAAGGAATCGGTTTTACAATCAGTGATGCCGGGAAGTTTTTTGCGGAGGTTTGCCAGACACGGAGCAAAATCAATCAGCGTATCGGTTGAAACACTGACTTCATACATTACAGTATTATCCCGGTAAGCACTTGTAATCCATTGGGTGGATAATTGTACTTGGGGAAGATAAAGTTGAACCATTGCATTAATGGAATCCTGAGTGAGTCTAACCGCCTTGTCAAACTTTTTGATAGTAGAGTTTTTGTATGGGAAATGGTAATGGATTTGTATTTTCTGAAACATGGAGTCAGGTTGAACAGCCTGCTTTACGTAATAGGGAAATTGTTTTTTGTCAAGGGAGTCGCACCAGTGCAGAAGTTGTGTTTTGCCCTGCCGGGTGTAATGTCTTTTAAATAAAGTAAGGTTTCTGCTCAAGAATGAATCATTCTCCCAGCTTATCATTTGCCGTGGGATATAAGTTGACAATTGGTGGTTACAGATTGTCATCATGCCGGTCCAGTTCGGCCCTTCCCAGTACCCCTGATATTTTGTACACGGAAGACTGTCAATAAGCATTTGTACCTGCTTTGAGGTGGTAGCACCGTAAAGAAGTTCTTTGCTTTCGTAGTGCCAGGAAGCGGAAATAAAAACCATGCACTCAGGCTGAGGTGCTGTAATGGTATAAGGATTACTACGCAGGCGGCAACCTTGCAAACCAAACTGGATTAGTGTAGCAAGAACCAATAAACCATTTGGGAGACTCATACTGTTCTTAACGAACAATGTTTGCCAACATTGCCTTACTCTATATCGGTGCTTAATTTAAAACGGCAAATACGTCCGTTGCCTTTATCGGCCACATACACCACCCGTTTAAAATAACACACGCCACTGGGATTTTTAAACTGAAAAGGTCCGCTGCCAAAACCTCCAAAGGAGGCGATAATTTGTCTTCGGTCTTTATAAGTGGCGGGGGCATTTACTCCTTCATACCCTTTGTTAGTAAACTGGTAAAATGAATCGGTCCCGCTATCCACCACAAAACTGTATTGAAGAGCATCGGGGGCAATGTACACGTCTTCGGGCGATTTAAACCGGAAGGGCTCGTATAAAAATCGTTTGGCCTTGGTAGTATCAAAATCCAACAGGTTGGCTGATTCACGGTAAGAAGGTCCAAGGTCGGGGTCTTCAAAATAGTTTAAAGCAAGCACTCTGAACTCAAGTGCAGTTGATGGGTCGTTGAGTGTGATGAGTACATCGCGCGAAGTGCTGATGCCTACCGTACGTTGCGGTGGTGCTGCCTGAGAGGCAATGGCCGAAATTCCCATGGAGGAACGCAATCCCGAACTTCCCGGACTTAATCCTGCAAAGTAGCTGGTATTATTTCCATCCGCATCGTAAACTAAAATAGCATTATCCGGTCGCGAGAAGGAAGTGATATCGTTTTTAGGTCCGGTGCGTGACACAAAAAGTGTGTTATCGTGCAGCGTAGCTAATCCGGTAAATTTTACCTGTTCGTCTTCGGCACCTCTGAAACCTGTGCTGGCACGCGAAACATCGCAGTCGGGATGAATGAGTGTATCAATAATCTGGTAGTTGGTACTACCGGTATGTATAAGATGAAAAACAGCAGGTAAATTGTATTGATTTCCTCCGCGTATCACATTAATTCGACCGGCAATATACGTGTGTAGTCTCCGGTCCTGAATAATGTCGGTGGCACCCTGTATAGGAATAGTAACGTACGAAGTTCCCTTCTGATCCAATACATGCACCCCGAAGTCATCAATAACGTAAATCATTTCATCGTATCCCACATATACATCGGTGGGGTTAACAAATCCCTGAAAAAAAGGCAACACGGGTACATAGCCCACATTTTGCGGAACCAGATTGGGGTCAATGGCTCCCTGTTTAAAAATATCATCTACGGTATCATCCTGTTTGCTTCCCCACAAAAAATTGCACGAGGTAAGTGTGCATGAAATACATAAAAAAATAAAAGCGTAACTTGTTTTTTTCATGTTATTTGAGAATGACCTGAAGAGTTAAACGGTGAATAGACCCAAGGGTGTTTTTTTGAACAAAACCGTAATCAAAGCCAATACCACCAAAACGTCTGCGCAGTTTAAAGCCAAATCCGGCCGATGGAGAGCTTTGCACATCCTGTCCCAGTTCATATCCGGTGCGCAGAAATAAAAAACTTTTATAGGTGTATTCGGCTCCCAGCGCAATAGTTTCATTATTATCGGTGGGGTGATTTAACTGAACGGCCGAGGTGATGGCATGCTGGTTTTTTCTCCACACATCGGTGCAAATTCCTAAGCGAAAAATGGCAGGAACGCTAACTGATTCAAACGAATTTTTAGGAGTGGTGGCCGTAGAAAAATCCAGCAACTGTATTTCACCTTTTGGTTTCACACTAAAACCAAAATTGCTCATGGTTACTGAAAACCTGGTGTTGCGAACACCTACTGCATACTGGAAACCTAAATCAAACATGACGTTGTTGAGGGCCACGTTGGGAATTCCTTCATGTGCCAGTTTGCCGGTGAGGCCAATGCTGAAACTTTCTGTTAAAACGCGGGCAAAAGTGGCCCCGATTAAATAATTGCTCATAGTAAATGTGCGGCCAGTTCCGGTAGGCTGAAACTCGGTGGTTTCCATCATTTCGCCATAATCCATTGATTGTACCTGTATACCAACAAATGACTGGGAGCCGGACTTAAAAACTCCGGCAGCATAATTCATTTTGGTATTTGCAAAATAACGGGTATGTGCGAGCTGAAATACAAATTTTCCGGTATCTACATGAGTGATTCCGGCTGGATTCCAATACATGGCCGAGGGGTCGGCTACCGTTGCACAAACAGCTCCGGCCAATGCAATGCCTCGGGCGTCAACCGGAATTTTGAGAAACTGCATACCGGTGGTTGCTGTACGCGAATCGCCAAACGAGGGCAAAACCTGCGCCCGTAGAAAGCAACTTGAAAGTGTGAAAATTAGAATAAATAGTGCTTTTGGCATTCCGGTGTGCAAAATAATCAATCACTGCAAAAATGTACAGGGAAGGTGGATTAAATAATTATTAGCTGAGCAAGTTGTGAATAACTGAGCCAATGGTTTGCATTTTCCGTTGTGTCTCTTCCCATTCTGATTCCGGATTCGAATCGGTTGTAATTCCGGCTCCGGCATAAAGAATTATTTCCTGCCCAAGCCATTGCATGCACCTCAGGTTTACAAATAGTTCAAATGAATTATTGCTGTACACAGGGCCAAGGTAGCCACTGTAGTATAAGCGTTGCAAAGGCTCCTGAGTTAAAATCCAGTCAACGGCTTTTGATTTAGGTAATCCGGCCACTGCGGGGGTAGGGTGCAGGGCTTTAATCATTGATTGCAGCCGGTTGAAGTTATTATCGGAAGGAAGTTGCGCCTCAAAATAATTGACCAGATGTTTCAGTGTTTTGCCGGCCTTTAATTCTTGTGTTTGGGAGATATGCGGGGTTATTTTTAATTCTTCAAAGGCTTCTTCAATAAAAGTGCGCACAAACTCCTGTTCCTTTTTTTCTTTTTCGCTCCACCCGCGGGTTTCATCAACCGATACTGTTCCGGCCAATGCCATGGTTTGAAGTTTTCCATTGGAGTTTTTAAGCAAAAGTTCGGGGGTGGCTCCGCACCATACACCACTTTGCCTGCTGCAAACCAACGTTACAAAAGCCTGCGGATAATTCTCACACAATTTTTTGAAAAGAGTTAGCAGTGATAATGGTTGTTTGGCCCCAACAGGGAATGCCCGTGCAGCTACGGTTTTATTGAGTTGCCCGTTTTTAATCGCATCAATTGATTGCTGAACATAACGGAGGTAGTTTGGTTTACCGGCAAATTGCTGCGCTGCAGAGTTTGGGAAAAACCCTTCGTTTATAATTTCCTTCACCTCGGGAATTAGGCCTGCTTCAATAGAAATTTTTTCTTCTGCTTTGATAAAAATAACCGGGCAATTTTCAGAGGGGGCAAACGGATGAAAAATAAAACCATCACTTCCGCTAAGCCATTGATCATTTGTTTTGCTGTATTGAGCAATAAACGTTACGGCAGTGGTATCGGGCAAACGCCACAGAGCAAATGCTTCGGCTTTTTCCAAAGCATTCCTATAGATCTTCTTAAATGATTTATCAGGCACCTGGTAAATTATCAATAACGGCCATTGTGAGTCGGCTGATGCAAATCAGATTTTCAGTTTCATCGGTAATACGTATTTCCCAAACCTGTGTTTTTTTCCCTACATGAATGGCCCGGGCGGTACCAAAAACAAAACCCCGCATGGCAGGACGGATATGGTTTGCATTAATATCAAGTCCAATAGCAACAAACTTCTTCCGGTCAAGAACCAGATTGGCAGCCATACTACCTACAGTTTCAGCCAGTACACACGAAGCTCCGCCATTAAGCATTTGTAAGGACTGATGCGTGCGGTGGTCAACCGGCATTTTGGCAACCAGATAATCAGGTGTTATTTCACAAAACTCTATGCCAATGTATTCTGCCATGGTGTTGCGGCACCGGTCGTTTATTGCCTCTAAGGAAACAGTAGTATCGATAAGAGCTTGCTTCATTTTATTACTTTTGTGCAAATCTACAATAAACGCAGGAGATAGGATACGTGGAAACAAAGAAGCTTTTTATCATTCGTCACGGGGAAACCGATTTTAACCGCCTTGGGGTGGTGCAGGGTAGTGGGGTGGATAGTCCGCTTAACGAAACAGGAATGTTGCAGGCACAGCGCTTTTACGATTTTTATAGGCATGTGCCTTTCGATAAAGTATATATATCGGCCTTGCAGCGCACCAAACAATCGGTAAAGCCATTTATTGATAATGGATTTACCTATGAGATACTACCGGAGCTCAATGAAATAAGCTGGGGTATTTATGAAGGACTCGAATCGAGTGTGGAATGGAAGGCCGATTATTGGGATAAAATACGGGCCTGGAGTCACGGAGACTATAATGTATGTGTTCCGGGAGGGGAAACACCTTTGCAACTCCGCGAAAGGCAGGCAACGGCACTCAAACATATTATGTCAAAACCTGAAGAAGAACTGGTATTGATTTGTATGCACGGCCGGGCCATGAAAAGTTTTATATGCCTGCTCCTTCAAAAAGAACCAAAATACATGGAAGATTATCAGCATACCAATTTATGCCTGTATGAACTGGAATATGCTGCCGGAAAGTTTGAATTAATCCGGGAAAATGATACCGAACACCTGTGACCAGCGAATTAAAAATTAATCAGCGGTTTTACTTCCTTTTTCTCCTACAAACTGGTCGTGCGGGTTTTTGAATAAAACATTAAACGTGGTAAGTGTTCCGTATATACGCGTAATGTACTGTTGCATGTTTATTTTATCTTCATCGGTAAGTTTATCATGCGCATTAATTCGCTGTTCCAGCACTCTTAAACGGTCTCGAAGCATCACAATTTTATGAAAAAATCCGTCAATCGGTATTTCTTTGGGGGCTAAGCCTCCATCGGCAGCTTTCAAAATCATTTTGCCGCCCATCCATTTATTTCCAAGTGGTGTAATTTCCTGTACGTCTCCCCATTTTTTCAAAATTTCAATCAGGGTACGCTCCAAATCAAGGGTGGTAATTAATCCGTCAGGCGGCTCCACGGCTTCAATAATTTCGAGCACGTTTTGTTCCCTGAGTAATTCTTTTTTCCCAACGGAAGTAAATACAATAACATAGGAGTGGGTTTTCATGTTAATCACTACTCCGTCTCCGTATTGCGGATGTTTTACCCGCGAGCCTATGCCTAACTCTTCATTCATATCTGGTCAATGTTTAATAATTAATCCTGCTCATCAAAAAAATCGGGTGGAGGAAGAATGGTATTTGTATCAGCCGGGATGGTATCAGTAACAATAATAAAATTTTTTGCCGGTCCTTTCAGCTGAACATTAGGTACAAGTCCGATGGTATCTTCAGGTAAAGCCCATTGCCGCATCACCATGCGGCCCGAAATAAAACGATAGGTACTTTTGAGCCAAGGTCTCAAATTTCCGTCAGGTCCGAAAAAGGAACGAAACGTTTTTGGCCTTGGAATGATGGAGGAAAGGTAAATACTTTCCTGAAGGGTGAGTTGCGAAGGATGTTTATCAAAATAAAAACGGGCTGCTTCACCTATGCCATATACATTTGGTCCCCATTCAATAATATTCAGGTAAACTTCAAACATACGTTCTTTAGCAGTGATATGGTTGTTTTCAATAAGCCAGGTAATAAGTACTTCTTCAAATTTTCTGGATAGTACTTTGTCGCGGGTAAGAAAAATATTTTTAACCAGCTGCATCGAGATGGTGCTTGCTCCGCGCTTAAATTTCTTAGCTACGTAATTGGTGGCAATTGATTGCCGGATGGCATCCATAATAAACCCGCGGTGGTAAAAAAAGGATGGATCTTCGGAGCATAAAACCGCATTTTTCAAATAGGGAGAAATTTGATCAAGTGGCGTAAAATTTCCATTATCCGGTCCCACTTCAAAAGTACGCATGGGCCTGCCATACTCGTATGGAGTGTAACTGAATGCAGTATTTAATTTGGCCAGATTTACATCTCCGTAATTCAGAATATGAAAATTGTACTTTCGCAATTCCGAATCAAATTGGTTGTTCCAAGGATCTTTGTCATTAAGGTAAGCTGTTAAATGGTAACTTAATTCACCGCTTGCATTTAATCCCTGAATGGATTGAAACATGCCCTGAGGAAGCGATGCAAAAAAATCATTAGCTTTAATTTTTTCACTGTTTAAACTGATGGCGTATGTTTTTTCAGGTGCATTTTCATAGCGCAAATACGGGTGAACAATGAGTTTGTTAAGTTGAATAACAGAACTGCTGTCAATGGAAATAAAATTTTCACCGAGGGTAAATTTAAAATCGGCCAGTGCCTGAGAAACACTCACATTATTTTTGGCAATACGCCTGTGCTGAATGGAGAAATTAGTTACCGCAGCAATACCCTCCACCATCAACTGGTCATGATGAAATTCTACTTTTTTCAAAACCATTTTTAGTGAGTCGAAACCGGTAGTGAGGTTAATTTTTGAGCGCAGGTAGGGAAGAATAACCTTTTGCGTATCGGTTGAGTACAGCGAAATACTTCCGTTCATATCATCGGGGAAGGCTGTTCCGCTGGCCGCCCAGTGCTGATTAAGGCTGTCTCCGTTAATTTCAAAATTTCCGTTAAATTCATTTCCCTTAAGAGCTAACGACTGAATGGTAAAATTTACTTTTATTTCCCTGTCCACAGCTCTTAATGAAAGTTGTTCTATCGTGACATCATCGGGCACCTGACTTAATACTTTTTTAATCATCCGGTAACCGGATTCAGCCAGGTTTGTTTCTTTTTGATTTTCTTCTTTATTTTTATTTCGTGATTTGATGAAACGTATAAAGTTATTGGTCGAATCGGTTTTCGACAACTGAATAAAGCCTCCCTTCATGTCAAGAAAATCAACCTGAATATCTTTTTGCAGTAATGGCCAAAACCGGACTGAACATTCTACTTTATCCAAACGAATAAGTGTGTCGGCATTGGCGGGGCATATAATAATGCCTTCCAGTTTTATTCCGGTAAGTCCGGTCATAGATGCACTGGTTACAGCAAAGCGGGTTTGATAATCGCGGTCTAATTTGGACTGAATTTTTTTTAGTGCGAATTCCAGAAACGAATTTCGAAAAATGAAAAAACTGCAAATAGCTATAAAAAAAACAGCCCCGATAGTTAGCAGGGCTATTTTGGCTATTTTTTTATGAGCAGGCTTAAACGAAATATGTATTCGCGGAATTTTCAATCCCGTAAAATTAAACGGTCATAATTTCTTTTTCACGGGCATCAAGCAACTGATCAATCTTTTGAATATACGAATCGGTTGTTTGCTGCACCTTGGTTTCAGATGATTTTATTTCATCTTCAGGAACACCTTCTTTTTGAAGTTTTTTTATCCTTTCGTTGGCATCTTTACGAATATTTCGAACTGCCACGCGGTTACTTTCTGCTTCGCCTTTCAGTTTCTTCACAATATCTTTTCTGCGTTCTTCGGTAAGTGGCGGAATACTGATGCGAACTATTTGTCCGTCATTTTGCGGGTTAAGCCCCAGATTAGCCATGGTGATTCCTTTTTCAATGGCAGTTATCATTGATTTTTCCCAGGGTTGTACAGCAATCGTACGGGCATCCGGGGTGCTAATATTAGCCACCTGACTCAAGGGAACAAGGCTTCCGTAATATTCAACATGCACCGGATCGAGCATACTTGGCATAGCCTTGCCTGCTCTCATTTTTGAAAATTCGGCAGCGGCATGGTCAACACATTTTTCCATGGCAGTTTTCATTTCTTCGAAAACTGATTTTACGCGAGGATCATTCATTGATTTGGTAATTTAATGGAGGTGCAAGTTACTTGAAAAAAATAAAATTAAAACAGCACTTTCAGGCATAAAAAAACCCGGAGGTTAGTCCGGGTTTTTAGCTATCTGTAAAAAATAGAATTAGTCTTTAACAGGGTCACCCACGCGGTCCATTGCACAACGGAAACCAAGAGTACTAAGAGACTGCTCTTCGTCCAGAAATCTTCTGGTACCGGGTGACATCCAATAAGCACGATCATTCCATGAACCACCTTTGTAAACGTGAGCTTTATTATTTACAATAGACGATTTTTCGTAATCATACTTTTGATCCATACCCACATATTCTTCCTCGTCTTTAAAGCCTATATTATCACCCTTGCGATAATTTCTGCGTTTAGAAGCATCCACTTCATCGGCAACCTTATATTTAATACGGCCTAAGCTATCTTTATCTACAATGTTTCCTTCAGGGTCAAGTTCTTTGGTAAGGTAAGTATTACCGCGGAAAGGCTGGAAGTCGGTCATATCCTCGAGTGAAAGCGGGCGATAAACATCCATTACCCACTCTGAAACATTGCCTGCCATATGGAACAAACCATAATCATTTGGCCAATATGACTGAACCGGCATTGTAATAAAGCCCATATCATTCAGTCGGCCCGGAACACCAGCCTGATCACCTTTTCCACGCTTAAAGTTAGCCCACATAAAACCTCTGTCTTTTTCAGGGGCGTGTTTACGTACAGTTAAACCTGTCCACGGGTACACTTTGTGAACGTCAATATTTTCATTGTACGATTCACTCTTATAACAATATGCTGCGTATTCCCATTCGGCCTCGGTAGGTAAACGATAAATTGGAAGTAGAATACCATCTTCCATGCGCACCCTCCGGCCTGAACTTCCCGAAGCATAATCTTTTAATAAGTTTCCTTCCACTCCGTCATACTGACTTAATAAATAAGCATCAGTATTAAAGTTGTTCTCATCAACCGCGGCTTCCGTTACGGTTTTTAACTTTAAAACACCTTCTCTTATAAGGATCATTTCGTTTACGCGGTCGGTACGCCAGGCGGCATAAGCCGAAGCCTGCAGCCAGTTTACACCAACTACCGGATAATCCTGATACCCCGGATGACGTAGGTAATAATTTACAAAAGGTTCATTATAAGCGAGCTTATCCCTCCAAACCAAAGTGTCGGGTAATGCCTTTTTATACACTTCGGGGTAAGATACGTAAACACGCATTAGCCACCAGAGGTATTGTAAATAATCGAGATTGGAGATTTCGTGCTCGTCCATATAAAAACTGTGAACGGTCACTCTTCTTTTGAGGTTTTTTTGCTCCAGTACAAGATCCTGTTCAAAAGATCCCATAGTAAAGGTTCCGCCCTCAACAAAAACGAGTCCGGGACCTGTTTCTTGTCCCATGTAGTTAACCTTCTCAAATCCACCCCAGTCAGGGTTGTTAAATTCCCACCCGGTTGTTGGAGATTTCTCTTTTTTACAAGATACAACAAGTACCGTTGAGAAGATAAAAGTAAGTAAGGTTACTTTCCTTATTTTCTTATTCATGTGTTGGTTAGTTGTGAATAATATTCGCCAAATATAACGATTAAACCTCAAATCTTAGTATTTCTGTTAAAACTTCGGACAAACTAATACACGACCGCGTGTGCGTTTCGAGCGTTTATTCCATTCAATTGAACAGGATAACTCGTGCGAACCTGTTAAGGCTGAGCGTCCTTCAGAGATAGTGAGGTCGTAACTGTATCCAAATTTGAAATTTTTCTTGTTGCGGAATCCAATAAGTACCATCATGGCATCTGTATTAGGGGCAGTTTGCCTAAACCACAAACCGGTTACCAGGGGCCCCTTGTTTACATAAAAACCAAGGTTTACCTGTGTAAACTCCCGTTGTCTCATAAATAAGATATTAGGAGAGAAGCTGGATTCATTGTATTTAGAACGGGTTAACGGAATTACCAAACCCGCATGAACGGTGTATCTTCTAGGTAAATTACTTGCGGCTCCGGGTGTTTTATAAAAAGACTGATTTGGCTCAGTAAGGTTGTGAACGGCTGCACCAAAATAAAATTTATTGGTATACCCTACAAAACCGGCAGCAAAATTCGGAACTCCAATGGTTGTATTTGGTTTAGGTTCGCTGGTAGGTTTAACAAAACCTCTTCTGGCTTCAATTTGATCGGGGAAGCGCAGTTTATTAAAGTCAATGCTTCGCTGAAAATATTGCGCTTCAATTCCTGCCTTTATATTAAAGTATCGGTTAATTTCAATATTGTATGAGTATATGGCTGCTAAAGTAGTGGTGGTTAACATTCCCTGTCCGGCCACATCCTGAAGGGCAATAATTCCAACACCTCCGCCAATGCTGGAGAAGTGCTCGTCATACGAACCTGAAAAAGTTCGGAAAGTTCCAGGCAGAGAGGGCCACTGCATTCTATAATTCAAATTAATGCGACCATTAATGGCGGCACCTGCAAATGCCGGATTGGTATAAATAGGAGCCGCAAAAAACTGAGTAAATTCCGGGTCCTGGGCCATAGCATGCTTTCCTTGAATCAAGGCGAGGAAAACAAAAATTAGGGGGCTAAATTTTTTCATGTATCGATACTTCACCTGCAAAATCAAAACGAATTTATGGAAAAAATATTTATTTTGTACACCGCAAGGATAATTATTTTAAAAAAGACTTCGTTGTGTTCATGTTTTTAAATTAGACCATAGAATGATTAAGAAATGCCGGAGGCTGGTTTTAGTCCTCTCTATATTGCCTTTATTAGCTGATGCTCAGGTTTTAAATAATTATGTGCGCACAATAGTCTGGCAAAAGCCGTATGAAATGAAGCTGTCGGATTCAAAAAGTTTGAAACTCATTTCTTTTGAAGGAGCGGCTCAGGTTAAATCGGGGTTGGGGTTTTTGCCTGTGTACATCGAAAAAATTCCGTTGTCGGGTTCTTCATTTACAGGCCAGGTTGAGGTTTTGCAAACTACCGTACTCAACACTCCTGTAAGTGCTGATGTATCGGTTTTACAAAGCGAACTCAACATAGAACAGCAGGTGATCTACCTCTCAGGAAAACCGTTTGCGCTTATTCGCATTATCCCTTTACGAAAAAACGGGCAACAGATTGAAATGGTAACTCAATTTAAAATTACCATTCAGGAATCCATGAAGGCCGATGCGAAAACAAAAATAAATCAGCCTAATGTGCGATGGAGCCCTTCTTCCGTTTTAGCTACCGGAGTTTGGTTTAAAATACCTGTTTCCGTTGAGGGAATTTATTCGCTCGATTATAATTACCTCAAAAATCTGGGGATTGATATGACCGGTTTAAATCCCAAAACAATTAGAATTTACGGACGCGGAGGCAATATGCTGAGTCAGCAAAATAATGCTGAAGCTGATGATGATTTAATGGAAAATGCCATTGTAGTTAACGGAGAGGCTGATGGGAGATTTGATGCAACTGATAAAGTGCTTTTTTATGCAAGAGGAACGGATACCTGGAAATATGATAGCATTGCGGGGAAATTTATGCATGAAAAAAATGTATACTCCGATTACGGGTATTATTTTCTAACCTTTGGAGGATTAAACGGGAAGCGGGTAGGCATTAAAACATCACTCAGCGGATCGCCCCAAAAGGATGTAAACTCTTATGATTATTACTATGCCCACGAAGACGATAAGGTGAGTTTTATAAAGTCGGGAAGAGAGTGGTATGGGGAAGTTTTTGATAAGGTTACTTCTTATGATTTTAATTTTACGGTGCCGGGATTAATTACTTCCGAACCGGTTTTATTGCGGTCGGAGGTGGTGGCCCATTCATTTACACCCAGTTCAATGATAGTTTCAGTAAATGGTGTGCAGCGCATAACAGAAAATTTTGATCCTGTTTATGATGATTATACTGCTCCCTGGGTGGACGATCCGGTTATTCAATCAGCATCATGTGCTGTTACATCTTCGAGTTTAAATATCAATTATTCATACAACAAACCGGCACTAAGTTCAAGCGCCTGGTTAAACTTTTTTGAACTTAATTTAAGACGCACATTGCTGATGGATGGCTCTCAAATGTCGTTCAGAGATTCAAGGTCTACAGGAAGTACAAATACGCGTTTTACTATTACATCATCTTTGCCCGTAAACATTTGGGATGTTACCGATGGGTACAATGTGAGGCAAATGGCACTTGTGCAAACCGGGACGAATTATACATTTCAAACAAATACAGAAAAGCTCACCGAATTTATCGCTTTTGACGGAACTCAGTTTCTTGTTCCGGGAGCAGGAATTAAAGTAATTAATCAAAACCTTCATGCAAAGGGGCAACCGGACATGGTTATTGTGGCGTACCCCGATTTTGTTTATGATGCAAAACGATTAGCCGATTTTCACACGCAGCAGTCGGGAATGAATGTGGTTGTTGTAACGCCCGAGCAAATTTACAATGAGTTTTCCTCGGGGACACCTGATGTAAGTTCTGTCAGGAACTTTATGCGAATGTTTTATGAAAGAGGACGAATGACCAATGAACAGCCAAAATATCTGCTCATGTTTGGCGATGCATCTTTTGATTACCGGGATATAAAAAAATGGAAAGGGAATTTTGTTCCAACCTACGAGAGCCGGAATTCATATGCACCCACAGCTTCTTATTGCTCTGACGATTTTTTTGGATTTCTTGATCCGGAAGAAGGATACTGGGATGAGCAATTTGGTAAAGAGGAGGGCTTGGACTTAGGGGTTGGACGTTTGCCTGTAAAATCAACAACTGAAGCAGCGCAGGCTGTGAATAAAATAATTTCATATTACAGCAGCAGTTCGATGCGCAACTGGAGAAATGATGTGGCATTTGTGGCGGATGATGAAGATTTTAATATTCACCTGAGCCAGTCAAATAATTTAAGTGCCATTATTGATACTGATTATGTAAACTATAATATCAATAAAATATTTTTTGATTCTTATAAGCAGATTTCCACCCCCGAGGGAGGCCGTTATCCTGATGTACGTACCGCTATAAACAATCAGGTAAACAAAGGGTGTTTAATAATTAATTATACCGGACATGGAGGTGAAACACAATGGGCACATGAGCAGGTTTTAACTTTATCCGATATAAATGCATGGACAAATAAAAATGCACTTCCGCTTTTTATCACTGCCACCTGCGAGTTCAGTAAATTCGATGATCCGGAACGAACTTCGGCAGGGGAGTTAGTGTTAATTAATCCAAATGGCGGAGGGATAGGCTTATTTACAACAGTAAGGCTGGTGTTTGCCTTTCCGAATTATCTGTTAAATATTAATGTATTGCAGAATAATTTATTTTCTGACCCCGGAAATAAATTCCCGACACTGGGTGATGTATTGGCCAAGGCAAAAAACATTGCCCCCGATTTTAACAGCCGTAATTTTACCCTGCTGGGCGACCCGGCAATGGTGCTGGCATATCCCAAAAATAAAGTAGTCACCACCGCGGTTAACGGGAAGCCAGTTAACTCAATCCCCGACACTATTAAAGCGCTGAGTAAAGTTACCATCAGCGGCAATATTCAGGATATAAACGGGCAAAACCTTAACGGGTTTAACGGTACACTTTACGTATCTGTTTATGATAAGGAAGAAACTTATACTACACTGGCAAATGATGTGGCGAGTTTCCCCACTACGTATAAGATGAGGCGAAATGTTATTTACAGGGGGAGGGCATCGGTGAGCAACGGAGCATTTACTTATTCGTTCATTGTTCCTAAAGATATTTCGTATGTGAATGGCTTTGGTAAAATAAGTTACTATGCCGAAAATGGAGTGACAGATGCAGCTGGTAACTATTCAAACTTAATTATTGGCGGAACATCCGATTCTGCGGGCAGTGATAATAAAGGTCCGCAAATAAAACTTTATATGAACGATTTTGCTTTTGTAAGCGGAGGAACTACCAATACAGCTCCGCTTTTTCTGGCTACACTTTTTGACGAAAACGGAATTAATACAGCTGGCAACGGCATTGGACGGGAAATAACCGCCACTATTGACGGAAATGTACAGTCATCCATTATCATGAATGATTATTATCAGGCTAATCTTAACAGTTTTACGAATGGACAGGTAAAATATAATTTCAGTTCGTTAACACCCGGAGTGCATAATATAAAACTTAAAGCGTGGGATGTTTTTAATAATTCATCCGAAGCCTCACTTGAGTTTATTGTAGCGTCAGAGGCAGGATTAGCTTTAAATCATGTGTTAAATTATCCCAATCCGTTTACCACATCCACCACTTTTCAATTTGACCATAACAAGTACGGACAATTTTTGCAGGTGCAAATTCAGATTTATTCCGTTTCGGGCAAGCTGATTAAAACCATCAATCAGGATGTGATGGCCGCAGAAAGCCATTTTACCAGTGTGCCCTGGGACGGGCGGGATGAATACGGGGATAAACTGGCTAAAGGGGTGTATGTGTACAAAGTACGGGTCAAATCGTCTGACGGAGAGAAAGTCGAGAGGTTTGAAAAATTGGTACTTTTAAACTAGGTAATAAGTTGTAAATTCGTGAACTTTTAAATTTTGTATAATGTATATCAAGCGTTTGTTATTTGTTTTATTTATTGTTTTGTTTGAGTTGCTCGCAACAAAATCTCAAGGTCAGCAGAATCTGAGGACAGCCCAGTTGTCGGGTCAGCAAAATGTGATAACCACTGCGGTTCCTTTTCTCACCATTACACCCGATGCGCGTCATGCCGGAATGGGAGATATTGGTGTTGCCACATCTCCTGATGTGAATTCCATTCACTGGAATTCGGCTAAGCTGGCATTTATTGAGCGCAAAGCAGGGGTTTCGCTTTCTTATACTCCCTGGTTACGTCAATTGGTACCCGATGTTTCGCTTTCCTATATTTCAGCTTATTCTAAAATTGGTAAGAGGTCGGCTTTTGCAGGCTCCCTAAGGTATTTTTCATTGGGAAATATTCAGTTTACAGATAATTACGGAAACAATACGGGAAGTGCCACACCCAATGAGTGGGCTTTAGACGGGGCATATGCAACCCAGCTTTCCGATAAACTTTCCATGGGTGTTGCCTTTCGTTTTATCTATTCGAATCTTGCACCCAATGCAGTTCTCTCCAGTGGAATTCAGGCTAAAGCAGGGATAGCCGGAGCCGGTGATATTACCATGTACTACCGAAACAAATTTAAAGTTGAGGGTAAAAAAGTAAACTATGCGATTGGCGCAGCTATCACTAATATTGGTTCTAAAATTACTTATACCACTGCCGAAAACAGAGATTTCATTCCAATTAATTTACGATTGGGAACTTTTGGCACATATGAAATTGATGAATACAATACCATCTCATTCGGAATTGACTTAAATAAATTACTTGTTCCCACAAATCCGTACTATTTAAAAAATGCAGCCGGTAACGGAGATAGTTTGGTAAACGGAGTGCCCGTAATTGATAAAGGAAAAGCACCCGACCAGCCAATTATGAAAGGGATGATGCAATCGTTTTACGATGCACCCGGTGGCTTAAAGGAAGAGTTGAGGGAAGTACATTATTCGGCCGGAATGGAATACTGGTATGATAAACAATTTGCGCTGCGGGCAGGTTATTTTCACGAATCTCCTTACAAAGGCAATCGTAAATATATGACTTTCGGGGCGGGATTGCGTTATAAAGTATTTGGATTAGATGTAGCCTATCTGGTTCCTTTTCAGCAACGCAACCCGCTGGAAAATACCCTGCGATTCACCATGATATTTGATATTGATGCGTTCAAATCGCAACAACCGGCTCCTGAAGTAAAATAATGAATATCCGAATAGGTTTCGGGTTTGACGTTCACCAGTTGTCGCAAGGATATCCTCTTTTTTTAGGAGGGGTAAAACTGGATACTGAAAAAGGTGCAGTAGGGCATTCGGATGCCGATGTTTTGATTCATGCTATTTGTGATGCCATACTTGGTGCCGCTGCTATGCGGGATATTGGTTTTCATTTTCCGAATACCGACCCGAAATACAAGGGAATTGACAGCAAATTATTGTTGAAAGAGGTGATTGCTAAAATCAGCACTGCAGGTTATAAAATCAGCAATATTGATTCTACCATTTGCCTGGAGCAGCCTAAAGTAAATCCACATATACCGGCAATGGTAAAGGTGCTTGCTGCAATTTGTGAAATAGCGGAAGATGCAGTTTCCATTAAAGCCACTACCAATGAGAAATTGGGTTATATTGGCAGGGAAGAGGGATTGGCGGCTTATGCTTCAGTGCTCCTCTACAGGTAATTGCTTATTCGCATTTATCACAGTCCTTATCCTTTTCCGGATTCTTTTTCTTCCACGGACGTACCAATTGCCAGAGCAAAAAGGCAAAAGCGGTTGCCACCAAAACCAGAATCAGGAAGTTTTGTATGCCGGTTTGTTCCATCAGGCTAAAAACGGGTTACTTAATTTTTCATACCCAATGGTTGTATTTGGTCCGTGTCCGGGGTAAACTACATAATCATCACTAAGGCTGAATAGTTTGTTTTTGATGGAAAAAATAAGCGTGTCATAATCTCCGCCCGGCAAATCAGTTCGGCCTATACTGCCGTTAAAAAGCACATCTCCCGAAACGATGAGTTTATCGGCTTTACTGTAAAAACTAAGACTGGCCCGCGAATGACCGGGAGTTAGGAAAGTTTCCAACAGCGAATTACCAAACTGAATAATATCTCCTTCTGTAATAAATATTTTGCGCTCGGGACCTTCATTTATGCTCATTTCAAAAAGACTGGCCCAACTTGCTGCCTCGCGCATGGTAATTAATTCGTCTTCATGCAGGTGAAGAGGCAACTTATATTTATCGGCTACAAATCCGTTTCCCAGTATATGGTCAATATGGCAATGGGTATTGATTAATGCAACCGGCTTCAGCTTTCTGCTGTCAATGAAGGAGGTGAGTTCCTTTTGTTCAGTCGATTTCTGGCAGCCTGGGTCAATAATTACACATTCTCCGGTTTCGTCATGCAGTACGTAGGTATTCTCAGCAAAGTCATTAAATGTAAAAGTACTAACTCTTATCATGTTTTTTCTGAAAATTAATAAGCTAAAGAATAACTTTGCGAAGAACGTGCTTTTTTTAAACAATAACATATTCCCGTTTTTAAGGAAAATTCTCTGTTCCCTGCTACTGCTGTTTTCTTTTCATCAACAGGCAGCCGCCCAGGGAATGTATACCGACTTTGGTCAGAACAGGGTGCAGTTTGAAAAATTTGACTGGCAGTTTTACCGCAACGAAAATTTTGATGCATACTTTTATACTGGCGGAAAAGAACTGGCTGTGTATGCCATGAAGGTGGCCGAAAAACATTTAAAAGCCATGGAAAAGGTAATGGATTACCGCATTTCCGGACGCATTGAATTTGTTATTTACACCACCCAGTCCGATTTCAGACAGAGTAATATAGGGATGACCGAGGTACAGATAAATACAGGCGGAGTAACCCGGGTGTACGATACCAAAGTTATTTTAACTTTTGACGGAGACCACGAGCATTTTACCCAGCAAATACGGGCAGGGTTGGCCGAAATAATTGCCAACGAAATGCTCTATGGCGGAACCCTTACCGACCGACTTCAAAATGCCGCCCTGCTTACTTTGCCCGATTGGTATATCAACGGACTTATTAATTACCTGGCCGAGGGATGGACCGTGGCCGATGACAGCAGGATGAAGGACGCTTTAAAAACCCGAAGGTTCAAAAAGTTTAGTACTCTCACAGAAGACGAAGCTGTTTTTGCAGGTAAATCCATCTGGAAATTTTTAATTGAAAGCAATGATGAACGCATAGTTTCCAATTTACTTTACATAACCCGCGTAACCCGAAACATTGAGTCTTCTTTCTATTATGTGCTGGGTATGCGCATGCATGAGCTTACCGATAACTGGGAAATTTTTTATAACCACATTTATGAAAAGGACGATCAGGGGAAAACACTTCCAACCGAAGAAATTAAACTAAGTAAAGAAATGAGGAGAACCATGCTTCCTCAGGTTAGTTTAAGCCCTATGGGGAATAAATTGCTTCTTACCACAAACGATCACGGAGTGTATAAAATTTACACTATTGACCTGTACAATAAACAAAGAGAAAAAATATACCGGGGTGGATTTAAATACCGGAATATGATTCAGGATAAATCCTTCCCGTTGATAGGGTGGCATCCTAACGGGAAGTCAATTGGATGCTTTTACGAACGTAAAGGAGCAAGTTATTTTCTCACAATTAACCTGGAGACAGGGAAAAAGGAAAGGTTCAGGTTGCAAAAATTAGATAAAGTAACAGGATTTGAATTTAACCCAAGCGGAAACATGGTATTACTTACCGGAACCCGTAAAGGACAATCGGATATTTATTTATTAGATATAAAATCGCAGCGGGAACGACAACTGTCGAATGATTTTTACGATGATAAAGATGCGCATTATATTGATGAAGGCAAACGCATTATTTTTGCATCCAACCGGGTATCCGATACACTTAGTGCCCCTTCGGACGGAGTGCTGACCAAAGAAAATAATTACGATATTTTCATTTATGATCTGGAACATGAAGACGATTTGCTGCACCGGGTTACCAATACACCTTATGTAAACGAGTCGGCTCCCATGCCTTATAATGCCGATTACTATAGTTACCTTACCGATTACAACGGAGTAGTAAATCGTTATGCGGTAAAAGTTGAACCCTTGTTTGATTTTGCCGAGCTAAGAATCATAGCTAAAGATACCTCGTTAAGGAAAAACGACACGCTTTTTTTAGATACACTTATTCAGTTACAGCAGGGAAACTCGTCATTTTCTGTGAGAGGTAAGGTTTATTCCATTGATTCGCTCACCGAGCGGGTGGATACGATCATTCACTATCGGAATAAAACATATACCTATCCGCTTACCAATTATTACCGGAGTGTTTTGGCGCATGATGCCTGCGTGCCGGCAGCATTTTCGGTAGAGTTGGTTTACAACGAAAATTCACTTCGTGTTTACAAAACCCCGAACTTTACCGATATTCCTGAACAAACAAAGGATATTGCCACGTACTACACCAACTGGAGGAATAAAAAATCATTTCAGATAAAGCCGTTCAAACGGGGAGCAGCATTTCCGGTACCTTCACTTTGGATAAGAGATACACTTACGCAAACAAGCGTAGAGAATGAGCCTTTGCAGCTACCTAAAATACATGGGCAGGATTCCCTGCAAAAGCAGTCTGCCGATAGTATGAAGTATCGTTTTCTGAATGAGTTTACTAATAGGGAAAACTTTAACATTGATCAGATACTGGCAGAGCAACCGGTAATAAAAAATATAAGCAAAGAGAAACAACTGCGCCTTGCGCCACCACGTACCTACCGGTCGGTTTTTTTACCTGATTATTTCGTAACACAGCTCGATAATACCGTAATCAATACCTATTACCAGCCGTACACACCGGGATCAATTCAATTTTTTAATCCGGGCTTCAACGGAATGTTTAAACTGGGGATTAATGATATGTTTAACGATAAACGGATTATTGGAGGTTTCAGGTTGTCGGTTGACCTGAGAGGCACCGATGTTTTCTTAGCTTACGAAAACAACAAAAAACGCGTTGATAAGAGGGTTCAGTATTTCCGTTCTTCCCGGTTTGTGCAGTCTGATTTTGATTACCAGCGGACCTTAGTGAATGAGGTACGGTTTATTCAAAAGTATGTATTCACCGAACGGAGCTGCCTGAGGTTTCACGTTTTCGGGCGTCAGGACGTTACAAATATTCTGTCGTCAGATATTTTCAATGCAGGCCGACCTTCTATAGAGCGAAACTGGGCCGGGGGGAAACTTGAATATATTTACGATAACACGGTAAATAAAGGATTAAACCTGTTAAACGGGCTTCGGTATAAAGTTTTTGTTGAGACATACAAGGACGTAAAGAGAGAAAATACCACCTTAGCCACAGCCGGAATTGATATTCGAAATTATTTAAAAATTCACAGGCAATTGGTTTTAGCTACCCGTTTTAGCGCTAATACTTCATTTGGAAGTGCACGGGTGGTTTACTTTTTGGGAGGGGTAGATAACTGGATTAGTCCGCGATACAACAAAGACATTTTGGTAGATGCAACTAAAAATTATGTATATCAGTCTTTGGCCACAAACCTGCGGGGATTTACTCAAAATATACGCAACGGAAGTTCATTTGTAGTGATGAATAATGAACTCCGTCTTCCTTTGTTTGCGTACATCACCAATCGCCCGATGAAAAGTGATTTTCTGAAAAATTTTATGATTGTTCCCTTTTTTGATTTGGGAACAGCCTGGTCTGGAAAGTCGCCAAATGCCGATGATAATACCTTCAATAAACGGGTGGTGAGCCGTTATCCTATTACTGCAACCATTATTAATATACGCCAACCTCTGGTAGGTGGTGTGGGAGCCGGGCTGCATCTTAAACTGTTTGGCTATTACGTGCGTGGCGACATGGCTTGGGGAATAGAAGATATGCAGTTGAGCAAAGATCCGGTGTACTACGTATCGCTGAGTACCGATTTTTAAACCTGATTTCGTTTTTTCATCCCTTCTGAAAAGCACTTGCGGCATCGGGGTTCATAACTATCCTTTTCCCCAAGTAAAATTTTGCTTTCATCAGCAATGGTGCGATATGAATGATTGGCATGGTCACCACATACCACACAAATAGCATGAACTTTGGTAACAAATTCGGCTATTGACATTAAATCGGGCATCGGTCCAAACGGTTTGGCTAAAAAATCCATGTCCAGTCCGGCAACAATAACCCGAATGCCCTGCGAGGCCAGTGTTTCGCACACATACACAATTTCAGCATCAAAAAACTGGGCCTCATCAATCCCGATTACATCCACTTCGTTGGCCATTAATAAAATTTTAAGGGAGGAATCAACCGGGGTTGATTTGATGGAATTGGCGTTATGGGATACAATATTTTCTTCATGATAACGGGTATCTGTAGCCGGTTTAAAAATTTCCACTCGTAAATTGGCAATACGGGCACGTTTTAATCTGCGAATCAGTTCCTCGGTTTTTCCCGAAAACATACTCCCGCAAATGACTTCAATCCATCCCTTTTTATGGGTTATATGGTATGACGGCTCAATAAACATATGCTGCAAATTAGGATTTATCGGTCAAAATTATACAGCCCTATTGAAATGTGTAAAAGTTACCTGTTGTTGCAGAGGCATAAATGGTATTTTTGTTCAGATAAATTGGTTTATGGAAACTAGTATTCAACTCAGGGAGCTTGCTCAAAAGATAGCCAACCTTACCGCACAGCCTGCTCTTACAGCGCTTGAACAGGATCTTTTGCGGAGTTATTTATTACAAATGTACGATGCACTGGTAAATCAGATTGCTCCGGCAAGTAATCCGGTTCCGGCCCCTCAAAAGCAGGATGAACCCGTAGCCGATGTAATTGTGAAGCAGGAGTTGATTGTACCGGTAATAAATGACATCCGTGATGAGAGTAGTGAATCTTCCTTACCCAATGAGCCTGAAATGGAAGAAGAAGTAATTGAAGCATTGAATCTTTTTTCTTCGGCCGGTTCAGTAACCGAAAAAATTGAAATTTCTGAAAGCATACCTTTGGTGGAGGTCGCTGAAGAACCGGAGATTTTATCTGCTGAAGAGGCAACAAAAACCACAATGCCCCAAAGTGTAATTGAATTGCTGACAAGTGAAAAGGCCGATGAGGAAAAACTGATTGACCGCATAACACAGGAGCAGAAAACGCTTGCTGATAAAATGCAGATTACTCCCATTGACAATATTAAATCACATATTACCCTCAATAAAAAAGTAGCCTACATTATCGGGCTCTTCAATCAGGAGAGTGAGGATTACAATAAAGCACTTGACCAGTTAAATACTGCCGATAATTTACAGGATGCCTTAAACACCCTGCATATGCTTAGAACCAGATACAACTGGAAGGCGGATTTGGATTTGGCCAAGGAACTGGAGCAGTTAGTTAGAAGAAGATACACTACTTCAATTTAATCTGATTATATCCTTTGAGTCGTTTATTCAGACGGAAAAATATTAACCGCATTTTGGCCGAGGGCTCGGATACGGGGGAGCATTCGCTTCAGCGTAATCTTTCCCTGCGCGATTTAACTTCTCTGGGAATTGCAGCCATTATAGGAGCCGGTATTTTCAGTACCATTGGAAATGCAAGTGCTTCGGGCGGGCCGGCTGTCATTTTGCTTTTTGCGTTTATTGCCGTAGCCTGTTCCTTCTCGGCAATGAGTTATGCTGAGTTTGCATCGAGTATTCCAATTTCAGGAAGTGCCTATACGTATGCCTATGCCTCTTTTGGCGAACTTATAGCGTGGATTATCGGGTGGGCACTTATTGTAGAGTATGCAATCGGAAATATTGTAGTGGCCATTAGCTGGAGCGATTATTTTACCGGACTAATGGATGGAATGGGATGGCATATTCCCGAGTATTTTACGATGGATTATTTTTCGGCCAAAAGCGGATACGCTGAGGTAGAAAAAGCTTTGGCAGCAACTCCGGAGAAGACAAAAGAATTGTGGGAGCATTTTAGCAATGCACATATTACCGCAAAACATACCGCCTGGGTGAATGCACCGGAATTTTTTGGGTTGAAAGTTATTTGCGATTTGCCTGCATTAGCCATTGTGTTTGCCATTACCGCATTAATTTACCGGGGTGTTCACGAAACCAAAACGGTTGGAAATTATTTTGTAGGGCTCAAACTTATTGTAATCATTCTGGTAATTATTGTCGGGGCGTTTTATGTAAATCCGGAGCATTGGAGCCCGTTTGCGCCAAACGGATTGCCGGGCGTACTTAAAGGTGTGGCATCAGTGTTTTTTGCGTATATCGGTTTTGATGCACTGGCTACAACAGCCGAAGAGTGTAAAAATCCTAAAAGAGATTTACCCAAAGCCATGATTGCCTCTTTAATTATCTGCACGGTTTTATACATCCTCATCGCACTTACCCTTACCGGTCTGGTAAGTTATAAAGAACTTGGTGTAGGCGATCCGCTGGCTCATGCATTTAGTTTAATTCATGTAGACTGGATGAGCGGACTGGTGGCTGTAAGTGCAGTAATTGCCATGGCAAGTGTGCTGCTTGTGTTTCAAAACGGTCAGCCGCGTATTTGGATGAGCATGAGTCGCGATGGACTTTTACCTAAACGATTCAGCAAAATTCATCCTAAGTTTAAATCGCCTTCATTTTCTACTTTAGTTACCGGTGCAATGGTGGCCATTCCGGCTTTATTTATGAATTTGCAGGAAGTAACCGACCTGTCGAGTATCGGAACTTTATTCGCCTTTGTGCTGGTGAATGCAGGGGTTATTCAAATGGAAACACACCGCAACGAAAATCACGTTGGATTCAGGGTGCCTTATTACAACGGTCGTCTATTTATTCCCCTCCTGTGTTTAATTTCTCTTTTTGTATTTATTGTTTTCGACACCAGCGATGTTTTTTTTCATTTAAACGAGCGCGAAAACTGGCCGACAGGAATTTTTTGGATCATGTTTATTAGCCTTAGCGTATTAAGTTACAAGTATCGCTATTCAGTTATTCCGGTTTTGGGTATGGTGAGCAATTTTTACCTCATGACTCAATTGAATTTTACCAATTGGGCAGCTTTTATTATTTGGTTACTTCTCGGCTTAATTGTATATTTTCTTTACGGATATCGCCACAGCAAACTGAATCAGCCGGTTTAAAGCACAGCTTTCAGCATTTTATCGGCAATTATCTGCAGTTTGTCCTTTTTCTTTCTTTCAAGCGGGGTATCATTAATAATTTCGTGCCCTCATTTGTAAAACGGTTTCTATGAAGCAATTTCTTATAAGTATATTCATGTTTGCAGTTGTGCTATCTGTAAAGGCCCAGCATAAACACACGGTGAGCGGAAGAGTAAAGGACCAGAAAACAGGGGAAGAACTGATAGGTGTGATGGTTAAAGTTGACGGGCAAAGCATTGGGACAGTAACTAACTCGTACGGTTTTTTTTCGCTCACACTTCCCGAAGGCAAATACAAAATTCTGTTTTCCTACATTGGGTATAAATCTCTTGCTGTTGATATAGATTTAAAAGCCGATGTAGTACTGCGGCCTGAGATGAGTGATGATAAAAATGAGCTGAAAGAAGTAAAAGTTCAGGCAACAAAAGGCAATGATAATATTGAATCAACCAGGATGAGTGTGATGAGTGTGGATATTCAGTCGCTCAAAAAAATGCCTGCTTTGCTCGGGGAAGTTGATATTTTGCGAGCCTTACAATTTATGCCCGGTGTGCAAACGGGCGGAGAAGGTAGTACCGGATTTTATGTGCGCGGTGGAAATGTTGACCAGAATTTAATTTTACTGGATGAGGCGATTGTGTATAATCCTTCTCATCTTTTCGGGTTTTTCTCGGTGTTTAATGCCGATGCCATTAAGGATGCGGAATTGTACAAAGGAGCAATTCCCGCTCAGTTTGGGGGCAGGTTATCATCAGTGCTTGATGTGAAAATGAAAGATGGAAACTCAAAACATTTCTCAGCATCGGGTGGAATTGGAACCATCTCAAGCCGCATCACACTTGAGGGACCTATTGTGAAGGAGAAAAGCTCCTTCATCATATCGGCACGCAGAACCTATGCAGATATGTTTTTGAAATTATCCCCTGACAAGGAAGTACAAAAAAGCAAACTGTATTTTTATGACCTGAATGCAAAGGTCAACTACACCATCAATGATAATAACCGTATTTTTATTTCGGGTTATTTCGGGCGCGATATTCTGGGGTTTGATAAAACGTTTACACAGGGCTGGGGCAATGCTACCGGAACACTGCGATGGAACCATGTGTTTAATAAAAAACTGTTTTCGAATGTAACGCTTATTACAAGCAGCTATAATTATAAACTTGAAGCAGAAACCGAAGAGTCGCAGGGTTTCTTATGGAAATCGGATATGTCGGACCAAACCGTGAAAGGAGATTTTACCTATTATGTCAGTCCCAAAAACACCATTCGTTTCGGAGCAGGAATTACCTGGCATGCCTTGTTTCCGGGTAAGGCGGGGCCAAATAATCCGAAGTCGGTAATTAATGAACAAAAACTACCCGTAAGCAATTCGCTCGAACATTATTATTATATCGATGATGAGCAAAAAGTAAGTTCACGTCTTACGGTTGATTATGGAATTCGGTTCTCGGTATTTCATAACGTAGGTTCGGCAACCGTGTTCACATATGGGGCCAATCGTTACGGGAATAACCCGGATACAAAAGATTCGGTTGACTATGGCAGTGGAGTTATTTACCATACTTATACCGGGTGGGAACCGCGGGTTTCCATGAAGTACTCCATAAACGAAAACAGTTCGGTAAAGGCATCGTACAACCGAACTTATCAATACCTGCATTTGGTTTCCAATACAAATTCTGCTTCACCCACCGATATTTATATTAACAGCAGCCCTAATATTAAACCGCAATATGCCGATCAGGTGGCAGCCGGTTATTTCCGGAATTTTAATAATAATACCTTACAGGCATCGGCCGAGGTGTATTATAAACAAATGTACAATCAGGTGGATTATGTAGACAATGCCAACCTGTTTTTGAATAAATACCTCGAGTCGCAATTGCTGGCGGGTACAGGTACATCATACGGATTGGAACTGATGATAAAAAAGAAAACAGGGAAAGTGGATGCGTGGATGAGTTATACCTTATCAAAAGCAGATAGAAAAATTGATGGAATTAATAACAATAAAGCTTACCCGACCCGATATGATCACCGCCACAATTTATCGTGGGTGTTTACCTATGAGCACAGCAGGAAATGGACATTCTCGGCCAATTTTATTTATGTAACCGGAGGTGCATTTACTGCACCCAATGCCCGTTATGAATTTGACGGGTATGTGGTGCCCTTTGTGTCATCGCGCAATAATTACCGCATGCCCGATTACCATCGCTTGGATATGGCCGCCACTTTATATCCTAAAAAATATGAAGGTAAAAAATTCAAAGCCAACTGGACCTTCTCTCTCTTCAATGCCTACGGCCGCAAAAACGCCTATTCAATTGTTTTCAGGCAACGCGAAGGTTACCCCGATACGTATCAGGCAGTGAAAACATATCTTTTTACATTTATACCTTCGGTAACCTGGAACTTTAAATTCTGATCACTGCATTATGAAAAAAAATAGCTTATACATTTTTCTGATAGTAATGGCTGCGGTATTTTCCTCCTGTCAGGAAGTAATCAGTTATGATCTGGATGAGTCAACTAAACAGTTAGTAATTGATGGAATGGTAACTGACCAGCCCGGTCCTTATACCGTTAAATTATCGCTTACGGGACCATACCTTAAAAATGCTCCTACCAACAGAGCAACGGGTGCAATGGTTATAATACGCGACAATACCGGAAATACAGATACACTTGCCGAGCAATTGCCGGGAGAATACAAAACCACAGCTTCATTTCCTAAAGGGGAAATAGGGCGCACTTATGAGTTATATGTCAATTATCAAAATAAGGTGTACACTGCCAGCGGAGAAATTCTTCCCATTTCAAATGTAGATTCGCTCTCGTATAAATATCACGAAGAAAGTATTCTGTACCCCGAGAACGGATATTACGTAACTATGTATGCACAGGAACCTGCCGGCAAAGGAAACAACTACCGGTTTAAGTTTATTGTGAACGGATTTTTCTCCAATCGTGCCGACCGTTTTATTGTAGTGAACGATGATTTTGTAGATGGCAATTACATCACATTTACTACCCCGTTTCCGGTGGCATTGGGCGATAGTGTGGTTTTAGAAAGTCAGTCGTTTACCAAGCCGGCTTACGATTATTATCTGGCACTGCTGTTTCAAATGAATCCCAATGGTTTTTTTGATGCCCCTCCGGCTAATTTACCCAGCAATATTAAAGGCGGAGCATTGGGCTATTTTAATACTGTTGCCATCAAATACAATGGAATAAAGATTAAATAGTTTCATCATAGATTAAGGTTAGACAAATGCCCTGCGGTAGCATTACTGCGGGGTTTTGTTTTTACCACCCTTCAGGAATGACAGGGAATCTGCTGCCAAAAAAATGTAGTAACTTGCATTCACAAATTTACTTATGAAATTTCAACTCGAATTTAATCCGCCCTCATTGGCGGTTCCGATCAGTATCCGAAAACCGGTATGGTTATCGGGTTCGTGTTTTGCTGCGAATATGTCGGAATATTTTTTGCGTAACCGCTTTATTTCGCATAGTAATCCCAATGGTATTTTGTTTAATCCGGTAAGTTTACTCCATGGACTTTATCATGACGTACTGTGTAAAGAATATACCTTTTCCGATTGCGTGCAACAGGATAAACTGTGGCATTCCATCCACCATCACGGGGTTTTTGGCAGTACTTCTAAAACCGGTTTGCTGCAAAACATAAACGAGAGAATGGAAGCCAGCCATACTTTTTTGAAAACAACCGATTGGATTATTCTTACATTTGGTTCGGCTTGGGTGTATGAATTAACCACCTCCAAAACCATAGTGGCAAATTGCCACAAATTATCGGCTGATTTATTTCAAAAACGCTTGTTGCAGCCCGGTGAAATAGAAATGCTTTTTGATGACGTTTATGCAAAAGTGAAACAACTGAACAACTCAGCCAAATTTATATTTACGGTGAGTCCTGTAAGATATCTGCGTGATGGCTTGGTTGAAAATAACCTGAGCAAATCTGTTTTGCTGCAAAGTGTTCACCGCATAACACAACAATACAAGGATTGTTTTTATTTCCCGGCTTACGAAATGGTTATGGATGTATTGCGCGATTACCGTTTTTTTGAAGCCGATATGGTGCATCCCAATAAACAGGCAATTGATTATGTATGGATGAAATTTACGGAGAGTTTTACGGATAGCGAGACTAAGGCATTTATTAAAAGTTATGAAGCGGTGCTCACGGCCAGGGCACACCGCCCTTTGCATAAAGTACCCGAAGAATGGGAGCGGTTTACAGGTATTATGCATCAAAAAATAAACGAATTGAAAACTACTTATCCGTTTATAGATTTTAGGGAGGACGAGCAGTATTTTTCATAAAACAAAAAACCCGAACCATAATTGATTCGGGTTTTTTTATGCAATGGATTTTTAAAAATCTTAATAATCCATTCCGCCCATACCACCCGGCATTCCGCCCGGCATGGCTGGTGCTTTTTCTTCTTTTTCTTCTACCAGTGCACACTCGGTAGTAAGAATCATGGCAGCAGCCGAAGCAGCATTTTGTAAAGCAACACGGGTTACTTTAGTCGGGTCAATTACACCGGCTGCAATCAGGTTTTCAAATTTTTCGGTGCGGGCATTGTATCCAAAATCGGCTTTGCCTTCACGTACTTTATTCACTACCACGCTTCCTTCGCCACCTGCATTGGCCACAATCTGGCGCAATGGTTCTTCAATTGCACGTTTAATGATGGCAATACCGGTGTTCTCGTCTTCATTTGCACCTTTCAGTTTTTCTACTACTTCCAGCGCGCGAATGTAGGCCACACCACCACCGGCAACTATTCCTTCTTCTACCGCAGCGCGGGTAGCATGCAAGGCATCATCCACACGGTCTTTTTTCTCTTTCATCTCCACTTCGGTTGCAGCACCAATGTACAACACGGCAACTCCACCGGCTAATTTTGCCAAACGTTCCTGCAATTTTTCACGATCGTAGTCGCTGGTGGTGCTGTCAATTTGTGCTTTAATCTGACCAACGCGAGCCTGAATATCTTCTTTTTTACCGGCACCGTTAATGATGGTGGTATTGTCTTTATCAATAGATATTTTTTCAGCTTTTCCAAGGTAAGTGATATCAGCGTTCTCTAATTTAAATCCGCGTTCTTCGCTTATTACGGTACCACCTGTAAGAATTGCAATATCTTCGAGCATCGCTTTTCTTCTGTCGCCAAAGCCCGGAGCTTTTACCGCAGCAATTTTCAATGCACCACGGATTTTATTTACTACCAGTGTAGCTAATGCTTCACCTTCGATATCTTCAGCAATAATCAAAAGCGGTTTTCCTGTTTGTACCACCTGCTCCAGAATTGGAAGCAATTCTTTCATGTTGCTGATTTTTTTGTCATAAATCAAAATGAAAGGAGCATCCATTTCGGTTTCCATCTTCTCGGCATTGGTTACAAAGTAAGGAGAGAGGTAACCGCGGTCAAACTGCATTCCTTCTACCGTTTTCACTTCAGTTTCGGTTCCTTTGGCTTCTTCTACGGTAATTACACCTTCTTTTCCAACTTTAGCCATTGCATCGGCAATCAGTTTACCAATTACTTCATCGTTATTGGCGGAAATAGAAGCAACCTGCTGAATTTTGTTATTGTCGTCACCAACTTTCTGCGACTGTTTTTTCAAATTTTCTACAATTGCTTCTACAGCTTTGTCAATACCACGTTTTAAATCCATAGGGTTTGCTCCGGCCGCTACGTTTTTCATTCCTGCAGTTACAATTGCCTGAGCTAATACGGTTGCGGTAGTAGTTCCGTCACCTGCCTGATCAGCAGTTTTGCTTGCTACTTCTTTTACCATTTGGGCACCCATGTTTTCAATCGGGTCTTTCAGTTCAATTTCTTTAGCCACTGTTACACCGTCTTTGGTTACGGCAGGTGAACCGAATTTTTTATCAATAACCACATTACGGCCTTTAGGACCAAGGGTTACTTTTACTGCATTTGCCAATGCATCCACACCGCGTTTCAACCCATCGCGGGCTTCTACGTTATATTGAATTTTTTTAGCCATATATCTGAATGATTAATTTTTAATTACGAATATTGAATTAAATAATTGCGAAGATGTCGGATTCGCGCATAATGAGGTAATCTTTACCATCAACGGTGATTTCCGTACCGGCATATTTTCCATAAAGAACGGTATCGCCCGCCTTCACTGTCATAGGCTCATCTTTTTTGCCTTCACCGGCTGCCACTACTTTACCTCTTTGCGGTTTTTCTTTTGCTGTGTCAGGAATGATAATTCCTCCTGATGTTTTCTCTTCTGCAGGAGCAGGTTCAACCAGAACTCTGTCTGCCAATGGTTTAAGACTTACTGCCATATTTTTTTAAATAATTTTTAAAGTTTAAATGGTTTTGTGCCCCTGCATTATCAGCAAAAGTGCCAAAGGGTCAAAGGTGACATTTTTTGCTGATTTCACTGACATTTTTATCCGAATAGCTGACAATAAAATCGACTTGCTGAAAAAAATTCCTCTGTCAGGCAACCATTATTGGGGTAAAATTGATTTAGTAAGAAGTTAGGTTAGTAAACAATGGTGAATCCGGGCTGGAATTGTAAAACGTTTTACTTTTAGTAATTTAGTACCAATCCCGGCCCGGAAATTTTAAACCCCGGGCTTACGTTACACATCGTGAAATATACCGAAGATGAAATGATAGAGGGCTGTATCCGCGGAGAACGGGTGTTTCAAAAGGCTCTTTATGATAAGTACGCATCCAAAATGCTGGGTGTGTGCATGCGGTATGCCGAAAGCCGCGAGGAAGCCGAAGATATGTTGCAGGAAGGCTTTATCAGGGTTTTTCAAAGCATTGTTACCTATCAAAAACTCGGTTCGTTTGAGGGGTGGGTTCGAAGAGTTATCGTGTTTACCGCAATTAATATTTATAAAAGCCGGTTGCGCAAGTATAAGGATGAACCCATGCACGAGCATCATGATGATGTGGTAAACGAAGATGTGATTGATAAGATGTCGGCTAAAGAAATAGTGAATTTAATACAGTTGCTCCCCGATGGGTATCGGGTAATATTTAATCTTTTTGCCATTGAAGGGTATTCGCATAAAGAAATTGCAGAGCATTTGGACATTGCCGTTGGTACGTCCAAATCTCAGGTGGCCCGTGCCCGCATGTATATTCAGCAGTTGTTGTTAAAACATAATAAAAGTTTGTATGAGCGATTGGCAAAATCAGGATAAGGTAACAGGCAAACTGCGTGATAAGGTTTACAACCACAGCGAAACCCCATCGGACGCTTTGTGGGAGAAATTAGATGCACGATTGAATGCGCTGGCTGCTCCTGAGCGAAAAAGGAGAGTTGGCTGGTACTGGATAGCTGCTATTATAGCAGGTATGACAGCCGGGTTATGGGCAGCCATTCATTTTATTGACGAAAAAGACGCAGTGCCCGCTAAAGTTCAAATAACAGCTGCACCACCAAAAGCAGAAAATGAGGTTCCCAAACTTACCCCGGAGCTATTGCAAACTTCACCTGAAAAGACCAAAATACTTGTAGCAGGAAAGGCTCATAAGGAGATAAAAAAGAATAGAAAATATTCAGAGAAAAAGATTGCTGAAAAGAATAAGGTGATGCCTGCCCAACCGGAAACTACTTTAGTGCCCGGACAACCTGAGGAGCCCAGTGAAGTGATTACAACAAAAGAAACAAAAGAACTTACCCCTGCTCAATTAACTGAAAATATTTCCAAGCCACAATTAACCATCGGGGACCCTATTGTAATTAGTTTCAAAGAAATAAAGTTTCCCGATTTTCCATTGCATGGTAATACCAAATTGCTGCCACCTCCGGTTGAAAGAGAACGCTGTTTTACTCCTGTTTCCGCATTTTCCATTGCTATTGTAAATAATGTTAGCTACGGAATTACCCGATATAGCCCCGGAAGTAATGCAAATGCAGCCCGTTTAGACAATGCCAAACTAACAAATCAAATTAGCAATGGCAGGGTGGCGCCTTCATTCGGTCTTTCAGCCGGATTGCGAATTACCGACAGGTTGATGTTGTCAGCCGGGTTCAGAAGAACCATTTATTCTGATAAATATACCTACGATATTAAAAAGGCGGTTTCAGACCCTTATAAGGGAACCGACCCAACTTTACTGGCATTTAACTACAAACACGGAGGGGATTCCATAATGCCCGGAAGTACTTATTCATTTATAAATAAATTTTATTGCAGCGAGGTGCCGATAACATTTTCTTACTATGTTCCAATGAACAAACGCTGGAATGTGGTACTGGATGCGGGGGTAAGTTTTATGAAAGTAACTTACGCATCAGCGGCCTATCTTGATATTGACAGGGTAGGGTTTGTTGTGGTACAAAGTTTAACGGAGTACCCCGGTTATAAAATGGTAACTAACCTCAATTTAGGAATGGGCATGTCGTACAGGCTCAATGGAAAATTCTCGGTAGAGGCTTCCCCGTATTTGCGGTACGGGTTAAATTCAATAATTAAAGACAATTCTTTTACCCGGCAATCACCTGCTTTTTTCGGGCTTAATGCCACATTGCGCTACCACGCCTTTTAGCCGGCTGTACAAATTTTGTTTGCTTTTTAATATAGCGTTTTGAGTATATTCGTTATAGTAAAAAAGGATACGGATTTATGCAGAAACTTGATAAAAACTGGTTCATAGAAAATCTGGTTGATTTTGAACACAAAAAATATGTTTTGCTGGGATACCTACAGCATGTAAAACAGAATTTTGTTCAGCAAAAATTATATCCCCATCTGGCCGACTTGGTCATGCATTACCGAAATTTAAAAGATTTTGTCAGCGGTAAGCAATTGTTGTTTGATAGTTTTCCTGAGCGAATTTCAAATGTTGATTTGGAAAATTTCAGGCTGGCTTATGAAAAAGTGGTACAGGATGATGAACTGATGAAAGAAATTGAAACAATTGTTCAATTTGCCCTGCCTCAGTTTAAGGTGGCATTAGACGAAGGCAAAGAAATTTATGAATTTATAGAAGAGCATATATCTGTTACGCCTGTTGGTATCTTACCTCTGTATAAAAACGAAGGATATTTGCTGGTAAAAGAAGCAGGAAACGATACTCGTGTTTATGAATATAAGATTACTCTTTTTGAAGAGCAATTATCAAAATACCGTGGGGTGCATACCCGTTTTATTACTACTTACAGGCATTCTGTTACCAGTACATTTGAGTGGATAAAGCGCGATTTGATTAAGGCAAATAACAAACTTCCCAATCCGGCAACCTATGCCATGATTTCGGAAATGCAATTTCCCCTTCGCGAAACAATAGAGCCAATAACCCAAAGGTTATTGATACGTTATATAGAACAGGAAAAGAGGATATAATAATTACTGCGCAGCCGGAGTTTCAGGCGCAGGTGCCTGCTGAGGCTGTTGCTGCTGCGGTGCTTGTTGCTGCTGTGGGGCCGGGGCAGTTGATACTTCATCTTCAATCATTGATTTCGATTCGGTGGCTGTTCCGCCTTCAGTAGGCCGGGCAAAATTGGTGAGCAGGGTAAGTACAATTAAAGATATGGCTAAAATCCAGGTAGCTTTTTCAACGGTTTCAGATGTACGTTTAACCCCCATAATCTGGTTTGACGAAGCAAAATTGGAGGCAATTCCTCCACCTTTTGGGTTTTGAATCAATACAACCAATGCGAGTAAAACGCATACAATAATGATTAATATAGTGAGTAAAAGGTACATATGTTTTAATCTATTTTATTATCCGATTTAATTTTTTGAATAAGGGCAACGAAATACGGCATTTTATCCGGAAATTTCAAACACAATTTTTCGTAAATCCGTATGGCCTTCTTATAGTTACCCTGTTTGGTATAAATTTTAGCCAGTGTTTCGGTGGCTAAATCATCATCCTCTTCAATGCTTATTTTGGCCATATTCACCGGATTAAAGAACTCAGCCTTAGGTCTGCTTATGCTTGGACTTTCTTTAATAAACTTCTCAATAATTGAATCGGTGTCAAATGCTTTATTTTTATTTACCGGAGTTTCGGCAGCCGGTTTAATTATTTCGTCTTCAATTGACTTTTCCTCCTTAATCAGCCGTGTGTCTGCTGCCAGTTCTTCATCCGCATTAGATGGGTCAATCGTATCAATTTGGTATTTGCCACTTATCAAATTCAGCCACTCATCAAAACTATGGGGCTCATTTGCGTGTATAATTACCGGTTGGTCAACGCGGGTAGTTTCAATCGCAATGTTCTCCTGTATAGTGGTAATTTCCTCAGGCGGATGAGTTGTTTCTGTTAATTCGGCAGTGAGTTCAATAGCGGGTTCGGGAGTAATTTCTTTTTGCGGAACGGCAACAGGAGTCAATTTATCTTCAATAACAGTATGCTCAAGAATTGATTCCTGCGGCTGTTGTATTGGCTCTTCTGCCGGAAGGTTTGCAACAATGAGTTCAGTAGCGGGGGGATGAGTTTCAACAACTGTTTCGGTTACAAATTCCGGGGTTTCATGTTCAGGTTGCTGAATGAAATGGTAAAGTAACTTTCGGCTTCCTGCATAAAGAGCAGCCGTTTTTAACTGCTTTTCGTAAAGGTAACTGTTTTGGTTATGCAGATTTTTAGCAAGTAAAACCTGTGCCGACTGAAAGTACGGATAAGCGTTCACAATTTCGCGCAAATCATTTTCCTGCTCCTTGTTGCTGAGCCGGGGTTGTTGCAATAATTGTATAAAAAACGCGCGGTTCACCAGTTAATAACAGCTTTGTTAAAAATGTCCTGAATCATTTTTGTTGTTACTGCATCAATAAGGTCATTCTCTATACTTGAGAAGTTTTTGGTACTGGGGTAATCCTCAAAGTTAGTAAATGTGCTTTCGAAGTTTTTCTTCTCATCAAGCTTATTTACAAATTTAATGGTAGCAGTAATAGTTAGCCGGTTTTGAGAAGTTGTTTGGTTGCTGCTGATAGAAACTGGGGCATTGGTAAACCCGGTAATTTTTCCGCTGAATTGTAAGTCTCCGTCATTAGGAACCACCTGAAGTTTTGTTTCAACTACAAATTTATTCCTGAATTTTTCTGTAAATGTTTGGCTAAGCCTTGGAGAAATGATAGGCGCCACATTTTGTATATAGGCAATGGAAACTGTTTTGGCATTGGGATCTATAGATACACCATTAAAAGAAACGCTGCATCCGTTAAAAAGCAGAATAAACAACAGCGGAACAAATCCGGTTCGAACTAAACAGCGTAAGCGCTTCATTCGCTTTCTATATTGTATTGTTTAATTTTACGGTAAAGGGTGCGCTCTGAAATTCCCAGTTCATCGGCAGCTTTTTTGCGTCTGCCTTTATGCTTGTCGAGCGCTTTTCGTATCATTTCAATTTCTTTATCCTCCAGCGATAACGATTCGGTAATGGTATCGGCATGTGTTTCTTTCGCTTCAATAAATTGTTCTTTTGGGTAGGCGGTAACCACAAAATTTGACCGGTTAACCACCGGGGCCGGTTCTATTTTAGTAGCCTGGTTTCCGATAGCTTCATTGTTAAAAAGTGTTCCAATCAATTCCTGATTATCCTCAATAAATTCTTCTTTGTTTGTACTGTGCTGAATAAGGCCTACTACCAACTTTTTTAAATCTGATACGTCTTTGCGCATATCATACAGTACCTTGTAAAAAATATCACGCTCCGAAAATCCATTGTCTTTTCCGTTTGCATGACTTATTGCCGGTAATGAACTTTCCTGTGGCAGGTATCTTAAAATATTTTCAGCATTTACAATCCGGCTTTCCTCAAGTACCGATAGTTGTTCGGTAATGTTTTTAAGCTGCCTGATATTGCCGGGCCACCTGAAATTAGTTAACAACCGAAGCGCTTCGGCATCGAGTGTTACCGGTTGCATATGGTAAGCATCGGCTAAATCAATAGCAAATTTTCTGAAGATGGTGGGAATATCTTCTTTTCTTTCTCTCAATGGGGGAACCTTAATTGGAACTGTGCAAAGGCGGTAATACAAATCTTCCCGAAATCTTCCCTGCGAAGCCAGTTCAAGTAAATCCCTGTTGGTAGCTGCAATTACCCGCACATCTGTTTTTTGAACTTTGGATGATCCTACTTTGAAAAATTCTCCGCTTTCAAGAATACGTAACAGTCGCGATTGCGTTTCGAGCGGAAGTTCGCCTACCTCATCTAAAAAAATGGTTCCTCCGTTTACGGTTTCAAAATATCCCTTTCGGGTTTCATGTGCTCCGGTAAATGAACCTTTTTCGTGCCCGAAAAGTTCTGAATCAATTGTTCCGCCAGGTATGGCTCCGCAATTCACGGCAATGAAAGGCCCGTGTTTTCTTTTGCTAAGGGCATGAATAATTTTGGAAAAAGCTTCCTTCCCAACCCCGCTTTCACCAGTTATAAGCACCGAAATATCAGTTGGAGCTACCTTTATGGCAGTTTCAAGTGCAATGTTTAGAAGCGGTGAGTTGCCTATTATTTCAAAACGGTTTTTTACTTCCTGTAATGAACTCATTTAAGTCCTTTTTTCCGCATTAAAAATGTGTAAACCATGTGGCCGTGTTTACTGTCAAAAGCTGTTGACTGGCTCATTAAATCATAGCCTTGTTTTTCCAGTTCCAGTACCCAGTTAAGGGCGGGGGTCAGGTCAAAAGCCGTTTCCCGGTTTGGGTAATTAAGTGTTTTAAAAGTTTTCCCTTTCGCACTTAATACCAGCGACAGGGAATCCTCAGCCGAAACGGCAATAATACTTAAATAGGCATTTGGTGTTCCGGCATGAGTGGTAGTTTCGGAGTTTACATTAAACGCCATTAAACCGGCAGCTGCCATCATCAGAATGCCAAGAAACGCGAATACTTGAACTTTTTTCATAACATTTTATGGTTTAGGGATTATTACTTTTCCAATAAGGCTTGTAGTGGTGCTCCTCTCAATAAGCACGTGCACATACTCGCCCGGTGAATGATTTTCCTTCGGGAATATTACTTTTATATTTTGTTCATTTCTTCCAACTAAATCGTCTGTCGATTTTTTTGAGTGTCCTTCAATTAATACTTTATATGTTTTACCTATATGCAATTTGTTTTTTGCAGCACTAATGCTGTGTTGCAAATTAATAATTTCGGATAGCCTTCGGTTTTTTACATCTTCAGGCACATCATCTTTAAATTGTCGAGCGGCAAGGGTTCCGGGTCGTTCACTGTATTGATACATGTATGCGAAATCAAACTGTGCCCAGGCAAATAATTCAACGGTATCTTTGTGTTCTTCCTCAGTCTCGGTACAAAAGCCTGCAATCACATCGGTTGATATGCCGCAATCGGGAAGTATTTCCCTGATTTTAGTTAAACGCTGTATAAACCATTCTCTGTCGTAGGTGCGGTTCATCAGATTTAAGATGCGGGAGTTACCCGACTGCAGCGGGAAGTGAATATAATTGCAAATGTTTTCGTACTTTTTCATTGTATAAAGTACCTCATCTGTAATATCCTTCGGGTGCGAGCTTGAAAAGCGAATACGTAACAGAGGATTTATTTCAGCAACCTTTTCGATAAGCCGGGCAAAATTGCATTCTTCTCCGGTTTCTTCATTCTTCCAGTGATATGAATCTACGTTTTGCCCCAGCAGAGTAACTTCGCGGTAGCCTTTTTCGTATAAATCCTGTGCTTCATTTATTATTGAATGCGGGTCGCGGCTGCGTTCTCTTCCCCGGGTAAACGGAACTACACAGAAGGAGCACATATTATTGCAGCCTCTCATTATAGATATGAAGGCATTTATTCCATTGCTGTTTAAACGAACCGGACTTATCTCAGCATAGGTTTCCTCTCGAGAAAGGAGCACATTTACGGCTTTCTCTCCATCTTCGGCTGTTTCTAACAATTTTGGTAAATCACGGTAGGCATCCGGTCCTACCACTACATCTACCAGTTTTTCTTTTTCCAGAAGTTGAGATTTCAATCGTTCGGCCATGCAGCCTAATACTCCAACTATCAAGTCAGGCTTTCCCTTCTTTACGGTGCGCAGTTCGCGCAGGCGTCCCCATACCCGCGACTCGGCATTGTCTCTGATGGCACAGGTATTAATAAATACCACATCTGCTTCTTTAACATCGCTTGTGGTTTTGTAGCCGTTTTCTGAAAGAATGCTTGCCACCACTTCACTATCTGCTAAATTCATAGCACAGCCATACGTTTCAATGTACAAATTCTTGCTGCCTGTGGCAACGGGGATATCTCCAACTAATCCTCTCATTTTTGTGGATAACAGTGGTGCAAAGGTAGGATTTTTGGTGACAAATTGGCAGAAGAAATTAAATTCATTTACCTGTTTTTGAAAAAGATAAGAGAATTATACTTTGCTCAACGGTTTTTATCAGATATATTTGGCGAATAAGAAGTTGGTTAGCTCATGTCAATAACAATCAAAGAGGCACTTTCAGAAAAGGAATTAAAAGCTTTTGTAAAGCTACCGTTTAATATTTACCGGAACAATCGGTATTGGGTTCCTCATCTCATAAGTCAGGAGTATAACGCGCTTGTACCTACTCGTAATCCGGCATTTGAATTTTGCGATGTTAAATGGTGGCTGGCCTATAAAGACGGGGAGGTGGTAGGAAGGCTGGGAGGCATTATCAATACTTTATGGAACGAAAAGAAAAATGAAAAAACAGCTCGGTTTACCCGTTTTGAGGTAATTGATGATATTGAAGTTTCACGGGCACTTTTGAATACAGCCGAAAATTGGGCCCGCAGTAAAGGAATGAACAAAATTCAGGGTCCATTGGGTTTTACCAACCTCGACCATCAGGGGATGTTGGTTGAAGGTTTTGATCATTTACCCTCTGTGGCATCGGTATACCATATGCCTTATTACCATAAGCACGTAGAGCAGCTTGGTTATACCAAAGAAGTAGATTGGGTGGAGTTTCGCCTTACTACCCGTGAAATTCCTGAAAAGGCTTTACGGTTAAATGAACTGATTAAAGAGCGGTTCGGACTCAAGGTAATATCTTTTACTTCATATGATGAGTTAAAAAAATATGCCCATGGTATTTTCCATTTATTGAATGAAGCATTTGCCGAATTATTCAGCGTGGTGCCGCTCAACGATCACATGCGGGATTATTACGTAAATAAATACATGACTTTTCTTAATCCTAAACTGGTAAAAGTAGTGCTTGACAAGGAAGGGCAAATGGTTGGTTTTATTATCGGGATGCCATCTCTGTCCGAAGCCATGCAAAAAGCAAATGGAAAACTTTGGCCATTTGGGTGGTGGCATTTAAAAAAGGCATTGCAAAAACCCAAAGTAATGGATTTAATATTAACGGGTGTTCATCCCAAAATGCAGGCACAGGGAGTTCCGGCCATATTAATTACCGAGCTTCAAAAGTCAATGCTGGATATGGGAATTTATTACACTGAAACAACCGGAATGTTTGAAACAAACGAAAAAGCCATTCAGGTTTGGAAAAACTACGAGCACATTCAGCATAAACGCAAACGGTGCTACATTAAAACACTTTAAGTAGCTTAATCTGATTACCTAAATGTTAAAGAAGAAAATATTAGTTACAGGAAGCAATGGATTGCTTGGGCAAAAGCTCATACACGCACTGGCAGGGAGTAATACTTTTGAACTAATAGCTACTTCAAAAGGAGAAAACCGCTGCTTACTCACCGCGGGATATACCTACCATTCACTTGATATTACAAATAAAAACAAAGTAGAAGAAGTATTTCAAAATGTGAGGCCCGATATTGTAATCCACACTGCGGCCATGACAAATGTAGATGCTTGTGAACAGGATCACAGCGGTTGTTTGAGGATGAATGTGGATGCGGTGAGTTATCTGGTGGAAGCATCGGAAAAGCATCAGGCGCATTTAATTCATTTGTCAACTGATTTTATTTTTAACGGAACCCATGGCCCGCTAAGCGAAGAGGAAAAACCTGACCCGCTGAGTTTTTACGGACATTCAAAATTGCAGGGCGAAAAGCTTGTTCAGCAATCAAAGTGCAAATGGGCTATTGTTCGCACCGTGTTAGTTTACGGAGTGGTGGATGGAATGAGCCGTAGCAATATAGTGTTGTGGGCAAAAGATGCGCTTGAAAAAGGCAAAAGTATTCCGGTGGTTGACGACCAGTTCAGAACCCCAACTCTTGCCGAAGATTTAGCAGCGGGCTGTATTCTTATTGCCGAAAAGGGAGCTACAGGGGTTTTCCATATTTCAGGTAAAGATTTTATGAGTGTGTATGACCTTGCCTTGCGGGTGGCCGATTTTTGGAAGTTAGATAAATCACTTATCAGGCGGGCAAAAAGTACAGATATAAAACAACCGGCACAACGCCCCCCCATCACAGGTTTTATTCTGTATAAGGCGAAAGTAAATCTCGGATATACCCCTAAAAGCTTTGAGGAGGGGCTTCAGATTTTAAATAATCAGCTTACACTAAGTAATCACTAAATCTAAATACTATGTCTGCTATGAATTATTTGTATTCTCATTTAAACCGACTGAAGGTCAGTCAAAAATTGCCCATATTTACTGACTTTGTACCCCTGTTAAACCGTCATTTATGTGGAAGGAGTTAAAACGCCAGTTGCGTCTGCTATTCGCATTTTCTGTTAGTGAAAGGCGCGGAGTGTTATTGCTGCTGGTGTTGCTGGCAATAACTTTAATTGTCTATGTAACTATGCCATTGTGGGTGTCGCCCCAAAAGGAATTGCTGCAACTGGCCGATGCGGCAATGCTTCAAATGCAAAACCACAAGGATACTTTAACAGCAGAAAACAGGTCTCAGGCCATTGTTGCAGGAAACAACGATGCACACCAGTCCTCTGACCTTACCGGATTATTTCCTTTTGATCCAAATAGACTGAGCGAAGCAGACGGACAGAAGCTGGGATTCACTAAACGGCAAATTCAAAACATTCAGCACTATTTGCGGGCCGGAGGGCATTTTAAGAAAAAAACGGATTTGCTGAAATTATACAGTATAGATGAAGCTTTATTTGACAAAATTGAGGCATATATTCTTTTGCCCGATTCAGTTTCACCTGCTGCAAGTGAAAACAAAAAGAACTTTCAACCCCGGGCAGTTTTTGAACCAAAATCAAAAGCGGCACTCGACCTGAATTCTGCAGATTCGGCTCAGTTGGTTTCGCTTAAAGGTATAGGGCCTTCATTTGCCAGACGAATTTTAAAATACAGGAATCAGCTTGGCGGATTTATAAAGCCTGAACAGTTGATGGAAGTATGGGGATTTACCGATTCATTATTCCAACTGGTAAATTCACAGGTATCCGTAAAGGCTGAAGCCATTCAAAAAATAAAAATTAATGCAGCAACTGTTGAGCAGTTAAAGAATCATCCTTATATATGGCGGTTTAATATTGCCAGGGCAATCATTAACTACCGGGACCAGCACGGTCCTTATCGTTCGGTTGACGATTTAAGAAAAGTGGTTTTGGTTTCGGACAGCACTATTTCTCAAATTCAACCATATATAGACTTCGAGTAAATACAATATATTGCCTTTGAATAGCGAACTTTACAAGGGCATTTCTTACTTTTGCCGTTTAATTTTAGTAACGTTAAGTCTATGAGCAGTTCAGAATCCACTTCGCAAATGCATTTCAGCCAAACCGAAAATCAAAAAATGGTAGCCGGAATGGTTCGGGATTTTGCCGAAAAGCATATTCGTCCAAATATTATGGAGTGGGACGAGCAACAGATTTTTCCCCGCGAAATGTTTGCCGAAATGGGGAAACTTGGGTTGCTTGGTGTGTTGGTGCCCGAGCAATATGGCGGAGCTGGTTTTGGTTATTTAGAATATGTAACCGCTATAGTTGAGCTGGCTAAAGTTTGCGGTTCGGTTGGATTGTCGATGGCTGCGCATAATTCATTATGCACAGGTCATATTTTGCAATTTGGGAATGAAGAACAAAAAAAGAAGTGGTTACCTAAGCTTGCCTCGGGAGAATGGATTGGAGCCTGGGGTTTAACCGAAGCAAATACCGGATCAGATGCTATGCGAATGCAATGCGTGGCCAAACAAGATGGAGATTATTGGGTAATAAACGGAACCAAAAACTGGATTACCCATGGCATATCGGGTAATGTGGCTGTTGTGTTAGTACGAACCGGAGAATTATTGGATTCCCGTGGTATTACTGCTTTTGTAGTTGAACGGGGAACGCCCGGATTTAAAGGCGGGAAAAAGGAAAACAAGCTGGGTATGCGTGCCAGCGAAACGGCCGAGCTTATTTTTGAAGACTGCCGGATCCATAAGGATAATATTTTGGGAAACGTGGGAGACGGTTTTGTTCAGGCCATGAAAGTACTTGACGGAGGAAGAATCTCCATTGCTTCCCTTGGATTGGGTATTGCCAAAGGAGCTTACGAAGCGGCTGTAAAATATTCCAAAGAGCGTCATCAGTTCGGGCAGCCTATTTCAAATTTTCAGGCTATTTCTTTTAAACTGGCCGATATGGCTACCCGCATTGAAGCAGCCGAACTTCTGACTTTGCAGGCAGCCGATTTAAAAAACAAAGGACTTCCGGTTACCAAACAATCGGCCATGGCCAAATACTATACTTCAGAAACAGCTGTATGGGCATCAACTGAGGCTGTTCAGATTTTTGGCGGGTATGGTTATACCAAAGACTTTCCCGTTGAAAAGTTCTATCGCGATTCAAAACTTTGCACCATTGGAGAGGGAACGTCTGAAATTCAGAAACTTGTGATTTCGAGAAGTGTTTTAAAGGATTAAATTTAAAACTTTGAAAATTAACAGGTACCTTCTATATTTGCAGTCCAATTTTTCAAAATAGTTGTATGATCATTGTAAACGTAAAAGAAAACGAGTCACTTGACAAAGCGCTGAAAAAGTTCAAAAAGAAATTTGAAAAAACAGGTGTTGTAAAAGAACTCAGAGAAAGACAATCATTTACCAAGCCCTGCATTAAACGCAGACAACAGGTTATTCGCGCTGCCTACAAGCAATTTATACAAGCAGAAAGTATCGCGTAATTATTTATGGAACCTGAACTAATTACAGGTTTCCTTGAATATCTAACCTTCCAGAAAAAATATTCTGGACACACAGCCACCTCGTACGAAAACGATTTGAATCAGTTTTCGTCTTATGTGCAGCAACAATATCAAATAGATTCTATACATCAGGTCAACCATTCAGTGATACGAAGCTGGATGGTTGAATTGCTTAATACCGGGAACGACCCCCGATCGGTAAACCGAAAGCTTTCAGCCCTAAAAACCTTCTATAAATACCTGCTCAAAGAAGGCATCATACAAAAGAATCCCTTATTAAAGGTGCAGGCCCCCAAAACGTCCAAAAAACTTCCGGCCTTTGTAGAAGAAAAAGGGATGGAAATATTGCTTGAGCAAGAGCTTTTTACAAATGATTTTGCCGGAGTCAGAAATAAATTAATTATAGAATTGCTATATTGTACGGGCATTCGATTATCAGAGCTACTGGGCTTACTTGAATCTGATTTGGATTTTTCGAGAAAGACACTGAAAGTGCTGGGTAAACGGAACAAAGAACGTATTATACCAATGGTAAAAGAGTTAGAGAAAAGCATCAATAATTACCTCGGTCTCAAAAATCAGTGCGGTTTTTCAAATCCCGAATTATTGTGCAGTGATAAAGGAGTTAAATTATATCCTAAATTTGCCTATCTGGTTGTAAATCGTTTTTTAAGTATGGTTACGACAATTGATAAAAAAAGCCCTCACGTACTCAGGCATACTTTTGCAACACACCTATTAAATAAAGGAGCTGATTTAAATGCTATAAAAGAATTGCTGGGCCATGCGAATCTTTCGGCTACGCAGGTTTATACTCATAACAGCATAGAACGGCTGAAGAATGTTCACAAACAAGCCCACCCTAAGTCATAATGAAAGCGTTCCCGATAAAATATAATGTAAAACCAAAAGCCCGGGGTTGAAACGGGAGCAACCCAGAGCTTTTACAAATTAAAGTGATTTATGAAAATTGAAATTCAATCCATTCATTTTGATGCCGATCACAAATTGATTGATTACATTGAGCGTAAGGTAAGTAAACTCGGAACATTCCACGATAGTATAAAAGGGGCAGAGGTTTATTTAAAGGTGCAGAAAGCAGCTGAAAAAGAAAATAAACAAGTGGAAATCAAGATAAACGTTAATCAAAAGCCACTTTTTGCCGAACACACCTCTGTATCGTTTGAAGCAGCCACTGATTTAGCCGTTGATCAGTTAAAAACGCAGGTAAAACGCTATAATGAGAAGCTGAGAGCCAAGTAAAAAAAAATCAGCTAAAATTTCCATATAACGTTTTTTTCTCTACATTTGCAGTCCTTTTGAAAAAATAGTCGTTTTCAAAAGGTTGTTCTCAACATATTTTATTAGGATAAAATCCTGATGCCACTTTAGCTCAGCTGGTAGAGCAACTGATTTGTAATCAGTAGGTCGCTGGTTCGACTCCGGCAAGTGGCTCTGTGGTTTTGGGGAGATACCAGAGTGGCCAAATGGGACGGACTGTAAATCCGTTGAGAAATCTTCGAAGGTTCGAATCCTTCTCTCCCCACTTGGTCATTTTTGTCGGAATTAGGCAAAAAAGACAAAAAAGCGGGAGTAGCTCATTTGGTAGAGCGATAGCCTTCCAAGCTATAGGTGGCCGGTTCGAGCCCGGTCTCCCGCTCAAAAAGGGAGTTTGACGTTGAAAATTTTCTATAATAATAGAAAATACGCGACCCAAACAACTGAGTATGCCGTTGTAGCTCAGTGGTAGAGCACTTCCTTGGTAAGGAAGAGGTCGAGAGTTCGATTCTCCTCAACGGCTCCAGAAAAAATATCCGGTGAAATCCCGGAAAAAAACAGCGGGTTAGTCCCGCTATTGGTGTAAAATAAAAGTTAAAGAAAATAATATAAACAACTCAAACAATAGTTAACTATGGCTAAAGAAAATTTCGACCGCTCGAAACCACACGTAAACATTGGTACAATCGGTCACGTTGACCACGGTAAAACCACTTTGACCGCTGCCATCACTAAAGTATTGGCAGAAAAAGGGCTTTCAGAAGCACGTTCTTTTGATTCAATCGATTCGGCTCCTGAAGAGAGAGAGCGCGGTATCACCATCAACACAGCTCACGTTGAATACCAAACTCAGAATCGTCACTATGCGCACGTTGACTGTCCGGGTCACGCTGACTATGTTAAAAACATGGTAACGGGAGCGGCTCAGATGGACGGTGCAATTCTGGTAGTTGCCGCAACAGACGGACCAATGCCACAAACCCGCGAGCATATTCTTTTAGCCCGTCAGGTAGGTGTTCCGCGTATCGTTGTTTTCATGAACAAAGTTGACATGGTTGACGATCCTGAATTGCTTGAGATCGTTGAAATGGAAATTCGCGAACTTTTAAATAAATATGATTTCCCTGGTGACGAAATTCCAATCATCAAAGGTTCTGCCTTAGGTGGATTGAACGGAGACGCTAAATGGGTTGAGAAAATCATGGAACTGATGGAAGCGGTAGATACTTATATTCCAATTCCTCCACGTGCCGTTGATCTTCCTTTCCTTATGCCGGTAGAAGACGTATTCTCAATCACAGGTCGTGGTACAGTTGCTACAGGTCGTATTGAGCGCGGTGTAATTAACGTGGGTGACCCGGTTGAAATTATCGGTTTAGGTGCCGAGAAAATGACTTCAACCATCACTGGTGTAGAAATGTTCCGTAAGTTACTTGATCGTGGTGAAGCCGGTGATAATGCAGGTTTATTACTTCGTGGTATCGAGAAAAATGATATCCGCAGAGGTATGGTTATCTGTAAGCCGGGTTCAGTAACTCCGCACACCGAATTTAAAGCTGAGGTTTACGTATTGAGCAAAGAAGAAGGCGGACGTCACACTCCGTTCTTTAACAAATACCGTCCTCAGTTCTATTTCCGTACAACAGACGTTACAGGTGAAACTGTACTGCCTGAAGGAGTAGAAATGATTATGCCTGGTGATAACACCACCATCACCGTGAAACTGATCCAACCCATCGCTATGGAAAAAGGTCTTCGTTTCGCGATTCGTGAAGGAGGTCGTACCATTGGTGCAGGTCAGGTAACAGAGATTTTAAAATAATTAATAAATTAAACAGACCCCGAATGGAACCGAGCACACCGGTTCCATTTGGTGTCTATAACCCACGGGTGTAGTTCAATGGTAGAATAGCGGTCTCCAAAACCGTTGATCTTGGTTCGAGCCCAGGCACCCGTGCTTAGCAACAGAAAATGGAAAAAGTAATAGCTTACCTTAAAAGTACCTCGGAGGAGTTGATGACAAAAGTGTCGTGGCCTACCTGGGAAGAGTTGCAAAGCAGTACTATCATTGTGATGGTGGCCTCGATTATTTTTGCGGGTGTGGTTTTCATTATAGACTTTACCAGCAATTTTGCCATGGAGATTTTTTATAAATTTTTTGAAAATTAAGACTGAAAAATCAACATGAGCGGGACTACACAAGATTTTAAATGGTACGTGGTGAGAGCCATTAGCGGTCAGGAAAAAAAAGTGAAGGCACATATTGAGGCTGAACTTGTGCGGGCCGGGCTTAGCCATTTTGTACCTCAGATTTTGATTCCGATGGAGAAAGTTTACCAAATTAAAAACGGTAAAAAAACTTCAAAGGAGCGTAGTTATTTTCCAGGGTACATTTTAATTCAGGCCGAATTGGTAGGAGAGGTGGCTCACACCATTGATTCGGTAAATGGAGTAGTTGGGTTTTTAGGAGGCAAAGGTGTTCCCTCCCCGCTCAGAATGTCGGAGGTAAACCGCATTTTGGGTAAAGTAGATGAAATTGCCGAGCATGGCGAAAGCATTTCGGAGCCTTTTATTGTTGGCGAAACAGTAAAAGTTACTGACGGACCTTTCAGCGGCTTTAGCGGAGTAATTGAAGAAGTACACGAAGACAAAAAGAAACTAAAGGTGATGGTGAAAATTTTTGGCCGCAGAACACCTTTAGAATTGAACTTTATACAAGTAGAAAAAGAATAGCTTTATGGCAAAAGAAGTAACCGGATTTGTAAAACTACAAGTTAAAGGCGGAGCAGCTAATCCGGCTCCTCCAATCGGACCTGCATTGGGTTCAAAGGGTGTTAATATTATGGACTTCTGTAAGCAGTTCAATGCCCGAACACAAGATAAAACAGGCAAAATACTCCCGGTTGTAATTACCGTTTATAATGACAAATCATTTGACTTTGTAATAAAAACCCCACCGGTGGCTGCGCAACTTCTCGAGGTGTGCAAAATCCAAAAGGGCTCGCCAGAGTCTAATCGTAAAAAAGCAGGTCAGGTGACCTGGGATCAGGTGCGTACTATCGCTGAAGATAAAATGCCCGATTTGAACTGTTTCACCGTTGAGTCAGCAATGAAAATGGTGGCAGGTACAGCTCGCAGCATGGGTATCGCAGTGACCGGAGATGCTCCCTGGTCTAAAAACTAAAAATTTTTAAGACGTTATCATGGCAACAATCAGTAAAAAAAGAAAAGTGGTGCTGACTAAGTACGATCGTACAAAGCAGTACAGCCTGAACGAGTCGGCAAAACTCGTAAAGGAACTCACCACTACCAAGTTTGATGCATCGGTAGATGTTGACATCCGTTTGGGTGTTGATCCCCGCAAATCAAACCAAATGGTACGCGGTGTGGTGGCTCTTCCTCACGGAACGGGCAAAACTAAAAAAGTACTCGTATTATGTACACCCGAAAAAGAGGCCGAAGCCAAAGAGGCAGGTGCTGATTTTGTTGGGCTGGATGAGTACATTAAGAAAATAGAAGGCGGATGGACCGATGTAGATGTAATCGTTACCATGCCTGCTATTATGGCTAAATTGGGTAAACTTGGAAAGATTCTTGGACCTCGCAACCTGATGCCAAATCCTAAAACCGGAACTGTTACCACCGACATAGGCAAAGTTGTAAAAGAGGTAAAAGCGGGTAAAATTGACTTTAAAGTTGATAAAACCGGAATTATCCACGCTGCCATTGGCAAAGCTTCCTTCTCTCCGGAGAAAATCTACGAAAACGCAGTTGAATTAATTCAGGCCGTTGCGAAATTAAAACCTTCGTCAGCCAAAGGAACTTATTTCAAAAGCGTTTACATGTCAAGTACCATGAGCCCGAGTGTAAATGTTGACACGAAGACAATACCAGGAATCTAATCAATATGAAAAAGCAAGAAAAATACGATGTAGTTGCTGAGCTTACTGCTCATTTGAATAAAAGCAAATGCTTCTACATTACTGATACATCACAACTTTCCGCTGGAAAAACAAATGAACTCAGAAGAGTTATGTTTAAAGGCGGAGTGAAGATGACCGTTGCAAAAAATACACTCATCCGCAAGGCTCTGGAAAGTACCGGAGTTGATTACGGTCAAATGTATGGTTCACTTAAAGGGTCATCATCTATTCTGTTCTCCGAAGACTTCAAAGCTCCTGCAAAAATTATTAAAGAATTCAGAAAAGCAGGCGACAAGCCGGCACTGAAAGCAGCTTATGTAGAAAATGAAGTATTCATTGGAGACAACCAGCTCGACACTTTGCTTGCACTGAAAACGAAAGACGAATTAGTGGGAGATATCATTGCCTTGTTGCAGTCGCCTGCCAAGAATGTTATTTCTGCACTTAAATCTTCCGGAGGAAAACTGGCAGGTATCGTAAAAACACTTTCTGAAAAACCCGAGTAAAAAGAAATTTAATTGTTAACTATATAATACTTTACAAAAATGGCAGATTTAAAATCATTTGCTGAACAGTTGGTAAACTTATCAGTAAAAGAAGTAAACGAGTTGGCTCAGATTCTTAAAGAAGAGTACGGCATTGAGCCTGCTGCTGCAGCTGTTGCTGCTGCTCCGGCTGCTGGTGGCGCTGCTGCTGCAGCTCCTGCTGAGCAAACTGAGTTCACCGTAATTCTTAAGAATGCAGGTGCTGGAAAACTCAACGTAGTAAAACTCGTTAAAGACCTTACCGGTCTTGGCTTGAAAGAGGCTAAAGAATTAGTTGACGGAGCTCCGAAAGCTGTAAAGGAAAATGTTTCTAAAGACGAAGCAAACACCTTGAAGGCTAAGCTTGAAGAAGCAGGAGCAGAAGTTGAACTCAAGTAGTCATACTACCCAAAGTTATTGTGAGTTGACCCCGGCTTTTGCCGTGGGTCAACTATGTATTTGTACCCGTTCCTTTTTCTTTTGTTCCTTCACATTTTAAATAAATAAATCGCTTGGCTAATAAGAATAACGTCACTGAAAGAATAAGTTTCGCCTCAGTTGACAAGGTAATCGATTACCCGGATTTTCTTGATGTACAGGTTGAGTCGTTTCGCGAGTTTTTTCAACTCGAAACCTCTTCTGAAAACAGAAAGAACGAAGGGCTTTTTAACGTATTTGCCGAAAACTTCCCAATCAGCGACTCAAGAAATATTTTCGTTCTTGAGTTTCTTGATTATTTTGTTGACCCGCCCCGTTACACCATTGAAGAATGTATTGACAGAGGTTTAACCTACAGCGTTCCGCTTAAGGCTAAATTGCGTTTGTCATGTAACGATCCGGAGCACGAAGACTTTGAAACCATTGTGCAGGATGTGTATCTGGGAACCATCCCTTACATGTCGCCAAAAGGTACTTTTATTATCAATGGTGCCGAACGTATTATTGTTTCTCAGCTTCACCGTTCACCCGGAGTATTCTTCGGACAAACTTACCATACCAACGGAACCAAACTGTATTCAGCCCGTGTAATTCCTTTTAAAGGTTCATGGATTGAATTTGCAACGGATATCAATAACGTAATGTATGCGTATATTGACCGTAAGAAAAAATTCCCTGTTACCACCTTGTTGCGCGCTATCGGATATGAAACCGATAAGGACATTTTAAATCTGTTTGACCTTGCTGAAGAAATTAAGGTAAGTAAAGCTGGGTTGAAAAAAGTGCTTGGCCGCAAATTAGCTGCCCGTGTTCTGAGAACCTGGGTTGAAGATTTTGTGGATGAAGATACAGGAGAGGTGGTTTCCATTGAGCGTAATGAAGTAATCATTGAGCGCGATACTACACTTGAAGACGATCATATCGACATGATTGTGGATGCCGGTGTTAAAACCGTAATTCTTCATAAAGAAGAAGCCAATCACAATGATTTCGCCATTATTCTGAACACACTTCAGAAAGATACATCCAACTCCGGTAAAGAAGCTTTAGAGCATATCTACCGTCAGTTGCGTAATGCCGATCCACCGGATGAAGAAACGGCAAGAGGTATTCTTGAAAAATTGTTCTTCTCCGATAAGCGTTATGACCTGGGTGAAGTAGGCCGTTACCGTATCAACCGCAAGTTAAACCGCGGTACCGATATGAGTGTGCGCATTCTTACCAAGGACGATATTATCGCCATCATTAAATACCTCATTGAGTTATTTAACTCACGGGCCGATGTGGACGATATTGATCACTTGTCGAACAGACGTGTGCGTACCGTTGGAGAACAACTGTATTCACAGTTTGGAGTAGGTTTGGCCCGTATGGCACGTACCATTCGCGAGCGTATGAATATTCGCGACAACGAAGTATTTACTCCTGCCGATTTGATTAATGCCCGTACGTTAAGTTCGGTAATTAATTCTTTCTTTGGTACCAATCAGCTTTCACAATTCATGGATCAAACCAATCCGCTTGCCGAGATTACTCACAAGCGGAGAATGTCGGCACTCGGTCCCGGTGGTTTAAGTCGTGATCGAGCCGGTTTTGAGGTTCGTGACGTTCACTATACACACTACGGACGTTTGTGTACCATCGAAACTCCCGAAGGGCCGAATATCGGTTTGATTTCTTCTTTGTGTGTGCATGCCCGTATTAACGGAATGGGATTCATTGAAACTCCTTACCGTGCAGTGGTAGATGGTAAAGTGGTTGTTGATAAACCGGTGGTTTACCTGAGTGCCGAAGACGAGGATGGAAAAGTGATTGCCCAGGCAAATGCGCAGGTAGCTAAGGACGGAAATTTTGTTGATCAAAAAGTAAAAGCCCGTTTCGAAGGTGACTTCCCGATGGTGGATCCGGAGAAACTGGATTATATGGACGTAGCTCCTAACCAGATTGTATCCATTGCTGCATCTATGATTCCGTTTTTGGAGCATGATGACGCAAACCGTGCATTGATGGGTTCAAACATGCAGCGTCAGGCTGTGCCGCTTATTCGCCCGCAGGCTCCTATTGTAGGAACCGGACTGGAAGGAAAAGTAGCCCGCGACTCGCGTGCACTCATTGTAGCTGAAGGAACCGGTGTGGTTGAGTTTGTAGATGCTAATGAAATCCGTGTGAAATATGAGCAGACCGAAAAGGATTTACTCGTTAATTTCAGCGGAAGTGTTAAGTCATATCCGCTTACTAAGTTCAGAAGAACCAACCAGAATACCTGCCTCAATCAACGCCCTGTAGTAAGTAAAGGGCAGTTGGTGAAAAAAGGCGATGTATTGTGTGAAGGTCATGCTACCGATCAGGGTGAACTGGCATTGGGCCGTAACCTTAAAGTGGCTTTTATGCCATGGCAGGGATACAATTTTGAGGACGCTATTGTAATTTCTGAACGGGTAGCCAAAGAAGATTGGTTTACCTCTATTCACATCACCGAATACGAACTGGAAGTTCGCGACACAAAACGTGGCGAAGAGGAATTAACCAATGATATTCCTAACGTAAGTGAAGAAGCAACGCGTAATCTTGACGAAAACGGATTGATTCGTGTAGGTGCCGAAGTTCACGAAGGAGATATTCTTATCGGAAAAATCACTCCTAAGGGCGAAACAGAACCTTCACCTGAAGAAAAATTGCTTCGTGCTATTTTTGGTGATAAAGCCGGTGACGTAAAAGATGCTTCTATGAAAGCACCACCGTCAACCTCGGGTATTATCATTGATAAAAAATTATTTGCCCGCACCAAAAAAGATAAAGCTACCAAAGGTGAAGAGAAAACCAAGGTGAGCAAAATTGAAGACGAACACAACAAGGCAATGGCAGCATTGAAGGGTGTGTTGGTTGATAAATTATTTACTGTGGTAAACGGTAAAACATCGCAGGGTGTTACCAATGTGTACAACGAAGAGCTGATTCCGAAAGGAACCAAGTTTACTCAAAAACAATTGATGGATATTGATTACACAAATATCAATGCCAACAACTGGACAACAGATAAAGAAAAGAATGACCTCATTAAAGAAATTCTTTCTAACTACAAAGTAGCTGCCAACGATGTAATCGCTGATTACAAACGTAAGTTGTTTGCTATTCAGGTTGGCGATGAATTGCCTGCAGGTATTCTTAAACTGGCCAAAGTTTATATTGCCGACAAGCGTAAACTTAAAGTGGGTGATAAGATGGCGGGTCGTCACGGTAACAAGGGTATTGTTGCACGTATTGTGCGTGAAGAAGACATGCCTTTCCTGGAAGACGGAACTCCGGTAGATATTGTATTGAATCCGCTGGGTGTGCCTTCGCGTATGAACCTGGGGCAGATTTACGAGACTGTATTAGGATGGGCCGGCAAAGAACTGGGAGTGAAATTCGCTACACCTATTTTTGACGGAGCTTCAATTGAAGATATTGAGAAATACATGAACGAAGCCAAACTTCCTGTTGATGGTGCCGTTTACCTGCACGATGGATTGACCGGAGAGCGTTTCCACCAGAAAACAACTGTAGGTATTATTTACATGTTGAAACTTGGTCACATGGTTGATGATAAAATGCACGCACGTTCTATCGGACCATACTCTCTCATTACTCAGCAGCCATTGGGCGGTAAAGCTCAGTTTGGTGGTCAGCGTTTTGGTGAGATGGAGGTTTGGGCACTTGAGGCATTCGGAGCATCAAACATTCTTCAGGAAATTCTTACCGTTAAGTCGGATGATATTGTGGGCCGCGCCAAAACGTATGAAGCCATTGTGAAAGGTGATAATTTACCTACCCCTGGTATTCCTGAATCGTTCAACGTATTGGTTCACGAGTTAAGAGGATTAGGTCTTGAAATTACCATTGATTAATTAAGGAGGAGTATTACATGTCATTTAAAAAAGATATAAAATTAAAAAGCAACTTCACCAAGATTAAGATTAGTCTTGCTTCTCCTGAAACGATTCTGCAAAGATCGTATGGTGAGGTTACCAAATCCGAAACCATCAACTACCGTTCATATAAACCTGAAATGGGTGGTTTGTTCTGCGAGCGCATTTTTGGTCCTGTAAAGGATTTTGAATGCCATTGCGGTAAATACAAACGCATCCGTTACAAAGGCATTGTGTGCGATCGTTGCGGGGTAGAGGTTACTGAGAAAAAAGTGCGCAGAGAGCGTATGGGACATATCAATCTGGTAGTTCCTGTTGCGCATATCTGGTACTTCCGTTCATTGCCCAATAAAATAGGTTACCTGCTGGGTGTTCCTACCAAAAAGCTGGATATGGTGATTTACTACGAACGCTATATCGTAATTCAGCCGGGCATTAAAGCACAGGACGGAACCAATTACCTCGACTTATTAACCGAAGAAGAGTATTTGGATATTCTCGATTCATTACCAAAAGAAAATCAGTACCTCGAAGATACAGACCCAAATAAATTCGTTGCCAAAATGGGTGGCGATGCATTGTGGGATTTATTATCGCGAACAAAACTTGACGACCTTTCTTTCAGTTTGCGTCACCAGGCTGCCAACGAAACTTCGCAGCAGCGTAAAACCGAAGCGTTAAAACGCCTTAAGGTAATTGAAAGTTTCCGTTCGGCTAACGAGAAAGCTGAAAACCGCCCCGAGTGGATGGTAATCAAAATTCTTCCGGTTATTCCGCCTGAGTTACGTCCGTTAGTTCCATTGGAAGGTGGCCGTTTTGCCACGTCCGATTTGAACGATCTTTACCGCAGGGTGATTATCCGTAACAACCGTTTAAAGCGTTTGATTGAGATTAAAGCACCTGAGGTAATTTTACGTAACGAAAAACGGATGCTTCAGGAAGCCGTTGACTCGCTTTTGGATAATACCAGAAGAGTGAGTGCGGTGAAAACCGAAGGTAACCGCCCGTTAAAATCTTTGAGCGATATGCTTAAAGGTAAACAAGGACGTTTCCGTCAAAACTTATTGGGTAAACGGGTTGACTATTCAGGTCGTTCGGTAATTGTAGTGGGGCCAACCCTTAAATTACACGAGTGCGGTATTCCTAAAGGAATGGCTGCCGAGTTGTTCAAACCATTTATCATTCGTAAACTACTCGAAAGAGGTATTGTAAAAACGGTGAAGTCGGCTAAGAAATTAGTTGACCGTAAAGAAGCCGTAATATGGGATATCCTCGAAAATATTCTGAAAGGTCACCCTGTATTGCTTAACCGTGCTCCTACACTCCACAGGTTGGGTATTCAGGCCTTCCAGCCTAAGCTGATTGAAGGAAAAGCCATTCAGTTGCACCCTTTGGTGTGTACAGGTTTTAACGCTGACTTTGACGGTGACCAGATGGCGGTTCACGTACCGCTGGGTAACGCGGCTATTCTTGAAGCTCAAATGCTGATGCTGGCACCGCACAACGTACTCAACCCGGCTAATGGTACTCCTATCACTGTTCCTTCGCAGGACATGGTGCTTGGTTTGTATTACATAACCAAAGGACGTAAGAGCACCGAAACAGAAAAAGTTTTAGGTGAAGGGTTGCGTTTCTATTCGCCCGAGGAAGTAATTATTGCTTTCAACGAGCGCAGAGCTGCTTTACATGCATTCATCAAAGTAAAAGTTGATGTGCTGAATGAGAAAGGTGAAATTGAAAACAAACTTTTCGAAACCACTGTAGGCCGCGTAATATTTAATCAGGTTGTTCCAAAAGGACATGGTTTCATTAACGAAACGTTAACCAAGAAAAACCTGCGCGATATTATTGGCGGAATCGTGAAACGGTTTGGTACGGCTGTTACAGCCAGGTTCCTTGATGATATTAAAGAATTAGGTTACCACTATGCCTTTAAAGGAGGTCTTTCATTCAACCTTTCAGATGTGCGTGTGCCTGATGAAAAATTAAAATTCATTGGCGAAGCACAACAGGAAGTAGAAGAAATATGGAGTAACTACAACAATGGTTTCATCACCAACAACGAACGCTACAATCAGGTAATTGATATCTGGACCCGTGTTAACTCGCGTATTTCAGATACACTGTTAAAGCAAATATCTTCCGACAGACAAGGGTTCAATCCTATTTACATGATGCTTGACTCAGGGGCGCGTGGTTCTAAAGAACAGATTCGTCAGCTGGGAGGTATGAGGGGATTGATGGCCAAGCCTCAGAAAAACCTGAGCGGTGGTACCGGTGAGATTATCGAGAATCCGATTCTTTCCAACTTTAAAGAAGGGCTTTCGGTACTCGAGTATTTTATCTCTACGCACGGTGCCCGTAAGGGTCTTGCGGATACAGCTTTGAAAACGGCAGATGCGGGTTACCTTACCCGTAGGTTGCATGACGTGGCTCAGGACGTTGTTGTTTCGGAAGTAGATTGCGGAACCCTTCGCGGTATTCCAATCTCCGCCCTGAAAGATAATGAAGAAGTAGTTGAAAGTTTATATGAGCGTGTATTAGGAAGAGTTTCGCTGCACGATACGTACGATCCGATAACCGGAGAATTACTTGTTAAATCGGGCGAAGAAATTACCGAAGACATTGCTGATAAAATTGAAAATTCAGCTATTGAATCAATGGAAATTCGTTCGGCATTAACCTGCGAAACCAAATTTGGTATCTGCGCTAAATGTTACGGACGAAACCTCTCTACCGGCCGCATGGTGCAGGATGGAGAAGCCGTGGGTGTAATAGCAGCGCAGTCAATTGGTGAGCCGGGTACACAGCTTACACTCCGTACCTTCCACGTGGGTGGTACTGCATCCAATATTGCTGCCGAGTCGCAACTCACTGCTAAGTTTGGCGGTATTCTGGAGTTTGAAGAAGTGCGAAGTGTTGCCTATAAATCGGAGGACGGTGAAATACAAATTGTATTGGGACGTCAGGGTGAAGTGAAAATTCTTGACGAGAAAACACGTGCAGTCATCATCACCGTGAATATTCCATACGGAGCACACCTGATGGTGAAAGACGGACAAAAAGTGACCAAAGGCGATGTGCTTTGTTCATGGGATCCGTACAATGCGGTGATTCTTTCTGAATTTGCAGGTAAAGTTCAGTTCTCCAATATTATTGAGAGCATCACCTTCCGCGAGGAGAGTGACGAACAAACCGGCCACAAGGAAAAAGTAATTATTGAGAGTCGTGATAAAACACGCATCGCTTCTATCCAAATCGTTGATAAAAAAGGGGAGGTGCTTAAAGAGTACAACCTTCCTGTAGGAGCTCACCTTGCTGCCGAGGATAAAGAGGCCGTGGTTGCCGGACAAATTCTGGTGAAGATTCCGAGAACAATTGGAAAAACACGAGACATTACCGGTGGTTTACCCCGCGTTACCGAATTGTTCGAAGCACGTAATCCGTCTAACCCTGCTGTGGTTACCGAGATTGACGGGGTAGTTTCATTCGGTGGTATCAAGCGTGGTAATCGTGAAATCATTATTGAATCACGCGATGGTCAGGTGAAAAAATACCTTGTTTCGCTTTCAAAACACATTCTTGTTCAGGAAAACGATTTCGTAAAAGCAGGTACTCCATTATCTGATGGTGCTATCAGTCCTCAGGATATTTTGCGTATTGAAGGTCCGCTTTCTGTACAGCGGTATATTACCAACGGAATTCAGGAAGTTTACCGTTTGCAGGGTGTAAAAATCAGCGATAAACATATTGAGGTGATTGTGCGCCAAATGATGCAGAAGGTAGAAATCGAAGATCCGGGAGATACCCGTTTCCTTGAAGGTGAAGCAGCCGATAAATTCGACTTTATCGAAGAAAACGACTGGATTTACGATAAGAAAGTAGTGACGGATGCAGGGGATTCACAAAACCTGAAAGCAGGACAAATAGTGAGTGTGCGCAAACTGCGTGACGAGAACTCGATGCTGAAACGCAAAGACCAGAAACTGGTTGAAGTGCGCGATGCGGTTCCTGCCACAGCCGGTGCCATGATACAGGGTATTACCCGTGCATCGTTGGGTACACACAGCTTTATGAGTGCTGCCTCGTTCCAGGAAACTACCAAGGTGCTTAACGAAGCCGCCATCAATGGTAAAGTAGATGAGTTATTAGGTCTGAAGGAAAATGTGATCGTTGGTCACCTCATTCCTGCCGGTACCGGTAACCGCGCCTACGATAAATTAGTGGTAGGTTCGCGCGAAGAGTACGAATCACTCATGGCCTCTAAACAGGAAGCCATGGAAACAGCCAAAGCCAACTAATAAAGCTTGAGCTATACCTGAAACAGCCCGACAATGCAAGTTGTCGGGCTGTTTTGTTTTAAAGTCCCCCTTGCAGCGCAGGCTTGCAGCATAGGAGAAGGGGGCAGGGGGGATGTCCACACGCAACTTACCAATGGCACCGGCCTCGTAATTATTTTCGTAAGCATCTTGCTTACCTGCACAGGAAAGATGCCTGTTTATGCTTATCACAGTCAATTAGGCTCACGTTATGCGGGTAAAGAGTCCTATTGAATATTAATATTTCTTTGTACTTTTGATGTATGGTAGCTCAAAAGCACATTCATTATCTTAAGATCGAAAACTTCAAATCGGTCAAGCAGATCGATATTAAATGCAAGCGAATAAACGTATTTGTTGGGAAGCCAAATGTTGGTAAAAGTAATATCTTGGAAGCGCTTTCTTTACTTTCACGTCATGGGCAAATAAAGGATATAATTAGGTTTGATAAGCCTTTTCAATTGTTCTATGATAATGACGACTCAAAACCACTAAAGATATTTACAAATTTGATTGCAACTTTTATTGGTCAAAGGGCAAATTCTAATAGTTATGATTGGTACACCGGGGATATTGATTTTATGGAGCTGTTATATGAAAACTATATCAAGAAATCAGGGGATAAATTTTTATCTCAATATAATGAAAGTAAGAATGGATTAGATATAGTTAATTATCCATTTACTGGTTCACAACTTGCCTTTGATGGAAGCCTGAATTTAACAAGGGATACGCATACAATAAAAACGGTAATAAAAAAGTATGTATTTAATGAGCGTCTAAAATCATTTGAGAACAGTTTCTCGAGTTTTTTAAATACACCAGATGGAGATAATTTGTTAACGATACTTACTAAGAGTAAAAAGCTAAGATCTGAGATTGCTTCGTTTTTCGATGAGTATGGGCTTGAATTCCTTATTGATCAAAAGGAAAATATTTTTGAAATACAGAAAAGAGTTGATGGAATATCTTACAAATATGAATACAAATTTATTGCTGATACTTTGCGAAGAATAATTTTTTATCTGTCCGCAATAAAATCTAATAAGGATTCTGTTTTACTTTTTGAGGAACCGGAAGCCCATAGCTTCCCGCCTTATATTAATAGGATTGCTAGAGAAATGATTGATTCAGAATCTAATCAGTTTTTTATTGCAACGCATAGTCCTTATCTATTAAGTACTTTGGTTGAACATTGTGATTATAAAGATTGCGCAGTATTTGTTGCTAAGTATAAAGACTATCAAACTGAAGTAAAGGAATTAACTAAAAAGCAAATTGGTGAAATGCTTAATTATGGGACTGACGTTTTTATTAACTATGAAGCATTTGTTGACTAATGGAATTAAGGATATTACCAGAATGTTATGCTAATACTGCATTGACTACTGTCCTAGGGTTTAGAAAGGCAAACCACAAGGAAGGGGTAGGAAATATTTTGAAAGCGCTTGATTCACCTGGATATAATAACTCAATTGGGATAGCTCTAATTGATAAAGATAAACAAGCTCCAAACAGATTAAAAGAGGATTACCAGTTCTACAAGCGAATTGGGTCACTTGAAATTCGAAGAATGGGTCAATCAAAACGGTTTGTAATTATTCATCCAATTTTTGAAAAATGGACATACGATGAAGGGCTCATTCATAACATTAGTACTGGAGAATTTGGTTTGCCTAACGATTATTCTGCATACAAAGATGTTTGCAAACGCCAAGATGCCTCAGTAAATTTTCATCTTAAAGCATATCTAAATTCACTTTTGCAAATTGATTCGGAAATAAAGGAATTGAAGCAAATCATAGATCAACTCATCAAAGAATTTCCATAAACCTATCAAATACTCATCACTGTATGTATTTGGATCCTTCGCAAGTAAGGAAATATGATAACACGGGGCCCCGACCTCGTGTTTACTATTCGTAAGCATCCTGCTTACCAATGCAGGCAAGATGCCAGTTTAATACTTATTCCGAACAATGATGCTCGCGTTATCATGAATATGTAACCAAACTAAAAAAAGGCTACTTTTGTATTATGGATAACAACAACGAAAATCAGAATCAGCTCAATATTGAGTTATCGGAAGAGATAGCCGAGGGAACTTATTCTAACCTGGCTATAATTACTCACTCAAACAGCGAGTTCGTAATAGACTTTGTGCGCATTATGCCGGGAGTTCCGAAGGCAAAAGTTAAATCAAGGGTTTTATTAACCCCCATGCATGCCAAGCGCCTGTTAATGGCCCTAAGTGATAATATCATCAAGTTTGAGGAGAATTTTGGTACCATTAAGGTGCAGGAGGATATTCCGCTTCCGCTTACTTTCGGGGGGCCAACTGCCCAGGCGTAACCGAAAAGCGCTCCAGCGAGTCGATATGAGGCTGAATGCGCTTATACGTGGGTTCTACCTCTATGGTTTTTTTTACGGTGGCTTCAACTTGCTGTTGCAGGAGGTTTACAGCTAACTGATGCGCCCCAAACAATTCCCTGAATTTTCTTCGTCCAATGGTTTCGCTGTACAACAGGTTTTGTAAGCTATCCGTGCTTTGCACAAGCGAATCGAGTTGCTGTTGCTGCTGTTTAAAAAGGTTCAGGTAGTTTTTATAGATTTCAGGGATGGCTCTGAATTCTTCAATTGCCAGTCCTAAATCTTCTGGCAGCCTTTGGGCCAGGTTGGTTAATTGAATAAGGCTGTCCTGTTGCTGCAGGTGGTCAAACCGTTTACTCACTTTTCGTTCATCTACCATAAACCACACTTTCATGGTGTTTAATTGCTTGCGAATGCTGTCTAATTGAGTGGTTTCGGTGGCAAATTTTTGCGCAGGACTTTTGCAACTCATCCACCCGGCACTAAGTAACAGGGCTAACAAAATGATATTTTTTGGCATTTTGCCTTTTATTAATAATTTTATCGGTGGTAATGTACCTTCGTAACGGAATTTTAAATTCATTTTTCAGTTGACCCGGCATACAAATATACGCATCAGAAAGCTGAAGCAGCTTGTTTTTCTGAAGGACGTATTTGTTTTATCGCTCACTGCCTTTGGCGGGCCTCAGGTACATTTTGTGCAGTTTTTAAAACGGTTAGTAACCAAAAAACATTATATCACCGAGGAGGATTTGAAAGAACTCAACTCCTTTTGCCAGATGTTGCCCGGTCCCACATCTACCCAAACTGTTACGGCTATCGGATTTAAATTAGGAGGTCCAATGCTGGCTTTTCTTACTCTGGGTGTTTGGATTTTGCCGGCCTGCGTTATCATGTTTTTACTTGCCGTTTTATTAAGCTCCTACGGGCATTCGTCAATCAATTTAAGTTTCCTCAAGTATATTCAGCCCATGGCCATCGGGTTTATGGTGTATGCCGCTGTAAGCATCGGTCAGCTGTTTGCCAAAACCATTACCGAGTTGCTGTTGCTTATAATTGCCGCACAGGCTGCTATTTTTATGCGCACTCCGCTGGTTTTCCCAATCATTTTAATTTTTGGCGGCATTGTTTCCAATTTTACCGATAAGAAAAAATTAGAAGGTTATTACCGGATTACCAATGTGCGTTGGGATAATTTTATTCTCTTTGTTTCTATTTTTCTGATATCGGCAGCAGTGGCAGCATACGTTAAATCAAACTACGGACAAATAGCTGCAAGGCCGTTTCTGTTATTTGAAAACACGTATCGCTACGGCAGCATTGTATTTGGCGGAGGCAATGTGCTTATTCCAATGATTTACGAACAGTTTGTAAACTTTAGGGAGTACATGAGTGCACAGGACTTTATTACCGGACTTGGATTATTGCAATCTATTCCGGGGCCGGTGTTTAGCTTTTCGTCTTTTGCCTGCGGTATGAGCATGAGCCACTGGGGAACATCGGGTATTTTACTGGGCTCGGTAGTAGGGAGCATTGGTATTTTTTTGCCGGGCATTTTACTCATCTTTTTTCTTTATCCTATCTGGGATCAGTTCAAGGGGCATCCGCGCATTCAAAAGGCTATTTCGGGCATCAATGCCTCATCGGCCGGACTGGTTGTGGCATCCGCTTATTTGCTTTTTGAACCACTTGGATTTAGTTCCCTTAACCTGATTATTGTGGCACTTACCTCGGCCGTATTGTATTTTTTCCGATTGTCTCCGCCCATTGTGGTGGCCATTACTATTTTGTGCGGTTTTATTTTTTAATGCCGTTAGTTTACTGGCACTAAAATGGCTAACTTTGACTGTCGAAAATTAATTCTATGAGCAGGCTCATTTTAGCATATTGGTTATTGGTAGGAGGAATGGCAGCAGCATTTGCCCAAAATGGAAATAATGGTGAAACAAAACCTGCAGGCACTTCTCCAAAGTATATTCAGTTTTCAGGGATTGTATTATCGCACGATAGCCTCAAAGCCGTTTCATATGCTTCAATCACCATTGTAGGAACCACCAAAGGCAGCATGGCTGACGGGGATGGGTTTTTTAATTTTGTAGCGCGTGCCGGTGATTCCATTATGTTCCGTGCTATTGGGTACAAAACCATGTACACCGTAATACCAAAAGATTTGAGCACACCTAAATACTCGTGGATACAACTGATGCGCGAAGACACCATTTACCTGAACGAAACCGTTATCAGGCCATGGCCAAGTAAGGAAGAAATAGACCGTTTTTTAGCCACCGGACAAATTGATGAATACTCACAGGCATTAGCCAATACCGATAAAGAAAAGTTAGCCAAACTGCAGCGTACTATGCCCATTGACGGACGTGAAAGCCAGCGCACCATGATGAATTACGAAGCCGCCAAGTATTATTACCTGGGGCAGGCGCCACCTATTCGCGTGCTCGACCCGCTGGCCTGGTCGAGCTTCTTTAAAACCTGGAAAGCCGGAGGATTTAAACAGAAGTAAAATCACTTGCAACTTATTTCTCGGTTGCGCGTCATGGAATAAATATCCATGATGAAAAATTACCTTTACCTAATATGTTTGGTTTCGATATCGGCTTCAGGGCAACAAACTTCCAAATCACCTAAGTTCTTGGTTTATGCTTCGTTACAGGTAATAAACCGGCCTACTACTTTTGGCCCTGAACCATCAGGAGTCAATATGCATACTCCAAGTATAGTTTCCTTTTATAGAGAAAGAAATACAGGTTTTGGAATAAACGGAGGTGTTGAATTAAAATACAATCCGTGGCAATTGGCATTTACTATTGGAGCAACCGGAAGGGTAGCTAAACTTTATGATGCTTTTCGAATTGAGGAAAAGCGAGACAGCACAGGTAAATTGATATCTTCAAGGTTTGATTACAACAAGTGGGCGCCTGTAATGGATATTCATATAGAGATTACCAAATACATAAAGCTTAAGAATGAAAACCTCTTGTATTTTTCGCTTGGTACTAATGAGTTTTTTCGTGGAACTAAGGTTGCAGGTCAATGGGATTTTGCCCCCGACTCGGTAAACAGAGATATTCGAATTATTGGTTATTTTTTTTCTTCCAATGCCATGAATTTGCGAACAGGAATTCTGCGAAAGAATGTAACCGCAAGCTTTGGGCTTTATTTTCCCGGAATAAATCTTGGAAATTTGGAGTTTTACGGAAGTTTAAAAAGTTTTATTCCTGAATTCAGATTAGGTTACCGGTTTAAAGTGCTGTAATCATTTCATTCCTATCACCGCCATCATTCGGCCCGTGGTGCCGTTTTCTTTTCGGTGCGAAAAAAATAGTTCATTGTGTTCAACCGTGCAATAGTGGCTCACTTCTATATGACTTTCCTTTAGTCCGAATGCAAGCAATTGTTGTCGGTTGGCTGCTTTTAAATCCACTTTCCATCTGTGTTTGGCTGCATCAAAATATTTGAGCGGCTCATCAAACTGCGCGGCTACTTCTTCACCTACTTCAAAGTGCTTTTGCGAAATGCAAGCCCCAATAAAAGCAAAGCAGTTTTTCCCTTCGGTGCCGTATTCTTTCTGCATTTTATGCAGGGTGCGGGTTACAATTTGCGCAACGGTTCCTCTCCATCCGGCATGAATGGCGGCTACCGCATGGTTTTTGGTATCATAAATAAGAATGGGAGTACAATCGGCAACAGATACTGCCAAAAACAAATTTCGTTTATTGGTAATCTGTGCATCAAATCCTTTGTGATGTCCCGGCTCATTGGTTATGTGTACTTCACATCCGTGTACCTGATGCTGGGTGCAAATACGTGAAGAAGCAATTCCCAGTTTACCGAAAAACAACTCCTTGTTTTGCTTTACGTGTTCTTCCTTATCGTTTACCGACAGGCCCAGATTAAGAGAGAAAAAAGGGGCGAGGCTCACCCCACCCAAACGGGTGCTTTGTGCAGCTACTATGCCGTATGAGGTATCAAAAACAGAAGGGAGAATAATCAAGCTAGTTGCAATCTATTTTCGTTTGTTCGCCAATGCCGCGCACCGAAACCACATTTGAATAAGCCGCTCCGTCATAATCCGAAAACATGCTAAAAGTCTGGTAGGTGCAATGTCCATCGGGCCAGGTAGCTTTGGCGGCAATATTTATGATGCGGCCGGTAATTACTGAGGTCACTTCATTGCGCAACGTGCTCCAGTCTTCATCGGTAATTTTTACTTCGGTAAAAGTTTCTTTCCATCCGTTGGCTTTGGCATGGTCGTTTAGTTTTTTCAAACATTTTGCTTTGAGCGCGGCATTGTCGGGCATTTCATCTTTTACCGAACTGAAGTTTCGCCCTAAACCCACTTTGCCTGAACCGGCACCTTTTACATAGATAAATTCTCCCATGGCTACAGGGTCAACCGAAATGAATTGACCTTGTGTGGCCCACACCACCATGCGTATGGTGTGGCTGCCATCGGTAAGGTTGTTTAGTACCTGAATAAACGCTTCATTATTGGCCTGTGCATCGTCACCGGTGCCCACCACAATAATGGTAAAGGTTGTTTTGTTTTCCAGTTCCCCGTCAAGGCTGTTGGTCATAAATACACCCATGTCTTTTCCGTCAATGGAATAGTTTACTTCAAACCGGCCATCGAAACATTTGTGCGGGTCGGTATTCATTTGGGTACCGTACGTTTTGTAGTTCATCATGCAGGTGCGCATAAACGCACGTCCGTAAATACTTTCGCCTGCATTAAATGTGGTGCTAAGCTGGGCAGCCGACCCATTTTTATCTATACGTGCTTTACCGAAAAGAATTTTATCAAAGTTATTCAGTTGCAACTCGCCCGATGGAGCCTCGGCAGCGGTGTAATTCATTCCATCGGTTGCTGTGTAATAGCGGGGCAAAATATTGTTGATTTTAGGATTTACCGGACGTGCTGCATGGTATGAGCCCGGTCCGGGTACAGCAGCAGCAGCCATGGCACCTGAGCCTGCCGGTAACTTAATTTTGGGTAATTGGGCAAGCGCACACAGGCAGCCTGCATATAAACCGATGATAAAAAGAAGTGCTTTTTTCATGATGAGTTGTGTTAAAAAAGAAACAAAACAAATGTCGTTTCATTTTGCCGGATAAACAACCAAAACTAAAACCGGTAAAAAGTGGAATTATTTTTTCTTTTCAGGCTGCACCATGATGAAGACTTCTTCATCATCCTTTTTCATATGGTATTTTTCGCGGGCAAATTTTTCAAGAGCCTCGCTATTGGTAAAAAGCTGTTCGCGTTCTTTTTTGGCCTGCTCAATCTGGGTAACGTAATAATCGCGTTCGTCAACAATACTTTGGTACTGCGCACGCAGGTGGTACTGGTCGATAAAATTGTTTTTATCAAAAAAAGTCATCCATACCAAAAACACCAGAGTGATGATTTTGAACTTATGCTGCTGTATTTTTTCCCTTACCTGCACTTTGCAAAATTAAGGTTATTGCTTTAACTCAGGCATTGGGTTATAAACAGGGCGTCTATCTTAGTTGACGATTTTATATGAAATGCGCTGCTCTTTTAGTAGCTTGCATTAGTATTATTCACTTTATGGGATTAAAATGAAGCATTTATTTTTCATCTTCCTTTTTGGCAGTTTGCACCATATAGCTATCTGCTATCCGCAGGAAAGACTCGTTTGCTTGAATGATACGCTACTTCCCAGAGTTGCAATAAAATTAGAAAGGGATACTAAGTCGTTCAATGTATTTAAAGATTTGTTCAAAGTTTATCACAAAAGTTCAACTAATGGAGATACTATTCATGAGGAGTACTTTGACTTATATCTTTCTCTTTATAACAAGGGCACCCCGTTAGTCAGGTTGATTAAAAAAAATACACTTGACTCTGTTTTTGCTCAAGTTGAACAACAATATAATACCAATTCTCACAGGTCGCTTTATGAGTCGTTTTGTAGTGTGGTGCAAAATCCTTCTTTTTATAATACTGATGCGGATATTGGAGCAGTGGGTGCTCAAATTGAATGCTTCAGAATCTTTTTAACTAATTATTTTATTCTACCACCTAATAAATAAGCATACATTTTTGAGGTATTGGTCAAAATAACGCTTGTAACAATATATGCATCTTAGTTGACGATTTTAAAAAGAGTTGCGAATGTGAAATATTATTCTCAACTTTGACTGTAATCTTAAAGTTTAGCATATGAAAAGAATTTATTTGGTCATGCTTTTAATTACAATTTCGGGTTCTCTTTTCTGTACTAATCATGCCACCACCTTATACAAAAAGGTGTTTACTGATTGTTGCGATGTGCCGCAAAGTGGGTGTAATTGTAATCCCAGCTCAAATTCTCTGTAGTTATGGCTTCCTTTAAAAATCCTTGGGGAAAAGGTAATAGAGAGTTTGATAAATGGTTTGGAATAAATGGTACGGCATTGGAGGGGTCAGTTATACCTATTAAAAGAGATATTTCGGATGGTGGTAATGTTAATGTGGGTGGATTCCAATCGAGTTTCAATATTGACAAAGCTGTAAACTGGTTAGACAATAATGCTAAAGTAGTTTCTCAGCACGCATGTGCTAAATATGTCAGATTAGCTTTAGAAGCGGGCGGTATAAATACAAACCCTCATCCAGTATCCGCAAAAGATTATGGACCTTTTTTGCAGGGCTGGGGATTCAATACTTTAAGTAGTACAAATTATTCACCTATTAAAGGAGATATAAGGGTGTTTCAACCATATCCCGGGGGTAGCCAGTATGGTCATATTGATATGTACAACGGTAATCAATGGTTAAGTGATTTTAAGGAGAAAAACGAATTTCCCGGAAGTGGGTATAGAAATTCTATGTACGCAATATTCCGTTGGACTGACAATAACTCATGAACACTTACCCTTTAAGGAGGAATAGAATATGAAATTATTTAATGGCCTGGTATCAGCAGTTTCAATACTTGTAATTAGTTTTAGTTGTGTACATACTCAGAAAGACACAGGTACAAATAGCCATGCCTATATACAGTTATCTACTGATAGTTTAGAACTTTTGGCTTTAACAAAGAATTTGTTGAAGTGGCATGAGGTTGACACCAATAGAGATTTCCCTCTTACAAGTGATAATGACAGCATTTATGAGCGGATTGATTGGCTTGTTCAGAAATCCAGAATGGAAGAATTATCCCAAACAAATTTCTTTACTCAGGAATTTATAGATAACTACATGAAAATTGCGTTGTACCTAGACAAAGAACTAAATGATAACCAGGTTAAATACTATAAAGGAGAATTACCTCCTTACGGAAATGATGCTGACGAATGGTGTAACTGTCAGGATTACCCTTCGGATATATGGAGTAGATTAATGATTAAGAATATTAAATTGGATAATGACTTTGCAACCTATTATTGGACATGGGGAGGCGATTTTGATTACCTTGTTAAAGCGAAAAAGGAAAAAGGAAGATGGAAAATAACCTTTCTTGAAAGGTTTGATATAAAAAATTACACTTGGTAATAGCAGCAAAGCTTGAATAATCCGAGATTAATGCATGTAAACAAATATCATCCACATATATTGCCGGGGGAGTTCTCGATCGTAATGGCCGTATACCTTAGTTGACAATTTTTGATAAAAAAGTTGCTTATGTGAAATATTATTTTCAACTTTGGATAGAATATTAACTGTTTGTGCTTATGAAAAGAATTTATTTGGTCATGCTTTTAATTACAATTTCGGGTTCTCTTTTCTGTACTAATCATGCCACCACCTTATACAAAAAGGGGTTTACTTATTGTTGCGATGTTCCTCAAAGCTGGTGTAATTGTAATCCAACCTCAAATCCCGAATAAATATGGCATTGAAATTTAAAAACCCTTGGGGAAAAGGTAACAGAGAGTTTGATAAATGGTTTGGAATAAATGGTACGGCACTAGAGGGGGCAGTTATACCTATTAAAAGGAATATCACGGATGTAAGCTTATTATTCAACCCAAGTGGAGGTGCTTTGAGGGGGCAGGATGCATATGGGAATGGTCACTTTGGTGCTCCTCGTAGCGGAGGTGCCCGTAAACATATGGGTATAGATATTTTAACCATAGTTGGGCAAGATTTAGTATCTCCAGTAACTGGGAAAGCGGTAAATTATATTGGCTCATCATCTGGAAAACCAATGATAGATATTACACCTTCAGATTCTGCAATTGAGATTGAGAAAGTGAGAATTTTATATGTAAATATTCCTAGTGAAATCAATGCATGGAGTCCATACACTGTAATTGGGGGAAAAACATTAATAGGAACGGCCGCTAATTTAGGAGATTTGGGTTATCCCAAGGATATAACACCACATATTCATGTTCAGGTAATGATAGGAGGCAAATGGGTTGACCCAACACCATATTTCTTTGGACCCTAATCGATATAAGTATGAAAACAGGTGTAAATTTTATTCTGATTGCATTGTTGATAAGCGGTATTGCCTATGCTCAAAATGCTTCTCATAAAATAATCGGTAGATGGCAATATAAGGGTGTTGAGAATAGTAAAAAGCAAGCAGTTGAGTGTCCTGATATGTTAGTATTTAATCCTGATGGCAATTACCAAATTCTTAATGATTGTTACAGTGTTACTACCCAAATTCCAACAATAGAGCAAGGGAATTGGATATATGATCCCAAGGATAAAAAAATAACCTTAAAGAACAGGAAGTTTACTACGAACGTCACCTTTCACGATTCCAGTGCGGAACTTACCCTGTATATAAAAGGAGGTACAGGTAAATTACTAAAAATCTGTTTTAATTATGGAGAGTGTATCGTTGAAAAGTATGAAAGAATTCCAGATGCTAATAAAGAGGATTCCTATCTTGGCGAAGGAAACAGCGTAAAAGAACTGCAACTCACTGGCAAAGTAACAGCGATAAGGTTGAGTTATCATTTTTACAATGAATCAGACCAGCTGATAGTAGAAGATAAAAATGGGTTACAACTTTATAAAACAGAAATGACTAATACTAACAGTATACAAACTGTAACTATACCTTTGAAGGGAGTAAGCAAATTAGTTTTTAAGATTACAAGCGGGCATCCTAAATCTAAATGGTGGTTCAAAGTAGAACCTCAATAGGTAGAAATATCTTAACTCGTTCCAACGATGACCATTTTTGACCTACCCATTCGATGATATGAAATTATTTATTATAGTATTGTTTAGTCAATTGTTTTCAAGTTGTACAGCGAATATAACTTGCCGAAATATTGCAAATGCAAATGTTGCGGATACTCAGTTAAACGGAATAAAAAAAGCGGAGCAATTAAAAAGGGCATATCAAAAAGTATCTTCCTCACCATATACAATTAAGTATCAACAAGAATATTTTGCTGCTTTTCCAAATACGTTTAACTTGTTCAACCATTTATTTGGATACTCAGACAAAGACCCTTTAGGAGAGCCGGTTTCTGATTTCAACAGCCCCTTATATAACAAAGCTTATTTATATGTAGAAGCATTTTTTAAATTAACTGTAATACCCAAAAATCAATATTACAACCGAATGATTGATATAAGTATCAATGGCAGGTGGTATGCTGATGGTGTGGGTTATTTTCAGCACGCAATGCAGGAGAAATTAAAATCTGATACTAGTGTTTTCCTGGAATTATTAGCTAAGCGTAGTGATAAGGAGATAAAAAGTTTTTGGTATTTTTATTTTGATGGACCACATCCCGTAAAAGAGCTGCCTGATGAACTGCAAAAATTAAGGGGGACTGTTAACCGAATTTTTTTGTTAATGGAATTAGCGTTGAAGGAAGTTCAGCAAGCATGGAAGGAGTAGTAGTAAAGCCTGGCCGTTTTGTTATTGACCTAAACTCATAGCCCCACCATGTGCAGGATGGATTTATCGTAATGGCCGTATATCTTAGTTAACAATTTTTGAGAAAAAAGTTGCATATGTGAAATATTATTTTCAACTTTGGGTAAAATATTAACTGTTTGTACTTATGAAAAGAGTTTATTTGGTCATCATCTTAATGACAATTTCAGGATATGCTTTCTGTCAGGATCTCACTCAGGGCCTCGTTATGTATTTGCCGTTTACAAATAGTCTTTCTGATGCTTCCGGTAATGGGGCAACGGTTACAAAATTTTTAGCCAGCGGGGGGACAGTTAACTTCACCTACGATAGAAAAAGCAACCTAAATCAGGCATTGCTGTTTTCATCAGATGCAGCAATAAAAATGAATGTTTCTAACGGAGCACTCTCCTTTGGTACTTCTACAAGTTTTAATATTTCATTCTGGTTTATGACAAATGACCAAAATGAAATTGATTTTTTATATGCTACTGATGCTCCTTATGACAGGGGAGTCAGTTTAATTGCAAATGAGTTTGTAAAGGGGCAATTTGATTTTATTATTAGAGCAAGTTTTCTGTCGGACCAGGCGGAATTGCTCTATACCAATACAGCCCTTTTAGATAATCAGTGGCATCATCTATCAATAAACGTGAACAGAAGTACTTCCGTAATTGATTTGTATATAGACGCTGCAAAAGTGAAGACTGTTTCGTTCGCGGGGAAAGTGCCCGATGCGACACCACAGAGTTTAACTAATACAAATATGGGGCATTGGTATGACGGTAAACTTGACGAAGCCAGATTTTATAGCAGGATATTAACACAGGCGGAGATAAATATTTTGGCAGGTAAAGCTAACCCGACAGGAGTTTCTTCACCAATAAGTTCTGTCATACCTGAAATTATTAACCCGGTAATGGAGAATCTTGAAATAAAATATTTGTGTGAACAGGATGCAATTACTGAAATAGTTATCACAGATTTAATGGGACGGGTTGTTCAATCTTCCCATATTGATAATAGAAATATGCTGGCACTCCCTTTTATTTCAAGCTCCGGATTGTATTACGTAACCGTTACCACTCGCAACGGCTATGTGTTTAATCATAAAGTTATTCATAACTATAGTTCATAATTATCTATTCTTAATTACTAATTTAAAACCAACTTATCATGCCAGAAACAACACCATCAAGCTGCATCAACAAAGATCCAATGACCGATTGGGGAACAGGTTCAACACCCAAACTTGATTACAACATTCCGCAAACAAATGGGTTTGTTGCCAATGCTTACATTCCCTTAGATGTGAACAGCAGCTATTTTAAAACTGGTGCAGGTTTTGATTCGCCCCCTAGCGGTAACTACTATGATATAGTTGCCGGACTGGATGCTTCAACTATTACCGCGCGTATGGCAAATAACTTTATAGCTGTAGGCACACCCAATATTGTAAATGTAAATTCAGAAGAGGAAACTCCAACAGTAAGTGCTGCGCCACAGTATTCACTTGCAAGTTTGGTGGGTTTTGAATCAGCCCCTACTTCAAGTCCGGTTGCTGATTATACTATTGCCGGACAAGCTGTAAGTAGCATTGCAGTTCAATCTCTTTATGGAATGCCTGTAACAGTTGTGGATATTATGGGCAATCAAAAAATTGAATTCAGGCAACAACCAGCTAGTGCAGTTCCAAGACTTACAGTAATAGAGCATTATCGAGTAAATACTTACCTTGGAGATTACGGTGCGGGAGAAACTGTTAAGACTTTTACATTGCTGCCGGGCGAGAAAACCACCATCAGTATTAAGAGTTATAAGCAAACAACCCAAAGCAAAAAAGACTATCAGAATGTTATTGATTCTTTAACAAATGATAGTACCCAGGAGCTTGAAAAGATGCTTCAGATTGACAGCCTTCAAAGTCATACAGAGTCAGGGGGATATAATATGGCTTCACAGAGCGGTTCAGGCTTAAATATACCATTGTTCGGTGGCAAAGGAGCAGCTTCCTTTTCGAGTAGCTCCTCCAATGGAGTTACAATGAATGGGCTGCGAGCTGAGAACATTAAATTATTGGCAAATGCAATATCAAAGCAGGTTCAGAAATCAGTGGTATCCCGAAAACTTGATATCAATACAGAGACCTCTACCTCAGAAACCACCTCTACCGAAACCAGTATTGTTAGGATATTGGAAAATATAAACAAAAGTCGGGTACTCAATTTTGTTTTTCGTCAACTCAATCAGGAACTCATTACAATAACTTATCTGGATGATGTTTCATTTGTTTATACCAATGGGTATGAAGAAACTAAACAAGTAGTTAAAGTTGATGGATTATTAGCCTTACTTAAAAGTATTTTCAATAACACCACAGATGCCGACAACGTTTTTAAGGATATAGTTGACCAATATTACAGTGTATATGATTACACCGGAACCAGGCAAACCTTTTATGAAAAAAGAACGGAGAATGTTTACGATTCCGCTACAGGTAGTGTGAAATTTACTGAAGATTACTTCCGTAAAAACACAGGACTTTCTATGACGGCTGAGGGGATTACAGTTAATGGTATAATAAAAAGTGTAGAAAGCCGCGTGTTACCTACTGACTCAGTAATTGTTGATGCTTTGCTGGGACAGGGCGAGGCTTTGGATTGCTTCAACCTCAAGTTACAGGATGCAGCTGTTGTGCAGGCTAATCTTGAAAACGTAGCTAAACAACAAGCTATTGATATAATAGAAGGGCTTACCGATGCAACTGAAAAGGCCACCTTATACAAAAAGGTATTCACTGATTGTTGCGATGTGCCTCAAAGCGGGTGTAATTGTAATCCAACCTCAAATCCCGCATAGTTATGGCATTCGAATTTAAAAATCCGTGGGCAAAAGGGGGAAGGTTATCAGAAGATTGGCTCTCTAGCTTTAAGGCTGATTTTGGGATAGCACCAGAAAATAGGGATGGAAATTTTTTGACAAGACCCCTTGACCCCTTGCCAATAGCGTCTATAAATTTTCCAAATTGGAGTGCTATTCTTAATGAGACTCAACTGGCAGGTCTGAACACGCTCAATTCCCTTATCCTTAGTGAAGATGCTGTTTATATAACGAGTAAAATGGTTCTTTCTGCAACTATTGATTATGAAACACCGGAAGGGCTAGCAGATTTATTAAGGCGAGTTAATTTATCACAGAATCGGGCTGATAATGTTAGATCACAGTTTTCTCGTGGTATAATAACACAGAAACCAAGAAGCGGATGGGCAGGGGGCTTTACAATTACTAATATTACACAATCTGAGGTTGAACAGAGTAATGAGTTTATTGTTGATAATGTATCAAAGGTGGAGATTCAGATTTTTTGTAGTGGCACTTCTAACACTAGATTTAAACAAATTGGTAGAATAATTACTAATACAAGATGGTAAAAACCTTAGCAGTTTTTCTTTGTTGCATGATCAGTCTTAGTGTAACATCGCAGAATATTGTGAAGAATGGGAGCTTTGAAACTTACGTGGAAAATGCGGAGATGTATTCTGTTAATGGGCCCATTTATTATATAAACGGGCCTGCTGGTTTTGTCAAAGAAAGTAAAGGTAAACCAGTATCTGATACAGCTTCGGACGGGGAAGTTTATTCGGTTATCTATTTATGGCATGTAAACAGTTTATACAAACATGCTGATGCAAACTTAAAAGGGGATATAGTACTTCCTCTGGATACAAATTGGGGGAATTCTGGGCCAAGGCGTTTTGTTTTGAAAATAGATGTGCGAACTTCTGAGGATTCAAAGTACGCTACCAATAAATTAAACTATCGGCTACTGAATTATGGATTGTTAAAAAATCCAAATGAATTTGGGAAGGAAAACTCATGTGGCACTCATCATCCACTTTATACGCCCGACAGCTCTTTTTTCCCAAAAAGAAAATGGGTGACACTTACAGATACAATCACATTTTTCCTTAACGAACGGCAAGATTTCATATATATTGGCGGTATTCCTAACGGTGATATTATTACATTTAAGAAGATGAAAGGGACCGTGAAAAGCTTTATTCTTATTGATATAGACAATATCCGTTTAATCCCAATAAAGGATTAAAAAAGCCCGATGAATCTCACCGGGCTTTTTTGTGCTATAGTTTATTTTACTTAGCGTATTTAAAATTTTTGCCGGGGTAAATGGCATTATCTCCCAGTTCCTGTTCAATGCGCAACAGTTGGTTGTATTTAGCTATCCTGTCGGTGCGCGAGGCCGAGCCGGTTTTAATTTGTCCGCTGTTTAACGCCACGGCCAAATCGGCAATGGTGGTATCTTCGGTTTCGCCCGAGCGGTGGCTCATAATATTGGTATAAGCATTTTTGGTAGCCAGGTTTACGGCATTAATGGTTTCGGTAAGGGTGCCAATCTGGTTTACTTTTACCAGTATGGAGTTGGCCACATTTTTTTCAATGCCTTTTTGCAGGCGTTTCACGTTGGTCACAAACAAATCATCGCCTACTAACTGCACTTTATCACCAATGGCTTTTGTTAATTCGGCCCAGCCTTTCCAGTCGTCTTCGGCCAGTCCGTCTTCAATAGACAGAATGGGATATTTAGTGGTCCATTTTTTCCAGTAAGCAACCAACTCAGACGAAGTCATTTTTTTGCCGCTCGATTTTTTAAACGTATAAAGTCCGGTTTTCTCCTCGTAAAATTCGGTGGAGGCTGCGTCCATGGCAATGTAAATATCTTCGCCCGGTTTGTATCCTGCTGCTTCAATAGCTTTTAAAACTGTTTCAATGGCTTCTTCATTCGATTTGATATTTGGAGCAAATCCGCCTTCATCGCCCACATTGGTGCTGTAGTTTTTGCTTTTCAATACATTTTTTAAATGATGAAACACTTCGGTTCCCATGCGCAGGGCATCAGAAAAAGTGTTTGCCTTTACCGGCATAATCATAAACTCCTGAAAGTCGATGCTGTTGTCGGCATGGGCTCCGCCATTCAAAATATTCATCAGCGGAATGGGCAGTGTGTTGGCATTTACTCCGCCAATGTAACGGTACAGGGGCAATCCGCTTTCAATAGCTGCGGCTTTAGCAGCCGCCATGGATACAGCCAGCATGGCATTCGCTCCCAGTTTCGATTTGTTTTCGGTTCCGTCAAGCGCCAGCATGGCTTCGTCCAATCCGTTCTGGTCAAAAATATAATGTCCGCGCAGGGATTTGGCAATGCTTTCGTTCACGTTTTTCACGGCTTTAAGCACGCCCTTGCCCATAAATTTTTTCTTATCTCCGTCACGCAGTTCCACTGCTTCGTGTGCGCCCGTAGAGGCACCTGAAGGAACAGCAGCGCGGCCTATGGTTCCCGATTCGGTAATAACGTCTGCTTCAACAGTGGGGTTGCCGCGCGAATCCAGAATCTGGCGGCCTCTTATTTGTGCTATGCTACTCATACTATCTTTTTGGTTTTGGTTGTTCTCTTTTTTGTCCCCCTTGCAGCGATGGGTTTGCGAATGAGAGAAGGGGGAAGGGGGATGAAAACCCACAATCTCTTTTTTGTCCCCCTTGCAACGATAGGTTTGCGAATGAGAGAAGGGGGCAGGGGGATGAAAGGCGCCCTCTCTTGTTAGTTCATTAATTCAGCATCTTCAAAAAATCATCAAACAGGTAGCGCGAATCATGCGGCCCGGGTGATGACTCGGGATGGTACTGAACCGAAAACGCTTTTTTGCCTTTGATCGATATACCTTCAACGGTTCCGTCATTCAAATTGATATGGGTTACTTCCACATTTGCATTAATTTTTACCGACTCGGGGTTTACGGCAAAACCATGATTTTGCGAAGTGATTTCGCATTTACCGGTTTTTAAATTTTTTACCGGATGGTTACATCCGCGATGGCCGTTATGCATTTTAAAAGTAGAGAGTCCGTTGGCTTCGGCCAGTATCTGATGCCCCAGGCAAATGCCAAAAATGGGTATATCCGTATTAAGCAATTGTTTTACCACGGCAACGGCTCCGTGCATGGTGGCAGGGTCACCAGGTCCGTTAGAAAGTAAAATACCATCGGGGTTCCACGCTTTGATTTCATCAAACGAGGAGTTGCCGGGAAATACCTGCACATAAGCACCGCGCTCGGCCAGACAGGTAACAATATTGCGTTTTACACCAAAATCCAAAACAGCCACTTTGCGTGCGGCACCTGCTTCGCCCACAAAATAGGGGGTGGTGGTGCTTACTTTTGATGCCAGTTCCAATCCTTCCATCGAGGGAACTTTAGCCAACATGGCTTTTAATTTTTCAATATCGGTTTCTTCGGCCGATATGATGGCGTTCATAGCCCCTTTCTGACGCACATGGCGCACAATCTCCCGTGTATCGACATCACTAATGCCCACAATGCTTTCGTTGCTGAAATAGTCCTGAATACTTTCGCTGGCCATTTTGCGCGAGTAAGGCACGTTGAAATTTTTACAAACCAGTCCGGCAATTTTAATATGGTCCGATTCTTTTTCGGTGCTGCTGATGCCGTAGTTTCCTACATGCACATTGGTTTCAATAAGAATTTGCCCGTAGTACGAGGGGTCGGTAAACACTTCCTGGTAGCCGGTCATTCCGGTATTGAAACAAATTTCACCGGTGGTGGTACCTATTTTGCCAATAGATGTTCCTTTAAAATATACCCCGTCTGCCAACAGCAGCACAGCAGGTATTTTGTTAAGAATTTTGCTCAAGGGTTGATTGGATTTGGGCAAAGATAAAGGACAGCCCCGAAATAGAAAAGGGTGTTGAAAAAGGAGAGTAGAAAAGTTATTCGGTTGCTGTAACAATTGCATTCTCAGGTAGCTCAGGTAATTTACCGCCTCACCACCACTTTTTGTTTAGCCAGTATAATCCCGTTTTGTTCTATCATTACCTGATACAACCCCGCTGCCAGATGTGATACATCAAAACTTTGAGTTTGGCTATTGCATGTTGCTGGTTGCAGGTAAATGATTCTGCCGGTCATGTCAATGGCTTTGATGGTGTAGTTGGTGCTTGGTGTGGTGCATTGTACGTGTAACAGTTTATCCGTTGGGTTGGGATAAATAACAAAAACGTTTTTTGTGGATGTGATTTCTTTTGTTCCCGTTGAGGTATTGTCTCTGGCCATGCCTTCAATTACAATTTCTCCATCCCAGGCATCGGTGCAGGCGCCTGATGCGTTCCAGTTATTGGTACTGTTGTAAGCATATAATACCGGATTACCACCATTGGTTACACTCCACATGCCTGCATAAAAATTGGTTTGTGTGGTACTTCCATCGTAAATAGACCAGTAATTATTATCCAAAGTCGGGCTGCTGCCAAGTGTTCCGTAAAAAATGTGAGTAGGCTCGGTAGTATAAACAAACTGATTATGTCCCTGTACATAGATATTTCCTGCAGTATTGAGGCTGATGCTGTAATTAGTGGTATTATAAAAAGTATTATCTCCGCCATAAACAGTGCCCGAACCCGAAGAAGGAGTGATACCTACGCTATTATCAAGCAACAAATCTCCGTAATCTTTTTGAATATCGGTTTCGTTGTCGCTGAAACTGCTGCACCGTACCACCAATTTATTCCCGCCTGATACACGCATGGCTTGCGCGTTGGATAAAAACCTCGATTCATACACATACAGATGTGCCGTAGAACTTCCTTCGTAATCGATGGCAAACGCACCGTTGCTGCCGCTGTACCCTTTAAAATCACTCGTTGCAGTCATGTCTTCAGCCTGCCATCCGGTTTGGCAGGTTGAGAAATAAACATGGTCTAAATTACAGGCATCGCCCACCGTGTAAAGGCCGGTACTGCAATTGGCAAAGGCGGTGGTCTCAATGGTAAGCAAATCTAAGGTGGAAGTACTGCTTTTGGTTAGTCCTTTATCGGCATACTCAAAATAACAATCTACAATGGTAATATTTTTACCCTGTGCCGAGTTGATGGTAATGCCTTTGTGTG
>JAIBAK010000076.1 GCA_019695215.1 Bacteroidia bacterium | reverse complement strand
GAAAGGTCATCTTTCCGCCTGTATGGAGCGGTTACCGGAGTGGTTTTGTTTCTGCTGTTTCTGCAGTTTTGGGACGAGCGCTCTTACAATATCTTAAACGGATTTGTTTTTCTGCTGGTGTTCGGCACATTTGTCATAGAACTTTTCTCGGGAGCCGATAAACCCTTTGAACGTATTGCCTACCTTATTACCGGATGGATATACATTGCCGTTCCAATGGTACTGCTTTTTAACATGAGTATGATGGATAGTGCAGCCTATGATTTTGTATTGCCCCTGAGTGTACTTGTTTTTATCTGGACCAACGATACATTTGCCTATCTCATAGGGCGAATGATAGGAAAAACACCCTTATTTCCGCGTATCTCTCCTAAAAAAACAGTTGAGGGAACCCTTGGCGGTTTGGTGATGGTGGGAGTAGCTGCCTTTGTGTTTGCCATGTATAATGACGACTACACCGCCCCGCAGTGGATTGGTTTGGCTCTCACTGCTGCCATTGGGGGCTCTTTCGGAGATTTGGTGGAATCGATGCTTAAGCGTAGTCTGAATATCAAGGATTCAGGCACAATTCTGCCGGGTCATGGCGGACTGCTCGACCGGTTTGACGCCACCCTGCTGGCTGCTCCCTGCTGCTATGCATATCTGTTAATTATTTCTTAATCCCTGCACGGTATTTTGCTTACTTTTGCCCCCGTTAATCAAGTTTTGTATTATAAATAATTATGTCGCAAGCAGCACTTAATCCCCTTGACTCTATGATGTCAAGGTTTGACGAGGCTACAAAAATTCTTGGTCTCGATGAATCTACGTATAACGTATTAAAGTATCCCCAAAAATCAGTTATGGTGCATTTGCCTGTAATGATGGATAACGGGAAAGTTCAGGTGTTTGAAGGATACCGGGTAGTACACAACGGTTACCTTGGTCCCTCAAAAGGAGGAATTCGTTTCTCTATGGATGTAAATCAGGATGAGGTAAAAGCATTGGCAGCCTGGATGACCTGGAAATGTGCCGTAGTGGGTATTCCTTATGGTGGCGGAAAAGGCGGTATTAAATGCGATCCGCGCAGTATGTCGAAAGGAGAGCTGGAGCGCCTAACACGTGCTTACACTGCGGCCATGTTTGATGTATTTGGTCCCGATAAAGATATTCCGGCCCCCGATATGGGCACCGGCCAGCAGGAAATGGCCTGGCTTATGGATGAATATTCAAAAATGAAAGGCTTATGTTCTCCTGCAGTAGTAACCGGCAAACCGCTGGTGCTTGGCGGCTCGTTGGGTCGGGTGGAAGCCACCGGTCGCGGGGTAATGGTTTCTACCCGTTCGGCTCTGGCAAAACTGGGGATTAACCCTATTGGCGCCACCTGCGCAGTTCAGGGTTTTGGAAATGTAGGTTCTATTTCGGCCAAACTCATTGCTTCGCAAGGGTTGAAAATTGTAGCTATATCTGATATAAGCGGAGCCTATTACAATGCCGATGGAATTGATGTAGACGATGCCATCTCCTATCGCGATGGAAACAAAGGAACACTGGAAGGTTATAAGAAAGCGAATAAAATAAGTAATAACGACTTATTAACCCTTGATGTAGATGTACTGGTTCCGGCAGCTATGGAAGATCAGATTACCGCTGAAAATGCCAACAACGTAAAAGCAAAACTGATTGTGGAAGGAGCCAATGGCCCAACTTCGTCTAATGCCGATGCTATTCTGAACAAAAAAGGAATAATGGTAGTACCCGATATTCTGGCAAATGCCGGTGGTGTTACCGTATCTTACTTTGAGTGGGTGCAAAACCGTTTAGGATACTTCTGGACGGAAGAACGCGTGAACCGCAGAGCCGACAGGGTAATGAAACAGGCATTTGAAGGCGTATATCAGGCTTCGAAAAAGTATGGGGTAAGCATGCGTATTGCGGCCTATATTGTGGCTATTGACAAAGTAGCCAGCACCATGAAATTAAGAGGAATTTATTAATCGTTTTTTTAAGCATAATCACAAAAGGACTTCTTTAACCGGAAGTCCTTTTTTTATAAACTTCAGTTGCCGTTAAAATTGCGCAGCAATTGAATTATATCAACGAGCGTGGGTGTATTACTCACTGTCATAATAAGTGTTTTGCTGGTTTGTTTCATAGCGGCCCGTTTTCCCAAAACCTGCACTCCGGCTACTATTTTTCCAAACATCTCGCTTTGGTAGTATGCCTCATTGCTTACAGCAGGGAAATAAGCGGTAAGAGTTTTGTTTCGCACTACAATTTTTTCGAGCCCCAGCGATGCGCCCAGCCATTTCACCCGCACAGCATCCATTAGGCCAATTACCTGCTGTGGCATACGTCCAAAGCGGTCTATCAGTTCATCCTGAAATTTGAATAAATTTTCTTCTGTTTTTATACCGGCCAGTTCATTGTACAAAGCCAGGCGCTCGGCATTGCTGCGCACGTAGCTATCGGGAATTAATATTTCCATATCGGTCTCTACTACGCAGTCGCGTTCTGTTTCCTCATTGGTCTCTTCCTCGTCTTTAAACAACTCTCCAAACTCTTCGTGCTTTAACTCGTGAATGGCTTCATCCAGAATTTTGTGATACATGTCGTAACCTATTTCTGCAATAAAACCACTTTGTTCAGCACCCAGTAAATTTCCCGAACCGCGTATATCCAAATCGCGCATGGCTACATTAAAACCACTACCCAGCTCACTGAACTCTTCAATGGCACTCAGTCTTCTTCGTGCCTCTTCGGTAAGCTGACTGATAGGCGGGCTTATGAGGTAACAAAATGCTTTTTTGTTTGAGCGCCCCACGCGGCCGCGCATCTGATGCAAATCACTCAGGCCAAACATATGTGCATTGTTAATGATAATGGTATTGGCATTGGAAATGTCGAGCCCCGACTCAATGATGGTGGTAGCTACCAGCACATCGTATTCCCCTTCAATAAAGCGCACCATTACATCTTCCAGATGATCTCCCTCCATTTGCCCGTGCGCGGTGGCCACACGCAAACCGGGCACAAGCGATCGCAGTTTTTGTGCAACTTCTTCAATATCGCGCACCCGGTGATGCACAAAAAATACCTGACCGCCCCGCTCAATTTCAAACTCCACGGCTTCTTTTATTACTTCATCATTGTAGGCGTGCAACTGGGTAGTAACGGGCTGCCGGTTGGGTGGCGGTGTGGTAATCACACTCAAATCGCGCGCACCCATCAGCGAGAAATGAAGGGTACGCGGTATAGGTGTAGCGGTGAGTGTAAGTGTATCTACGTTTACCCGAAGCTCCTTTAATTTTTCTTTTGCCGCTACACCAAATTTTTGTTCTTCATCAATCACTACCAGCCCCAGGTCTTTAAATTTTACATCTTTAGCCAGCAAAGCGTGGGTGCCTATCACTATATCAATTTTTCCTTCGGTAAGTTTTTGTTTTATTTCTTTTTGCTCCTTCGATGATTTAAACCGGTTCATGTAATCAATCGTGCACGGAAACTCTTTGAGGCGTTCTTTAAACGTGCGGTAGTGCTGATTGGCCAAAATGGTAGTAGGCACCAGCACCGCCACCTGCTTGCTGTCGGTAACGGCCTTAAAGGCGGCCCGAATGGCAATTTCCGTTTTTCCAAAACCCACATCACCGCATACCAGCCTGTCCATTGGGTGTGGCGATTCCATGTCTTTTTTAAAGTCGGCTGTAGCTTTTACCTGATCGGGGGTATCCTCGTACATAAACGACACTTCGAGCTCGGTTTGCAAATACGTATCGGGCATAAACGCAAAACCCGATTGTGCCTTGCGGGCTGCATACAGTTTAATCAAATCGCGGGCAATGTCTTTTACTTTCTTTTTGGTAGTCCGTTTCAGTTTATCCCATGCATCGCTGCCCAACTTGTTCAGCTTAGGCGGAGTTCCGTCTTTGCCTACATATTTCGAAATTTTGTGCAGCGAGTTAATATGCACATAAAGCAGGTCATCGTTTTTGTACACTAACCTCACAGCTTCCTGTACCTGCCCGTTTACTTCCATTTTTTCGAGTCCGGCAAAGCGGCCTATGCCGTGGTCAATATGTGTTACAAAATCACCGGGCTTTAATTCGCGAAGTTCTTTAAGGGTAATGCTTTTGTTTTTTGAATAGCGGGTGCGGCTTTTGTAACGGTAGTAGCGATCAAAAATCTGGTGCTCGGTGTAGCAGGCTAATTTTAAATCGCGGTCAATAAAGCCTTCGCTCAGTCCGTGATAAATGGGAATAAACTCCACGCTTTTATCCAGGTCATCAAAAATGCTGAACAGGCGCTCCACCTGCCGGCTGCTGTCGCTGAAAATTAAATTATGATATTGTTGTTTGCCGTTGTTTTTTAAATCATCAATGAGCAGCTGAAACTTTTTGTTGAACACCGGCTGCGGCACGTGGTTAAAATGAATTTCGGTTCCCTGCTGTTCAGTAAACCGTTTTCCAAACTCCACCAGCGTAAATTGGTCTAACTGGCTGCGGATGGCCGCTGCGGGCTCAAATAATATATCGGGAGACAACACAGGCTGATCTCCCGTTTTCCATTCGTCAGAAAGATTTTCGTAATGCTTTTTCGCCTTTGAAACCCCTTTGGCAAGAATTTCCATGGTGAGGGCCGCGTCTTTCATCCAAATGGTGGTGTTGGCCGGCAGGTAATCAAAAAACGACTGACGGCTTTGCTGCGATGCGGCCAGTTGCACATTGGGAACAATGGAAAAGTGATCCATCTTTTTTACCGAAAGCTGATCGTTGGGGTCAAAACTGCGGATGGATTCAATGATGTCTCCATCCAGCTCTACCCGGTAAGGCAATTCGTTGCTAAACGAAAACACATCTACTATACCACCGCGAATGGAATACTGTCCGGCTTCGTACACAAAATCGCTGCGGTCAAAAGCATGTTCGTTGAGGAATTCAATAAAAAAATCCAGATCAAAACGGTCGCCCACTTTCATGTCGTAGGTGTTTTGAGCAAGATTTTGTTTGTTCATCACCTGCTCACACAGGGCCTCGGGGTAGGTAACTACCAACTGATACGAAAGCGGCTGCTGATGCAGGCGGTTGAGGACTTCGGCCCGCTCCAGCACCGAGGCATTGTCTAATGTTTCTACCTGAAAGGCGCGTTTAAAGGACGAGGGAAGCAGAAAAGCCGTTTTGCCTTCGAGCAGGTTCTCTATATCAGTTTGAAAATAGGCAGCCTCTTCTTTGTCGGGCAAAATAAATAAGTGATGGTTGAATTGCTCAGAAAAAACCGAAGCGGCCGTAATACTCCCTGCCGAACCCACTAAACCGTTCAGCCGGATAAATGAAAGCTGTTGCTGTAGCTGCCGGTGCAGCGTTTTTATCTGAGGGCTGCTTCCGTACAGCGACAAAAATTCCCGAATATTCACAAGGCCCTGATAAGGCAGCGAAGGTAAGGATTTTTTTGATGGAGTGAATGGGTTGATATCCTTATTAAGTTCCGTAGGAACGCCATCAAGGTAAGTTAACGCATACTCGATAATTTAGTGCCGTTAGGTACGAAAGATACCGTGCCTACAGCACTCCTTATGGCTGGATTTTCTGACTTTACCGATGTAGCGTCCTTACAGGACTTAAAAGTAAGATGCGGTGAAATGGGGTTAAATTTTATCCTTTGTTTACATCCCAGCCAACCAACCAAAAGCGGGCCGGATGCACCGTACACAAAGCGCTAATTGTTTACGGGAAAGTACTTTAAAATAGTTATTTTTGACATGACATGCACCGTTATCCGTTGTTTCTAATCTGCTTTTTACTTTTGCTTTCCTGTAATAAAAAGGAAACAGAAGAGTTTGACTACACCGATTATCTTATTGAACTGGGTGCGGGAAACCGTTTACTTGGATATACTATAACACATGAAGGTAAGTTATCTCAAAAAGC
>JAIBAK010000043.1 GCA_019695215.1 Bacteroidia bacterium | reverse complement strand
AAACAGTTTGGGCGGTTGCGACAACTCATTGCCCGATGACCAGAAGAAATACAACAATATCGGCAAATCGCTTACAGATGAAATCAGACACTGTTACGGTAACGATACCGGTTGGTTTAAGGTATGTATGATTGCCTACTCTCAATACGGTTGCGTGGATAGCATGTGTATCATGGTTCACAATAACTTCGATACACTCTTCCGTTGGTACAACGTATTTACCCCGGGCAATGGTGATGGTAAAAATGACGTGTTCAACTTCCCGATCAAAGGGCAGGAGTTGTATGAGTTAACCATTTACAACCGTTGGGGTGAAGTAGTGTTTGAAAGTGATGATCCTAATGTTGATTGGAATGGTAAGCTGAAAAACTCAGGTGCCGAATGTCCTGCAGGAACTTATTACTGGGTACTGCATTACAAGTTCCGTGGACACGGAGAAGGTGTAATGAAAAATACAGTTACTCTTATAAGGGAATAAACTGTTCAATAAATTTATAATCGAAACGCTGCCCTTAAAAGGCAGCGTTTCTTTTTTGTATTGAATGCAGGGCGCATGGATAGTGATAAAGCAGAAAGCAACTTTTCGCTATGGCTTATGCATTTCTCAAACCTCTTTTCTTTACATGAAAATAAGCATTCGTAAACGCCAAAGGAGGGTAGAGTTAATTGAGTATGCTAAACATAAAGGGCATTATGTTTATCGGAAAGGTTATGTGCAACAAACAAGGGCACCGTATTATTGCCTAATCCCATATAAACACTATCCCAATAATTAGGACTGATTGCAAGGCAAAGAGCCCGCTTTCGATTCAGGTGTTTGAAGGAATATTTCGGTAAAGCAAACGCAGCAGTTATTTTTTAATTGGCTTTTTAGGTTGTTGCTTTTGCTGAGCCATTTCTTCCAGTCGTTGCTGGAATTTAGATTTCTGAACAGGTTTTTTCTTATTCTCCTGTATTTGTGCATGTAGTGCTTTTTCATCTACAAACTGACGAATACCCCACTGTTGCGCAAAGGTTATCATATTCGACACAAAATAATAATAGCTTAAACCGGCTGCGTAGTTATTAAACACACCCAGAAACACAATAGGCATCATGTAACCAATCCATTTCATTTGTCCGGTAACACCTGTCATCTGGTTGTTCATATAGGTGTAGATAAGGGTTGAAATGGTCATAAGGAGGGTAAACAAACTTACGTGGTTCCCATAAAAAGGGATACTAAAGGAGAATTCAAAAATTGAATCGTAGGATGAAAGGTCGGTTGCCCATAAAAACTCCTGCTGACGCAATTCAAAGGCCGCAGGGAAAAAACTAAACATAGCAATAAGCACAGGCATTTGAAGCAGTACCGGAACACATCCGCCCATAGGGCTTACACCTGCCTGACGGAAAAGTTTCATGTTTTCCATTTGTACCTGTTGCGGGTCGTCACCCAGCTTTGCTTTAATCTCATCCATTTCAGGCTTTAACAGTCGCATCTTAATGGTAGAGAGAAATGATTTGTATACTAATGGAAATAAAATCAGTTTAATCACAAGGGTCATAAGTAAAATAACGAGCCCATAGTTGCCAATAAAGCCTGTAAGTAAATTGAACAAATGGATGATTACGTATTTATTCATCCAGCGGAAAATGAGCCAACCCAACGGGATGATTTTTTCCAAATCAATATTCAGTGCTTCTAAAGTTTTATACTGATTGGGGCCAAAGAAAAATTGAAAATTGAGGTTGTGCTGCGCCTCACCTGCATAAGGAAACGCGAGCCGGGCTTCGTATTTTTTGAGGTAGTTGCTGTCGGTTAAAACTGATGATTTCAGGTTTGCCTGAATTTCGGGCTTGGCTGCAATAAGCGAGGCATTAAAATACTGGTCTTTAAAACTTACCCATCTTATCAGTTTTTCAGGGGTTAGTTCCTCGTCCTTAGTTTCACTCAGATTTTTTACTTCTTCCCCTGTGTGGTAATAAATGGCTGCATTTCTTCCTTCAACTTCGGGATTTTTTTCCTGGTTCGGGGTAAGAATATTCCACTCAAGCGGCAGTGTTTTGCTTCCGGCAGCCAGCACCTCATTCATCCCATTTAGTTTTAAGCTGTAATCAACCAAAAAACCTTCAGGTTTTAATGAGTACACCTGTTCTATTGTTTGGCCATCAGCCAGCGTAATGATAAAACTTAATGAGGCATTGGTATTGGATGCGGTAACATTGGCAGCACTTGGTACAAAATAGAGCTCTTCAGTGTTAACCTGCTTGCCATCAAGGGTGGTAAGGCTATAATTAAATTTATTATTAAGTTCATCAAATAAAATAAGTGGCGATTTCTTGTCGAACTTTTTGTAATTTTTAAGCTCAACCGATAGAATTTTCCCTCCTTTTGAGGCCAGCTTAATCCGGAGTTCTTTATTTTCAAGAGTGCAAATACTGTTTTGTCCGTTTATGTTCGAGGCAAAAGAGCCAAACTTGCTTTTAGCTAATAAGGTATCGGTAGTGAGCAGTTTTTTTTCTATTTGCTGAACTGTTTTTTGAACTTTTGAAAGGCTATCGTGCATTTGTTCAGCCATTGCAACCGAGTCTTGCTGCCTTTTCATTAGGGCCAGTTCCTCAGGACTAGGCTGGCTGAAATAGCCCCATCCAACAACAATTAAAAAAATGAGCGATAGCCCTATGATAGAATTACGATCCATGGATATACGGTTCTTAAAACGAAGCGCAAAGGTAATAGTTTGCCCCTTAATTACGAGGGGGAGAAAAATACGGTAGAAACAGGCTTACAATCAGGATTTGCTGTACTCGATAGCGGCCTTTATAAACTTAATAAAGAGCGGGTGAGGGGTTTCAACTGTACTTTTATACTCGGGGTGAAACTGAACTGCTACAAAGTAAGGGTGATCCTTTAATTCCACTATCTCTACCAGCTTTGTATCCGGATTCATACCTGAAGCTATCATCCCCTTTGTCTCGTAGTCTTTCAAAAACTTGTTATTGAATTCATACCGGTGGCGATGACGTTCCTGTACCTTTGGTTTATCGTAGGCCCTGAATGCTTTGGTGTCTTTTTTCAGTTCGCAGGCGTAAGAACCCAAACGCATGGTGCCTCCTTTTGCCGTAATTTTTTTCTGCTCAGGCATCATATCAATCACCGCATTTTTTGTTTTCGGATTCATTTCGGTACTGTGTGCATCTTTTAGTCCAAGCACATTGCGGCCAAATTCAATTACGGCACATTGCATACCCAGGCAAATTCCAAAGAAAGGAATATTGTTTTCTCGGGCGTATTTAATTGCGGTTATTTTTCCTTCAATACCGCGGTCGCCAAAACCGGGGGCAACCAGAATTCCGTCCAGGTGATGGAGTTTATGATCTGCGTTGCTATCTGTGATCAGTTCCGAGTGTATGTATTCCAAATCTACTTTACACTCGCGGTTGGCGCCTGCATGTACAAATGCTTCGGTAATGGATTTGTAGGCATCAGGTAGTTCAACATATTTTCCTACAAGCCCTATTTTTACCTGATGTTTAGGATTTTTATGACGGGTTAAAAATCCCAGCCAGTTATCGAGATTAGGTTCTTTAGCTGACGAGAGTTTAAGTTTATTCAGTACAATTTTATCCAACTTTTCCTTGAGCATGGCCATAGGCGCATCGTAAATGGTGGGCATGTCAAGCGCTTCAATTACTGCGTTTGGAGATACGTTACAAAACAGGGCAATTTTTTTCTTCAGATCTTTCCCTATAGGATGCTCGGCCCGGCACACCAATACATCCGGCTGTATTCCTGCTTCGAGCAGCATTTTTACCGAGTGCTGTGTGGGTTTTGTTTTTAATTCTTTACTGGTGCTTAAATAGGGTAGCAGTGTAAGGTGAATTACAATACAATCTTCAGGTCTTACTTCCCAGTTTAGCTGACGAACAGCCTCGATATAGGGAAGAGATTCAATATCGCCAACGGTTCCGCCAAGTTCGGTAATCACAATATCGTATTTGCCACTTTCGCCCAGCAGTTTCATTCTGCGTTTAATTTCATCAGTAATGTGCGGAATAACCTGAACGGTTTTGCCCAGATAGGCTCCTTCGCGCTCCTGCGTAATTACGTGCTGATAAATTCGGCCCGTGGTAACATTATTGGCCTGTGAAGTGGCCACATTCAAAAAGCGCTCATAATGGCCAAGGTCAAGGTCGGTTTCGGCTCCGTCTTCGGTTACGTAACATTCTCCGTGTTCGTAAGGATTTAGAGTGCCGGGGTCAACATTAATGTAAGGGTCAAATTTTTGGATGGTTACCGAGTAACCGCGAGCCTGAAGCAGTTTGGCTAATGAAGCCGATACAATGCCTTTACCTAATGATGATGTTACCCCGCCAGTAACGAAAACGTATTTTGCCTGTTTCATAAATTTTACGCAATAAAATCAAGAGGAGAAGATTGCAGGGCTGAATAAAAGGGATTTAAGCCACGGCCGCACAAACTCTCAATCATGTTTCTGTACGGGATTCAAAAGTAACTAAAAGGCTTTGGGCGCCAAAAAAAATCAGAAATGGCTTTTCAAATACTTTTCAACATGTTCTAAATCCGAAGGCGAATCAATAGCAAGGGTTTCGTGGTTTGTTTCGCTCATATAAATACGAAAGCCGTTTTCAACCCAGCGCAATTGTTCCAGCGATTCGGCTTTTTCAAGTTCACTCTGTGCCAGTTGGGTCAGTTGAAGCAAAGTATTTAGTCGAAAACCGTAAATACCCAAATGTTTAAAATAAGCATGTTCCCATTGCCAGTTGGAGTTTAACGCATTTCGCAAAAACGGGATAGGATGACGGCTGAAATAAAGGGCAAATCCTTTATTGTCTTTTACCACTTTCACCACATTGGGATTGGTTAAAGAGGCTTTATCTTCAATTTTTTTGCAAAGGCTGGCAACCTGCACTAATGGATTTTCAAAAGAACTGCATAAGTCGTCAATTGCCTGCGGATTTATAAAAGGCTCGTCACCCTGAATATTCACTACTAAATCAAAGGCGCGTTCAAATCGTTTGGCTACTTCGGCACAGCGGTCAGTACCGCTTGGATGGCTGGCAGAGGTCATCTCTACCAATCCGCCAAAGTGTTTTACTGCATCTGCAATTCGGTTATCATCGGTGGCTACAATTACTTCGCTAATGAGTTTTGCTTTTTTTACCTGCCGGTAAACGCGTTCAATCATGGTTTTGCCACCAATATCAATGAGTGGTTTTCCCGGAAAGCGGGTAGATGCGTATCGGGCGGGAATAATAGCCAATACCTTTGATTTCATAGTTCAAAGATACAAATTGAAACGGGATGCGTGAATATTCTTAATATGTTTTAGTCATCCCCGAAGGAATCACAATGGTAAAATCAGCGAGAGCTTTATTTTCGGCATCAAGTTCTTTCAGGGTATCCTGCTCGGCCGATGATATGGTTACCACTTTAATTTCGGGACGATATTGTTTAAGGTACCACATAATGCCCTGAAAATTGTTGGAATGATAAGCCCCGTTAAAATGCAGCATGGTTTGCCCCGGTTGAATATTTTTAAGAATAAAATGGGCCATGGTGGCATCTTTTATGGCTTGCGATTTGGGTAAATTTTCACCACCGTGACCTTGCGCGGCTTCAAAAATTTCTTTGTAACATTTCACTTCAGGGTCGTATGGAAACGGAAGCGGAGCAATATATTTTTTCCCATCTTCACGCACACTGTCCAATGCTTTTGTTCCGGAGCTGTAAACTAAATTGGCATACCTACGCGGGATGTTGGTAGCAATAAAAGAGACTTTATTTTTTTTCGCAAAATTCATCAGCGGCTTGTAGTCGGTAGCATAATTGGTCCATAGTTTGGCTTCATCTTTAAACGTTTTATCCGTCATTTTTCCGGCCAGGTATTCGTCCATTACCAATTGGTCATCGCTTTCAAACATTTCGGCTCCTAATTTTAAACTATTGCCTTTTTGTGCAAATAAATCGCGCGTAAGTTCCAGTTGCAGCCAGTGACAAATGGGATTATTGTGCAACTCACCAAATAAAACCACATCCGCTTTCAGCGCCTCTTTCAGTAGTTTCTCATATTCGGTTTCTTTGCCTGAAGCAGTAAAAAGTTTATAGGCCGGTTTATCGGCAGAAAAGGCCATAAGCACGATGCTTGTCAGAAGAATTAATGGTTTTTTCATTTCTTTACGGGGGTTTTAGGTTTGGGGGCTACTGCTTTTGTTGTTTTAGAGCTATCAGGTTTGACAACCGGAGCAGCTACATGCAGCAACCGGATTGAACTCATGATTTTATTGGTTTCCGGATAGAATTTATCGTACGAAATCAGGTCACTTGAATACGTCATTACAAAAGCTCTTTTTTCAAAAAATACAATTACAGCCCTGAATTTTAAGTTGTACATATTAAGCTTTCCAGTATAAAGAATTTCGTATGCCTTGTAACCTCCCAGCATAATTTCACCGGATTTAATTAGCCGGTAATCCTTTACATTAAACAAAAGATTTTTTTTAGTTGCTTCTATGTATTGCTGTTCACTTACCTGCTTTCCGTTTAAATCCTCTATTACTACATTTACACTTTCCCTGTACCTGTCATTTGGCCCCTCTTTAGGTGAGAATGCCTGAAAATAAATTCCCGGGATTTGTTGTGAACTCAGTTCCCAATTACCCGGATAAGAAAGGGAAAAATAGCCCCCTCGTGAAAAAAAAGATTTCATGGCCACCGGTTGGGCAAGTACTAAAAGGGAAGAGAAAAGTAAAATCGAACTGAAGATTTTTTTGTGCATGAAAAATGTTAACTAAAAACAGCCATGTGTTGCATGGCTGTCTGATTTGAATTTTAAAATTAATATTCCCGGTTAATATCCCACTGTTCCATATAATCTCCCACTCTGCGAAGGAAACTTCCTCCAAGTGAGCCATCTACTACGCGGTGGTCATAACTTAGGGAAAGAAACATCATATGCCGTATGGCAATTACATCACCGTATTCGGTTTCAATAACAGCCGGTTTCTTTTTAATGGTTCCGGTGGCCATAATGGCTACCTGCGGCTGGTTGATAATAGGCGTTCCCATTACGTTGCCAAAACCGCCCACATTGGTAAGAGTGAATGTTCCACCCGAAATTTCATCAGGAGTAAGTTTATTATTGCGGGCCCGATTACCTAAATCATTTACCGATTTGGTTAAACCTACCAGATTCATGGTATCGGCATTTTTAATTACCGGCACAATCAGGTTGCCCGATGGCAGGGCAGCGGCCATTCCGAGATTAATATTTTTCCTCTTAATGATGTTTTGTCCGTCAATGCTCACGTTAATTAAAGGGAAATCTTTAATGGCTTTTACCACGCACTCGATAAACAGCGGAGTGAACGTAATTTTTTCCCCCTCGCGTTTTTCAAAATTCTTTTTCACTTTTTCCCGCCATAGTACCATATTCGTTACATCGGCTTCAACAAAAGAAGTAACATGTGGAGAAGTATGTTTACTCATCACCATATGGTCGGCAATAAGTTTGCGCATGCGATCCATCTCAATAATTTCGTCACCGGGCATGAGCGCAATTTTAGAAGAAGAGGCTGCAATTGCAGGAGCTGCAGCTTTTACTTCAGGTTGCGGGGCCGGAGCTTTTACTTCGGGGGTTGCCACAGGAGCGGCTGCTACTGCCGGAGCCGATACTACACCGCTTTTGCGCTGGTCAACATAAGCGAGGATATCCCGTTTGGTAACTCGCCCTTCGTTTCCGGTGCCGGGTATGTTTTCCAGTTCGCTCATGCTCACATTTTCTTCCCTAGCAATATTCAATACTAACGGGCTGTAAAATTTGGCTCCGTTGCCGTTGCTTACCGTTTGCTGTGCGGTTTTTATTTCGTTTACAATTTGGGTGGCGGCCACTTCTATCTTCGGAACCTCGGTTACTACCGGGGCAGCAGGAACAGGAACAGAAGTTGCGGCAGCCGTTTCGGAGCTGATAACGGCAATTGCAGCACCCACAGGTACTACATCGCCTTCTTTAAACAGAATTTTTGAAATAACACCACCCTGCGGAGTTGGCACTTCCGAGTCAACTTTGTCGGTGGCAATCTCTAAAACAGATTCGTCTGTTTTTACAGCCTCACCTTCTTTTTTCAGCCAGCGGATAATGGTTGCCTCCGCAATACTTTCGCCCATTTTGGGCATCACCAGTTCAAAATCTGCCATGTTTGGTTGTGTTAAAATATTAAATGCCGGTCATTGGGCTGCCCAGCGTGGCAAAATTAGTTTTTTATTATTCTTATCCCAACCCGAAAAACGATGCAGGGTTACAGATGTGCAGCTATCAGCAGGTCAATGTCTTTAGTAGGTATTTTAAACTGGTCGCCTATAAATTTATTAGTTAAAATACCCTTATAAACATACACTCCGCTTCGTGGTCCGGGTTTATCCCAAATATAGTTCTGAAACCCTCCTTCATCGGCTATTCCCAATAAAATGGGAGTTAAAATATTGCTGAGGGCATAACTGGCCGTGCGCGCCACCCTTGACGGGATATTGGGAACACAGTAATGAATCACGTCATGTTTTTTGAAAACCGGATGGGTATGATTGGTTAGTTCAGAGGTTTCAAAACATCCGCCCTGATCAATGCTTACGTCAATAATAACCGATCCGGGTTTCATTTTGCTCACCATGTCTTCTGTAACAATATGAGGCGACCTTCCGTTTTCGCTTCTCAGAGCACCAAGTGCTACGTCAGCAGTAAGCAGTGATTTTTCGAGAATACGGGGATGCAATAATGAAGTATATACTCTGGTTCCCAAATTGGTTTGCAAACGCCTGAGTCTATGGGTTGATTTATCAAACACTTTTACCGAGGCTCCCAAACCCAATGCAGCCATAGCGGCAAATTCGCCTACCGTTCCGGCCCCTATAATCACTACTTCCGAAGGAGGAATGCCCGTTACTCCGCCCAGCATTTCTCCTTTGCCACCATTGGCACTGCTTAAAAATTCGGAGGCAATAAGAATTGAAGCGGTTCCGGCAATTTCACTCATCGAACGTACAATAGGTAACGTTAATTCATCATCGCGCATGTATTCAAAAGCAACGGCAGTTACTTTTTTCTGCATTAGCCTTTTTACATATGTATCGCGAATAGTGGTTTGCTGAATAGCCGAAAAAATCAACTGGTCCTGATGCATCAGGTTAATTTCCTGCTCGGTGGGAGGGTCTACTTTCACTATAATATCCGAACGGTACACTTCGGTAACACTGTAGGCAATTTTTGCCCCTGCATCGCTGTAGTCTTTATCGGAGAAATGAGAAGCCAGTCCGGCTTTGGTTTCCATTACCACTTCGTGGCCGTTGTTTACCAATAGTTTTACCGAGGAGGGGGTTAAGGCTACCCTGTTTTCTTCGTATGTAATTTCTTTGGGAACGCCTATGTATAAACCTTTATTTGGTTTTTTTACTTCAAGCATGGCCTCCTGAGGCTGCATGGAAGCTTTTTTAGCCAGTTCTTTAAACCCGGCTTTTGATGTATCTGCCATTATTTTTGTTGGTCGTTACAAGGCATAAAATTAAACAAAAAAAAAGAGGAGGTAAAATTTATGTCACAGATTTTATCACGAAATCGCGGGTGTCGGGCGAATGTTTGGTTATGTAAACTTCCAGTCGGGGGGTAGGCAGTAGACTTTCAATTACTTGAGGCCATTCAACCAAACAAATCCCCTCTCCGTAAAAGTATTCTTCATATCCTATATCATACGCTTCATCTAACGATTTCAGGCGATAAAAGTCGAAATGGTAAATGGGTTTTCCGAGGTCACCGGCATATTCATTTACCAGCGAAAAGGTGGGGCTGCTTACCTCATCTTTGCTGTTAAGTGCCTTTACTATGGCTTTGATAAGTGTGGTTTTACCCGCTCCCATTTCGCCCAAAACGGCCACAAAAGAAATATGCTGAGTATGGAGAGCTATAGTCTTTGCTACGGTGTTAAGCCGGTCGCGGGTAATGTGTAGATACTGTTCTGAAACCTTCATCCGTGGTGCAAATTAACGGAATTTCATGCGTTAATCGGTAATTGCAGGCTTTCTGTCGGCTTGTTGGTAAAGTGTTTGTGAGCGTGGTATTTTTATTGCATATTGCCGTATCAAATTTTTTTTGAATGAAACGAATATTTCTTTTTTCTGCCATCCTGTTCACTGGTTTATTTTCACTTTCGGCTCAGGACGTAAAACAATTCAGCCCCGAGCCCGAACACCAGGCAGTGACCAAAACCATTACTGAAATTCTTGTAAACGATCATTACCATCCGGCAATTATGGATGACGGATTTTCGCAAAAGGTATTTGATTTATATCTGAAGGATCTTGACTATAACCGGTCGTATTTTTTAGCTTCCGATATTAAAGATTTTGATCAGCACCGGGGCCGTATTGACGATTACCTGCGGGTGGGTGATGTGAAGTTTGCATTTGATATGTACAATACTTTTCTGGAGCGCATAAACGGGCGGATTAAATACACCTATAAAATTCTTAACGGTGATTCGCTTGATTTTTCACTGAACGATTCATTTCAGGTAAAACGTGAGAATGCAAACTGGTGCTATAACCAGCAGGAAATGGATGCCTTGTGGGTTTCTAAAATTAAATATGAACTGGTGGGGTTAAAATCGTCAGGGAAATCATGGAAAGATGCCACTGATGTAATACGCAAGCGGTATGAAAATCTTGAAAAAAATCTGACAAAAACCAAAAGCGAAGACATTTACAGTTTTTTCATGAATGCCGTTACCGAAGTGGTTGATCCGCATACTAATTATTTTTCACCCAGCCAGGGAGACGATTTTAAAATAAGTACTTCGCAGGCATTAGAAGGAATAGGGGCTACCCTTGGAGTTGAAAATGATTATACCACCATACGCGAGCTGGTAAAAGGCGGACCGGCCGAACGCAGTAAAAAACTGAAAGTGGGCGACCGAATTGTTTCGGTAGGGCAGGGGAAAGAAGGGGAAATGGTAGATGTGGTTGGATGGCGAATTGATGATGTGGTAAGTAAAATCCGCGGGCCTAAAGGAACAGTGGTTAAATTGGGCGTGCTAAGCGCAAATGTTCCAACCAATGCCACCCCTGTTATCATATATATTGAACGCGACAAAATAAAACTGGAAGAACAAACGGCCAAAGGGGAAGTGCATGAAGTAATGCGCGACAAGAAAAAGTACAAAGTGGGGTTAATTACCTTGCCATCTTTTTACCTTGATTATGCCGGATATCAGCGGGGCGAGAAAGATTATGCCAGCACCACACGCGATATAAAGAGAATTCTGGAAGATTTTAAAAAACAAAAAGTACAGGGCGTGGTGCTCGACCTTCGGAACAACGGAGGAGGAGCTTTGCAGGAAGCCATTAACCTGACAGGTTTATTTATCACCTCGGGGCCTGTGGTGCAGGTTCGCTACGGCAATGGCCGGGTTGAGGTGGATGACGACACTGATAACTCCGTAACATGGGATGGCCCGCTGGTGGTTTTGGTAAACCGTTTCAGTGCATCGGCTTCCGAGATTTTTGCAGGTGCCATTCAGGATTATCACCGCGGAATTATAGTGGGTGAAAACACTTTTGGAAAAGGCACCGTGCAGCAGGTGGCCGATTTAAATGCCATTGTAAATGTACCCGGAAAAAGAGTAGGACAAATTAAATTAACCATGGCTAAATTTTACCGTGTAAGCGGAAACAGCACACAACTAAAAGGAGTAACTCCCGATATTTCATTTCCCGGAATATATTCAGATAAAGAATATGGGGAAGAGGCCAGCGAATTTGCCCTGGAATGGGATCAGATTGCACGCAGCGCCTACAAGGCACTTCCTGCCAATGACCAGTTAATTCTTAAAGTGAAAAAATTGCATGAAGACCGGATGAAAAATAATGCCGAGTACAATTTTCTGCTCGAGGATGTCATCGGATTCAGGGCTTACCGGCTTAAGGAATATGCTACACTTAATTCGGCACTGTTAAAAAAGGAGCAGGATGATCAAAGTGCAAAAAACAAGGCTCGGGAAGAGGCCAGAAAAAAATTGCTCGGAGACACTAAAAATGAAAATGAGAAGTACGATTTGATTCTTAAAGAGGGAGAGCAGATTGTACTCGACTATCTTTTACTTGGAACTAATACCGGTAATTAATACATCACACAGTTATGAAAATAAAACAACTTCTTTTTCCGGCTGCGGCCATAGCTTCATGCGCGTTTATGGTAACCGCGCTCAAAGGCCCCGATACTTCGTGGATGGATACCAAAATAAACCCTCGCGAAGATTTTTATTTATATGCCAACGGCAACTGGATAAAAAATAATCCGGTACCTGCTTCCGAAGGTCGGTGGGCCAGTTTTAATATTGTAGCCGAGCGGAACAATTTGCTGCTGAAAAAAATTCTGGAAGAGGCAGCGGCTAACCCCGGTGCACCTTATGGGTCTCCCGCACAGCGTTTGGGTGATTTGTATAAGGCAATAATGGATACCGTGAAATTAGAACAGGATGGTATCACTCCGGTAAAATCATTATTAGAAGAAGTAGATAAAATCACTAATCAGGATGATATTATTAAACTGGTGGCTAAACACCACCGCATGGGTATCGACCCGCTTTTTGGTTTTGGGGTAAGTACCGATATGAAAAACAGCGAGGCCTATGCCGTTTACCTCAGTCAGGGCGGATTGGGTATGCCCGACCGTGATTACTATATGAAAGATGATCCTAAATCGGAAGAGATAAAAGGAGAGTATGTGCGCCACGTTACACGCATGTTTGAATTGTTTGGATACATGCGGCCCGAAGCCATTAATATGGCCAATAAAGTAATGGAATTTGAAAAAGGGCTGGCAGCCGTGAGCATGACCCGCACCGACCGGAGAAATATTGAAAAACAATACAACAAAAAATCGCTGGCCAAGCTGCAAAGGCTCACACCCATGTTTAACTGGGATACCTATTTTATCACTACCGGATACAAACAAAAAAAGTTTGACAGTGTGATTGTGATGCAGCCGGAGTTTATGCAGTATGTAAGTACCCGTTTTACCGAATCTACCCTTAACAGCTGGAAAGCTTACCTTAAATGGAATGTAATAAATACGGCAGCAGGTTTTCTGACTAAAGAAATTGAAAAACAAAATTTCAGTTTCTATTCAACCGTGCTAAACGGGCAAAAAGAACAAAAGCCAAGATGGAAAAGAGCTATTGCTTCTACCAACGGAATGATAGGCGAATTACTGGGGCAGGAATTTGTAAAAGTAGCTTTTACTCCAGAATCGAAAAGGCGCCTGAATGAGATGATTGATAATTTAATGGCTGTGTATAAAAAGCGGCTTGGTACGGTAGAGTGGATGAGTGCCGAAACACGCACCCGTGCTTTGGAAAAACTGAGCACTATTGCTCGCAAAATTGGTTATCCCGAAAAATTTGAAGAGTATGCCGGTTTAGAAATAAAAAACGATTCCTATTTTGCCAATTACCTGCGTTCGCAGCAATGGGGATACATGGATAACATGAATAAACTGGGTCAGCCTATTGACCGTGCTAAATGGAATATGTTGCCGCAAACGGTAAATGCTTATTACAATCCGTCAATGAATGAGATTGTGTTTCCTGCCGCCATTATGCAGCCTCCGTTTTTTAATCCTGAGGCCGATGATGCCGTAAACTATGGTAGTATTGGTGCCGTTATCGGGCATGAAATATCACATGGTTTTGATGACAACGGAAGTAAGTTTGATGCCAAAGGAAACCTGAGCAACTGGTGGACCGATGAGGACAAAGCCAAGTTCGAAGCAAAAACAAAAATTCTGATGGAACAATTCAATCAGTATAAAGTAAACGACAGTCTTTCGGTTAATGGTAAATTAACCCTGGGCGAGAACATTGCCGACCTGGCCGGACTATCGGTGGCTTACGAAGCGTACATGATGAGTTTACAGGGGAAACCGAAAGAGGTAATTGATGGATTTACTCCCGAGCAACGGTTTTTTATCGGGTTTGCACAGGTATGGAAAAACAATGCCCGCCCCGAATTTTTGCGCCAGATGATTATGACTGATCCGCACTCGCCCGGACGTTTCAGGGTATTGGGGCCACTGAGTAATCTCCCTGAGTTTTATGCTGCCTTTGGGGTAAAAGAAGGAGATAAAATGTGGAGACCCGAAGCCGGCAGAGCGAAGATTTGGTAAAATTAAAACATCCTTCACGTCATACTGAGCGACCGTGGGAGTGCGCGTAGCCGGAGCGAATGTATCTGTTTATTCATAGCACTGAAGCATCCATCTCCGAACAGACAGATTCTCACGGCACGCTCACCCGCAAAGCCACCGCAGTGCCTCAGCATGACGAAAAAGAAAAACACGCACCCTTCACGTCATACTGAGCGACCGTGGGAGTGCGCGTAGCCGGAGCGAATGTATCTGTTTATTCAAAGCACTGAGGCTTCCATCTCCGAACAGACGGATGCTCACGGCACGCTCACCCGCAAAGCCACCGCAGTGCCTCAGCATGACGAAAAAGAAAAACACGCACCCTTCACGTCATACTGAGCGACCGCAGGCCTGCGCATAGTTGGAGCGAATGTATCTGCCTGTTTAAAGCCAAGCACCATACTTCAATTTTAATTGGCAAATGGGGCACTTACTTTGAGCTGGCATTTAAGGTTGTCGTTTTCCAATAAAGGTTTCGGTAAGCCTTCCTTGGGGATCTTTAAAAATTCGATATGTTATGGTGATGAACTGATTACTTTGATCAAGCATTCCTCTGATTTCAGTGTTTTGATTGCATACACCTGAAGGAGTGTAATAGTTGAAATAGCTAATAAATTGTTTATATCCTTTAGAGTCTATCCCAAATATTACATCACAACCTTGCATAAGGTTTAGCAAAATTGGATCTCCCAACGAAAGTTGATGAACGTTATGATCAGCTCTTATTTCTATGGTAAAAGTATCATAAGGATTGCTAATTAAACTTCCGGTGTATCTTCCCATAATTGGTGAAGCTTTCCAATCAACAATGGTGATGGGTTTGGTAAAAGTATCCACCCCATCATCATTTGGAATACACTTGGGGTTTGGGGCACGTTTACCGATTAAAGTTACTGGGATGGAGCCAAACGATTTGTTAAAGTTGATGGTAAAGGTTTTACCATACCTGTGGTTGGTGTCACTTCCAATTTGCCAGTCGTATGAGAAGTATTCCATTTTGGAGTTGAATAAACAAGAAGTCGTGCCAAAAACTAATGTGTCGCATTTCACATTCAGATCGTTGTTTGCATCAAAATACTCAGTGCACTCAAAATCGGCTACATTGCTCGCGCCATAACATGGATTGTAATTCCCGCAATCGGGGTTTGTGGGGTCGTTGCAATGCTGGCAACTGTTGAATAGCAATAGCAAGCTAAGAATAAGAATCACTTTCATGGCTTTAAATTTTGTGTCCAATAAACAATCGGGTTACCTTATTGTTTGAAGGCCTTTCTATATAGGATCTTTTAATCGAGATGATATTTTTTTTCTTGTTGTAAACTCCGTACAAATAATTATTGCAGTCGCAATCACCGAAAAAGGTATGTGCTCTGGGAACAGCAATAAGCCGGTAGAAGTACGGGGTATTGGGATCTCCCGGAATAATGATGCAATCTGATTTAATGGAGTCAATACCCATGGTCCAGTCTTTTTCGAAACCGGTGATTTGCCTGATATCAATCCGGTAAACGCTGTCCGGTTTTTCAACATCATACCCTTCATAGGTTCCGTAATATCCAAGTTGACCGATGGGGACATTGTATACCGTTTTGGTAAAGGTATCCACTCCGTCATCCAACGGGTTGCAAAGCAAATTGGGTTTGCGCTCCCCAATCATGGTTACTCTTACTAATCCCCATCCGTTTGGGTTGGAGAAATAAAGGTGCACCTGTTTACCATAACGTCTGGTTGTGTCGGCACCAATAATCCAGGTGTATTTATCGTAAGGCAAAATGGCTCTAAAGGTAGCATCACGGAAAATAGTATCTGTTTCCAGTTCAATATCGGACTCAGCCGAAAAGGTGGAGAGATCAAGTATTTCATACACCTTAAACCCTTCCGAAGGGATTACATACTCTTTACAGAGTTGCTCCGGTATATCGTGTCTGCAAGAGTTATACAACAACACGAGAACAAGAAGGATAAAAATATTTCTCTTCATAGGAGAACAGTTAAAGTATCATTCAAATTTACCATCAATTTCTGAGCAGGTCAATTTGTTTTTGCTGGGTTATATTATTTGGTGTTCTCATAATCATTTGTTCTACTTATAAACAAAGAAGCCACCCGAAGGTGACCTCTTTGTAGAACTAAACTTATTTAATGATGGTAAACTTTTTAATTGCAACTTCTCCATTACGTTCTAAGCGACAAAAGTAAATGCCGGGTGGGAGCAGGGAGGCATCTATGCTTTGAATGTATTGCCCCTGTGCATGAAAACCATTTACCAGGATGAATACTTCTTTGCCCATGGCATCTGTTACGGTAATTTTTGCATGGGCATCTTTTGCAATACTGTAAACAACTTTAGCCTGAAGGCTTGCAGGGTTCGGGTATATGGCAAAATCATTTGGCTGAGTGGTTGCATTTGCTTTTTCTTGTGGCATTGGTGGAGCAGTTTCTGCTTCCGGAACAATCGGATTATATTTGTTAAGGTTATTGCAAATAGATGAAAAGTCGGTAGTTTTCATCTGCTCAGGATTGAGGTTGGCATTGGAGGTAGGATATTCCAATTGAGTGCTTACAGTTGGGTCAATTACATTGGTTGGGTCAATGGTTATTTCCTTGCTGGCTTTAAGGGTGGTGCCCGATGCAATGGTAACATTGTCTCCAATGTGAATTGACCTGATTGCAGAAACAGTTCCGGGGCCCAAAGTGGTATTTGAAACATCAAGGTCTATGGGTAACCGGTAGAGGTTTAAATATTCAGTGCCCATTGGTACAAGATTATTTATTGAAGTAAAAACAGGTCCTGGGTTTAGCACAGTTCCTTCTTCTGTTTGTAATAATGGGGTAAACGTAAATGCCCCAGGATTACTTAATAAGAATGGATGCGGAGTAAACTTAACTTTGTATGATGCAATAAATGTTACCTTTTGGGCATTGGGGTTATCTGTCCTTCGAAAAGTAATATGAACTTTAAGACGGATGATAGGATCAGCAAATCGGCCAAAACCATCATAACAAAGTCCATAAGGATTATTGTCCCAGTAGGCATCTCGGTATAACATGAAAGATTGGTCCTGAATAGCCCCAACCGGAACCCAAGAGGTGTTTAGTACCACCTGGCCGCTATTCGGAAAGTCATCATTCCAGGTTTCTATTCCCATGCCAATTCTGTTGATTCTTTCTTCATACGGTAAAGTATTAAAAGGGTATCCGGGAACAAATTCTTCAAATGGACGAGGGAAATATCTGTTGGTGAAAATAGGGCCATTTACCGAGCCTGACATACTAATTACTGGATTATAAATTGGGTCATCAAAAAAATCTCCAATAGGTTGATTAGGCCCAAATATTTCGTCTTTGTCATAGGTAATTGTAAAAGTTGCATCAAACTTTTCTATTTCCAAGTGGGCTGCAGGGTTTACTGCATAGGCAATGGGTTTTGTTACTTTAAACTGCCTTACAGCCGGTGGTGAAGTAAAAGCAGGTGAACACTGCGGTGTAGGTGTAAGAAGGTAATCAGTAAATTCCAGTTCTGGAGTTTCTACCAAATTAAACACGCCCAATATTTCATTATACATAGGAATATAGTTTAGCTGGGCGGATGATTGTGGTATTGAGCCTGGCACTACTAAATACTGATAAGTGCCTGGTTGCGTTGTTTCAATTGTTCCGCTCAGGTTAACATCGGCTTCGAACGAAATCGGACTAATCGCGTTTCCATTAGATTCCATTCCCCCTCCAGTAAAAAATTCTATCAGTCCTTTGGCCGACTCTAGATATGGTATTGCATCGATTAATAAAGGTATTTTATTTACTACTTCATCAACTTTAGCATCCTTAGATCTACTGGTTTTTTCGTGCAGTAAAATTGTATTTAGGTCAGCGTAAAATTCAGAAAATGAATTAAACGTTTTTTGTCCCTGATTAATCATGTCTAGGCTACCGGCAACGATTCTGGAACCAAGAGTTCCTTTATAGTCGGCAGGAAAATTATTTGACTTTGCTTTGTTCACCACAATCAAATTGTCTAGTGTTGATATACGGCCTTCAATGGTCACCGAGGAGTTTTCAATTAAATCTAATTTCACTTCCAACAAATCATAAGTATTTAAGCAAGTGCATGGATCGTATGCCATTGGGAAATCAGCTACAAGCCACTCCCCTGTAGTTACGTTAATCTCGTTTATATTATTAAAGGCATGCCGTTTCGTGAATTCATCAAGTGGAACGGGAATACTTTCAGTGTAGGTTAATATCGCAGATTGATACGTGTTTGTGGTATTTGAACTAAAAGATAATCGAATTCTTCCGGTTTGGTAATTGGAATGTGATATCGGCATATTGTAATAAAGAAAAATGCGCAACACTCCGGTATAACGGTTATACAAAATAAACCTTGGATGATCTTCCTGATTGAAATTGCCATTGTAAAACTTTCCAAATCCGTATGTAATTAGTTCCCAACCGTCTTCAGGTCGGTTGTCCGCAGGTATTTTGTCAATATATCCTACAAGATTAGGGTTGTTTATTGAAGTGTATGGTGAAAGTATCTGACTACTTAACCAATTACCATTAATTTGCTCCCACCAATTGTAATAATTAGTTCTCCAATCGAATTTATTATTAAGAAAAACAACCGTTCCGTTTGGGTCTGTTGGTGTAGTTCGTGGTTCGAAGGGATTATCAGGATTTGTAGTCGTTCCCTGATCAGTACAAGTATTCTGCGCCAGTAGAGTGCTCAATGAGGACGTAATAGATAAAAGAATAAATAAATATTTTTTCATATGTTTATACTTAAGGTTGTCGTTTGCCAATAAAAGTTTCAGTCTTTATTTTACCTGTAATGTGTCCGTAGTCAGAGATATAGGTGATGGTTATAATCTGGTTACTGATATCAAGGGATCCGCTAATATCCGTAATTTTATAACACGATCCAGTGGGTGAGTAAGATGCAGCACCGATGGGGCTTCGAAATTGTTTGTATCCAATAGAAATATTATAAATACCATCACACGTATTCAGTAAATTAAGAAGTATTGGGGAATTCATTATTAAATTTTGGATGGAGGTATTCTCCTTTATTTCAATTGTAAAAATCTGTGTAGGATTACTTACCAAACTTCCTGAAAACTTACCAATTAATGGTGAGGCTTTCCAATCAACAATGGTGATGGGTTTGGTAAAAGTATCCACCCCATCATCATTTGGAATACACTTGGGGTTTGGGGCACGTTTACCGATTAAAGTTATTGGGATGGTGCCAAATGATTTGTCAAAGTAGATATTAAACTCCTTACTATGCCTGTGGTTGGTGTCGCTTCCAATTTGCCAATCGTAAATTAAGTAGTTGGATTTTGAATTAAACCAACTGATATTTCCCATGATGAGGGTATCACATTTTACCAGCAAATCCGTATTCTCATCAAGGTACTCTGTACACATAAAATCGGCTACATTACTCGCGCCATAGCAGGGGTTGTAATTCCCGCAATCGGGGTCAGTAGGGTTGTTGCAATGTTGGCAGCTGTTGGTAAATAATAGTGTTAGCACCATTGCAGCCATCAAACAGGAAATTGTAATCCAGTTTTTCATCAACACAAATTTAACATTAATTCGTTAGGCATTCAATTTGTTTTTGCTGGGTTCTATTATTTGGGTTCTCTTAATTATTTGTACCACTTTATAACAAAGAAGCCACCCGAAGGTGACCTCTTTGAGTGCATTACTGAGCTAAAATTATTTAATGATGGTAAATTTTTTAATTGTAACTTCTCCATTACGTTCTAAGCGACAAAAGAAAATGCCGGGCGGGAGCAGGGAGGCATCTATGCTTTGAATGTATTGCCCCTGTGTGTGAAAACCGTTTACCAAGATGAATACTTCTTTGCCCATGGCATCTGTTACGGTAATCTTTGCATGGGCATCTTTTGCAATGCTGTAAACAATTTTAGCCTGATGGCTTGCAGGGTTCGGGTAAATGGCAAAATCATTTGGTTGAGTGGTCGCATTTGCTTTTTCTTGTGGCATTGGTGGAGCAGTTTCTGCTTCCGGAACAATCGGATTGTATTTGTTAAGGTTATTGCAAATAGATGAAAAGTCGGTAGTTTTTATACTCTCGGGATTTAATGCCGCATTGGCAGTAGGGTATTGCAGTTGCATCACCACAGTTGGGTCAATATTGTTCACAGGGTCAACCGTAATCTGTTTACTCGCATTAAAAATGGTGCCTGGGGCAACGGTTACATTGTTGCCTATTTTAATGCTGTTAATGGCCTGCACTGTGCCGGGGCCTACCGGTGTATTTTCCAACTCCAGATCAACCGGTATGCGGTAAAAATTGAGGTACTCCATACCGGAGGGAACTAAATTATTTACAGAGGTGAAATAAGTAGGACCAGGGTTGGCTATGAACAACGGAGGCTCTTCATTCAACTGAAGAAGCGGTAAAAATGTAAATGCCCCAGGATTTGATAATAACAAAGGATGGGGAGTGAACTTTACTTTATACGTAGATATGAGAACTACTTTTTCGGCATTTGGGTCGTCTGTTCTTTTAAAAACAATGCGAATCTTAAATTTAATTTCGGGGTCACCAAAACGCCCTAGTCCATCATTGCACGGAAACGCATTTAAAAGATCCCAGTATGCATCACGGTATAATATGAACGATTGGTCTTGAATCGCTCCCACAGGTAGCCAGGTGGTATTTAGAATTGCAGCACCGCTATTCGGAAAGTCGTCATTCCAGGTTTCGATGCCCATGCCTATTCGGTTTAGGCGTTCTTCATAAGTTAATGAGGCGAGGTTTTGGCCTTGAACAGGTTCTTCATAAGGCCTGGGAAAGTATCTTGGTGTAGTGAAGCCAAGTGGAATAGAATATGAATGGGGAGCGTCATTGAAAAAGTCCACTCGTGGGAGATTGCCATAAATTTCATCTGCATCATAGTTGATAGTAAAGGTAGCTTCAAATTTTTCAATTTCCAGATGAGCAGCCGGATTTACTGCAAACTGTATGGGCTTTTTTACCTTGAAGTGGCGAACTGCAGGAGGCGATGTTGTTGATTGAAGGCAGGTAAAAGGAGAACGGAGGTAATCAACAAATTCAAGTTCAGGCGTCTCAAGTAATGAGAATACGCCTAAAACTTCATTATACATGGGTTGATCGTCATCTAAGGAACCTGCCGGACGGATAGACCCTGGGACAGTTAGGTATTGATAGGTTCCTTGAACATCGTTAATAATTGTTCCTTCCAGATTCACATCTGCTTCGAAAGTGATGGGAGTTAGTCCAGATCCATTGCTGCTACTATATCGGCCACCAGCTACAAAAAACTCTATTAGCCGTTTTACTGATTCAAGCTCGGGAAGAAAGCCAACTGTAGGCAGTGGTGGAATTGTTGCGAGTTCGGTTGTCATTCCATCTTTGGCTTTACTTTGCTTCTCTGTACCCATAATGGTATTCAAGTCGTTAATAAACTTATTGAAATCACCAAAGGTTTTTTGTCCTTCGCTAATAATCTCAAGTCCCCCCTGAGTAATACGGCTTGCTAAAGTGCCATGATAGTTTGTTGGGAAATTGCTGGACTTAGCTTTGTTGGTAACATGTAAATTATCAGATGTGACTATCCTGCCCGTAATGGAAACCGTTGAGGTCATTACCAGATCGACAGTTATTTCCAATTGAGAATACTCATTGATGCATGTACACGGATCATAAGCCATAGGAAAATCAGCTACTATCCATTGTCCTGTATTATGGTTTGTTTCGTTGTGCACATTGGCAAACCCAAGGCGTTTTGCAAATTGATCCAAAGGCTCTACAGTTCTTTCGGAATGACTTAATAAAGCAGATTGTTTATAACCAGGGTTATTATCCTTGAAAGACAACCTGATTCTAGCCATTTCGTAAGTGCCATTGGCAACCGATAGATTATAGTAAAAGAATACCCTTAGTACACCGGTATAGCGATTATACAAAATGAACCTTGGGTGGTCTTCCTGAACAAAGCTTCCATTATAGAATTTGCCAAAGTGAAAGCTAATCAGTTCCCAGCCATCTTCAGGCTTATTGTCTGGAGGCAACACACTAATATAATTCTGTAGGTTTGGATTATTGATGGTGGTGTAGGGAGAATTTATTTGTGAACTTAGCCAAACACTTGGTGATACCTGTTGCCACCATGCATAATAATTCTGCCGCCAGTCAAATTTCCCATTGTTCAGGTAAATAACAGTGCCATTGGGGTCAACAGGTGTTGTGCGTGTTTCGTAAGGATTATTTGGGTCTGTACGAATGCCCTGTTCCGGACAGGTGGTATTCTGTGCCTTGCTGGCAAGGCAAATGAGTAATATGGTTATGATTGATAATAGAATTCTTTTCATAAAAATGGTTAATAAAAGTTAGAGACGTTTACCGATAAATGTGACGGTTTCTTTTTTGCCGGTTAAAGCCCAGTCAGCATTCGTTACAGCAGTGATAGTGATGATTTGATTGGAGGCATCTAAAGTTCCATATACTTCTCTTGCCATGTAGTAACAGGTGCCGGATACCGTGTGGCTTGTACTACTTGTAAATTGCTTATAACCATAGGAGAGGCCAAGAACCACATTACAAGAGGGGAAAAGTCCATATAACCCCCAATAACTACCAGTTTTACTTTGCATCTCATCATCATGTGCAATTTGAATGTCGAAAGTTTCACTTGGGTTATGAATAAAACTTCCCCTATAAGATCCATCTAACACAGTGGCTTTAAAGTCAACGATAGTAATGGATTTTGTAAACGTGTCTACCCCGTCATCACCGGGTAGGCAGTAGGGCTTTGGCTTTCTGGTGCCAATTAAAGTTACAGCAATGGTACCATAAGGTTTGTCAAAGTATATTGAAAACGATTTGCCCTTGCGATAATTGGTATCGCTACCTATTTTCCACTTGTAGGTATCATATTCTTTTCTACTTCCAATCCATGCTAACAATGACCCGGCAATGAGGGTGTCACATTTTGTGAGCAGGTCAGTGTTCTCTAGCAGATAAGGAGCGCATTCAAAATCCGCCTTTCCATCCACGTCATAGCAGGGATTGTAATTCCCGCAATCGGGGTCAGTAGGGTCGTTGCAATGTTGGCAGCTGTTAGTAAACAATAGTGTTAGCACCATTGCAGCCATCAACCAGGAAATGGTAATCCATCTTTTCATGAAATCAAATTTAGGATTAATCTTTTAAAGACTCAATTTGTTTTTGCTGGGCTTCTAATTTTTTATTCAATTCTATAATGTAGAGGGTAAGTTCTTCTACCTTTTTAAGTAAAATAGCTTCCACATCGCCTACGCTTACTCCGTTTTGCTGCACTTGGGCATCGGTGGGCATATCGGGCAGGTGTTTATTGGTTAATATATATTGTTCAAGCTGGTGCAGGCTCATCAACTGGTAATCGCTGGCAAATACCTTATCCCACCACTGGGCATTAACAATTATTTTGGTGCAGCGAATATTGCCTGCTACTTCTAATTTTTCGGCCGGAGAGTGAATTCCAATTCCCACATTACCCAGCCCATCAATACGCAGCCCTTTGGCAATATTATTTTGGGTGTTAAAGGGGGCGAGCACAAAGCCGCCCAGGTTGTTTTCATAACAGGTGTAAGGGTTGTTGTTCTCATCATAGCATGTGGTACTTTGTTGGCCATCGCTCCAAAAAATTCCATTATCACCGGATCGGCTTATATCCGAGAAAGCTTGGTTGCCTAAATAATTAACAAAAAACATTTGTCGTGAGCCTTGTCCGCTTTGAGCGGTTGTTCCGAAAATAGCAATTTTGGTGTTTGCCGTTGTTCCTGATTTGACATCTAAAAGGGCCAGCGGAGAAGGATTATTGATTCCAACAAAGCCTTTGTCGTCAAGGATAAATTTTGTTGCCGTTCCTCTTATTACTTCAAGAAAAGGCTGCGGATTTACAGAATTGAATGTGGCTCGCGATAGTAAAAGGCCTGTTGTAGCTCCGGAGTTGGTGCTGGCAATTTCCACTTGCGCCCCTGGTGTGCTGGTGCCAATACCTAAATCCTGACTTAGGGTAAATAGTGGGTTTGGGGTTGTGCCGCTAAGCTGGGCCATTAAATTAAAGGGGAAAAAAAGAGCAAAAGACCAGAGGCGGTAAAGTTTTTTAATGTTTTCATATCTCATTATTTAGGTTAAACGATAAGTCGAATTTCTTAGTAATGGATGAAACGGACAAGAAAAAAATAATGCGAAAGGCGCATAATCAAACTTTTTTTACTAAAATTGATATAGTTTTAATTTTATGAAGCCTGAAAACGCTGAACTAAATTCCTTATTAGGTAAAAATATCCGTATGATTAGAATAACCCGAGGCTACTCTCAGGAATATCTTGCTTTGAAAACCGGAATCAACCAATCAAATATTCAAAGGTTGGAAAGCGGATATGTTGAAATACGAATCAATGTGCTTGCAAAAATTTGCTCTGTACTAAATATAAGTTTATATCTTATGCTCCTGCTTTCTGACCAAAAAGGGGTGTTTACCAATTCGTCAGGGGAATTACAGAAAGTAAAAGATATTTTAGTTGAAATACTTGACTCAACTACATTAAATGATGAAGTGAAAAGAAACCTGATAGAAGGGATATTGAAGAACTCAGGTTAGGCTACCATATATATTTATCTAATTACTTAATTCCCCTTAATCAGGTTTCCGCTTAGTTTCATTAATTCCAGTTCGGCAGCTTTTACTTCGTACAGCACCGAAATGTAGTTGTTCTCGGTATTGAGTAAATTTTGCTGGGCGTTTTTTACATCGAGCAGGGTACTGCTGCCGGTGCGGTATTTCTCCAGGGCAATGGCTACCGTTTGCCGGGCCACTTCGGTGTTTTCTTGCTGCAGCAGCAGCAATTCTTTGTTGCGTTGATAGCGCAGGTACACCGCACTTAATGCGCTGTTTAATTGTAACTGTTGTTTCTGGTATTGCAGGCTGGTGCCTTTCCACACCAATTGGGCCTCGCGGTATTGCCGGTTCAGGTTAAAACCGTTAAACAGCGGTACGGTAGCATTTAATCCATACACGGCCCCCTGATTTTGATTGAGCAGCATAAAACCTGCTGTGGTTTTGGAACGGTTGTAATTGTAACCTGCATTCAAACTTATTTTAGGAAGCTGTTGTGCACGGATACTTTTTATATTCAGAGCGGCTACGTTTTTATTCAGCTCCATCAGTTTTAACGTATTGTTTTTAGCTGTCATATCTTTTTGCAGCAGTCCGTACTCGGGCATCAACTCTGAGGTAATGGAATCGGTTACGGCAAACGGGGTGGCGGCATCACGGGCCATTAATACATTCAACTGCATTTTGGCTGCATCCAGTGTATATTGCTGCGTGAGCAGGGCCGAGCGGTCGTTGTTATAATCCACTTTGTTTTGCAGGAAATCGAGTTTAGAACCTGTTCCGGCCTGGTAACGGTTTTCGGCCAACCTCAACCGCTCAGCCGATACACTCACATTGCTTTGATTCACCTTTACCATGTATTGTATTTTCACGATGGTGTAATATTGAATCATCACTTCATACAGGCTGTTTTCCACCTGCAGCCGGTAATTCTGCTCTCCGGTTTCCTGCATTTGCTGTAAACGGGTTCGGTTAATAAACATGCCCATTCCGTCAAACAAAGTCCAGTTGAGCATGGCGCCTGCGCTCAGCGAATTGGAAGGTACTCCGCTCCGGTTAATGGTGCGGCCATCGGCCAGGTTCTGGTTGATATTGGTATTGCTTCCGCCTGTGGCTGCGGTGGCATTAAGGGTGGGGAGCATGCCTGCATTACCGGCTGTGTTGTTAGTTACTGATATATCAGTGTTATTTTTGGCCAGCTGTATGTCAAAATTGTTTTGCAGGGTTAGTTTTACTGCTTCATCCAGGGTGAGCAGCGATTGGGAGTAGCTTTTAAAACTACACAATCCAACAAAAAGAATCAGGAGCTTTTTCATGCGTGAAGGTTTCCTTTCTGTTTTTTAGTACGTGATAAATAGGTGTACATGGCGGGTACCACATACAGGGTGAAGAAAGAAGAAAAGGCCAGTCCGCCAATGATGGCAATACCCATAGGCATGCGGCTGTTGGCGGCCGCTCCCAAAGCCAGTGCAATAGGAAGGGCTCCCAGTATGGTGGCAAGACTTGTCATTAAAATAGGTCGCAAACGCAGCACGGAGGCTTCGAGCACTGCATCGCGTTTGGAAAGTCCTTCCGCTTTTTTATGATTGGCAAATTCTACAATCAGAATTCCGTTTTTAGTAACCAGCCCTATGAGCATGATGATGCCTATTTGTGAAAAAATATTTAAGGTTTGGTCAAAATACCACAGAGCCAGCAACGCTCCGGCTAAAGCAAGCGGAACGGTAATCATGATGATGAGCGGATCCGTAAAACTTTCAAATTGCGCAGCCAGCACTAAGTAAATTAATACTAATGCAAGTAAAAATGCGAAGGAAGTATTGGATGAACTTTCGGTAAAGTCGCGCGAGGGGCCGGCTAAGTCGGTGGTAAATGAATCGTCAAGTACTTTTCGGGCGATTTCCTGCATGGCTTTCACCCCGTCACCAATGGTTTTTCCGGGCGCAAGTCCGGCCGAAACGGTAGCCGATTTGTAGCGGTTGTAATGATACAACTGTGGCGGACTGGTTTGCTCACTTACCGTTACCATATTGTCTAACTGAATCAGTTTTCCCTGTGTATTGCGAACATAAAGCGATGTTAAATCCAATGGTTCGTCACGGTTTTCGCGGTCCATTTGCCCTATTACCTGATATTGTTTTCCGTTCATATTAAAATAGGCATAGCGCACACCGCTGTAGGCTAATTGCAGGGTTTGAGCCACGTCCATCACCGATACGCCCAATGCTTTGGCTTTGTCGCGTTCAATGGTAATATACAATTCAGGTTTATTGAATTTTAGGTTCACATCGTTACCCTGAAAGGTGGGATGTTTGGCTACCTCTTCCATAAACTTTGGCAGAAACTCGCGCAGCTTTTCAAAATTCTGATTTTGCAAAATAAACTGAACGGGCAGTCCGATGCGGGGGCCGCCACCTGCACTGATGGTTTGATCCTGCACCACAAAAGCTTTTCCATCGGTGAATTTACTTACCCCTTTCTGAAACTGCTCGGCAATGGCCATCTGGCTGCGTTTCCGTTCCTGCGGATTGGTGAGCACTACGCGCATAAAGCCTGTATTGACGGCACCGCTTCCGGTAAAACCCGGAGCCACTACAGTGAGGATAATTGTTTTTTCCTGAATAGAGTCCAGTGCATACTGTGTCATTTTGCTCATGTAGTTGTCCATGTACTCATACGATGAACCCTCGGGGGCCGATGCGGTTAAGCGCAATACACTGCGGTCGTCTAAAGGAGATAATTCAGACTTGATGGTTTTAAATAACAACACAATTAAACCGAATGACGCGATAATAATGAGCAGCGCCTGCCAGCTTTTTTTAAGGAAGCGTTCCAATGAGCGATGGTAAGCCATATTCAGTTTCACAAAAAACGGCTCGGTCATGTCGTAAAATTTGGTGTGTTTATGCTGCTTACGGTTAAGCAGTACGTTGAGCATTGGGGTAAGGGATAACGATACAAAGGCCGAAATTAAAACAGCCCCTGCTACTACCACACCAAATTCACGAAACAGCCGTCCCACAAATCCCTGCAAAAAGATGATGGGTAAAAACACAATAGCAAGTGTGATGGAAGTGGATACTACAGCAAAGAAAATTTCATTACTTCCTTTTATGGCTGCTTCGCGTACCGATAAACCACTCTCAATTTTTTTGAAAATATTTTCGGTTACCACAATGCCGTCATCCACCACCAATCCGGTTGCAAGTACAATGGCCAGCATGGTAAGTACATTGATGGAAAACCCGGCCATATACATAATGAAGAACGCTCCTATAAGCGAAACAGGAATATCAATGAGCGGTCGGATGGCAATGAGCCAGTCGCGGAAGAATAAGTAAATAATTAATACCACCAGCAAAAAGGCAATGAGTAATGTTTCCTGTACCTCGGTAATAGACGAACGGATAAATTGAGTATTGTCAAGGGCAATATTCAGTTCAATATCTTCAGGTTTTTCTTTCTCAATTTTGGCCATGCGTTTATGAAACTCATCGGCAATATCAATGTAATTGGCTCCCGGTTGCGGAACTACGCCCAAACCAATCATGGGGGTACCGTTTCCCTTCAGCATGGTTTCTTCATTTTCGGCACCCAGCATGGCTGTGCCTATATCGCGCAGTTTAATGGTCCCTGTACTGTCAGAGCGAATAATGAGGTTATTGAAATCTTCTTCGGTAACGAATTTGCCCATGGTGCGCACGGTAAGTTCCGTTGTATTTCCTTCAATTTTGCCACCCGGCAACTCTACATTTTCCTTGTCGAGGGCTGCTTTAATGTCCAGCGGAGTCAGTCCGAATGAAGCTAATTTACCGGGGTCCATCCAGATGCGCATAGCATAGCGTTTTTGCCCCCATACCTGTATGGTACTTACTCCCGGAATGGTTTGTAATTTCTCCAGCAATACGTTTTCGGCATAATCGTTTAGCTGCAGCTGGTTTCTGGTGCTGCTTCGCACCGTCATGGAGATAATGGCATCCGAATTAGCATCGGCTTTTGATACTACAGGCGGTGCATCAATATCCTGCGGTAACTGGCGCACGGCCTGCGATACTTTATCGCGCACGTCATTGGCGGCTTCTTCTAAATTAGCATCGAGGTTAAACTCAACCGTTATTTGCGAAGTGCCCAGATTACTGGCTGAAGAAATAGATCGGATTCCGGCAATTCCGTTAATGGATTTTTCAAGCGGTTCGGTCACCTGCGATTCAATCACCTCGGCACTCGCTCCTGTGTAGGCGGTGCGCACATTAATTACAGGCGGGTCGATGGACGGATATTCACGAACGCCAAGAAAAGAATAACCGATAAGGCCAAACAACACGATGAGGATGGACATCACCGTAGCCAGAACAGGTCTGTTGATACTGGTTGTACTTAAACTCATCTTATTTAGTGTTGAGAAGTTTTATTTTGCTCCCTTTTTTCAGTTGCATCAATGCCGTGGTGGCAATCGTGTCTCCGGCCGAAAGTCCGTTTTTTATTTGAATAAGGTTAGAAGTACGAATACCTGTTTCCACTT
>JAIBAK010000006.1 GCA_019695215.1 Bacteroidia bacterium | reverse complement strand
ACAGCGGATAGGCAATATTTCCTGTGTGTTCCATAGCGCCACCACCAAAAGGTACCACATTGTATCCTATTCTGTCAAACGGGTAGGGCCCAAACACTTCTTCAAATATGTAAAGGGCACTATCCAGGTTTTTAAAAGAGGCTCGTAGTTTTGCCGTATCAGAAGCAAGCGCATTAAGTATAACCGGAATGTTTTTACCGGTAAGGCGGCTGTGAAAAGTGCGGGTAATGGATGCGTAGGGGGCAACCGCCACGGACGAAAGATAAACAGGAATTAAATGAGTTTCCTTCCAGTGCCAGGTACGCTCGTTACTGCCGGTAACCTGTGTTCCCTGCAACAGCCCGTTGCAAAAAACTTTGTTAACGGTATCGGTGGTGATATAATAATCAAATGCCGAACGGGAGCGGAAATCATCTAAACACGGAAACCAAACCCGCCCGAAGCTATTTGGGTTGGCAGCAAAACCAACTCCCATATTATAGGCATACTGACCATTGAAATAAAATCCTCCCCAGGTGGCATCAGAAACAGGGGCTCCATGATAGAAAACTGAAACTTTTACTGAATCGTTTTGCGCCAGCACAGAGGCAGTTTTTACTTTTAGCAGTGTATCGTTATACTGAAAAGAAACTTTGAGGTTATTGATTTTTACCGAGTCAACAGTGAGTTTTAACAAATCGAGAAGAATGTCCTGCAACGAGGTTACTTTTGATTTAACCGTAAGTTCGGTATATCCTGAAATAGTTTTAGCCGATTGGTTAATTTTTAAGTGAATAGTGTATTGGGTAATATCAATCGAGTCAAATCGGGTTTGGGCACTCAACTGATTTACGCAGAGGGCTAGTAGAAAAAAAAGTACCTGTTTCATTGAATCAAAGTTAAGCATATAAATCATTTTTGAAAAGCCCGGCTCCGGCCTTGAATAAATCAATAACTTCTTTAATTTCGTGCTATAAAAATAATTAGCGGGATTAGCTCAGTTGGTAGAGCGTCAGTTTCCCAAACTGAAGGCCGCGGGTTCGAGTCCCGTATCCCGCTCTCTAACTATTCAGGTGCAGTTACCCGATTTATTTCGTTCGCGCATTCAAAAACAACAGGACATTGAGGCCAATGCGTTTTTTGAATCATTTCAACAACCCGTTCCGGTTTCAGTCAGGGTAAATCCTGCCAAAACCATTGCTATTCCCCCGTCATGGCAACCTGTTCCATGGCACCCGCAGGGTTATTACCTTCCACAACGCCCCGATTTTACTTCCGACCCATTATTTCATGCCGGAGCCTATTATGTGCAGGAAGCGTCTTCCATGTTTTTATATCAGGTATTAACACAGGTAGCCGATTTAAAACAGCCACTAAAAATTCTTGACCTGTGTGCAGCCCCCGGAGGAAAAAGTACGTTAATACTAAGCCTTCTTAACGACCAAAGTTTTTTAGTAGCCAATGAAGTGATTCGCTCAAGGGTACAGCCCTTAAAACAAAACCTCGTTAAGTGGGGAAATCCAAATATGCTGTTAAGCAATAATGACCCGGCAGATTTTGAATTTCTGGAAGGCTGTTTTGATGTAGTGGTGGTAGATGCTCCCTGCTCGGGCGAGGGCATGTTCAGAAAAGATGAAAAGGCACGTAATGAATGGAGCCCCGAACAGGTTATGCTTTGCGCCTCACGGCAAAACCGCATTTTAGATAAGGCCGCTGCCTTGGTAAAAAAGGACGGTTTTTTAGTTTACAGTACGTGCACTTTCGCCAATGAAGAAAACGAAGAGCAAATGCAGCGGTTACTTGACAGCGGAATATGGGAAAGCGTTTCTATAAATGTACCACCTGAATGGGGAATTACGGCATCCTCGTTAAACGGGGTAAAAGGATATCGTTTTTATCCGCATAAGGTAAAAGGGGAGGGATTGTTTATGGCCTGTTTACAAAAAACAAGCGGAGATAATGGGGAAGAAGTATCGGGTAAAAAACTCAGTTTCCTGCCGCCAAAACAAGCTGCTGTTCTTACTAAATGGCTTACTAATCCTGCCTCGTTTAGTTTTGTAATGGGCAAAGAGCAAATTTATGCTATGCCCGCTTTTATGACCGAAGTATATGCGCGTTTGTCAACCCGTTTAAGTATTGTGCAATGTGGTTTTCCAATAGGGAAGCTGGCAGGAGATGATTTGATTCCATCGCATGAACTGGCCTTGAGCACTGCACTTCATGAGCAAACCCCGGCAGTAGAACTTGATTTAAGCAACGCACTGCTTTATTTAAAAAAAGGCTCGCTTAAACCTGAATCCGGTTGGCCCAAGGGGTGGGCTACAGCTAACTACAAAGGGAAACGGCTGGGCTGGATGAAAGTAATGCCCAATCGCATGAATAATTATTATCCGGCAGAATGGAGAATTTTGAAGGATATAGAAATCTGAATTACCTTTGAAGCTATGCGCATAATGCTTTTTTGTTTGGTTACAGTTGCTTTTTTCTCGTGCCGGAAAGAATGTAATACCATCATTCGTCCGGGTGTTATTGACTCGGCTACGGCAGTTTGGTTTATGGATTCGGTAACAAACGATTTTATTTTTAAATCGGCTGATGATACTTCCTTTTCACAACCGCTCACTATTAATGCTTCGCGCACCGGTTGGCAATATCCGGAGGGTGGCACCGACTGTAAGGATCTTTTTATGACTTCTTATGAGCTCACCGGCTTTACCATTGGGAGTAATAAATTTACCCATTCAACCGAACAAAACAGCCTGAACGGACCTCGGGTAAAAATAGATTTTAATGGCAATACACTTGCCTTTTTCCCCAATAAAATAACCGACAGTTATCAATACAATGTAAGCGATACCGAAACGGTATGGTGCAGTTACCAGCGCTACGATTCGGTGCAAATTTCGACTCATTGGTATAAGCCTGTTTACTGGATAAATGCAGTGGTTCCGGCTGAACCCGTTGGAATAAATGTGCAGTTATTTGTAACTCCGCACCGGGGTGTAATTAAATATGTGCAGGATACGCTCACAATGGAATTGGTAAGATGAAGAACAAATTTTTAGTTTTACTGCTTTTACTTTCCGGTTGTTCGCAAAAGGAAAATATGAAACCATGCGAATGGATACTGGGTAATTGGATGTTTACTACCGACAGAGGTACATTTTATGAAAGCTGGATAAAACAAGACATCACACATTTTAAAGGTTCAGGATGTTTTGTAATAAAAGGAGATACGGTTTTTAAAGAATCCCTGATGCTTGAAAATAAAAACGGGGGTATTTTTTACATCCCGCGTATTGCCACGCAGAACGAAGGAAAGCCTGTAGAGTTTATGATGATGAAAATGGGTAAAGAGTTAATTTTTGAAAACCTGAGCCACGATTTCCCCAAGCGTATTGTATATGCGTATGCAGATGATGATCATATAAAGGTGACGTTATCAGGACTTGAAAAAGGCCAACCCCGAAAGGAAGTTTTAAATTTTATCCGTATGCATTGATATGGAATTTGGAAAAGCAGAACAGGCGGAATTACACACCATTGATTATTCGCTGCCAAAAGATACCAAACTAACTAAGGATGTTTTAAAGACCGCCAAAGGAAAACAGCCTCCCCAAATTTACATAGGTTGTGCTAAATGGGGAAGGCCTGATTGGGTAGGTAAAATTTATCCTCCCAAAACCAAAGCGGCCGATTTTCTCGCGCATTACGCTACACATTTTAACAGCATTGAGTTAAATGCCACGTTTTATAAAATTCCTGATCGTGCTACGGTAACAGGCTGGAAAAGTAAAGTTGGAAAGGAATTTAAGTTTGTCCCAAAGTTTACTGATGTGATTACGCATATCAAGCGGCTGAAAGAGGTAAACGCGTATGTTGATCAGTTTCTTGAAGGTATTGAAGCATTCGGAAAAAATCTTGGCCCCGTATTTCTTATGCCGCATCCGCAAATGGGATTAAAACACCTCGAAACTTTTGAGCGCTTTATTCAATCATTGCCTAAGGATTTGGATTTATTTGTAGAAGTGCGCCACCCCGAATGGTTTAGCAAAGAAGGAGAGGAGTTGTTTCGTATACTTCACAAATTAAAAGCGGGCAGCATTATAACCGATGCAGCGGGCCGGAGAGATTGTGTACACATGAATTTAACTACCCCCGAATGTTTTATCAGATTTGTAGGAAACAGCCTGCACCCCACAGATTATTCCCGTATTGACGAATGGGTATTGCGTCTTAAAAGCTGGATGAAACAGGGAATAGAGCGCATTTATTTTTTCATGCATCAGCATGAGGAGTTGTATTCTCCCGAGTTAATCAGGTACACCATTCAGCAATTAAATAAACAATGTAAGCTGGCCATTAAAGAGCCGGTTTTTTACAACGACCAGACAAAGAACCTGTTTTAAACTATTCGGTTATGGTAACCGAATCGGACATTGCAGGAATTATTCCGGTTGAATCAGCTTCGGCTTTCGGAGCAGCGTTTCCGCATTGATATTGCCTTTTTATTTTCTCTTTGGGAGCAGGAAATTTAGCAGGTAAAATACCCGTTTCCGGATGCTCATAAATCAATTCCATAAAACGTCCGTAAATGGGCAATGCCGTTTTTGAACCTTCACCCAGTTCCGATACCCTGAAGTGAATACTCGGATCATCGGCTCCTACCCAAACTCCCGTCACCAAATCTTTTGTTAGTCCAAGGTACCACCCGTCAGAATGGTTGCTTGATGTTCCGGTTTTCCCGCCAACCTCATTTTTTTGCCAGTATAGTTTGTATTCCCACAAAGCTTGCGAAGTGCCTCCGGGTTCCTGCATTCCGCCCCTCAGCATCCACACCATCAGCCAGGCTGTTTCTTCATCTAATACGCGTTTGGATTGCGCTTTAAATTCTATCAGTAATTTCCCCTCCCTATCATAAATTTTATTTACCAGCACCGGTTCGGCATACATTCCTTCGGCTAAAAATGTTCCATAGGCATTTACCATTTCCTGCAGGTTTACCACACTTGAGCCAAGACAAATGGAAGGTACTTTTGCCAGTGATGATTTAATGCCGCAGCGGTGGGCATAATCCACTACATTATCCCAACCCACCTTTTCGGTAAGCTGAGCCGTAACCGAATTGCATGATTTTGCCATAGCCCATCGTAAACTCATATGGTAACCCGTAAATACCCAGTCGCTGTTTTGCGGAGACCACACTTTATTTTTTCCGTTTTCCGAATATTTAATATGCACCGGCTGGTCGTAAAAACGGTCGCACGGACTGTATCCTTTATCAATAGCCGTACAATAGGCAAATGGTTTAAAAGTGGAACCCGGCTGTCGTTTGCTTTGGTTTACGTGGTCGTATTTAAAATACTTATGACTGATTCCGCCCACCCATGCTTTAATATGGCGTGTAAAAGGATCGAGGGTCATGAGTCCGGTTTGCATCAGGGTAAGGTAATACCTCACCGAATCGTAACTCGAAAAAGTGGTGTCCCTTTCTCCATACCATGTAAATACGCGCATTGTTTTTTTTACATTCAAACATGAATCAATGCTTATTGAATCTTCGCCAAATTGTTTTTTCAGAGATTTATAAACCGGGGTGCGCTGCATGTAATTTTGCAAAAAACCTTTGATCTCGTGTTTGTCTTCATCTACCCATGGATTACGTCCTTCCCAGTGATTATTAAACCTGCGCTGTATTTCCCGCATCTTTTCATTCACAGCCTGCTCGGCCAATGATTGCAGTTTTGAATCGATGGTAGTATAAATACGCAATCCGTCACGGTAAATATCATAGCCGTTTTCCTCACACCAGCTTTCAATTGATTCTTTGGCAGCAGTGCGCAGGTAAGAGTCCTGTTCTTCTTCTTTTAATTTCGATGATAAATCAAGCAACACCGGAAGTTGTTTTAGCGAATCAACCTGTGCCTGTGATAATGACTTGTATTTACCCAATTGAGCAATCACTACATTTCTGCGTTCTAATGCCGCCTCGGGTTTTGATATCGGGTTATAGGTAGAAGTAGCCTTAAGCATACCCACCAACAGGCAAGCTTCCTCGGTGGTGAGTTGTATGGGTTCTTTGTTAAAGTAAGTAACCGAAGCAACCCTTATTCCATAGGCATTATTTCCAAACCCAACAGTATTGAGGTACATGGCTAATATTTCGGCTTTACCGTAATTGAATTCTAATTTAACGGCAGTAGTCCATTCTTTCGTTTTGTAAATAAGAGTACGCAACCCCGGAATTTTACTCAGCAACCCCCTTGATTGGGTGTGCCGCGTGCGAAAAAGATTTTTTACCAATTGCTGCGTGATGGTACTCCCTCCACGCTTATCACCGGTGGCGGTGGAGAAGGCACCTCCCAAAGCCGATTTCAAATCAATTCCATGATGGTCATAAAACCGTATATCTTCAGTGGCAACTAAGGCATCAACAAAAACAGGAGCCACATCGGTTAGCCTCACCGGACTTCGTTTCTCTTTAAAGTATTTCCCTATTAAAACAGAATCTCTGGTGTATAGTTCGGAAGCAATGGCAATTTGCGGGTTGCGCAGTTCGTTGACCGAAGGGGAAGGGCCGAATAAATAAAAAACATTTAAATCTACCAGCGCCAGGTAAAGAAGAAAACCTGAGAAAATATTTCTCAGCCACCTGAACCACCTTTTTTCTAAAACCATAACAACGCAAATATGAGCTAAGCTGAGTAAAACTTTACTTTTGATTTGATTTTAATTCCTGTCGTAACTGTTCCGATGTTTTTGTGCTGCCGTCATGGCTCCACCCCGGAGGGGCAAATAAATATTTTATTTTAAAGGGCATACTCACCGGCTTGCGCAAATCCCTCAGAATATTTTTCCATTCATGAAAAATAACATGAACGAGGTTATATGAACCAACGTTTTTGGTAAGTCCGTAAACAGGTTGTTCTGTTTCCTCTGCAAATGTTCCAAACAGTTTGTCCCAGATGATAAGTACCTGCCCCATATTTTTATCCAGGTAGCTTACATTACTTGCGTGGTGCACCCGGTGATGCGAAGGGGTAACAAACCATTTTTCCCAAAAGCCCAGCTTACCCACCGTTTCGGTATGCACAAAAAAGGCATAGGTTTGGTTAATGGCATACATAAACATGATGTCGAACCCGTTAAACCCCAACAGGGCACAGGGAGCAAAAAACACCCAGCGATAAAGAGGCTGCAGGGCAGACGACCTGAGGGCTACCGAAAAATTAAATTTCTCTGACGAATGATGATTTACATGAACAGCCCAGAAAAAACGACTGTAATGCTCGGTGCGGTGAAGCCAGTAAAAGCAAAAATCCTGAGCGAAAAACAAGCCTGCCCAATAGTATAACCCGTTTTCAATATGGCAAAAAGCAAAGTGGCGAGCTACATAATCAAGTATCCCGAAGGTAAAAGCCTTCATGGTTAAATCTGTTGCCACACCGGCCATTCCAAGCCATAAACTCAGGGCCGAGTCTTTTACATCGTATAAATTTCGCTGGCCGAGCTTACTTAAAATGCTCTCCAGCAAAATGAAAAAGATATAAACGGCAGTTGTTATCCAAACGTAATATTCCATACCCGGCTCAGGTGGCAAAAATAGACTTGAAACAACATATTTTTAATACGTTTTCTTATCCACAAAACACTTTATTTATGTGGGAATTTTCACTCTTAAAATGCCCGTAAACGCTGGGGTTTGCAGTAATTTGCGATGTTTTAAGAAGGACTATTCACAACAAGTATGGCAGAAGATAGAATTATTCCCATTAACATTGAGGATGAAATGAAAACGGCTTACATCGATTATTCGATGTCAGTAATCGTTTCAAGAGCGTTACCCGATGTGCGGGACGGCATGAAGCCCGTGCATCGCAGGGTGTTGTATGGTATGACCGAACTGGGGCTTGCCTCTAACAGGCCCTACAAAAAATCGGCTCGTATTGTAGGAGAAGTATTGGGAAAATATCACCCGCACGGTGATGCATCGGTGTATGATACCATGGTGCGTATGGCTCAGGATTGGAGCATGCGGTATACTTTGGTTGACGGACAGGGAAATTTTGGATCGGTTGACGGTGACCCACCTGCAGCTATGCGTTACACTGAAGCACGCCTGCGCAAAATTGCCGAAGAAATGCTGGTGGATATTGACAAAAATACTGTTGATTACCGCCCCAACTTTGACGACTCGTTGCAGGAACCAACCGTGTTGCCTGCTAAAATTCCGAATTTGCTGGTAAACGGTGCATCGGGAATTGCGGTGGGTATGGCTACCAATATGCCACCTCACAACCTTACCGAAGTGATAAACGGAATTGTTGCCTATATTGACAACAAAGACATTACAGTTCAGGAGCTGATGAAGTTTGTAAAAGCTCCCGACTTCCCCACAGGTGGAATTATTTACGGATACGAAGGGGTGAAGGATGCATTTGAAACCGGTCGCGGACGGGTGGTGATGCGCGGAAAAGCCATTTTTGAATCTACAGGTCACAAAGACCAGATTATTGTTACCGAAATTCCTTTTCAGGTAAATAAAGCCGAAATGATTCGTAAAACGGCTGAACTGGTAAACGAAAAAGTACTGGAAGGAATCAGTGAAATACGTGACGAATCGGATCGTGACGGAATGCGCATTGTGTACGACCTGAGACGTGATGCCATCCCTAATATTGTATTAAATAAACTCTTTAGATACACCTCACTACAAACCTCATTTAGTGTAAATAATATTGCATTAGTAAAGGGTCGTCCGGTTATGCTAAACCTGCGCGACCTGATGGTGCATTATGTTGATCACCGGCATGAAGTGGTGGTGCGCAGAACCAAATTTGAGCTCGAGGAAGCCCGTCAGCGCGCCCATATTTTACAGGGTTTAATTATCGCCATCGATAACCTTGATGAAGTAATTAACCTCATTCGTTCCTCGCGCACTCCTGACGAAGCTAAGTCAGGTTTGATGGAGAAATTCGCCTTATCCGAAATTCAGTCAAAAGCTATTCTCGACCTTCGTTTACAAAAACTTACAGGCCTGGAGCGTGATAAACTGAAAGAGGAGTACGAAGAAATTATGAAGTTTATCGCTTACCTCGAAAGCATTTTGGCCGATGAAGGTTTGCGCATGAAAATTATTAAAGATGAATTGCTTGAAATAAAAGATAAGTACGGTGACGAACGCAGAACCATTATTGAACATTCTGCTGACGATATGCGTATGGAAGACTTTATTGAGCAGGAAGATGTGGTAATTACCATATCGCATATGGGTTATATTAAACGCACCTCGCTTGACGAATACCGCACTCAAAACCGGGGAGGCCGGGGAGGCAAAGGAGTAGCACATCGGGACGAGGATTTTGTAGAACATCTTTTCATCGCCAATACCCATAATTACCTGTTATTTTTCACCGAGCAGGGAAGGTGTTTCTGGCTTAAAGCGTACGAAGTACCCGAAGGCGCCAAAAATACCAAAGGACGCGCCATTCAAAACCTCATCAATATTCCGGCTGATGATAAGGTAAGGGCATACCTGAATGTAAATAACCTGGACGATGCCGAATACCTGAACAACAACTACATCATTATGTGCACACGTAATGGTATCATCAAGAAAACATCGCTCGAGGCTTATTCACGTCCGCGGGCTACGGGCATCAATGCCATCACCGTGCGCGATGGCGACCAGTTGCTTGAAGCTCTGTTAACCTCAGGAAAAGATGAGATTATTTTAGCCAAAAAATCGGGCCGTGCCATTCGTTTTAATGAAGAAGAAGTAAGGCCAATGGGTCGTACCGCTTCGGGAGTAAAAGGAGTGACACTTGAAGGAAAAGGCGATGAAGTTATTGGAATGATTGCCGTAAAAGATAAAGCAACCACCATTTTGGTTGTTTCGGAAAAAGGGTATGGCAAACGCTCTTTCTTAGTTGATCCTGAGAGTGGTGAAGACGAATACCGCGTAACAGGCAGGGGAGGAAAAGGCGTAAAAACCCTGAACATTACCGATAAAACCGGAAATCTGGTAGCCATTAAAGACGTTACTGACGAAAACGACCTGATGATTATGACCGAGGGGGGCATCACAATCCGTATTGCCGTTCAGGATTTACGGGTACTTGGGCGCGCTACCCAGGGAGTTCGACTCATTAAACTGGGCGATGATGATGATATTGCCTCAGTAGCCAAGGTTGAACATGAAAAAGAAGAGGAGGAAGCGGCAGAAGGTGAAACAGAAGCCGGGGCAACTCCTGAAGCCGAAAACGGTACTATTATTGAAAACAGCACGGACGATAATCCGGTAGAATAATTCAGCATACAATGAGAAAGGTTTTAGTTAGCATATTCACGGTAATTTCATTAGCCGTTTATGCCCAAAAGTTTAATGTAGAAACTGCTGCCATTGAAGTAAAACATTACGAAGATGCATCGAGCAGTGAAGATGACCGTAAGTTAGCCATTGAGCGGGCCAAGGCGGCTATTGACAAAGCATTTGGCAACCCCGAAACCCAGCAGGATGCTAAAATGTGGAGTTTGCGTGGTAAAATTTACATGTACATAGCCCTCAACAATAAACTGGGCATTGACGACCCGAAGGCACTCGATGTATCGAAAGAGGCTTTTGCCAATTGCATTAAGTTTGATAACGAAAAGAAAAAATATGCCAACGAAGCCAAAGACCTTATCATTAATGTAGGGGTAAATATGTACAACAAGGCGGTGGGGCATTTCAATTCAAGGCAATATGCCGAAGCCATTCACTGGTATAAATCGCTCACTGAAATTTACCCTTATGATACCCGCGAATTATTGAAAAGCAATAATATAAGCGAAGGTTCCATTTTCTATTATATGGGAACTACCAGCTATCAGGCGGCTTTAGATTCAAACAGTACCAAAGAGCAGAAAAAGGATTTTTTAAACCAGGCAGTTACGTATTTGCAAACCTCCATTGATAAAAACTACAGTGAGCCTTTTACCTATATCTACCTTTCCAATATTCTATTAGAAACGGGCGATACCGCAAGAGCCTTAACCGTGGTAGAAGCAGGCCGCGACCGTTTTAGCTCGGAGCCCAAACTGATTGAAGCCGAAATTAACATTTATATAGCCCAGCAACGGGTAGATGTGCTGGTGAAAAAATTAGATGTGGCCATTGAAGCAAATCCCGATAAAGAAATCTATTACTTAGTACGGGCAACCTCTTACCAAACCTTAGCCAAAAAAGAATTAGAAAGCATTCACAAGCAAGACAGTGTACTTGGTAACCTGAATAAACAGTTAAAGTCAACTGCCGACCCTAAAAAGAAAGCAACCCTGCAAACCAAGGTGAACGAACTGAAAGGGAAGGCCGATAAGTCAAAAGCTTCTTACGACCTTTATTCTTCCAATTGCGAAAAGGATTATAAAAAGGCGCTGGAACTGAATGACGGTTTGTTTGATGCGCATTACAACCTGGCAGCTTATTACCTTGATATGGCTGCACCATTTACCATGATTCTGAACGATCCAAATACATCGGCCAAAGCATATGAAGATGCCGAAAAAGCTCAGGCTGAATTTTATAAAAAGGCCTTAGCCAGTTTTGAAGCCGGATTGGGTGTGCTGAAGGGTGAAACAAAACTTAGAATTGATGTTTACTACCAAATGTTTAAACTCTATGCCCGAATAAATGAGCCGGAGAAAGCCAAGGACTATAAAAACAAATACGAAGAGCTTAAAAAGCAATACGAGGCAGGGGAAGTTAAGTAACCCTTGATCGCGATAGAGCCCGAATAAAATCGGGCTTTATTTAGTTGATAGTTATTGCCCACCACTTACAATAAAGACCAAAGACGGTCAGCCTTTTAAAATTTGTTTAACCCCCGTCTTTATTTCCCTTTAGTGTGGGGGGGAATAATTGGATTCTTTAGACTTACCAACGGAACAATCTCAATATACTCCCCACTCTCAGGCATTCCATCTGGATTCTCCCCATAGAGAGGAATTGCGTATTTTTGATTTAGGTCTTGCTGAAATAGAGCAAGAGTATCTGCAAACTTTAGGCAGTTGGCCTGAAATTCACGTGCGGATTCTTGGCTTATTCCATAGAATGCCTCCGCCCCAAACCGATAAGACATAAAAAATACAGTTTGCTCTGCAATTGTTTTCTTTACTGCTTCGGCAGTGTTAAACCATTGAAAGTGTGCTGCTATATCTCTTATTTTTACTAATTCAAATAAATCAGCGTTAAAATCTTCCTTAGAGGTGAAGTATTTATTTAGTAAACCCTTTTCTGATTCATAACACTCTAAAAAATCATTAATTACCATTTTTGCGGTTTTAAACTTTTTATAATAATCTGCATAAACCCCATTGTACTTAATAACGGCAACACAATGTCCAAGTATATGTTCAATCCCTATGAAAGATTGAAGCAAAATGCCCCTAAATCTATTTACACGTCCAATTAACTCTAATTGCATTTGATGTTTTTCTTCGTTTCCCATAATATTAAGGTTTAGGTCATAAAGGTAACAAAGTCCCTGAAAATTCCTATTTTCGTATTATGGCTAAATCAAAGCAACCCAAGCCCGACAAGCACCAAAAAATTAAGGTTAAAGGGACGTTCAATGACCTATTGAAACTGGCTGTAAAGCCACAGGATAAACCGAAGCAGGGAAATTAATGTGCCTATCTAATATGTGGGAGTTTAATTGGTTTTCATCAATTGGCATAATACTGGACATTATTGGCGCACTCTTATTATTCAGATATGGTTTGCCAAGCGAATATATTGAAACACCACCTGAAAACATGGGGGTTTTAGGTGCTAATCCGATATGGGAAGAAGATGAATATAAGAAAATGGAAGCAGATATAGAGAAACGTAATAAGAAGATAATATTTTGGTCAAGAGTTGGTCTTGGTTGCTTAATTATCGGATTTGTTTTGCAATTTATTGGAACCAACCTTAAATGAGTTTCTTTTCTTAATTCTATTTTGGGTTTTGTCTATTTCGAACCAAAACCAAACACCAGCGGCCACCCCTATACTAATACCTGTTATTAAAAACACTATCTCCCAAACACTCATTTCTTACCTACCAGTTTTTTATACCTCAACACCTTGTTCATATTACCAAGCGCAACATTCATGCGCTCACCTTCGCCCAGTTCGCGGGTGCTGTATCTAAATGCAAACTCGTTGCAATACCGTTGAAGGTGTTTAGGGCTTATCTGGTGATAAATTCCAATAACACCCCGTTTCATTAATCCAAAGAATCCTTCCACCGTATTAGTATGCACGTCCCCGCGCACCCATTCTTCATTGCTATGGTTTACTGATTCGTGGGAATAGCGGGAGCGGAGCATATAGTACCCCGAAAACCCGTCTGTCATTACCCGTGTACCATCTGCCACATTCTCAAATACCTTCGAAGTAAGCGTAAACCCGCGAACATCTGGAATCTGAAACGCTCTTACCCCACCACCCCGTTGAACCATAGCCAAAACAGGAGGTAGGTTAGTAGGTCGTCCTTGTACCCCTGTTTTTTTACTTATTTTTCTATTCCGCTCACGTCCACCAATGTAGGTCTCGTCTATTTCGACTTCGCCAGTCAATTTCTCTAACCCGTTTTCCGACAATTCCCGCAACCTGTGAAGCATAAACCAAGCGGTTTTCTGTGTAACCCCAACATCACGTCCCAACTGATAGGAACTGATACCTTTTTTATGAGAAGTAACAAGGTACATGGCAACAAACCATTTGCGAAGGGGAATCTTAGCCGAATCAAACACAGTCCCAACTGTTACGCTGAATTTCTTGTAGCAGGTATTAGCTGCACATTTGTACTTAACGCCAGACTTAAATTTATAAAACCGCGAAGAACCACAATGAGGGCAAGTAATCCCGTCAGCCCACCTGATAGCCTCTAAATACTCCCTGCAAACTGTATCGTCTTTGAAGTAGGTAAGAAGTTCAAGCAAGTTGTTAAAATCTTTCATTTTTATATCTTTACAGTTCTAAACCTTAATACTATGTTACAATTTATTAAAGACCACATCGAAATAGTGGCTATTATTAGTAGCCCTATTATTGCTTTTTATGTAGGATTTTTTCATAACAGGATTACCCGCAAAAGGGACGACAAACGTTACGTATTTTTAACCTTATTTCAGATGAGAGCCGAGCAAACAGGTTCTTATGAATGGGTAAGGGCTGTGAATTATATTCCCATTGCTTTTTATCGGAATAAGAACGTCCTGAATGCTTACAAAGCATACCGAGATGCGCTGAATACCGTAAATTATTTGGAACATCAAGACGCCCTAATGGGGTTATTGTTTGAAATGGCTCAGGAACTCGACTACTCAAAGATTCGCCCGACAGATATAAGCCAGTATTACCTTCCGACTTGGCTCTTAAATGAACAGGGACGTTACAATAGTCAAAAGGGAAACGAACCCCAAATACAACCTTAGTGTTAGTGTTCATGGCTTAGACGTTTAAGGCCGACAAAACAGAACTAATTTCGTTCTGCCATTTCTGAGTAGATTTTACCTCCAGCGGGATATGCTTACTAATTCCGCACAGGTATTTTATTACACTTTTTTTATCTTTAGGCGAGAGGATTGTACCCTCTTGGTCTCTTTTGTATATGGTTGCCTAGTTATTTAACATAATATTAATTATAGGGTAAGATGAAAAAGATAAATAATTGCTACTAAGCATATTTGTCTGGGATATTACTTTCCCTGTCATAATAATCTAACCGCTGGAGGCTGCTAACCTCCATGCATATAAAATCGAATTCTTCAACCACCTTACCGCGTATTAAATAACAGCCTTTGCCGGCAAAGGGATATTTTTTAGTCGTATCGGGGAAATGAACGGTATCAATCCAGTTGCCGTGTTTGTCTAAAAAAGTTCCGAAAAACATTTTCTCTGATGCAGCCGTTCGGGTTTGTTTTACCGTTATCAGATAACCTACAATTTCAACCTGCCTGCCAGTGTATTGGTTCAGTTCGCTTGCCTTTAGCTCAGGCAATTCCTGGTTTTGCAGCAGGTAAAACGGCAGTTTGAAGGTAAATCCAAACAGCTCCATTTCTTTATAGGCTTCTTCTACCCAGCTTTCCTGCAATGGTGGTAATTCATAGGTTTTATGTGTTTTGGGAAACAGTGCTGTTGAAAGTGCCGGGTTGCTTTTATTGCCTGACGCTAACAGGTGGGCTTCCCACAACAAAGCCTGTTTCTTTTTACCGGTAAACGCAAATGCATTGGCCGAAATTAATAAGCGGAGTTGCTCTAACGAAACGGGAACCCGCTCCATAAAATCGGGCAGACTTTTAAAAACTCCGTCACGATTACGGGCTTGCAGGATATGCTCGAAAACGTTTTGCTCCAGTTCGGCTATAAGCGCAAGACTCAGGTAAATTTGATTGCCCTTCAATTCGTAGTGTGCGGTGCTGTTATTTACACAGGGCGGGTTAATAACGGCTCCATGTAAAAAAGCCTCGTGCAGGTAAACTTCGGGCCGATAAAAGCCACCTCCGTTGTTTAAAGTGGCCACCATATATTCTACCGGAAAATAAGCTTTGAGGTATAAAGCCTGGTAACTTTCTACGGCATAACTGGCCGAGTGTCCTTTGGAAAAAGCAAAATTGGCAAAACTTTCAATCTGATTCCAGATAGCTGTAATTGTTTTTGAATCATATCCTTTTGCGCGACAATTATCAAAAAATCGGTTACGCACCAGACCAAATTCGGTACGCTGTTTAAATTTCCAGCTCATGCCTCTGCGCAGGTAATCGGCCTCGGCAAGTGTGAGCCCGGCAAAGCTGTGTGCTACTTTTATTACGTCTTCCTGATATACCATTACGCCATAGGTTTCTTCCAGAATATTGTACAACTCCGGAAGTTCATTCCAGGCTTTTTCCCTTAGTTTTTCGTTTCGGAAACGTAAAATATACTCCCGCATCATACCGCTTTTCGACACCCCGGGGCGAATAATAGAACTGGCAGCTACCAGCCGTAAATAATCATCGGCCTTTAGTTTGCAAAGCAACATGCGCATGGCCGGAGACTCTACATAAAAACAACCGATGGCTTTACCCGAACGCAGTAATTCTTTAATTTTTTCGTCTTTCAGCAGTTTGGGAATATCATGTATATCGGCATTCACTCCTTTATTTTCTTTAATCAGCGTTAAGGCATCCTTAATTTTTCCAAGTCCGCGCTGGCTTAGGATATCAAACTTATACAACCCGATATCCTCAGCCTCAATCATGCTGAACTGCGTGGTGGGATAACCCTTGGGAGGCATAAACAATCCGGAGTAAGTGGTGAGAGGTTCTTCGGAAATGAGTATTCCGCTGGAGTGAATGCTTAAATGACTCGGGAAATCGTGCAGGTATTGGCTATACGTAATGACTAATTGTGCCAATTTATCCTCTTTAGGTGCAGTATTGGTGCGTTGAAGTGCATCAATCTCTTCGGGTGGCAGGCCAAACACTTTGCCCAGTTCGCGCATCACGGCATCGCGCTTAAATGTGCTGTAAGTTCCCAAAAGAGCAGCCCTTCCCCCCTCTCCAAACCGTTTAAAAATATGCTCAGTTATATCATCGCGGTCGGTCCATGAAAAGTCAATATCAAAATCGGGGGGATTGCTTCGAAACGGGTTGATAAAGCGTTCGAAATACAAATCAAGTTCAATTGGATCCACATCGGTTATACGCAGCAGGTAGGCTACCAAACTATTCGCTCCGCTTCCCCTTCCCACATAATAATATCCCTTGCTTCGGGCATAGGATACAATTTCCCAATTAATTAAAAAATAGGAAGCAAAACCCATTTGCTCAATAATTCCCAGTTCCTTTTCCATGCGTTCCATCACCATGGTTGATGGATTTGGAAAGCGGTAGATTATGCCTTTTTCAGCTTCGTTACGCAGCAACTCCATATCACCCTTCGCGCTGCCGGTAAAGTGCTTTAGGTTTTTATTGGCAAATTTGCCATAGGTAAAAGAAACACTGCTGCTTTGAAGTAAATGCAGCGTATTCGAAATAATATCCGGATAGTTTTGGAATTGTTTTTTTAATTCCGCGTCCGAAAGCATGACCTCATCAGGGGTTCCCTGCTCGCTAAGCGGAAGCTTACTCAACAGGTTATTGGTATCAATGGCTCGAAGCAACCGATGCGCATTAAAACTTTTTTTATCTGTAAACGAAACCAGTTGCAGGCATACCAATTTTGCAGTTGAAACGCCTTTTGAATTAAATTCAAATTTGCTCAGGTCGCTGTACTGAATTCCTACATATTCATTGGGACGCAACGGGTGTCCGGTGTAGGCTCGAAACGGATAGATGATAAACATATCGGAAAGTTCGGGAGCAACAGCATCAAAAGGCAGATTGCGGGCAAGGTGTTCCGTTAAGTGCGTGTTCAGGTTTTTAAACCCGTTATTATTTTGGGCAATTCCAATGTACTGCTGTTTTATGCCATTCCGGAAATCGATGCCCGGTACTACCTTTACTCCATATTCTGCAGCAATGCGCAGGGTGTTTAAGCAGGCTGATGTATTATTAATATCGCTGAGTACAATTGCCTGATGTCCGTTTTCTTTTGCCATTTTCAGCAAATCTTCGGGCGCCAGCGTGCCGTAACATAAACTGTAATAGGTATGGCAATTGAGCAACATAACCCACCGTTTTTAGTTGCTTTGCTTTTTATACGAAATCCAGTCGGGGTCTTCGTTAAAAGTGGTTTTGCACGGAATGGAAAAAGACTGCATGATGCTGACAGGATTTTTTAACTTTTCGGTATAAAAAGATAAAACTAATGAAGTGCCCGAAAGCGATTGTCCGGCAAAATGGGTTACTCCGTATTGTTTTAAATGGTAAGAAAGTAATTTGGCTGCCAGCAACGGGTCTTCCTGAACAATGGAATTGACTAATGAATCGTTCAGGTTAAACTCTGCGGCAATATGGTACGGACAGTAACTGCGGTAAGCATAATTTTGATAAGCGAAATTTATCCAGCTTTTCCCTTTTGTTATGGCAGCTGAACTGTCAGTTACAATGGAATCGGTTGGGTAAGCGAGTCCGGACATTTTAATCTGCTCCCAGGTTTTAGGCTGACCGGAAGAGCAGGATAACAGAAAAGAAACTAAAAAAATAAGCAGGTAATTAATACGCATAAACGAAAAGAGCAGCTATTATTTATGCGAATATAACCTTAATGTAAACGGAATTTTATTCGAGCGAATAATTTAATTTTACCTGTGCCTGTTCATCGCGCATGCCTATTTTTTCGGCAGTGGTACGGCTTATTTTTATCAGGATGTTTTTGTTCTCATCGGTATCGGGTAAGGTACCTACCACACGCACAAAAACCGATTTGCCATTTATTTTATTCGTGATTTTAATAATGGTTCCTACGGGAGCTGTTTTATGCAGGGCCAGTAATTTTCCTCCGCTCATTTCATCATCAAGAAACCAGCGGGCCATTCCGTTTTCTTCGCGTTCTTTTATTCCTACAGAAGTAGCCATGGGGTGCGGTTCGGATGATGCCTGCGCAGCCACCGGATTTTTTAACGAATCTTTTTTGGCAGGCAACACCGGTGGCGGAAGCGATGCCCTATTCATGGGTTTTAACCAAAGTACCTGTCCTTCCTTCAGGTTATTATCAGTCATGTTGTTCCATTTTCTTACGTCAGCTTCGCTCACGTTAAACAGGGTGCATATTTTATACATAGTTTCTCCTGCTTTTACCGTGTACGAGTCGGGTCTTTTTTTAGCATCGGTTGGGATATGCTCGGCTTGTTTATCCGCATCGGCTTCGGCATGAGTTTCATTTACCGAAACAGGTTTGGCCTGTACTTTTTGCGGGGGCGTTTGCGCCACGGCAGTTGAGGGTATTAAAATGATTTGCCCGAGGTTCAGGGTTTCTTTCATTCCGGGATTGGCAGCAAGAACATCCTCTTTTTTTACATTGTATTTGCGACAGATAGCGTTTAACCCTTCGCCCTTCCCTACTTTATATTGAATAAAAACCTGTCCGTTTATTTTTTTGGTGCCAATAGAATCCTGCGCATTTACCGGGTGTGCGCTAAAAGCAAAAGGAAGCAACAAGAACATGGCGTAAATATACTTTTTCATAATTCAAAGTTACCGAATGGCATCTCCGTTCACGGGGTCTATTCATCAACAATCAGGTGGTTTTGTTCAGATAAGTGAACAGCGGAAATTACACAATGGTTTCGTTTACCAAACTCCAGGCCTGTGGTTTATCCTCAAATTTGATTTTTGTTTCACTCCACACCTGTTTAAATAAATCAGAGAAGCGGTATTTGTTTAAATGGGCTTCACTATCCCACCAACTGTAAGTAAAAAATACATTTGGCTGATTTACGTCTTTCAGCAATTCCAAACGCTGGCATCCTTCAAAATGACGAATTTGCTGTTTGGTAGCATGAAACAATTGCAAAAAAGCTTCTACCTCGGCCGGCCTGAAAGTCATGCGTACAATACGGATTATCATAAAAATTCAATCATTATTACAGAGCCGGTTCGTAAACCAAGTAAGGGAGCGGCTTCTCCCCTGTTAATGGCAATTTCTAAAAAGCCTGTTTCCCCAAAAATGCATAAACGTTCACCGGGTTCCACATCGCTGTAATCTGTACTTATCCGGTCGAGCTCTTCGGTTCGCCTGAAACGAATACTGAATCTTCGCCCGCGGGAAATTTTATTAAAAAGTTCTTCACTAATATTGGTCAATACATTTTTGAAATGGTCAATATGCACCACATGCCCTCTGATGCTGTTGGCATCAACCATTGGCTGAAAGTTTTCCTTAAACTTTTTAATGCGCGAAGGCTCCCCTACTTCATCCAGATTCCAGTTTTTGCTAAGCGTTGCTGCTGCATTTGCAAATATATTTTTACCCGAAAATGCATCGGTTTTATTTTCGAAAAAACGCGTAATGCGATACACCTTTTCGGGCTCCTGATCAAAAATGAGCGAGAATATACCGTTGTCGGCCCCAATAAAGAACTGACCGTCCTTTTCAACGGCTAAGTATTGTCCGTAAATATTCACGTCCATATCAATGCCTATGAGGTGAATGGTTTTGGCCGGAAAACTGGGGTAGGAATTGCGAATGAGAAATGCAGCCTGAGCCACATCAAAAGGAGCTATATGATTGCTGATATCTACAATATGTACATCCGGAACCAAACGGTGCAAACTACCCTTAATAGCTGCTACATAGAAACTTTCACTTCCAAAATCGGTGGTAAGCGTAATTACGGGCACGGATATATTTTTTTACTAACTTTGACGTCACAAAAATAGAAGAATAACACACACAATTTTGAGCGAAAAGAGCTATTTGATAGAAGATGTTGATCCGATGGAGTTACTTGGTGTCAACAACCAGAACCTGAAACTCCTGCAAAGCCAGTTTCCAAAATTAAAAATTGTTTCCCGCGGGCAGGAGCTCACCATTTTAGGCGATGAGCAGGAAATAAATCACTTTGAGCATAAGCTTGACCAGATGATTGACCACATCCGAAAATTTGGTAAACTACATGCTAATTATTTTGAAGAACTCGTAAAGAGTGATGACCTGCAGAACGGAAACGAACCGGTAGCAGCCGATAATGACGTGCTGGTATTTGGCCCTAATGGTAAAATTGTAAAGGCCCGAACGCCCAATCAGCGTAAAATGCGGGAATATGTAGATGGCAACGATATCGTATTTGCCATTGGTCCGGCCGGAACCGGTAAAACCTACACCGCAGTTGCGCTGGCTGTAAGAGCACTGAAGAACAAGGAAATTAAACGGATTATTTTAGCACGCCCGGCAGTGGAAGCAGGTGAAAACCTTGGATTTCTTCCGGGTGATTTAAAAGAAAAAATTGACCCTTACCTGCGTCCGCTTTACGATGCGCTGGAAGATATGATACCGGCCGAAAAGCTGAAGTATTACATGGAAAACCGCATCATTGAAATAGCCCCAATGGCTTTTATGCGCGGCCGTACTTTAGATAATGCTTTTGTAATTTTAGACGAGGCTCAAAATGCCACCGATTTACAACTCAAAATGTTTCTTACCCGCATGGGGCCCAATGCCAAATTTATTATCACCGGTGATTTAACTCAAATTGATTTGCCCAGAAAAAGCCAGTCGGGGTTAACCAAAGCGATTAAAATTTTAGAGCATGTGGCAGGAATTAAAATTGCTTACCTTAGCTTTGAAGATGTGGTACGGCACAGGCTTGTAAAGGACATTATTAAGGCATACGATAAACTCGAAAAAGATCATCCGCACCAGGACTAATAATAATTATCACTTAATAGAAATTTATATGGATAGTTCACTAATAGCCACCAATTATTTTTTCACTAAACAAAAGCACTTTTATCGTGGCAAGGTGCGTGATTATTACAATATTAATGACGAAAGGCTCATTCTGATTGCCTGCGACCGCATCTCGGCTTTTGATGTGGTTTTGCCACGCGCCATTCCCTACAAAGGACAGGTGTTAAATCAAATTGCAGCCCGGTTTTTAGATATGACGTCAAGCGAAGTTCCTAACTGGAAAATGGCTACCCCCGACCCGAATGTAACCGTTGGATTGCTGTGCCAGCCATTTAAAGTGGAAATGGTGATACGGGGTTATTTATCCGGTCATGCCTGGCGCGAATACAAAGAAGGTAAACGCAGCGTATGCGGTGTGGCTTTGCCAGATGGGTTGAAGGAAAATGATAAACTGCCAACTCCAATCATAACTCCAACTACTAAAGCCAGCGAGGGTCATGATGAAGATATTTCGAGAGAAGAAATTATAGCGAGAGGAATTGTGAGCAAAGAGGATTACGAACAACTTGAAGCCTACACCTATAAACTTTTTGAAATAGGAAGTACGTTTGCCGCTAAACAAAATCTGATTTTGGTGGATACCAAATATGAATTCGGGAAAAGAGACGGAAAAATTTACCTGATTGATGAAGTGCATACCCCCGATTCGTCACGTTACTTTTATGCCGAGGGTTATGCCGACCGCCAGGCAAAGGGAGAACCGCAAAAACAATTATCCAAAGAGTTTGTGCGCCAGTGGCTCATAGAGCACGGATTTCAGGGACAAAAAGGGCAGTTAATTCCCGAAATGACCGATGAGTTTGTGCATATGGTTACCGACCGTTATGTAGAACTTTACGAACAACTTACGGGCGAAAAATTTGTAAAGGGCGATTATGCCGGAATTATGCAGCGAATTGAAGATAATATCAACAACTGGCTGGGCACTCCGTTAAATTAACTTGGAAAATTTCCATTTTAGTTTATTTTTGATTCCTTAAAACAATTAACAAAAACATATGAAGTTAAAATTTACCAAACTGGCAGTTGCTGCCTTATGTGTTACTTTTTCGGCACAGGCTCAGGTAAAAGGTACCGTTTCTACCTTAATGGGGCAAGCCGGAGTTACTACCGATCCGGGTGATGTAATTCAGGCTCAGGCCGTATTATTTGCCCCATGGGGAATGGCATTTGATAATGTGGGAAACCTTTGGTTTACCGAGGCTGCATTTGATAATGGATTTGATCCTGCTGTAAAAGGCAACCGTCTACGTGTACTTTTAAACTCAGATGGCAAGGTGTATAAAAGAGCCGGAAGTCCGGTGCGCGATCCCGGTTACCAGAATTTTCCCGGTTCGGCTATCTCCATGCTTAATACACCCATGGGATTTGCTTTTGACGTAAATGAAAACGTGTACATTGCAGATTACGAAAACAACTGTATTCGTAAAGTAGGTAAATTCACTACCCTTTCCAATTCGCAGGACGTTAGCACATTTGCCGGAGCTACTACTCAGGCAACCCCCGGTGATGTAGATGCCACCGGAACAGCTGCCCGTTTTAATCACCCTCAGGATATTGTGTACGATGGTGATCAATACTTATATGTAGCCGATACCGACAATCACAAAATTAAACGTATCAATATAGCCACAGGTGCTGTAACTACTTTTGCCGGAACAGGTACTTCGGGCAGCACCAACGGGACCAGATTATCAGCTTCTTTCTCCTATCCTTCCGGTTTGTGTTACTATAGTAACAAGCTTTATATAGCCGATGAAGGAAGCTATATGATTCGCGTAATAGATATAGCCTCAGGAAACGTTTCTACTTTGGCCGGTGCCGGAACTTTTGGTATGACCAATGGAACGGCTGCTACTGCTCAGTTTAAATATCCCGAAGATGTAGCGGTTGACCTTTCGGGAGATGTGTATGTGGTAGAAGGTAAAAATGCTGGAGGAGTAATTCGTAAAATTTCAAACGGACAGGTTACCACCTTTGCCGGAGCCGATGGACAAACAGGTACCACCGATGGTGTTGGTGCTGCTGCCCGTTTCAAAGATCCGCGCTCTATTTACTTTAATGTAGGAAATAGCAAACTGTATATTGGCGATGTAGGCAATGGACTTATACGCACTATTGAAACCGTTGACGGACCAAATTCAGTTCCTTCATTATCGGGCAATGAAATGGTAAGTATTTACCCTAATCCGGCCAATACGCAGTTTATCGTGTCAATGCCTGCGTTGAATCAGCAGGTAAATGTACAGCTGATAGACTTAAACGGACGTATTATTGAACAGCAGACTTCTTTTGCCAATAGTTTTTCGTTTAACACTCTGGCATTAAATCCGGGGGTGTATGTAGTACGCGTGCTGAGCAATGGTATTAACTCCACTCAAAAAATTGTAATAAGGTAATAACCGAATTACCTCTTATAAAAAATCCCGGTTGTTTACGCAATCGGGATTTTTTTATTTAGGTTAAACCTGTTTTATACAAAAACCTGAAGCGACCGATTTACCGCCAAATGAAATGCTTCCATATCAATATTGATGTTTACCCCATGCTCCTGAAGGTAACTGATGATATGTTCAGTGGGCATATTTCCGGTTAATTCATCAGCAGCCATCGGGCATCCGCCAAAACCTTTAACGGCACCATCAAATCGCCTGCATCCGCTGCCATAAGCAGCATGTATTTTTTCTTTCCAGTTGTGCGGTTGTGTATGCAAATGCGCCCCGAATTCAATATGCGGAAAAGCCGGAATTAAGCCGTTAAATAAATACGAAATAGAACCGGAATCGGCTACCCCAATGGTATCTGACAGGGAAATAATTTTCACCCCGAGTTTATCCATTTCAGCAGTCCAGTGCTCTACAATCTCCACATTCCACACATCACCGTATGGGTTGCCAAATGCCATCGAAAGATAAAGTACCAGCTTTTTGTTATGCTTTGTACACAAATCCTGAATTTGTTTTACCGAATCGAGGGAGGCGCTAATGGTACTGTTGGTATTTCGGAGTTGAAATGTTTCGGAAACCGAAAAAGGAAAACCCAGATAGGCGATTTGCTCAAACTGTACCGCCTGTTGTGCGCCTCTGCTATTGGCAATAATGGCCAACAGTTTCGAAGAGGTTGTGCTCAAATCAAGGGCGTTGAATACTTCAGCTGTATCCTGCATTTGAGGAATAGCTTTGGGTGAAACAAAACTGCCAAAATCAATGGTATCAAAGCCAACCTTCAGCAATTGATTGATATAAGATATTTTGGTTTCGGTGGGAATAAAATGCATGAAACCCTGCATTGCATCTCTCGGGCATTCAATTATTTTCACTGTCATATCGGGCTAACAAACATTCAAAAGTAGGAATATTGCCTGAGTTTTTTAGTACCTTTGGCGTCCCATAGGGATTTGTGCTTTTATGACAACACTTTCAGACAACTTGAATGAGGCTACTGAAACAGGGCCTTTAACTACTTCGGTTCCGCCTGCCGAGGGGATTGATGCGGAACTGGAAACCAAACTTGATCAACATGATAGTGAAAACGAAACTGATCATGAAGAAGATGAAGAACATTTGGCGGATTACAGCCATTACAGCCTTGCCCAGTTAGCCGAGGCTGCAGTAAAATCTTCCAAATCGGAAGATATACGAAGCTCCCACCTTCAATTGAAGGCGATGCGTCAGTTTTTTGATAACCTCTACAGCAAAGAATACAATGAAAACCTTCATCACTTTATTGAAGAAGGAAATATTAAAGAAGATTTTGCCTTTAAGGATGAACACTTTCGCAGGGATTTTTATGAGGCCTATAAAGTGGTACAGCAAAAGCGTGCCGAATTAAAGGCTGCTCAGGATGCAGAAAAACTTAAAAATCTCGAAGAGAAAAAAGGAATTCTGGATAAAATTAAAGAACTGATTGAAGGAAATGAAAGTGAACACAGCCTTAAACAGTTAAAAGACTTACAGAATGAATGGAAACGTATTCGTAATGTTCCGCGGGAAAGTGTAGAGGCATTATGGAATTCGTATCATGTACTGCTTGATAAGTTTTACGACAAACTTTCCATTTACAATGAACTTAAACAATTAGACCGGGAAAAAAACTTAGACTCAAAAATTGAGCTGATAAAAAAAGCGGACGAGTTACTTGGTGAACCGTCACTTAAAAAAGCGCAGATTACGCTGAACAAGTACCACGAAGAATGGAAAAATATTGGACCGGTTCCCAACGAATCGCGCGAAGATATATGGCAACGTTTTAAAGAAGCTTCGGACAAGGTTTATGAGAAAATTAATACCTACCGGGCCGAAATGGATGCTAAGCGAGAGCAGAATCTTCAAACCAAAAAAGCTCTTTGCGAAAAGGCAGAAACTTATATAAGCTACGAATCGGACAAGGCCAAAGAGTGGATTGCTAAAACCAAGGAACTGGAAGCCCTGTTTGAAGAATGGCGAAAAGCCGGTGCAGTACCACAAAAATTTAATCAATCTATATGGGAGCGATTTAAACAGGCATACAACCAGTTTTATATTAACAAAAACACGTACTTTAAAAAACTCAATAACGAGCGCAACCACAACCTGAAACTTAAAACTGAGTTGTGTGAAAAAGCTGAAGAACTGGCCAACCAAACCGAGTGGAATAAAACCACTAAAGCCATTCTTGATTTACAAGCCAAATGGAAAACAATAGGGCCGGTACATGATAAACAATCCGACAAAATATGGAAACGATTTCGTGCGGCATGCGATACGTTTTTCAGTCGTAAGTCGGGGCACTTTGAACATACCCATAAGGAGCAAAATGAAAACCTTGCGGCTAAAACCGCTTTATTAGCCCGCTTAAACGCCCTTATCGGAAAAGAAAATGCTGAAGAAGTATTAACCGAAGTGAAACTGATACAAGCCGAGTGGAACAAAATTGGTTTTGTACCAATGGCCAGTAAAGAAGATATTCAAAAGCAGTACAACGATGCATTAAATAATATTTACGGAACTTTCCGTCAGGAAAAAGAAGAGATGCGTGCTAAAGAACAGGCCTCGCACTACGAACTGATGGCAAGTGCTCCGGACGGACGCGACCGTTTAAAGAAAGAAGAACGTTTTCTGATGGATAAAATAAGAAAAATAAAAGCCCAGATTGATACGGAACAAAACAATATGGGTTTCTTTGCCAACAGCAAAAACGCTTCTCCGTTTTTAAAGCAGATTGAAGAAAATCTCAAAAATGCCAAACAGGAAATAAGCCGGCTTGACGAAAAATTAAAACTCATTCGCAAGGCAATGGTTGGCGGAAATAATTCCTGATGAAAATCGGGCAAAAATTTTTTCAGGCCGCTTCCTTTTGTAAACATCTTTTTTCCCGAACACATGTGCAGGTGCTGCACTCTCCTTTTGTGTATGAATTGTACACCAAATGCATTGTGGCGGATAAGCTTCTGCCTGAATTTGAACCGATAGAAAAAAGAAGAAAACAATTGCTTGGCATTTCGGTACCACTTGCATTTACCGATGCAGGTGCAGGTTCATCTGTTACCAATAAAACCGTGAGCTCTATTGCCCGACACAGCCTTAAACCTGCAAGACAGGCCAGATTGCTTTCACGACTTATTACCTGCTTAAAACCACGAGAAGTGTTAGAACTGGGCACCTGTTTTGGAATAACTACTTCTTACCTTACGCTGGGAGGAAAACAAATACCGGGTTTCAGCATAAGCACCTTTGAAGGAGTTGAAAAAATCGCCACCATTGCCAGGGAAACTTTTGAGCAACTTGAGCTCACCGGTAAAATTAATTTTAAAACAGGGTTGTTTGATGAGGCGCTTCCCCCCTTTCTTGAACAATTACAACGGGTAGATTTAGCGTTTATTGACGGCAACCATCAATACGGGCCAACGATTGATTACTTCGGGTTGCTTGCACAAAAAAGCACCAATGAAACTGTTTTGATTTTTGATGATATTCACTGGTCAGCCGACATGGAAAAGGCATGGGAGTTTATTAAAAAAGATGCCCGAGTTACCGTAACCATCGACCTTTATTACTTAGGTCTCGTTTTCTTCAGAAAAGAGCAGGCAAAAGAACATTTCTGCCTGAAGTTTTAGTAAAATTTACTTTGTAAATTCGGCTTTAAAGGCATGTGGCCCGAACAACACATACAAGGTATAATTCCCGGGTTTTAATTTTTTGTATCCTTTTATCACGTAACGCTCGGTTTGCCCCTTGCGCATCACATATTTTGCACTCACTTTTTTCTTACCGTTTGGTGCGGCAATAATCAGTTTAAGATCATTATCAGACTCGGCATGAAATGTAACGGTGATAAACGGAGAATTTACGGGTACCGAAATATCCACCAACTGATCCTGATTTAATCTTATGGCCGTGTCTCCTCCCAAAATTTTATTGGCAAGTACCATGTCGGGTATTCCGTAACCCAATTGATTATTGGGAACGGGGTAGTTACTTCCGCTCATTTTAAGGGCATCCATTACCTGTGCGGGTGTTTTTGTGCGGTTGGCCTGTACCAAACAAGCCAGCATTCCCGCAAAAACAGGGGTGGAAAAAGATGTTCCGCTTGCTTTCATATACATGCCATAAGGTGTGTATACAGTGGCCAGTTCGCCCATAGCTGCCAGCGTAGGTTTTATCCTTTTATCAGCTGTAGGCCCCACCGAACTGAAATCCGATTTTTCGCCTTTTGCGTTTACCGACCCAAGCGTAATAATTGAATTCGCATCGGCCGGAGCTCCTATAAATTTCCATTTATTATCGCCTTCGTTTCCTGCACTGTTGCACACTAAAATGCCTTTGGCTACGGCAAGTTCGGCCCCGCGCGTTATAAAAGTGGTATGACCGTTTAACTCGGTATACACATGCCCCATGCTTTTATCATCAAACTGTGTGTACCCTACAGATGAAGTGATAATATCTACGCCTGCACTGTCGGCAAATTCGGCAGCACAAACCCAGTTAATTTCCTCAACGGGAAACTCGGTGGCGGCATCTTCCGAGCGAAGTAATACATAACGGGCATACGGAGCTGTGCCTACCATTTTACCCGGTTCATAAGCAGCCATGCACGACAGCACTTCGAGGCCGTGATCATCATCGTCAAAAACGGTATCGTTTCCTTCCACAAAATCATAGGTGGCAACAAGTCCTTTTACCACCATGCGCAGTGCAGGCAAAGCATTTAAGTTACTAAATCCGGCATCAATGCAGGCAATGTAAACATCCGAGCCGTTAAATCCGGTTTTATGTAATTTATCGCCATTGCACATAGCAATTTGATTAAATGCAGTTCCGTAGTAACTCTTTCCAAACCGGTCTTCCAATACAATTGGCTTTGGTTCGTATTTATAAACCGGAGGCTGGATTAATGAATCGGGGATAATATTCAATAAAGTAAAAATGGCCTGAAGTTTTTCATATCCTACCAACTTTACTTCCCTAACAAACGGCAATTTTTTTATTTCATTCAGTACAGCCGTGTCTTTAATGTGAATAGTAACTCCGTTTAACCATTTGCTTCGGTTACGCACTTCAACACCCTCAAGGCCGGCAAGTTTATCAATATAACTGCTGTTTACCGGAATATCGGTTGAGTCAATTTCAATATGAAATTTTGTCCTCCGGTCAAGTGCTTTATAGGATAAAAATTCTTTGGGCCGCTCCAGGCTGTATGCCGAAGCCTTTTTATCTGTGAATCCTACCCAGTATTTATATTCTGAAATTACCTGTGCCCGTACACCGGAAACAAAAGAAAGAAAGGAAATAATCAGTATTGTTTTTTTTAGCATCAGAAATTATTTAATGTAAGCGCTTAGTTTGTATCGCAACCTCAAACCGTTTATTTTAGGTTGTCCGCCACGATCAAATTGTGTATTGAGCGAATCGTTGCGACTGTAAACCATTCCTATATAAGGCGCGTAGACTCTGTTTTTTTCCATCAGTTCTATCAGGTTCGAATCGCTTTGCTCCACCACGGTGATGGTATTTACAAAAAGTTCATTTATTCCCTGGTATGACGACCCGATATTGTCGTAATAAAATTCGGGCTTATCGGTATGTGTAGTGTATGCATACCCGTTCCAGCTTGCAGAGCTGTTTACCGGAAAAATGAGCCGGATTATTTTTTCGTTTTGCTGCGTAACCTCAGCTGTAAATTGAGTTAGGGTAGAAAATCCTGCATGAAAAAACTCCCATGCATCGGTATCGTGCTGCCGGTAATACCATTCTATTCGCTGATTGATTTGACCATCTATTCCGCTAAAAGTATCGGCAATAATTTCCTTGCACAGGTAAGTAAAGGTATCTACCGAACCATTGAAATCGTCATACACAATGGAGTCTACCTCATAAATTAACTCATGCCCTTTGTTTACCGGAAAGTATTCGTATCCGGCTGCATAATTTCCCTTATCGGGCTCAGTTTTTTTACAGGCCGACAAAATAACAAGTGCACAAATTATATAAGTTATACTTCGCATTAATTGGCCCGTATCTGAAAACCCGACTCAATCCATCCGCCTCCAATTAAATCATTTTCTTCGTAAAAAACTGCACTTTGCCCCGGAGCAATGGCTTTTACCTCGGTGTGAAATTCTACTTTCATGCGGTTTCCTTCCTGAGTTATGGTACTCAAACTGCCTGCATCTTTATAGCGAATTTTGGTTAAAGCTTCCATTGGTTCGGCAAGGGAAGCATATTTCACCATGTTTAGTCCGCGCACCCACATTCCGTTTCTGTTTAAATCTTCTATTTTTCCAAGCACAACCGTATTGGTTTCCGGTTTCATTTCTACTACAAATAAAGGCTCTCCCACGGCAATTTCTAATCCTTTGCGTTGCCCCACGGTATAAAACGGATACCCTTTGTGTTTGCCTATGATGCGGCCATCGGTGAGTACAAAATCACCTCCGTCAACCCGTGCTTCTAATCCGGGATCTCTGCGTTTTAGAAAGCCGCGGTAATCGTTATCGGGCACAAAACAAATTTCGTAACTCTCACTTTTTTTAGCCAGTTCGGTAAAGCCCATATCAATAGCCATTTGTTTAATTTCGGGCTTGCGGTACTGCCCCATAGGGAAACGGGTTTTTGCCAAACTTGCCTGACTAAGCCCCCACAGCACATAACTTTGATCCTTATTCTCGTCTTTCCCTTTCGAAATAATGTAACGCCCGTTTTCCTGTCTCACATTGGCATAATGGCCGGTGGCAATAAATTCACAATCCAGCATGTTGGCCCTTTTGAGCAGTGCTTCCCATTTGATATGGGTATTGCATAAAACACACGGATTAGGAGTGCGGCCTGCTATATACTCGTCAACAAAATTATTTATTACAAAATCGCCAAACTCTTCCCTGATATCAAGAATCATATGGTGAATGCCGTATTGCACGGCAATGGTACGGGCATCATTTATTGAATCAAGGCTGCAGCAACCGGTTTCTTTTTTACTACCTCCCGAAGTTTCATAGTCCCATGTTTTCATGGTAATACCTACCACTTCATACCCCTCCTCGGCCAGCATCACAGCAGTTACCGTACTGTCGATACCGCCACTCATGGCCACCAATATTTTACCGTGCTTACTCATGATTAATGGCGCAAAGATAACCCTAAATACCGAGAGTGTAGAATGGTTTTAAATAAGATTAATCTACAGAAACCTTAAACCTTTTAATATTTGTGGTATCTTACCGCAATAAATTCAGAAGTATATGAAAAATAAAATGCTAAAATGCCTGTTGATGATTTTGATGGGCGGAAGTATGTTGAGTGTGAAAGCGCAACACGACAGTTTACCTGCTGAAAAAATGGCCTATCGTTTAAAAAATCACCTAAACCTGAGCGATGACCAAACCTTGAAAATTAAAGAAATTTACCGGACACAGGGACAAAAAATGAAGGCTGTAAAACAATCAACTGACAGTGCCAATGTGAAACATGCTGCCATGAAACAACTGCGTTTGGATACCGACAGGCAGGTGATGGCGGTACTTACTCCGGAGCAACAGAAACAATATGCAGCCGTAAAAGAAAAAGTACGCGACAACCGTAAGCAAAAGGTACAACAACGCGGAAAAGGAAAGGTTCCGGCTAAAGCAGCTCCTGACGAGGATGATTTTTAAAAAGACAATTTTAGTCAAACATTAAACCCGCTTTTTTGCGGGTTTAATGTTTTAATTCCTGTATACTCAACCACAAATAACAAACCAACCCCATGCAACAGGTAAATAAAGCCTGCGCCCCATGAATGATAATGGCGAGTGCAAATGCTACGGGCTCGGTTACTCCATACAGCATAAAAGCCGGGGTAACCAGTGAATGATACACGCCCATTCCGCCCCCCTGCACCGGAATGGAGCGGCCAATAGAACCTGTAACCATCACCACAAATGCTGCCAGCGGTCCTATAAACGCGCTTTGAGGGAATGAAAAAGTCCAGAGGTAGGTCATTAAAAAATAACAGCTCCAGATGCCGAGCGTGTAAAAAATAAAATAACGAAACGGACTTACCTTTTTAATGCTTAACAAACCTTTCAGAAAAGAATAAAGCCAGTGATGTACTTTATCCGATTGGAAAAACCTGCGCACCAACAGCCCGATAATGCTCAAAACTGCCAGCGCTATTGCTATGAGCCACCAGCCTTTTGCCGGCATCCCTGCCCTGCCTGTGAGTGGAAGCCAGATAAAGGTTTGAATAAATTGCCGCAGCCTGTCGAACTGCAGAAGTAAGGCCGCAGTACAGGTTATAAAAAGCATCATAATATCCACCACCCGCTCGGTAACCACGGCACCCAATGTTAATTCAAAAGGTGTTTTTTCTTTTCGCCATATAATTAAACTGCGGGTAACCTCTCCCACACGGGGTAAAGCATAGTTTACGGTGTAGCCAATGCTAAGTGCCATTAACCCGTTGGCAAACGAAGATGGATTTCCGCCCGCTTTCATTAACATGCGCCAGCGTTGCACCCGCAGGGAATAGCTTAAAAAAGAAACAAGAATAACAGGAATTATATTCCAATATTCTCCGTGCTTAATGATTTCTACTGCCTGTGTGATATCAAATTTTTGAGCTACCCAGTAAAACAGCCCTCCGCCCAGAAGGATAAAAAGTACCGGACTTAACCAGCTATATTTTTTGTTGCGGCTCATTTCAGTAAAAAATCAGTTGCCAGACGATTAAACACATCTGCTTTTTCCCACTGAACAAAATGTCCGCAGTTAGGAATAAGGTGTAAGGTTCCCTGCTTAAGCTGTGCAGTTCCCTGTCTGGCTACTTTTTCAGTAGTGGTGTGATGTATTAGCTTATTAGGAATAAGTTTATCTTTCTCCCCGAATATAACCAGTACCGGACAATGAATTTGTGGCAGAAAATCATACACCTGCTCATTCATCATTCCGTTGATAGAGCCAGTAACCATGGAGCGGTAATAACTTAATTTACCCGAAAATAATTGTTCGTTAAGTTCGTTAATCATCCCTTCTGCTTCATCCGGAATTACCGAAAACCCATCGCGTATGGTAGAAGCTAAATGGTATTCATCGGCATAAATAAAGTTCCCCAGCAGCATCATTTGATTAAAGAGTAATTTATCGTGAGCGGTAAAAAACTCAAATCCTGCCGGAGCGGCCAATATCAGTTTCTTTACTAATTGAGGATAACGGAGGGCAATAATCTGAGCAATTTGTCCGCCCATGGAGTGACCGCACAGGTTTACCTCGTTTAATCCAAGCCGCTGTATAAACTGCACCACCGATTCGGCATAAAAAAACATGCTGAAAGGAAAATCTCCTTTACTCGATCGTCCATTGCCCGGAAGGTCAATGGCAATGCAGCGATAACTGTCCTTTAGCCTGCTTATATTTTTTTGCCAAACACTGCCATAGCTGGCTAAGCCATGAATAAAAACAAGAGGCTCTCCTCTGCCCGTATCCGTATAGGCAATTTCTATCTGGTCATTAATGTTCAGCTGATTCATATGAATTGGATGCATGGGGTGAAATTTAAGTTCAAAACCACACTCCTATTCCGGTTATTATTTCCCAACGCTGATGACTTGATTTGTTATTGAGTAAAAAAATATCCTCATCGCTGGTAGTTTGCAGGTAGCGGCCTTCTAATCTGAAATACGAGTTTATAATAGGTTTTAATTCCACCCCGGTTGTTAGCCCAAGTAAATTAATGCCCACCAGTTGATGGTGTCCGTTTTGTACAGGTCCGGTTAAAATTTCATCGGGGTCGTAAAAATATTCCACCCTTGAATAAACGGCATATTTAGCATTAAATTTATACTTCACAGCCAGTAATCCGCTGAACATTATGGCCGTTTGCATTGAATCACTGAGTTTGCTGTGTTGCTGAATACCAAAATTAGCTTCGGCCCCCAAATCTATATGTTTTGATTTATAAACAAGATAAAGGTTGTTATACGTTCTGCTTTGTTTTATGGGGGCATAAACGGGCGATTCATCGCAGTGAATGGTGTTGAATGTAACACTCAGATTTGGATTGAATTCATACAAGGCGGCAATACCAAATGCCTTGTTTTTGTTTGTTTCGTTGAAGGTATTAAAACTATTAAACACATTTACCTGCAGTGTAAGTTTCGAAGATGTATTCCAGGTAAGTTTGGCTCCGCTTAAAAAATACGGTTCATAGTAAGTGGTAGTAGCCAGACTGTAGGTAATATTTTCTCTGGGTTGTATGGATTCAAGTCCGATATGGGTTCGAAACAATCCGGCATCAATCCATAGTTTTTTAGCTACACGCATTCCTATATTGGCTTCCTGAATAAAATTGTATTCATTAGACCAGGCACAATGAGGGATATCGCCATAATGAAAGGTAAAAATACCTCTGACATTACGCGAACGATAGGCCGCTGAAAGCTGTACAATATTCAGTGAAAATGTTTCTGTTTTGGGAGCCGATGTAGGAAACTTTTGAAATCCTGCTGCATTTGATGTATCTGAGTACATGCCGTAGTAACAACTAATATATCCGCTTAACGATATGGTGCCTGTGCTGTCGTATTTATCAGAAGGCGCCTGAGCAATACGCGTTCCGGTAAAAGTGAGATTTTGCTGCTGTTTATGAATAATATCCCAGTCTATGGCTTTTCCGCGGTTTATAAATACCGTGTCTTTATAAAAAATAAGAACACTATCCTTTTGAGCGAATGTGTTTCCTGAAATTAAAATCAATAAAACAAAAAGCCGGAATCCTGTACTCATATATTTTAAAGTGCAAGAAAACATAATATAATTATAAAACAAACAATTCAGTTAGATGATTCCCGTCATAGGCAGGCAGTGACAACAATCAACCTTAGCAGCAACCACCGTCATCGGGCGATGAAAAATGCAGAGGTAATTTTGTTCATCAAATTATTAATGTTATGCGCTCCTTATTATTTGTTCTTTTAGTGTTGATTGCTAAACCGGGTTTTGCAACAATACGCATGAGTGCTGCCGATGGAAACTGGAACTCGGCTTCTACCTGGCAGGACGGAATTTTGCCCGTTACGGGAGATTCCATTATTATAAGAGCCGGAGATGTGGTAACCATTACTCAAACCATTGATTTTAGTTCGGGCTCTTCTTCTCAGTTGCTCATTAGCGATTCGGGCACCGTGGTGCTCAATAACGGCAAACGTCTTAAATTAAGTGTTGGTTCGGCTGTGTATCTGGTGGGCTATACATCGGCCATTTCAGCAACCGGAGGAGGAAACTCAGCATTTATAGATATAGGCGGGGTTACAGTGTGGGCAGCAGGAAGCACCAATACTACCGGACCTGTTTGTTTTCCATCAGGTATTTCGTGGTGCAACGGAGTGGTGCTTCCGGTTATTTATTCGTACTGGCGATTAGTATCCACCCCTATTGGTGTCATGTGCGAGTGGGGAACATCTTCTGAAATGAACAGCGATTATTTTGTAATTGAACGCACCGAAGACCTCATTACGTTCAGGGAAATTGGCCGGGTAAATGCTTCTGGAGTAAGTTATATTCCGCTAAACTATCAGTTTTTTGATACGGATATAAATGATGGCGAAAAATACTATCGTATCCGTCAGATTGACCGGAACGGGGACTCTTACCTCACTAAAACACTAAGCACACGAACCGGTTCCGGCAAAATGATATCCGTTTACCCGAACCCTGCCCGTGAAGAGTTGTTTATTAATCTGGGGTACCAACAATACAACAGAGTGCCTGTGCAGGTAACCATTTTAAATGCATATGGAAGTGTGGCGGGTAGTTTTATATTGAATGGACCCGGTACTCACAAAATTCTGTTACGAGATACTTTTAGCAGCGGTGTGTATGTAGTACAAACCGATTTTGGATACACTGTGCAGGCAGTTCGCATTATAATAAGATAAAATCAGGCACTATAAAAAAACGGGCTTATACCCCATATGACTTTTTAGTTACTTAATTTCTTTACACTCAAAAAGACTCACATCAATGAGTCTTTTTGGGTATATGCCAATGCCATAATCAAAAAATAAAAAGGGACCTGTTTTTTGCAAAACAAGTCCCTTTCGGTAATATTCTTAATATTAGTTTATGAACGATCCATAATCCATTTGGCAACGGCCGGCCCTAATTCTTTCTGAGATTTAGAACCAACAAATACTCCGATATGCCCGCCTTTAAACGGATAAGAAGTTTTATCCTTCGACCCTATTTTATCCATAATGGGTAAAGTAGATGTATTCGGGATAATATTATCTTCCGTAGCGTACACGTTGAGGTAAGGAACAGTCATGTTTTTTAAATCTACTTTGTTACCTCCCAACTCCATCTCTCCTTTTATTAGTTTATTATCTCTGAAAAGGTCTTTAATATACTTTCTGAACATTTCTCCGGCAATATTCGGAAGATCGGCTTTCCATTTTTCCATACGCAAAAAAGAAAGCAATTTCTCCTCATCCTCCAATGAGTCCATCACACCAAGGTATTTACTGATATTCATGCTTGGTTTTAAGAAACCAAAACCCTGATCGAGCATGGAACCGGGAATGGTGCCGATACTATCAACCATCGCATCCACATCAATATCTTTTGTCCAGCGGTAAAGCATGCATTCATTTCCTTTAAAATCAAACGGAGCCACAAAGGTGGTGAGCGTATTGAATTTTTCAGGTTTCAGAGAAGCGTAAATCATGCTGAATGTTCCGCCCTGACAAATGGCAAGCATATTAATTTTAGGTGCTTTGTTTGCTTTGCGAACGTAATCCACGGCATCATCCAGGTACCCCAGAATATAATCTTCCATGGTGAGGTAACGGTCCTGTTTGCCGGGATATCCCCAGTCAAGAATATACACATCCAGTCCCTCATCAAGCAACTTTTTCATTAAGCTGCGGTCGGGTTGAATATCGAGTACATCCTGCCGGTTAATCATGGCAAATGAAACGAGGCACGGAATTTTACATTTTGCCGGAGTTTCGCGATTGTAATGATACACTTTCACATGATCGCGCTGCCACACCAATGTTTTGGGTGTGGTAGCTACTTCCACATCTTTTATACGCTGTAATGTTTCATATCCTTTCACCAGTTTTTCGCTGGCTTTGGTAAACTCAGTCATTACTTCTTTTACATTTACATTCATATTTTACGGTTTGATTTAATCGAAACGAATTTAAGGAAGTTTGAAAAAAAAACAGCCACAAACTCCAAAGAATCTGCGGCTGCTTACTATTAAACCTATTAATTCAACTTATGCGTTCTTTGATTTTTTTGAGGCAGCCTTTGGTTCTTTTACCTCTACTTCAAAATCTCCGTCAATTTGCTTTTCCAGCAAACGAATACGTGATTTCAGGTCGTGAATGGTTTTATACAACTCATCCATTTCCGAGCGGGGTACCAAAGGTACATTGGCAAACATTTTTTCCATTTGGTCTTCGATATCTTTTTTCATACGAAGTCCAACTGAACTCAGTTCAGCCTGCATTTTAGAATATTCTTCTGTTTCAAACAGCTCCACATAAGCTTTATCCATGGTGTTCAGCATTTCTGAATACAACTGCATAAAGCTTTTAGTTTCTTCACCATTCTTCATTTTGTTGTACAGGTTCTGAGAAAGAGTTTCCATGGCTTTCATACCGGTGGTGTACACCAGGTATTGCATTTGTGAATTACGAACCTGGAAAATATTGAAACGGTTGCTTAGTTCAGTAAGTTTCTCCATCTGCTCTTTTCCCAAACCCGGGGTCATCATCTTAGCAAAAGGATTTGAAGCATTTTGCAGGTGATTAAACATATTCTGGTATGCATTCAGGTATGAATTAAACGGATCCTGAATAAACGAAGGCAGGCTGCTGTGCAGGCTGTTTTTCATATTATCAAAATAGCCTTTGTTTAAATCCATCATTTTATTCATATTCTCCTGATACGAACTGTTGAGGTTAGAGAACATACTTTTCATATAATCCGGAGTAAAACCAAACATTTTATCCATCATATCTTTGTAAAGCGCGGTATTAAACAGTTGTCCGAATTGCTCGGGAGTATATGTTTTATCGCTCATGGCTTTCATTACCGGCATCCAAAGCTGAAACATTTTCATGTAGCTGTCGGTATTATTAAACATGCTGCTGAAATAGTCTTTAGTATTGGGGTTACCAAAATTTTTGGTCATGTCGTTGTAAGCCGAAGTCATTGAGTTCATCCATGTGGTATAGGTATTCATGGCCTGCTCCATATTTTTTCTGGTTTCTTCGGGCATTCCCGGAATTGAATTAATCATTGCCGCAGGATTGTTCAGATTTTTCATCCACTCCTGTGTCATTTCATTCATTTTTTTACCCATGTCCGCCTGATTGTTCATCCAGTTATTAAACCAATCCATCGGGTTTGACGAGTTTTTATTTTCGTTGTTGTAAAAAAATGACATTTGAGAATCATACCATTTTTTGAAGTAATCGGCTGCTTCACCGGTTTTGTTGTTGTTCAGGATTTCTTTTTGAAACTTTTCGGTGCTTTCAGTAAAAGAATCCATTGCTTTCTTCTGAGCCTCGGCCCAGGTTTCGAACACGTTTTTTACGGTGTTCCCTGTTGTTGTTTCCATTTTTTTGCGTTTTTGATGAATTCCGGATTTTATTTTAACTTAAAGGGCACCTGAATTCGGGCGCAAAGGTAAAAACATTTTTCATATTTGCACTATATGTTTGGCTTATTCACTGATGTGATGCATACATATCACTATTTCAAAGACTTAAACGTTAAAATTTATTAATGATCTTCGTCATCGCTCCCTTTTTTACCCGAGCATATAATTAAATTTCTGCGTGAAATTGAATGAACCCGTCTAAAATCAATTACCTTCGCAGCCGTTCAAATTTTCATTTTTATAACTCTTTTAATAACCTCTAAAACTATTTTTATGATTCAAGTCGGAGATGTATTTACCCATGATTTTTCCTACACACAGGCTCAGGTTGATCTTTACGCCCAGATATCGGGTGATACCAACCCGCTTCACGTAAATCAGGAAGTTGGTAAAGCAAGTATGTTTGGCCGCTGTATTATTCATGGCCACTACAGCGCCAGTGTATTCACCAAAATATTCGGCACCCTCCTGCATGCCGATGGCCATATTTATATGAAACAAAATACTACTTTTTTAAAACCCATGTTTGTTGATACGCCTTACAAGGCCGTAATTACAGTAAAGGAAATTTTCCCCGAGAAAAACAGAGTGCTGTACGAAACAAAAGTAATTGATACGGCTACCGGTGCTGATACCATTACCGGTGAAGCCCTGCTCATGAACAAAAAGGTTTACGTTTGGTAGACTTCATTATTGCATTCGCTGAATTAAAGAAATCAAACAGGTTGTTATAAGCGGCAACCCGTGTGCGTTTAGCATTCCCGCAATCCCAAACTAAAATATTCAGATACTTGACTTACCTTTGCCATTCATTTTTAAGATATGATAATTGACAACAACAAAGTGGTAACCCTGCATTATGAGCTTACCCTTACCTCGGGCGAAATTGCCGATAAAGCTGACGAAACACGCCCCTTTTCATTTGTGCACGGTGCCGGTAACACCATTCCGGGATTTGACAAAGGATTAGCCGGATTAAAGGCCGGAGATACCTTTGATTTCTCCATTGAAGCCGAAGAAGCTTACGGAGCATACAACCCCGATTACCTCGCGGTAATCCCGCGCAGTGTTTTTAATGTAGAAGGTGCACCAGACGATATTTTGCAGGTAGGAAACACCCTTCCCATGCAGGACCAGAGCGGAAACTCGCTTTACGGGGTAATCACCGAAATTCATGACGACCACGTGCATATGGACTTTAATCACCCCTTAGCCGGTCAGGTGCTGCGCTTTACCGGAAATATTGTGACGGTACGCGAGGCCAGCGAAAATGAAATCGCTTTGGGGGAGGTTTCTGAATAATAACCTGTAAAAGATTCTTTTTTAAGAAAAAGCTTCCTAATTTTGTAAATCAATGTTAAGGAAGCTTTTTCTTTTTGGATTAACCCTTACGTACCTCATCAGCGCAGGCGGGGTATCGGTTGCTGCTCATTTTTGCGGCAACAATTTAAAATCTCTTTCCTTTTACACCCACAAAGCCAAGTCGTGCTCATGCACTACTAAATCAAAAAAGAAAAAAGGATGCTGTAGCAGCCGTCAAACATTTATTAAAATTACAGCCGCTCATCACCTTGTGCCTACCGAAAAACCTGCTGCGCCTAAAATGGTAACCTGTTTGTTTTTTGAACAGGCCCCGGTTACCACTCAACTTTACAAAGGAACTGAATTTCATGGCGAGTCAAAAGCTCCGCCCCTCTCCCATACCCCAACGTATATTCAAAACAGGCTGATCAGAATTTAGACCTGCTTTCTTTGGCCGTAATCCCGGCTTTTCTCTCTGTTTTTATTTACCATTTATTATTAAAATCAAAATGAAGAAAGTAGCTTATATTATATTTTCGCTTGGCTGGTATGCAACAGCTTTGGCACAAACAACGGTACAAAATTTTACCAAAAACGACTGCAACGGTAATCCGCACGATTTATTTGCTGAATTAAATTCGGGCAAAGTCATCATTCTGGAATACGTAATGATGAATTGCGCTCCATGCGTAACTGCCGGAAACGGATTAAAAAGCATTAAAGCCGATTATGCAGTGAGCCATCCGGGTAAAGTTGAATTATATGCCATAGGATACGATAACAGTTATACCTGTGCCGATATGAATAACTGGAAAAATAGCAATAATCTGTCGAGTCATACCGTATTTACCGAGGGCGATAGTGATGTAAACTACTACGGTGGCATGGGAATGCCAACCATTGTAATAGCCGGTGGCTGGGGCCATCAGCTATTTTACAAAAAACTGGGGTATGCCCCGTCTGATAATACTCCCATACGCAATGCGTTAAATACGGCATTGCTTGCCGCTTCGGCCTCTCCTATCGCGCCTTTTGCCAATGTACATGTGTTCCCAAATCCGGCAAGTGAAAAAATTTATATCAGTTTGCCTGTTGCAGCCAGTGAAATCTCCATCAGCGATGTTTCAGGAAAAACTGTGCTTACGCAGTTTGTTCCTGAGGCCGGTGAGCACCTGTTGTGGTTAAACGGAATGCAACAGGGACTTTACTTTATTTGTATCCGCAATCAATCGGGTGTTCTGAACCAAAAACTTGTAATAAAGTAAAATATGAATATCCGTAATATTTCCTGCATCACGTTAGGCTGTTTTGTACTGCTGCTGGCATGCAATAAAAAGGAAGACGGGCCTCTGAAAAACGAGACTCCGGTTTTCAATCCTATCCCACTTTCTGTCTCTTACCCTTCGTGGGTAAAAATTTACTCGGGGCAAATGCCTGAGCCCACCGATAACGCCACTACGGTTGAGGGAGTAGCCCTTGGCCGCAAGTTGTTTTACGACAAAAAACTTTCAAACGACCTGAGTATGTCCTGTGCTTCCTGTCATAAAATAGATAATGCTTTTTCAGATCCACGCGCTTTTAGTGTGGGTACAAACGGGGCACCTGGAGACCGCAATGCCATGGCCATTATTAATATGGGATGGTCAACAAAGTTTTTCTGGGATGGCAGACGTCCGTCACTCGAGCTTCAGGCACACGACCCTGTAACAAACCCGATAGAAATGAGAAACGACTGGCCTTCGGTAGTTAGCCGTCTGCAATCAGACCCCGTTTATCCGGGCATGTTTTTTAAAGCTTTTGGCAAAACAACTATTGACAGCAATATGGTCACAAAAGCCATTGCCCAGTTTGAGCGCACATTAGTTTCATTCAACTCCCGGTTTGATAAATTTTATTTTGAAGGAGATACCTCCGTATTTTCCGATCAGGAAAAAAGGGGAAAAGATTTGTTTTTTGGCAAAGCCGATTGCAACCACTGCCATTCGGATGCCATGCTCACTGACCACGCTTTCCGCAACAATGGTTTGGATGCTTCATTCACGGATATCGGTTTGGGTAAAGTAACCGGCCAAAGCACCGATAACGGCAAATTTAAAGTACCCACTCTTAGAAATATTGCGCTTACATTCCCCTACATGCACGACTCCCGTTTTACCACACTTGAACAGGTTGTTGACTTTTACGACCATCAGGTAAAAACCGGTTCTCCTAATCTCGATGTAAATATGGATCAGATTAAAAACGGGTTGAATTTAACCGCACAGGAAAAGCTGGATTTGGTAGCTTTTCTAAAAACATTTACCGACAGCAGCTTTATTACGAATGCTGCTTTTATGCAACCTTAAGTTAATACAATTATGAAACAATTATTTTTTAAAAAATCAGGCTTACTGCTAAGTATATTTTTCATTGCCAATTTTGTTTTCGGACAAAAAAACGATACCACCATCACTTTTAAAGTATGGGGTAACTGCGATATGTGTAAACGTACCATTGAAACAGCATTGGATGTGAAAGGAGTAAAACTGGCCGAATGGGATAAAAACACCAAGATTATTTCGGTAACGTATAACCTTGAAAAGATAACCGTGGAAAAAATACACGAACTTATAGCCGCTTCAGGTTACGACACCGAACAAAAAAGAGGAGACGATAAAGCGTATCAGCGCCTCTCGCCCTGCTGTCACTACGAACGAAAAAGTCAATGAAACGGATCATTGCACTCCTGCTGGCAGGTATTTCGTTTTATGCTTCGGGCCAGCAGGTTTTAAAGGGAAGAATACTTGAACCGCTGGGAAAAGATTCCCTTACCGGAGCTGCCTATGCTACGGTTCACTGGGTAAATACCACCACTTCGGCTATGGCCGACTCTAACGGTTTTTTTCAGATTGAAAAAGTAACCGGGCACACACAACTTTTGGTACGGGTGGTAGGGTATGCCAATGATACCATCACTTATAACGGGGAGCAATTTTTAACCATTACTCTTAAAAATGCCTTCATGTTAAAAGAGTACACCCTTCGCGAAAAACAAACGGGTATTACTATTGATCCGCTGAGTACGCAAAAGGTAGAAATAGCCGGAGAGAAAGAACTGCGCAAGGCGGCCTGCTGTAACCTGTCGGAAAGTTTTGAAACAAGCACCACCGTAGATGTTTCGTTTGCCGATGCAGTAACCGGAGTAAAACAAATTCAGATGCTGGGATTGGAAGGGAAATATACTTTACTGACCATCGAGAATCAACCGCGTATGCGCGGATTAGCTACAAATTACGGGCTGGCTTATGTACCCGGCCCCTGGATTGAATCCATTCAACTGAGCAAAGGAACCGGATCGGTAGTGAACGGCTATGAAAGTATTGCCGGGCAAATTAATGTGGAGCTTAAAAAACCCTTTAACAGCGAACGGGTTTATTTTAACCAATACGTAAATGAAATGGGCAGAGCTGAAACTAATCTGAATCTGGCGCATAAATTCAGTAAAAAATGGAGCACAATCCTGTTGCTTCATGGCGATTTTTTTGACGGCAAAAATGACCGCAATAAAGACGGATACTTAGACATTCCGCTTAGTACTCAATACGGGTTATCCAATACCTGGAAGTACCATGGCACAAAAGGAATGGAATCGCAAATAGGCGTAAAACTGTTAACAGAAAACCGAACCGGAGGACAATTGGGGTTTGATCCGGTAAACGAAAAAGGTAAAACCATTGATTACGGAGTAATATTGGATACCAAACGGTATGAAGCCTTTGCCAAAATGGGTTATGTCTGGAAAGATTTACCTTTCCAAAGCATTGGAATTACCTTTAGTGCAATTGATCACAACCAGCAATCGTGGTTTGGAACACGTTCCTACAATGGAAAAGAGCAGAGTTTTTATACCAACCTTATTTTTCAATCCATTATCAGACATACATCAAATAAGTTTACAACAGGTATTAGTTTTTTAAGAGATAATTTTAACGAAACATACGACTCGCTCACTTATAAACGAACCGAGCTGGTTCCCGGAGCTTTTTTCGAATTCACCTGGACACCCTCCTCCCGTTTTTCATTAGTTGCGGGATTACGTTACGATATGCATAACTTATTCGGTAATTTCATAACTCCCCGCCTGCATACCAAATATGCGGTAAATGAAAAACTCACTTTGCGCACTACTTTCGGTCGCGGGTTACGCTCAGCTAATATTTTTGCCGAAAACACTTCGGTATTTGCCAGTTCGCGCCAGTTAACCATTTTAGGAACCGGAGGAAAAGCGTACGGATTGCAGCCTGAAATTGCCTGGGACTACGGAATGAACATTACACAGGATTTTAGATTGTTCAATCGCAAAGGAAGCATCAGTGCCGATGCTTACCGTACCGATTTCGAAAATCAGGTGGTATGCGACCGTGATTTTAATTCGGGGAAAGTGCTTATTTATAACCTGAAAAACGGTTCGTATGTAAACAGTTTGCAATTGGAACTGAATTACGAGCTGATTAAACGCGTAGGATTAAAAACGGCTTACAAATGGCTTGATATGGAAACCGGTTACCTCAACGGGAAAAAGCAACAGCCTTTTGTATCAAAGCAGCGTTTTTTTATTAACTTAGATTATACAAGTAAAACCAAATGGAGTTTTGATTATACCCTGCAATGGTATGGAAAAAAAAGAATTCCGTTTACTCCGCTTAACACCGTTACATCGGGCTTCTCCCCTTCGTATTTTGTAATGAATGCGCAGGTGAGCAAAGCGTGGAAAAAACTCGATGCCTATATAGGTTGTGAAAATTTACTTGGTTTCCGTCAAACGCAATTAATCATGGATCCTTCCAATCCGTTCGGAACCGCCTTTGATGCCTCATTGGTGTGGGGACCGGTAATAGGACGAATGACTTATGCGGGAATTCGCTACAAGCTGAAGTAACAGGACCTTTTAATTTACCAATAGAAAAACACATAGCCACACAGATTTTTTCGCTGTTAAAAATGCTGTGTGGCTATGTCAACTATGTTTCTATGTGTTTCTTCTTTTTTCATAAACCCATCCAACACCTGTTCTTCTACAAAGCTAAAGGTGGTACATATTGATAGCGTAACACACATATAAAGTATTTTATTCTTATACTTGAAACATGAAACCGGCAGTACAATCCTGGATTTCCAAAATTTGGCTGTGGCGACTTCGCTACGTCAATAATAAAAATACGCTGCTCATCGTAAGCGGATTAGTTGGATTAATTGCAGGGATTACGGCCATTATTCTGAAAACATTAGTCAGGTTAATTGAAGATGTGCTGTTTGAAAGTACCGCAGCCGAACAATACAACTGGTTGTATTTATTTTTTCCGTTACTGGGTATTGTATTAACCGTTTTTTATGTTCTGTACTTTCGTAAAGGAAAACTTGGCCGCGGCATCAGCAATATTATTTACACCGTAAACCGCAAGTCGGGCGATGTTGAAAAGGATAAAGTATATTCCCATGTAATTACCAGTGCGCTCACCGTAGGAAGCGGAGGCTCATGCGGACTGGAAGCCCCAATTGTAGTAACGGGCGCAGCCATTGGCTCTAATATGGCCAAGGCACTCCGACTAACTGTTAAAGAACGAACCTTGTTGCTGGCAGCAGGATCGGCAGCCGGCATATCGGCCATTTTTAATGCTCCGCTGGGTGGCGTTATTTTTGCGCTCGAAGTTTTACTTCCTCAAATCACTATTCCGGCATTTATCCCTTTGCTTATTGCCTCGGCTACAGCCGCGGTAGTGGCTAATATTGCCGGAAGCGGTCAGTTGTTTTACCTCGTAACCGAAAGCTGGGATGTAAAAGCATTACCCTTTTACACCCTGCTTGGCATATGCTGCGGTTTAACATCGGTGTACATGATTCGGTTATCGCTGCGAATGGAAGGGTACCTTAAAAACCATCCTTCCAAATACCGCAAAGCCATATTGGGAGGCATTGCACTAAGCATTATGATTTTTTTTATTCCGGTATTGTATGGCGAAGGCTACAGCACCGTGAATAATCTGCTTAACGGACGCTATCAGTTAATGTTTAATAATACTTTTCTGTATGCTTACCGAAACCTCCCTTTAACTCCTGTGCTACTTGGGCTGGCCATTATTGCATTAAAGGTGGTAGCTACTTCGGTTACAATTGGTTCGGGCGGAAACGGAGGAATTTTTGCCCCTTCCCTTTTTACCGGAGCTGTATTGGGTTTTACTTTTTCTACAGCCGTAAATATTTCGCATATCTATAATTTACATACATCAAATTTTACCGTTGCCGGCATGTCGGGGGTGCTTAGCGGTGTGGTGCACGCCCCGCTTACATCTATATTTTTAATTGCCGAAGCTACGGGAGGATATAAATTGTTTGTACCGCTTATGATGGTTTCGGCATTTTCATTTTTCATAACACGCTATTTTGAGCCTTACTCCATCTATACCAAAAAATTAGCAGCTCGCGGACACCTTTCAACCAAAGACAAAGACGAAAACCTGCTGCGGATGATGAACCTGAAAAAGTTAATTGAAAACGACTTTAAGATGGTGAAAATGGATATGACTTTAGGAAAACTGATTGATGTGATTGCCCACTGCAAGCGCAATATTTTTCCGGTGATTGATGAGGAACAGAAGTTAGTTGGAATAGTGTATTTAGACGGCATCCGCGAAATAATGTTCAATCCCTCACGCTATGAAAACACATTGGTAAGAGATATTTGTTCGCCCGTTACCGGTTTTATTTCTACAAACGATACCATGCAAACCGTGATGCAGAAATTTGAAACCCTCAGGGCATGGAATTTACCTGTGCTGGAAGATGGAAAATATATTGGCTTCTTATCTAAATCAACCATCTTTAATGAATACCGCAAATTGCTTATTAAGCAGGAAGCAAGTGAAGAGATGGCAATTTAGCCTGAGGAACTTTCTTCAGACTGAGCCTTACTTTTCTTCTTATTATTATACGCGTTTACAATAGGAATTGCCGTTACAATCACCATCAATACAATTACGTAACTAAGGTAGTCTCTTGCATTAGGAACCATTTTGCCCAGAAAATAACCGGCATTTACCACCACTAAGGGCCATAAAACAGCGCCTATTATATTGATGAGCATAAACCGCTTCATATCCATATTGATGATGCCGGCAAGTATGGGTGCAAAGGTGCGCACTATGGGGAGAAAGCGGCCGATGATTAATGTTTTTCCTCCATATTTATCATAATAGGTACGTGCTACTTCAATATGTTTCTTTTTAAAGAACATACTATCCGGACGGTTGAGCAATGCCTTACCCGTTTTGTGCCCGAAGTAATACCCGAAAGAATAACCAAGTACCGAGGCAATGCTGATAACCAGCAGTACCACTTCAACCGGATCGTGAATAATACCGGTGGCACATAGCAGGCCTGCTGTAAACAATAAGGAATCGCCCGGAAGGAAGAAGCCGAAGAATACTCCGTTCTCGGCAAAAATCACCACAAAAAGCAGCACCATTCCGCCATAGTGAAGAATTGATTCAGGATTTACCAGATGTTTTATAAAATCGAATAGCTCGGTCACCTTTTATTTGCTCTGTACAAATATGCATATTTACACCCGCTACTCAAAATAAAAACCCCGCCAAAGGTTAATCTGACGGGGTTTCAGGCTCATTGTTACTATTAAACTTATTCCAATTTGTAATCGATAATTTTGCCAAGGTTCAGGTTAGAAACGGGTTTCTTAATCTTAGCCTTATCTCCCACCACTACCACAATCATTTTTTCGAGCACAAGGTATTTTTTGGCAATAGCCAGCATATTATCGCGGGTAATATTGCTCAAAATCTGATTTTGCTGTGCATTGTAATCTGCCGGAAGGTTATACAATAAAATCTGACTCAAAAATCCTGCTTTCTGGAATGATGTTTCATAATCTAAAGCTTCGCCCAGAATGATGGAACTTTGCGTATTTTTTACATCATCATTGGTGATGCCGCCTTCACGGTAATTTTTAATCTCTTTGAAAAACTCGGTTAAAGCGCTATCGGTGGCATTGGTGCGCACACTTCCACCGGCCGAAAATGTTCCGTAATATTTATTTGCCTGAAACGAAGAATAACATCCGTAAGAGTACCCTTTGTCTTCGCGAAGATTGAGGTTTATGCGGCTGTTAAAGGCACCGCCCAGCATGTAATTGGTTAAACGTCCGCGGTAATAATCTCCGTTGAAATCATAAGCCATTGCCATTATTCCAATACGTATTTGCGATTGAGGTGCTCCCGGTTTATCCATCAGGTAAACCTGAGTGGCTTCATATTGAGGGGTTGCCGGTAAAGCCGGAATAGTATATGATTTGCCTGCCCATGATTTGAGGAAACCTAACTGAGTCATTACCTCCTGTTCGGTAATATCACCTACTACGGTTACCGATGCCATGGCTGGCGAGTAAAAGCTGCTGTAATAAGCCTGCACATCTTTCAGTTCAATGGCTTTAATTGATTTTTCGGTACCTAAGGCCGGAGTTCCGTACACATTATTTCCAAGCATTAACATACGGAAAGCCGTTTGTGCCATATAACCAGCACTGCTGTTTTGCTGTTTTACCAATTGCTGCATTTGCTTTTTGAGGCGCTTAAAATCATCCTCACTAAATTTAGGATTCATCAATTTTTCCTCTAACAGTTTTAGCGTGGCGGCTGAATTCTTTTTAAGGCAGCGCACCACTATGGTAGTCGACATCTGGTCGGCTGAGAAACTGATTGAACTTCCTAATTTATCCAATTCGTCACTCATGGCTTCAGAGCTGAAGTTTTTAGTAGCCTCATTCATCATGTCGGCAGTAATTACCGCTGTTCCGTGTTTCCCTTCGGCATCTAATAAGTGGCCGCCTTCCAAACGTAAAATCATGGTTACAACAGGCTGCTCATTACTTTGAGTTCCTATTAATTTTAATCCGTTATCAAATTTTGAGGTATAGTATTTAGGCACCACAGGTAATTTAGCCTGGCCTGCCACAGGGCGTTTGCTGCGATCGAAATTATCTTTGGGTTTATTATATACTAATCCATTGTATTCGGCAGGCGTGTTCATAGAACCACCGGTAACTTTTGGCTCTTTGTACTCTTCGTTTTCAACACCGGGAATGGCGGGATAAACAGATACGATTAGTTTATTTCTTCCTTTAATGTATTTGTTGTACACGCGCATAATGTCTTCTTTGGTTACCTTGTTGTAACGCTTTAGTTCATCACCAATATTCCAGGTGCGGCCTACCAGGTATTCCCATGAAGCAAGTTGCGATGCACGTCCGGCAATACTTTCAAAGCCTCCAATCAGTTGTGCTTCCATCATTGCCTTGGCGCGCTGCAGTTGGTCATCACTTATTCCGGCTTTTTCAAATTGTCCGAATGTTTCGGTGAGCCATACTTTTACACTATCAAGCGGAGTTCCGTAATTTCCGGCAATCTGAATGGTAAATTCTCCTCCAAGTTCGCCACACGGATTAAATACACTTGCCTGAAGGGCACGTTCTGTTTTTACTAAATTTTTATAGAAAGGTGAGCTGTTTCCGTTTCCAAGAATACTTGCCAGTAAATCGAGTGCGGGTTCATCGGCATCGTAATTTTTTACCGATGGATACACCACCTGAAACAACGGAATATACACACGGTCGGTGTATGAGGCATAACGGTCATCGGGCAGGTAAAAAGGATCTACACGCAGTTTTTTTACTTCCGGTCCGCGGTTAATGCTGCCAAAGTATTTTTCAATCAGCTTTAATGTTTCCTGAGGATTAATATCCCCGGCTACAGTTAATATGGCATTGTTGGGTCCGTACCAGCGAAGAAAAAAGTTTTTTAAATCCTCTACCGTAGCTGCGTTCAAATCTTCCAGGTATCCAATGGTGGTCCAGCTGTATGGATGTCCCTGCGGATAAAGGTTAGAAGCTACCAGTTCTTCTACTCTTCCGTAAGGGGCATTAATACCCTGTCCTTTTTCATTTTTAACCGCATCGCGCTGGCTTTCGAATTTCTTTTTGGTAACGGCATCAAGCAAAAAGCCCATACGGTCGCTTTCTAACCAAAGAGCTGTTTCGAGGTAATTACTTGGCATGGTTTCAAAATAGTTGGTACGGTCGCGGTCAGTGGTTCCATTCATATCACCTCCTACGCTTTCTACTATTTTAATATGTTCCTCGTCAGCAATATGATCTGATCCCTGAAACATCATGTGCTCAAAGAAGTGGGCAAATCCGGTGCGGCCGGCTACCTCGCGGTTTGAACCCACACGGTAAGTAACATTTACGTGTACAATCGGATCCGAGTGGTCTTCATGAAGAAACACAATCAGTCCGTTGGGGAGTTTCCACTTTTCGTAAGGGATAACAATTTCGCCATCTTTCTTTTCAATTTTTTCAATTAAAACGGGGCCGTTGGTGGTAGTGGCCACCGGTGCCGAAAGTGCGGGAGTAGCCGCTTTTTGCTGGGCAAAAGCCGTGGTACCCATAAAAAGTACCGAGAGCAAAAGCGAGGAAAATTTTCTCATATTATGCATAAATTTATTAGTTTGCAGGGAACGAAATTAGGACAATACACCCCCATAGTCAAGAAAAAGCATGGCGCAGGCCGGGGCATTCATATGAATCACAGACCATATCCGACAAACTTGTTTGTTTTCAGGATTAAAGCAAATTGTGGAAAGCAGGGTGAATTCTTTGTTTGCTCAATTTAGTTCCGTCCCTTACCTTCGCAACACTTGTTTTACACACGTATGAAGAAAGTATATATCCTTATTGCCTTGGTGGTACTGGCCGCTTTAAGCCGCCTGTTCCCTGTACACAACAATTTTACTCCGGTAGCGGCCCTTGCCCTTTTTAGCGGAGCATTTTTAAGCCGCAGGTTAGCTTTTGTGGTTCCGGTAATAGCCATGCTTGCAGCCGATATATTAATGGGACTTAAAAACAGCGACCCCATTTATATGGAGTATTTAACCAAAGGGCAGTTTTTGCCGGTGTATGCTGCCATGCTGCTAACAGCAGCCATTGGTTTCGGGTTAAATAATAAATTTTCGGTACAGCAGGTACTGGGCAGAACGGTAGCTGCTTCGCTTGCGTTTTTCCTGCTTACCAATTTCGCCTACCTGTATCAGGATTTATCATTGTATCCGCGCACTTTTAACGGATTAATGCTGAGTTATTACAATGCCATTCCGTTTTATAAATGGACATTAGTGGGTGATTTATTTTATTCATCGCTGATGTTTGGCACCTGGTACTTTATTGCATACCGCAAACCGGTAGCCGTTAAAGCCTGATTGTAATTCTATACAGAACATAGCAAATCCTCCGCCCTGCGGGGGATTTTTTTGTTACGTAAAACTTGTTGATTCAGGGATTAATTCATCCTTACCATTTCCTGCACTTTCTTTTTGAGCAACTGCTCAAATTTTTGTGCTTTGGGAATAAGAATTTTTTCTTCGATGAGGCTATGCAGTTTCAGGTCCTGTTCAAAATCTTCCAGCTCTTTAATGAGAATGCGGTAAGCAATATGATCGTTACTGTCGGTTTTAAACTGATTGGTAAGACTGCGTATTAACAACATATCATCATCATCGTGGGCATGGCGCAGAATAAATGTATCTAACGTAAACTCTTTTACCTGCAGCAGAAAATCATGTGCAAACTGCATGGTATGGTGTTCCAGTTTTTTGATATACGGAAACACTACTTTGTTTTCATAACCTATGTGAATGAGGAAATCTCTGCGAAAAGTATCAAATATATTGCTGAGCAGGTGCAGGTGTGGATATTCCTTTCCGTAATGACGGGCGGTGCGCTCAATATGATGTTGTATTATTGGCAACATCACCTGCGAATAATTGTGATGACTGCGTTGCAGGTAGGAACATAATCGTCCGGGCGAATAATGCCTGAAATCTTCTTCCATATGCCTGAACAAAACTTCGGTGCGGGCCAACTGGTCGTAAATTTTATCAATACTCACCTGCTTGGTTCGGCACACCTCATCTAAGGTTTGATCCAAGTGATCAAAGAAATCAATACCATGCTGAAACATCACTGCAGCATAGCGGTGATTTTCCATTAAAAGTTCGCTTACGTATTTTTTTCTGTTGCTCATTGCGATGTGCAGAAGTGAACAAATATAGGGAAGGCATTTTAAAAATTAAGTGCATTTTTGGCTTTTTAACTATTAATAAAAGCGAAATCATATGCTTACGTGGAGTTTAGAGCCTTTGCGGTTGGAATTAAAGTATACCTGGGTTATCTCGCGCAACAGTTCGGAGTACAAGCCCAATTTTATTTTAAGGGTAGCTGATAATAAAGGGCATAGCGGAACCGGAGAAATTGCTCCCAATATTCGCTACGGAGAAACACCTGAGATGATTGAGGCTTTTTTCAGAGAGTTTAAAAACGGGGTGCAGGGAACCTACCCCACACTTTCCAATTTCAGCCGTTTTTTAGACAGCCTTCCGTTGCCTCATGCCCTTCGTTTTGGAATTGAATCGGCATTTGTGCATTACTTATGTGCCGCACAGGGTAAAAGCATTGATAAACTATTAGGAATCAAAACTCCTTCTGAAGTAAAAACCTGTTATTCCATACCGATTATGGAGCCCCAACAGATAGGAGAATTTTTATCATCAAATAATTTAAGTCGTTTTTCAGCTATCAAAATAAAAGTAAATAAAGACTCGGGCGAAGAATCGCTGAAAGCGTTGGGAGCCTCCTACAAAGGCCGTATTTACCTTGACCCCAATGAAGCCTTTGATGATGCCGATGAGTTGCTTTTATTTCTTGAAAAAATAAAACACCTGAACATAGCCTTTGTAGAGCAACCAATGCCCAGCGATTGTGTAACCGATTACCTCTACGCTAAACCCAAAAGTCCGTTTCCGTTTATTGCTGACGAATCGGTAACTGATAATTCGGAAATGAGTGAGATTGCCAAACAGTTTCACGGAGTGAACATGAAACTGATGAAAGCAGGCGGATACCTTAAGGGGATAGATATTTTAACCAAAGCGAGGCAGGCCGGATTAAAAACCATGATTGGCTGCATGATAGAAAGCACACTGGGTATTGCCAGTGCCATGCAATTATGTCACGATGTTGATTTTACCGATTTAGATGGTTTTATGATTGTAAAAAATGAACCCTTCCATTACCTTAGCGAGCAAAACGGAGTATTGCGTTTAACACAAAAATTTCCTTTATGAATAAATTAATTTGGATTCCGCTGGCGGTTGCCGCTATTATTTTTGCCTGCTCAGGAAAAAAAGACGACCCGTCTCCTGATCCTGTTCCCGAAGCAAAAGAACAGGTAGTGGAAATAAGTACCGGATTTGGAAAAATGTATATGTGGCTTTATAAGGAAACACCTCAGCATCGCAGCAATTTTTTAAAATTAGCCGATAGTGGTTTTTTTGATAATACCACCTTTCACCGCTGCGTGGATAATTTCGTAATTCAGGGTGGAGATCCCAATTCAAAAGACAGCGACCCGAACAACGATGGCAACGGTGGGCCGGGGTACACCATTCCGGCTGAATTTGTAGATTCAATTAAGCATATACGCGGGGCGGTGGGTGCAGCCCGTGATAATAATCCGGCAAAAGCATCAAATGGTTCGCAGTTTTATATAGTGCTTAGCGAGCAAACCACACAGCAGCTAAACGGAAACTATACCGTGTTTGGGTATATTATGAAAGGAATGAATGTAGCCGATTCGATAGTGAAACAACCCAAAAACGGAGCAGGCAGACCTTATACCAATATTCCGATGACGGTGAAAGTGCTGAACAAAACCAAAAGCGAAATTAAGAGTCTTTACGGTTACGAAGTGAAATAAGCCTGAAAGCTTTGGGCAATGTTTCAATAATATCGCTTGCCAGTACGGTTTCCACTCCCATATGTTCTATGCATAGGTCGGCTGCCAGTCCGTGAACAAAGACCCCAACTAAAGCCGCATGAACCGGGGGGTATCCCGAAGCAATCAACCCAAGAATAATTCCGCACAAAACATCTCCGCTTCCTCCTTTTGCCAATGAAGCATTTCCGGATGCATTAAAATAAATATTTCCTTCGGTATCGGCTACCACAGTATTGGCTCCCTTAAGCACTACAATTACCTTATGGGAAGTGGCAAATTTTCGCAACAATTTGATGCGTTCTTCACTACCTGACGAAACACCTGCCAGCCGTTCAAACTCTTTAGGGTGAGGAGTGAGAATAGTTCCTTCGGGTAATTTAACTGCGTCACCCGTTGCCCATGCACCGGCAATTATATTCAGGGCATCGGCATCAAGCACCAATGGTTGAGTTGCTGTTTGAAGCAGTTTCAGCAATGCCTTTTGGGTAACTTCCTGCGTACCCAATCCGGGCCCTGCACCTATGGCAGTACAGCTTATCATGTTCTTTTCATTAAATACCGTAAAGCAATCACTGTTCTCCTCCTCTGTCATTGCTTCGGGAACAACCTGATGAAACAACGAACTTGTTCCGGAGGGGATATGCGCAGTGAGCAAACCCGTACCACTGCGCAGGCAGGCGCGCGCGGCAAGTAAGGCAGCGCCTATTTTCCCTTTACTTCCGGCAATAAGCCATGCGTGTCCGAAATTTCCCTTATGCGAAAACTTTTTTCGTGGCCGATGCAAAAGCTGGGCAGCGTTCAGATCGGTATAAAAAGTATGTGGTATTCCATCTGTTTTAAATGCCGGATGCAACCCAATGGATAATACATGCACAAAGCCGGTATAGTTTCCGTTTTCGGGAAACAAAAATGCATACTTAGGTACCTGAAAAGTAAGCGTAGCAGAAGCGCACACAATTGCAGCTCCGTCAGGTTGTTTAATTACATCACAGTTTAACCCTGAAGGCACATCAACCGAAATTACCTGAGCAGCCGATTGATTGAGGTAATTGACCAACTGCACCGCTACTCCCGAAAGCACTCCTTTAAATCCCGTTCCGTACAAGGCGTCCACCACTATATCATCCTTCGTTATTTCGGGGAAATCATTTCCTTTAAGCAAATTTACTTTCTGGCCTAATTGCATTTCCCACGAACGGAGTTCGTGCTTAAAATCGTGGCTTCGTTGTTTGCCTTCTATTACAAAAACCTCTACCCTGTAACGGGCTTTGTCTAAGTGGCGCGCAATAGCTAATCCGTCTCCTCCATTATTTCCGGTGCCGCAAAAAATTAAAAACCGTACCTGATCTGTATAATGCTGCATGAGCCAGTGGCTGCATGTTGCCGCTGCACGTTCCATTAATTCAAGCGAAGTAATGGGTTCATTTTTTATGGTGAACTGGTCCCATTGCTGAATTTCTCCTGTATGAAGCAGTTTCATTTTTCTTTGATTAATAAAGCCCGGCTTGTACCCATTCCATAATAGGGTTTCTCGCCTGCATTGTATAAAGTAACCGGGTTAAACAATTCAACTGTATCGCTCCGTTTGTTCCAGATATATAGTTCTTCAGCAGAATCTTTGTACAAAGCTATTAAGGGATGATCGGCAAAAGAAGCATAATCTCCGTTTATAAACACCTCATACCTGTCGGCTTTATCCCAGCCGTTTATTTTTCCGTTATCTAAGAAAGTAATTTTGCCGCTGCCATTATCCATATCCCTGAAACTTCCCCAGAAAGCGGTATAATTTCCGCTGAGCCAGCAAGAGCGGAGTTGTTTTTTAAAGGCATCTTTTTTTTCAAACCCGCGCACAAACTCAAAATCTGTTTTCGCCATCAGGTCGTGCATAATGAGGCAATCCTTTTCGCGGTTGTATTGTAAAATAATGGAATCGGTATAGCCCTGTTCAAACAATAAAATCCGGTTTTTTTCATACCTGAGGGCAAAAGGAGTTTGTTCCAAATCATCATTCACCATAATACATATGTTAGGCTGATTGCTGTCGATGATGAGCTGAGTGGCACTCCAAAAAAGCGTACTGTCAAAATAAGGGCCTTGCTTGCAGGCGGCATCCAACACTGTTTTGTTTAACCAAACCCCCGACAGGTGCTTTTTATCTTCTTTCAGCGCATCGGGTTGGCTTTGCCTGCATGAAACAAACAGCAATACCGGCAAAAGAAATAAGTATAAAAAACGGAAAGTTGAATTCACAGAAACAAATGTACTTTGTTTCCCTGCTAAAAGAAATCTTTCAGGTTGATTTTTGCTTTTACTTCCGCCTTAAATTTTTTACTCAGAAAACCGGCTCCTACTTTTACACTTCCGGTCATGGCTAATTCTGTTTTTCCCTGAAACAAACTTCCCAAACCTGTTAAAAGCGTTTTAGCCTGATCGATATCGGTTTCTAATAAAATAGGGTAATACGCCTCGGCATGGCGGGCAATTTTTATTTTTCGCACCGAATAAGCTTTTCCAATAGGTTTGTTGTTAATGCTCAGTTCAAAGTCGAACCGTTTTACCTTAAGCGCAAAAGCATTCGGATTTTTTATTTTGAAAGCTACTTCCATTCCCTTTTTCCCGGTTTCGGTATTTTTAAAATCAACCGATTTCACATCGGTAATCAACGGGGCCGAAATGGAACACGCCTGCATACAAAGCACAAATGCGGCAAGGAGAATATTAAACACTCTGTTCTTTTTATAAATCATACGCGGCAAAGTACAAAATTACCTGTATAAATTTCAGATATTATAAAACAAGACTTCTGCTATATTTGCGCCTCATTTTATGAAGCAGCACCTCACCCATCCTCTTTTTAAAATAATTGCTGATGAGGCACAAAAACTCAATATTCCCGCCTGGGTAGTGGGTGGCTATGTGCGTGATTTATTTTTAAACCGCCCTTCAAAAGATGTGGATGTAGTGGTTTTGGGCGATGGTATTGAGCTGGCTCATGCGGTGAGCAATGCCCTGCCCGGAAAACCCAAAGTAAGTTTTTTTAAAAACTTTGGTACTGCTCAGCTTAAAACAGCCGACTGGGATGTGGAATTTGTGGGCGCACGCAAAGAATCCTATGTAAGCCATTCACGTAAACCCGAAGTTCAATCGGGCTCGCTGCAGGACGACCAGAACCGCAGGGATTTTACCATAAATACACTTGCACTGAGTTTAAATAAAAATGACTTTGGTGTGCTGCTTGATCCGTTTAACGGAGTAGCACATATGGAGCAAAAGATACTTCAAACTCCGCTTGACCCCGATATTACCTTTAGCGATGACCCTTTGCGCATGATGCGGGGCATTCGGTTTGCCGCGCAATTGCAATTCACCATTCACCCCGATACGCTGGCATCCATTAAACAAAATGCCGAACGCATTTCAATCGTATCGATGGAGCGCATAACGGATGAACTGAACAAAATAATTCTGTGTCCAAAACCATCCACGGGATTCAAACTTCTTTTTGATACGGGATTATTGCGCCTCATTTTTCCGGAATTAGCCAATATGCAGGGAGTAAAAGTAGTGGATGGCAAAACCCATAAAGATAATTTTTACCATACGCTGCAGGTGCTTGACCAGATTTGTGCCTATACCGATGATTTGTGGCTAAGGTGGGCTGCTATTTTGCACGATATTGCCAAGCCCCTTACACAAAAACTTATTCCGGGTGAAGGATGGACTTTTCACGGACACGAAGATCGCGGGGCACGCATGGTGGCCGGCATATTCCGAAGAATGAAATTGCCCATGAATGAAAAAATGAAATTCGTGGAGAAAATGGTGTTACTCCATTTACGCCCCAAGGCATTAGCCGAAAGTGAAGTAAGCGACTCAGCGATGCGCAGGCTGTTATTTGAAGCCGGAGACGATTTGGATTCGTTGTTTATCCTTTGCCATGCCGATATTACCTCGAAAAATGCCGATAAGGTGCAACGATACCGGGAGAACCTGGCCGAAGTGGAACAAAAAATAAGGGAAGTTGAAGAACGTGACCGCGTAAAAAACTGGCAGCCCCCCATTACAGGACAGGAAATTATGTTTGCGTTTGATATTGGTCCGGGAAAAGAAATAGGTCAAATTAAAAACTCACTGAAGGATGCCATACTTGACGGAGTTATAAAAAATGAGCGGGCCGAGGCCATACACTGGATGGAAAAAGAAGGTAAAAAACTGGGACTCAACCTTAAAAATAAGCTTTCCATTTCCTGAATTTTACATTTTTAGTTTCGTAACATAAAGCAGAAATTTGCACTCCTAAAACTCTACTACACACAATGGCCATTTACCGATTTAAAGTCTGGTTTGAAGAATTTGATGATGTACAGCGCATCATTGAAATTAAAAGCACGCAAACCTTTGAGCAGTTACACCTGGCAATACAGGATGCCATTGGATTTGATAAATCTCAGTTAGCATCGTTCTACATAAGTGACGACCACTGGAAAAAAGGCGAAGAAATTACGCTCGAAAGCATGGGCGATGATGAAGAAGACCCGGCTGCAACGATGAAAGATTGCCGCCTGTGCGATATGATTAACGACCCGCACCAGAAATTCATTTATGTGTTTGACTTTTTAGAAATGTGGACGTTTTTCGTTGAACTCACCGGAATTGAGACCAAAGAAAACCCTAAAGTAAAATATCCGGTTTGTGTAAAATCAATGGGAACCGCCCCGAAGCAATATGATAAAACGGCCAAATTCGGAACGGTTGATGACAATGAATTTGACGAAATCACAAAAAACTACCTCGTAAAATCGGATGAAGTGCCGGGTGAAATTTCGGACGGAGAAGATGACGAACAGGGCGGAGCTGATGAAGAAGATGAATTTGGCAGTGAGGAATTCGGGGTTGATGAAGACGATACCCGTTATTGAAAAATAAATATTCCTTTTGAAATTTCTTATTGTAGTGCTTGGGCCCACCGCAGTGGGAAAAACCTCTACCGCCATTTTGCTGGCAGCGCACTACCACACCGAAATTATCTCGGGTGATTCAAGACAATTTTACCGCGAACTTACCATTGGTACTGCTAAACCCGATGCAGACGAACTGGCTCAGGTTCCTCATCATTTTATCAATTCGCTTTCGGTTACTTCCGAATACAGTGCAGGAGATTTTGAACGAGATGCATTAAAAAAAACAAACGAATTATTTGCCGACAAAGAACAGGTTATATTGTGCGGTGGTTCGGGCCTTTTTATAAAGGCATTATGCAATGGTTTGGATGAATTGCCCGTAAAAGATGAGAAGCTGAGGCAATGGGTAATTGAACACTACCAAAAAAACGGATTGCTCTGGCTTCAACAGGAAGTGGCTCGCTTAGACCCCGACTATTTTACTGTGGTTGATACCCAAAATCCGAATCGGTTAATGCGGGCGCTGGAGGTGTGCATGAGCAGTGGAAAATCTTACTCTTCGTTTCGCAAAAATTCTATGGCAAAACGAAATTTTACTCCTGTGTACATCGGATTAAACCGGCCGCGTGCCGAGTTATACCAACGCATTAACAAACGGGTGGACATGATGGTGGCCAGGGGACTGGAACAGGAAGCCAAAGCAGTTTACCCCTACCGCCAACTGGGTGCCTTAAAAACAGTAGGCTACACCGAGTGGTTTGATTTTTTTGACGGAAAAATGAACAGGGAACAAACCATTGAAAAAATTAAACAGCATAGCCGCAATTACGCCAAAAAACAGCTTACATGGTTTACCAAACAGGAAGGCGTTACGTGGTTTCACCCCGATGAAGTAGCTAAGATAATAGCTCATATAAATCATCAAATGAATATTTTTGCAGCTGAAAACAATACCGATTAAATACTAAAATAACGCTGATATGTTAGAACTTTTTACCACAGCCGATGCCTGGATAAGTTTACTCACTTTAACCCTTCTTGAAATTGTACTGGGGATTGACAATGTCATTTTCATTTCCATTGTAACCTCCGTGCTGCCACGCAGGCAACAGCCTCAGGCCCGTAAATTAGGAGTGCTCATAGCACTTGGCATTCGCATCGGGCTGCTGTTATGCATTAGCTGGATAATAGGATTGGTAGATCCCGTATTTACCATTTTTGATAATGACCTTAGCTGGCGCGATTTAATATTGCTGGCCGGTGGTTTATTTTTATTGGGAAAAAGCACCATGGAGATTAACCACAAATTAGAAGGAGAAACACATCAGGAAAAAAGTGATAAAAAAGTTTCATTCGGCTCGGTGGTGATGCAGGTAATCATACTTGATATTGTGTTTTCGTTCGATTCAATTATAACAGCTGTGGGTTTGGCACAGCATGTAGAAATTATGATTGCAGCCGTAATTATTTCCATGCTTATTATGATGGCTGCCGCGCAGGGAATAAGCCGTTTTATTGAAAAACACCCGAGTATAAAAATGCTGGCTCTTTCCTTTTTAATGATGATAGGCATGATGCTGGTAGCCGAAGCTTTTGAAGTGCACGTACCTAAGGGATATGCCTATTTTGCCATGGCTTTTTCACTGGTGGTGGAATTGCTTAATATACGGGTACGCAAAAAGAGCCGGCCTGTGGTGTTAAGGGATACACCTAAATCGGTTGAGCTGGAAGATTGATTCCCTTAACATGACAAAACAAGAAACACTTTTTACAGAAATAGGCCAAAAAATAAAAGGAGCCGAACAGGGACAGTTATTTGGAAAGCCGTGTTTTAAAATCAACGGAAAAGCGTTTATATGCTTTTTTCAAAATTGCATGGTTTTTAAGTTAACCGACACGCAACACCGGGAAGCACTAAGCCTTGATGGTTCGGGTTTGTTTGATCCATCAGGGAAAAACCGACCCATGAAAGAATGGGTACAGGTACAATTTGACCAAAGTAAAAAATGGGAAAAATTTGCTCTGGCCGCTTTTGAGTATGTAAAACAGCATTCGTAGTCCAAGGCTCGATTCATTTACTATTTTTTAACTTTCGGCTAAAGTACTTCAGCTTTTAATTCCCGGAAATACGTGGCTGCTTTAAGCAACCTGCTTCCATACCAGCTAAACATTTCTCCGTCTGCCAGGCGAATATGCGCTCCCGGGCAAATCATTTTTAATTCCCCAATATGTTCGTTTTTGAACGGGTAAGGTTCGGAAGACAACAAAATAATATCCGGGTCAAGAATGGCTATTTGTTCTGCTGTCAATTCCGGATAACGGTTTTGAGTAATCGCATTTTGCCAGCCAATGCGGGTTATCATGTCACTAATAAAAGTATCGGTTCCGGCAGCCATAAACGGATTACGCCAGATAAGGTAAAGTACTTTTGCCCCGTGTGACTGAACGGGAGTGTTAAACCCTGTAAACGCATTCTGAATGGATTTACACAATATGGCCGCCTGCTCCTGCCTGCCTGTAATGTTGCCAATTCCCTCAATCATTTGCAGCGCATCATCCATATTTTTAATATCACTCATCCAAACAGGAAACTCTTTTTGCAGTTCTGCAATCTGGCTTTGTTCGTTTTCCTCTTTGTTTCCAATAATTAAATCGGGCTTGAGTTGACGGATTTTATCCAATTGCAATTTTTTAGTGCCTCCTACCCGTGGCTTACTTTCATGTTGTGATTTAGGATGAATGCAAAATAGAGTTTGCCCAACTACTTCATCAGTCAAACCCAAATCATAGAGTAATTCCGTTTGCGAAGGAACTAATGAAACAATACGTTTAGGTATATGTGGCAGATGCAGGGTATTCCCCATTTGATCGGTAAAAAGCATAACTGACATAAGACAAATATAAGAAAATACAATCGGGTAATGTTGGTATAATAGGTATCGGACTTTGCGTGAAATTTTCTCGCAAAGCCCGATAAGCCGTAAAGGATGTATCAGAAAAATAAACTATACAAAGATGAAATCACAAACTCACCTCTCGCCAACCGCCACCTATTTAATTGCGTCAATAATATCGTACTTGGTAATGATATGCACATTCCCTCCCAGATCGCGCACCAATACGGCATCGTTATCCCGGTTTATTTTAGCTGATACTTCTTCAATGGCTGCGTTGGGATCAACAAAAGGAAACGACTTTTGCATGATATCTTTTACCTGTTTATGTTTTAATTCATTGTTTTTAACCAACTGCGAAAACAAATGATTATCATTGAGCGAACCTACAAATTCACCTTTGGCATTGGTAACCGGAATTTGCGAAATATCATAACGGTTCATGGTGATAAAAGCCTCTTCAACTTTATCCTCTTCTTTTACGGTAACCAATTTTTGATTTTTGTGTTTCTCTATTAAATCAATGGCCCGTTTAGCCTGAATGTCTTCAATAAATCCGCGGTCGCGCATCCAGTCGTCATTAAACATTTTACCGAGGTAACGCGTACCGTGGTCGTGAAAAATAACCACTACCACATCACCCTTTTTAAACATATCTTTCATTTGCAGCAAACCTGCCATAGCCGAACCGGCAGAATTGCCTACAAATATTCCTTCCTCGCGCGATATTCTCCGTGTCATTACCGCTGCATCTTTATCGGTAACTTTTTCAAAGTGATCGATGATACTAAAATCAACATTACGCGGCAAAAAATCTTCCCCTATTCCTTCGGTTATGTAAGGGTAAATTTCATTTTTATCAAACTCTCCTGTTTCTTTATATTTTTTGAATACCGACCCATAGGTATCAATACCCAAAACCTTAATAGCCGGATTTTTTTCTTTCAGGTATTTTCCCGTTCCGCAAATGGTACCGCCTGTGCCCACTCCCACTACTAAATGGGTAACCTTTCCGTCTGTTTGGTCCCATATTTCGGGGCCGGTTTGTTCGTAATGCGCCTGCGAGTTGGAGAGGTTATCATATTGATTCGGTTTCCAGGCATTGGGAATTTCTTTCTCTAAGCGAGATGAAACTGAATAATACGAGCGGGGATCTTCGGGGTCAACATCAGTAGGACAAACAATTACATCGGCACCTACTGCTTTTAGTGCGTCCACCTTTTCGCGCGATTGTTTATCGGTGGTGGTAAAAATACATTTGTATCCTTTTATCACAGCAGCAATGGCTAAGCCCATTCCCGTGTTGCCCGAGGTGCCTTCCACAATCACTCCGCCCTGCTTTAAACGACCGTCACGTTCGGCATCTTCAATCATTTTTAAAGCCATGCGGTCTTTAATTGAATTACCCGGGTTAAAAGTTTCAACTTTGGCCAATACCAAAGCCGGAATATCTTTCGTGATTTGATTAATCTTTACAAGTGGCGTATTACCAATGGTTTCAAGAATATTTTGGCATATTTTCATGTAGCAAAGATAAGAAAGTTCAATGCTTGGTTAGTTCTTTTTATACTTAGGTCTTATTTTGCGGCAAACGCTTGTAATTCTGAACACCCAAAAGACTTTTATTTTTCTTTTTATCATGTCGGTTTGGTTTATTCCGGCTGTACAGGATATGACGGAATTCATAAAAATTCCAGGCCTTTTTGGTGAAACGGTAAACACCCCTGCTCCCACTTACAGCGATAGCCTTTTCAACTCAGGAAAATTTGCCGAGGAGTGCGAAAGATATTACAATGATAAAAGCGGCTTACGCAACTGGTTAGTGCGTTTACGTAATCAATTGCATTTTTCGATTTTAAAAAAACAGTACACCAAAAACGTGGTAATTGGTAAAGAAAACTATCTGTTTGGAAAACGATATATTGAATCGGCTTACGGAGCAATTTTTAACGGAACCGATACCATTGAAGAACATGCACGGTTAACAGCAGTTTTAAAAGATACACTTGCCCAAAAAGGAATTCGGCTGATAGTGTTGATTGCTCCCGGTAAAGGTTTCTATTACCCCGAGTATATTCCGGATTCGTATCAGCGAAAAAGCAATCGTACCAATTACCGGTTTTATACCGAAGCATTTAAAAAATACGGGGTACCCCTGATTGATTTTAACAGGTATTTTATGGATGAAAAAAAGCATCAGCCTTACCCTTTGTTTACCAAACTTGGCACTCACTGGAGCAATTATGGCAGCCTGCTTTGTGCCGATTCATTTTTAAAAACAATAAGTACCTGGTGGAAAGAACCGATTACCCGATTTACCATCGACCCGCTGGCACCCACTCACGAATCGAGAGATATTGATGATGCCGACCTTTACAGCTCAATGAACCTGTTTTACAAAATTAACGACAGAGATTTTACCTATGTTTATCCCCGATTACGCTTTCACCACACCGGTTTTAAACCCGATGCCCTTTTTATTGGCGATAGTTTTTACTGGAACTGGTTTATGATGAACATTCCGTCTGAAGTATTTAATCCCTGCTCCAACTTTCTGTATTACGGAGAGCAATTGTATGACACTGACCCGTCAGCACCCGTTTCGGTGAATGATATTGATTTAAAAAATGAGATAGAAAAAAGACAATTAGTGGTCTTCCTCTTTTCAGAAACAAATTTCGTTCATTATCCATTTGGATTTATTCAAAAAGCATGTCAAATTTACCAAATTAAATAAGCAATGGTTTTCAGCAGCAGTTTATTCTTAGTTTACTTCTTCCCCATTTTTCTGGTTATTTACTACCTACTGCCGTACAAGCTAAAAAACAGCTTCATCGTATTGGCAAGTATGCTGTTTTATGCCTGGAGCGGAGCTAAATACCTGCCCTTTTTGCTGCTCTCCCTTTTGTTTGATTTTTATATTGCAAAAGCCATTGATGCCCGTGAAGGGAAAGCCCGCAAGCAGGTACTGGCCTTTTCTATTATTGTAAATGTAGGGTTGCTGCTGTATTTTAAATACGCCAACTTTTTTATTGAGAATGTAAATGCAGCCCTTGGTTCCGAAGCCATTTCCTGGACAAAAGTGGCGTTGCCTATAGGAATTTCATTTTTTACATTCCATAAACTCAGTTACACCATTGATATTTACCGAAAAGTAAAAACTCCTTTTACCAATATTATCAACTATACGCTGTACATCCTGCTGTTTCCGCAATTAATAGCAGGGCCGATTATACGTTTTAATGAAATAAGCGACCAAATTGAAAACAGGGAGAAGGCTCTTACTATTGATAACCGTTTAGAAGGTTTTTTCAGATTTATTATTGGTCTTTCTAAAAAAGTATTAATTGCCAATATCATCGGGCAGGAAGCTGATAAGGTATTTGACATGAACCTTGGAGATATGGCGATGCAGGATGCATGGAAAGGTGCACTCGCGTATACATTTCAAATATATTTCGATTTTTCGGGGTATAGCGATATGGCCATTGGAATCGGGTTGATGATGGGTTTTCGATTCCCCGAGAACTTTAACAATCCGTATTTAGCCACCAATATCACCGACTTTTGGCGCAGGTGGCATATGACTCTCAGCCGGTGGATGCGCGATTACCTTTATATACCACTGGGTGGAAACAAAGTCTCGACAGTGCGCCTGTATTTAAATCTGTGGATTGTATTTCTTATCTCTGGCTTATGGCACGGAGCACAATGGAATTTTATTTTCTGGGGTGCTTACCACGGGTTGTTTCTGGTGCTCGACAGATTATTCCTAAAACGTATCACCGAAAAGCTTCCGCATGTTGTTCAGGTTGCGTTTACCTTTTTCCTGGTCATTATCGGATGGATATTTTTCAGAGCCGATTCCATTATGCAGGGATTCGACATGGTGAAAATCATGTTTAGCGCATCAGCCGTTTTGCCCGAATATGAATTCGGACAAGCCTTTTGGGTGATGTTATTTATTGGATTCCTGATGAGTTTTTACGGAATTTTTATTAAAGAACTTGAACAAAAGCAGGCACAATGGTACAACCCGTTTACCACTCCGGCCAAATCAATTGTATTTACGCTGGTGGCGCTGTTGTTATTTGTGCTGTGCCTTGCCGAAATTACTTCGGCAGGTTTTAACCCTTTTATTTATTTCAGATTTTGAAAAACTCAACCTTATATCAACGCATCAGTTGGGTTATTTTTTTCATAGCCCTGCTGCTTCCCATGTTCCAAACGGCCACAGGAACTTTTAAAGTGCGCATGCTTTATGGCGAACAGGAAATTCCATCCTGCCCCAAATTTACTTTGCACAAGTGGGTTGACGGAAATTTTACCCAGTTGTTTGAGCGTTATGTTGAAACGCATGTCGGTTTCAGGCGTTTTTTTATCCGGCTGCGCAATTCGGTTCGTTACACTTTTTTGAACAAATCAAATGAGCAGGTGGTGATGGGCAAAAACAACGTACTGTATGAAAAAAATTATATACGTGCCCTTTACGGAGAAGATTCGGCTTATAACGCGATTCAAACTCAGGTAGCACGATTAAAAACAGTAAGTGATACATTAAATGCAAAAGGAATAAAGTTATTGGTGATACTGGCTCCCGGAAAAGCTACGATGTATCCCGATGAAATTCCGTTCGAATTCAGCAGAGGAAAAAAAATAAACCCCGTGAATTACCTTACCTGGAAAAAAGAACTTTCGAAAAACGGTATGCCGTTTATAGATATGCGCTCGTGGTTTAAACAAATGCACGATACCTCTTCCATTCCGGTGTTTACACGCCTGGGAGTGCACTGGACAGTTTACGGTTCTTATCTGGCTGCCGATTCTATGCTGGCCTTTATGGAACATATGGGTAACTGGAATTTGGGACGTGTAACCTGGACCGAATCAGAGCGAACTACCAAATACAGGCAAACAGATGCCGATTTGATGGAAATAATGAACCTGCTGAATGACCTTCCGTCTGACGAACTGGTTTACCCTAAGGTAACCTATACGCAGGGAAAAGATAAACCCAATGTGCTGGCCATTGGCGACAGTTACTACTGGAGTTTAATGTGCGACAGCATTCACGATAAAATGTTTGCCGACAGTTCGCACTTTTGGTTTTACAACGATAAAGTTTTCGGGAAGAACAGTCTTTTTCAGCGAATGGTAACACCTTCAACAATTAAAGAAGAAGTTGAAAAACGAAACATGATTATTTTACTGTGTACCGAACCAAATCTCTATAATTTTCCGTTTAAATTTGGTGACCAGTTGTATGATTTATATGTAACAGGCAAAAAACAGTAATGACAATCATCAATCAATATCAGCAAAAACTAAGTTACCTTTTTACCCTGATGTTGGTAATAGGTATGCTGGTGCTGGAATATGCCCGCGTGGTTCCAAGTATTGGTATCATCGGGTTGTTTGCCACAGCTTTGTTGAGTCATCGCCCGGGTAAGTTTATCAGGAATTTTTATTCCAATAAGCCGTTTTTTATTTTCTCCTTCAGTTGTCTTTTCCTTTTAGCAGGATATTTTTACTCGTCCAACACCCATTACTTTTGGGAGCGGATGCAAATACAGGCCCCTGCCCTTTTGCTGCCAATGGCTTTTGCTAACCTGAGGCCGCTTTCGCGCAGGCAGTATCTTTCCGTCATTAGTATATTTATATTGCTGATTTGCGTTACCGCAGCAGGAAGTTTATATATCTACCTTACCAATTACAAAGCCATTACCGAGTCTTATCTTTATTCTAAAGTAATTCCGAATCCGCTAAAAATTAATCATGTTCGTTTAAGCCTTATGACGGCATCGGCCATTTTCATGGGCTGGTATTTGTTCCGTAATAAAGTATCTCTCCGTTTTAGTGCCGAACCCAAAATCTACCTGGCCTGTTCGCTTTTTCTGATTCTATTTTTGCACATTTACTCTGTGAGAAGCGGAATGCTTGGATTGTATTGCGGGTGCTTTGTGCTCATCATTTACCAATTTATCATTAAACAAAAGGCGTATAGAAAAGGTATAATCATTTTACTGGCCGCGTTGTTTTTACCCATTGGTGCCGTAATGGTTTCGCCTACACTCAAAAACAAAACACTCAATACTATTGGCGATTTGAAACGGTATCAAACAGGTGCCAGTGCAAATAATTACCCGATGGCAACCCGTTTTGTTTCATACAGCATTGCCTTTCAAATTGCATCCTACAACCCTGTTTTCGGCTGCGGATTGGGAGATCTTGAAGATGAATTGAAACTGCACTACACCCTCTATCATCCTACTATCTCTCCCGTTAACCGAATCATTCCGCACAATCAGTTTATTTATTATTACGCGGCCACAGGTATAGCAGGATTACTTATTTTCATCCTGGCATTTTATTATCCGGCACTTGCCATATGGAGAAGAAAAATATTTATTGCTGCCATGCACCTCCTTATTGTTTCGTTATCATTTTTGGTAGAGCCTACTCTCGAAACACAATTGGGCGTAGCGGTAGCCATATCGTTTATACTTATTCCGCTCTGGTGCGAATCGAAGCCACAAAAAGAAACAGATGTACGTTAGCGGATTTACTTTTGTTCGGAATGCCATAAAGTTTGATTACCCAATTGTGGAGGCTATTGAATCCATTTTGCCTTTTTGCAATGAGGTCGTGGTCGCGGTAGGCAATTCAGATGATGGAACACTTGACCTGATTAAAAACATTCCATCAGATAAAATTCGCATTATAGAAACCATTTGGGACGACAGCCTACGCGAAGGCGGACGGGTACTTGCCATTGAAACAAATAAAGCTTTTGATGCCATTAATCCTGATGCCGACTGGGCCTTTTATATTCAGGGCGATGAGTGTTTTCACGAAGGCGGAACGGATGCTGTAAAACAGGCCATGCTTAAATATAAAGACGATAAAAGGGTGGATGGTTTATTATTTAATTACCGGCATTTTTACGGAAGTTACGATTTTGTGGGCGACAGCCGTAAATGGTACCGTAAAGAAATAAGAGTGATTAAAAATAATAAAGCAATTCGTTCTTACCGCGATGCGCAGGGTTTCAGATTTAAGAATAACAGCAAACTAAAAGTAAAGGCAGTTGACGCCTTCATCCATCACTACGGCTGGGTGAAACACCCCAAAGATATGATGGCGAAACAACAGAGTTTTCATCGGATGTGGCATGATGATAACTGGGTAGATAAGCATGTGCCCAAAGGCGAGCAGTTTGACTATTCCGGAATTGATTCCCTGATAAAATTCACCGGCTCGCACCCAAAGGTGATGCAGCCGCGTTTAAAACGTATAAACTGGGATTTGGGATTTGACCCGACTCATAAAAAATATAACCTGAAATTATGGGTGCTTTACGCCATCGAAAAACTCACCGGATGGCGAATGGGAGAATATAAAAACTACAGAGAAATTTAACCTGCTTCAGTCATCAAAGCCCGGACGCTTAAACTTTTCGCAGTCAGGGAAAGCCTCTGAAATATTTTTTCTGAGTTTATCAAGTAGAGCCAGAATAGTGAGAATTAAACTTTCGGAAGTGGCACCGTAAATGGCAGTCCAGGCCTCCATGCTTCGGTTTACCGAGAGCAGTGCAATCTTGGCAGAGCCATTATAATCGGTTTGAAATCCGGCCTCGTCATCCTCTAAATCGTCACTCAAACCGGAAACAGCACGGCTCAATTTTACCTGAATAAAAAAATGATACCACTGCACCACTTCTACGTAATCGGCCACTGAATGTAAAGCCTCCGCGCTTATCGATGATTCAAAAAAATCGTCAACTAACTTCACATACGCTTCAGCCTGCTGAATGAGCGGATTTGATTCGGTAAGCAGGTGTCTGATTTCGGATTCCATTCTGTCATCATCAGTAACAGGCTCCATCTCTATTCCGTATTTTTCCATAGCTTCTTTCAGCATCCCGGCCGCTTTGGCCATGTTTTCACCCAGCTTGTTCCAAAATTCATCAGAACTGATATCGGATGAACCCTGTGAGGATATTCCAACCGAACATCTTTGAACAAACGCACAACGCTCACACCAGCGGTCGCAGTAGTTATGAATAAACGGGATAGTATGGCTCATTACCACAGCGGAATTAAATTAAAATTGGCTCCGATGAAACATTTTTTGTTCTTATCATAGAAAAGTTGCCAGGATGTTTCTCCCGCATAAGATAAAAAAATATACTCGGCAGATTCATTTTTTACTACTCCTTTAATTTGCATTAAATCGTTTATATCGGTTTGCGCAGCAATTGCAATCTTATCTAAACTCAGTTTTCCGTTCAGCAACGGGGCATGCCTTGAAGTGTTCTCCTGGTGCGCGAGACTTACCCATAAAGCGGCAATGGTATCCCGGATAGTGGTTACATCTATACCAAGGCTGTCGTACAAATATTTCACCTTGTGAATATCCGGAGATTTCACCTTCCTGTTTCCCGCCCCGATTACCGTTAGAAGTTTTGCGTAATGCACCTTTCCTGAAATAATCTGTCCGTTAATTTTGAGCCGTTCTTTGGGTAATTCAAAACGAATATCCACGCTATCGGTCATTCCGGCCTTCATACATCCCTGTAGTGAAACAAAAGCCAAACAAAAGAAAATTACCCTGCTTAATTTAATCCGATTCAACATTCAATTCAAAGTTACACGATTTAAGGAAAATTCATTAAGCGAGTTCAATTTATAATCGGCCAGGCTCCAGTACAATTCATTTCGTTTAAGTTCTTCGGGCACCACCACACAGGTCATTCTTGCTGCTTTTGCGGCTATCATACCATTCAATGAATCTTCAAACACCAAACAAGCTGATGGAGCCATTCCAAGCCGGGCAGCGGTAGTAATAAATATACCGGGATGAGGTTTTCCGTATGGTTCTGTTTCGGCACTCACTAATACATCAAAATAATGCCTAATGTTTAATTTATCCACTACAGTCTCAATTAAACTCATGGCACTTGATGAGGCCACCGCCATTTTTAATCCGGCCTGTCTGCATTGGTTTAGCACTTCATACACACCGGGCATTGGGCCGGCATGTTGTTTAACTAATTCTTTCACACATGCTAATACTTCCGCTTCGGTTTCTACAAAATCAGGTTCGGGCCAGGGCTGATAGCTATACCAGTGAACCACCACTTCGCTTAACCTGAATCCCATTACCTGCCTCAATAAATCATCGGTAAGGTTTAACCCAAGTTTGCCGAAAACTTCTTTCTCGGCCATTTTCCAGTAAGGCTCTGAATCAATTAATAATCCGTCCATATCAAATATGGCTGCTTGTAATGTCATAAGGCAAATATCCGACAGAGGAAGCACGCTTCAAACAACTTATTTAGTTTGCTTAAACACCGTTTATGAATCAGGGTTATAAAATCTTGGAAAAAATAAATACATTGCCTCTTCGATGTTATGCTGAAAATACAGCTTATTCTTTTTTTAGTGGTTGCGCCCTTGCTTATTCTCAGGGCTCAGCATCCGTATTCTTATTCCTTAAATGAAGAAAACGGGCTTCCGTCAAACGAAACCTATTGCCTGAGACAGGACAGTATGGGATATATATGGATGGGATGCAATGCAGGTTTGTACCGCTACAACGGAGTAACTTATAAAAGTTATAGCAACCCGGCCATGAACAGCAAAGCCATATCAGGTTTACGGTTTGACCAAGCAGGTAAAATATGGTGTTACAATTTTACAGGACAAATATTCTTTGTACGAAACGACTCCCTGATTCTGTTTAAAGATTACAGCAAGATTTGTAAAACCTATCCGCGATTTGCGTTTGATAAAAACGGGAATGTATGGGTAACAGCTGACGAAGTGATTGAAGTGCTTACGCGTGAAGGAAAATTAGTGCAGTCATTTAATAAACTAAAAAACAATAAAGGAATCCCAATATCCTGGGGAGAGATAGAATGTAATGAGCGGGGAGTACTGTTCGTTCATGCAATTAATGGCGGATTGTGGCAGATAAAAGGAAATAACCCGGGAGAACTTGAGCTCATTAGCGACACTACACAAAGCAACCTAATAAATAACCGGGGAGCTTTTCGATTTTTGAGAAAGCACCTCTACTTCATAAATGAAATTAACCCTGACCGGAAATATATTTTGTGGAAGGTTGACGAAAATAAATTACAGTTTACCGCTGAGATAAAACTCCCGCAGTCAAATGACATCATTTATTCAATATGCCTGAACCACAGAAACGAAATATTACTGCTTACCAGTGACGGGGTTTTTCCTGCTGATAACAGGTATAACTTTTTAGAAAAGCAGAAGTTTTTTGCAAACGAAAAAATATCTGATTTGCTCATTGATCGGGAAGGAAGTTACTGGTTCAGCAGCCTGCAAAACGGGATAATGGTTATTCCGTCTATTGACCTGAATATTTTGAACAGTAAGAACTCGACCATACCTGATGATAATATAAGTACTCTGAAATTCATCTCTCCTTCCGAGCTGATATTAGGCACTTACAAAGGGGAACTGTACCGTTTCCTTACCAAAAACGGAAACACTCAATTGTACATGAACAACGGCAATTCCATTTACAGGCACGTGCGGAAAATTAAAAATTACAGGGGCATTACTTATATTGCCAGAGGAGCCTTCTCCATCTTTAATCAGAATAAAGAACGTTTTTTTCGTATCTGGAACGCCCGTGATTTTGACTTTATGAACGACAGCATTTACCTGGTACTTAGTGATCAGGTGGTGCGTGTGTACCGTAACGAAATGAGCGAAAATCCTCCTTATAACGTAATTCGGCCTAAAGGAGGTTCGGCTATTTTTTGCGATACCGTTTCACAGGTAGTTTACTTTGCCTGCAATGATGGTTTTTTCCGATTTCAATCCGGGCATACTACTGAAATAAAATTTAAGAGTAAACCGGTATATGCTTCCTCGCTTCAGGCTATAAATGGAAAACTGTGGATTGCCACTATTTCTGACGGAGTGTTCGTTTATAACCTTACTACCGGTCAAACCGAAGAGAATCTCACTGTGCAGAATGGGTTATGCAGCAACACCATTCGTACTATGCAGGTAACCACTAAAGGAGTTTGGTTAATCACTGAAAAATGCCTCGCATATTACGATAATAATGCAAAACTTCACACGTATGGTTTTGCCGAAGGGTTACTTGCCAAGCAAATAAACGCTATTGATGTAGTAAACGATACAGCCTGGATCGCCACCAATAAAGGATTGATACGAATGCCCGTAACCATGCAATCGGAAAATACGATAAAGCCGGGCGTTTCCATTACCGGATTTTTAGTAAATGATACACCTTATCCGCTCTTCTACTCCACCAAACTAAGCTGGAATCACCATGACATACAACTGAGCTTTGAAGGGATAGCCTTACGAAGTCGTGGAAATTTTCAATACAAATACCGCTTAATCGGAAACGACACCGTTTGGGCCTATGCCCTTCCAGGAAACAACAGTGTGCGCTATAATAACCTTACACCGGGAAAATACAGGTTTGAAGTAATGTGTATTAACGAAGACGGATTGGCCGGACCACCTGCCACTTTTAGTTTTGAAATCGCTAAACCCTACTGGCAGCAATGGTGGTTTGGTGTGATATCCGTTTTTTTTATTGGCGGAATAACCCTGCTTATTTTTAATCTGCGAATTAAATTACTGAAGCGCAGAGCGGATGAACAAAACAAACTCATACTTTCCCAACTCACCGCATTAAAAGCACAAATGAATCCGCATTTTATGTACAATACCTTAAATTCCATTCAGGATTTAATTGTGCAGCAGGACATAAAAAGCACCAATTATTACCTGAGTCAGTTTGGCTCGCTGATGCGAAAAGTGCTGGATGCATCGGGCAATGAACAAATTTTACTTTCTGAAGAAATTGAAATTCTGCATTTGTATCTGGCTCTCGAAAAACTGCGTTTTGGCGATCAGTTTAATTACCGTGTGATATTGCAGGATACGTTAGATAAAGAACGGGTGCACATTCCCTCCATGATTATTCAGCCATTTGTTGAAAACGCCATAAAGCACGGATTGCTTCACAAGCACGGGGAAAAGCAATTAACCATCCGTTTTAGTCTGGAACACGAAGTACTCATTTGCTCCATTACCGATAACGGCATAGGACGTGAAAAAGCTGCCGAAATTAAGGCACGTGCTCAGCGTACTCACCGCTCGTTTGCTACCGAGGCTACGGAAAAACGCCTGGCTTTAATTAACAATACCCGTACTAGAAAAATTAAACTTGAAATAAAGGATTTAAACCCGGGTACTACATCCACGGGAACCGAAGTAATTATTACCATACCGGTTTAAACCCTTTTTACCGAAAATGAATCCAATTGCACCGAATATGGATTGAACCCCGCATGGCTTCGATTTCTTTAATACATTTGTACCTGTTAAATGACTGCGCCAATTAAAGCCATAATTATAGATGATGAAGACAGAGCCCGTAACACACTGGCCAGCTTTATTAAGCAGTTTTGTCCCGAAGTAGAAATCATTGCATCGGTAGCCAATGTTCCGGCTGGAGTAATTGCCATTAACCAGCACCGGCCTCAATTGGTTTTTCTGGATATTGAAATGCCCGAGTATAATGGGTTTGAGTTACTCAACTTTTTTCGTGACGTTGATTTTGAAATTATTTTTGTAACTGCCTACCACGAATACACGTTAAAGGCATTCGAAGTTTCGGCAGTTGATTACCTGCTGAAACCAGTTGATATTGATAAACTGAAAGCGGCCGTTGAAAAAGCGGTGGCCCGCTTAAACAAACAGGACATGCAGCAACGCATTGATCTGTTGAAAGACGCTTTTCACCACGAGCAGTTCAATAAAATTGCGCTCCCGGTAAGTGACGGACTGCTGTTTGTAGAGGTGAATGATATTATGTACTTAGAGGCTGACGGCTCTTATACCAATGTGCATTTAAGAACTGGTGCCCCGCTTCTTGTAAGTAAAAAAATAAAATTCTTTGAAGATGTATTGGCAGCCAGGGCCAATTTTTTCCGGTCGCATAAATCCTATATTGTAAATATCAACTTCATCAAAAAATACAATCGCGGTGAAAGCAGCCTCCTGCTTGAAAACGGCACCTCGGTGTACGTGGCCCGAGAGCGTAAATCCGATTTTGAGCAGCAGCTTAAAGACAACAAACTTACCGTAGGATAATTCCTTGTTTCAGATTTAGAGTTTTTCCTTCCGGTCGTTTAAGGATAATGACCCACCCGGAAGTCCTCATTTGTATTCCAACCTCAGCTTCAAACTTTACACCTTAGCCTAAAAACCATTTACCGGAAAATGAATCCAAACTTACCGGTTATGGGTTTCCAGTAGTTAAATATTGCGGCATGTGGCAGTTTTGTACCAACAATTAATAAAACACATACACGTATGAAAACAATGAAGTACATTTTAATGATGACATTGCTCACAATGGGGTTGCAGGGAATGGGGCAAACCATTGTGTATGTAAAGAAAACAGCCAGCGGTACAAACAATGGAACAAGCTGGACTAATGCTTATACCAACCTGCGTACGGCACTAACAAATGCCCCTTCAGGTGCACAGGTATGGATAGCTGCCGACACCTTTTATGTTCCAGCAGGATTAGGAAGGGATGTAAGTTTTGAAATTACCAATAAGAGCCTGACCTTGTACGGAGGCTTTGCCAACACAGGAAGCCCTAATTCCATTTCCCAGCGGGTACCTCAGATTTACAGAACCATTCTGAGCGGAGACATCAATCACAATGATACCGATTTTACTACGGATCTGCGTAAAGAACACTCCTCCCGTGCCGAAAATGCCTACAATGTTGTTAAAATCTCCCTGAGTGGTGCAAATACCTACTCGGTAACCATTGACGGATGCTGGATACAGGATGGTAATGCCAACGGAACCAGTGACGGAAACGGAAAATGGGGTGCCGGTATTTATATTAACCGAAATGCCAACGGCAGCGGATCACATACCATTACCATAAAAAATTGTGTGATCAGGCAGAATACAGCCGGCTCCAGTGCAGGCATTGCCAACTATGTTTACTATGTGAACAATGGAAGTACAACGATGAATATTCACCAGAATAAATTCTACCATAATATAGCCGATGAATGGGCCGTAATGGGCTTTCACATTCCAGGTACTAACGGAGTTACCGGGTATGGCTGGAATTTCTATTCTAACGCTGTTTACAGAAACGTTTCTTTAGGTTCCAATACCGCCATTTTAGGAGCCGTATGCCGCAACAACAGCGATCCTTCATCTTCTTTCGGTTTTAACATCAATTGGAATACATTCACCAACAATGCCTGCGGAAATGATGGAGGTGTTATTTGTGCAGAAGGTACACAAGGAGCAGCCTCCCCATCCAACCTTTCCAACTTTGTTGGCACGAATAATATTTTCTGGAACAACGCACCCGGCAAAGCTATTTACCGAAGAGCCGGAGCCCGTAACTTTTACGGACAAACTATCGTGGCTAAAAACCTGTTGCAGGTAACTGATTCTTTTAACACAATTATTGCTAACGGGGGTAACCTTGTGGCCAATCCTCAGTTTGTTGGGCCCGTAATTAATAACTACCGTCTTTCCCCCTGCTCACCCGCTATTAATGCCGGCTCAGCAATCGTCCCTGACGGAAGCGGAGGAACCGTTAATGTAAATAATTCAACCTATGATGTTGAAGAAAACTCTCGTGTACAACACAGCATCGTTGACCGCGGTGCCTATGAATATTTCGGAACACTTAGTGGTCCAACCGCCAGCAGCATCAATGCAGCTATATGCCCCGGAAGTATGTACAACTTTGGTGGTCAAAACCTGAATTCACCCGGCACGTACCGTGATACTATTCCTAATGTTGCGGGTTGTGACTCGGTCATCACGCTCACACTAACCATGAAAACTTCAAGCAACGATACCTTTGCAACCACTATCTGCCAGGGAGATTCGTTTATGTTCAACAGCACAAATTATGGAGCCAATGGATTTTATACCGCCACCTTTACCAATGCAGGCGGATGTGATTCGGTACGCACACTCAACCTGACTGTCACTCCTCTTCCACAGCCTACCATCACCCGAAATGGTGCTTCCCTCACCGCCAACGGTGGCCCTTTTAGTTCTTATCAATGGTATCTGAACGGAAATAGCATCTCAGGAGCTACAGGAAGCACCCATACTCCGGTAAGCAATGGCACCTACAAAGTAAGCGTGGTACAGTCAAGCTGCACCGGAACCTCAGCCGATTTCAGTGTTGGTTTTGTAGGGGTAAAAGAATTTACACTTCTCACGGGAGTTAACTTTTATCCAAATCCAAGTAACGGAACTTTAATCATCGAAACACAACAACCTGTCACCATTCTTATCATGAACATACTTGGAGAAGTGATGAAAAAAGAAATGATCACCGGCAAAACTACCCTGCAACTTCATGATTTGCCTAAAGGAATTTACCTGATAGGTGATGAAAAAATGAACGCAGTTAGCAAACTAATTATCCAATAAACGTACCCCAACCCTAACCCTTAAAAGGCCGTTCCCGCAAGGGAGCGGCTTTTTTTATCTTTTTACAATATGACATTTCAGGAACAGCTACTGTGTTTGCTTCAACTTTCTATGAGCCTTCCTGTATTGTTTTAATTTTTCCTTGTCTGATTTTTTTCTCAACTTCTGCTCACGTTTTGTGCGCTCAAAAGAATCTCGTAAAACCCAATGATTTTCATTTAATACAGGGATGCAGGCTTTCGTATATTTAAAAGGTTTATCCCAATTTACAAGGCCACCTTTTATAACAGGTGCCCCGGTATATGGAAGCACACATCTGAAACCAACATTGGTTGCTGACGAATCGCCCCTCATAGCTGCTCTGTAATAACCCGGCTTGTCCCAGGTACCTCCCTTCACTACCCTATACCCTGAGCCATTGGTCATGTACCTGCCTATTGGTCGGGGATCCCCTTTATGATCTAATCCTATAAACCGGAAAGGATGATGCCCAAGACTATCTTTTTCCGATATGTAGCCGTTAGCATCATACAAAACCGCTTGCTCTGTATTAAATCCGCCCATTTTCATCACATTCAGCCAGTGCGTATAAACCGGCTGTTGTGCAAAGGTATCAAGCAGCCATTCTTTTACTCCTCCATCAAGATTTATGAGCCCATACGAATTCAAAGGATAATCATAAATGCATCGAAACACTGAGTCTAATCCCAGAGCAACCTGATCCGGATTGTAGTTAACCTTTTCAAAAGACCCTTTTTGTGTTTTGTAATTCACAATAGTTTTGACATCATAAAACTGTTCACCCGGAAGGTGGGACCAATACTCTGCCATATAATATCCTCCTCCGTACAGTTTGTGAACAGGAAACTTTGAGTAATAATCTCCCCACATCAATGTAAAATAACCCTCTCCAAAAGGATGTAATGGATACTGCTTTGGATACTTCTTGGAGCCGAAGGGGGGCTCCAGTTGCATTTTCCTTGCATTATCCCACTCCATTTCCGTTGGTAGCCTGAATCCGGTAAACGCCACCCCTGTGTTAAACGATTTGAGCATATCGCCACCGGTATCTTCAAATTCATGTCCGAATGCGAACTGGTTTGTATAGTACGCTTCTGTATTAAAGATATTCTCATTCACATAATGCATAGGGTTAAAAAATGCCGGTTCTATTCTGCAAAAAATGGCTTCGTTTAACCGATCGGTTTTCCATGCCAGGTAGTTTTGAATTTGGTCCCAGCTTAGATTCACCACGGGGTAATAAGCATAAGCCGGATTAGTAAGATACCCTGTAATATAGGGTTCATTTATCTTACTCAAAGAGGTGTCGCCAGGCATTTTTGGTAATGCCTGTATAACCACCGCGGGGTAGTCTACGTAGGAATATAAAAGCCATTGAAGATAAATAACATAATTGATATTGGGCTCCTCGATAACGCTGATGTAATAAGCCGGAATATTGTCTTTGGCAGGTACCAATACCATATCATAAGGAGCTACCTGACCAGGCAATTTTTTATTGCGCCTGACAATTTCCTTGCTCCAGTTCTGAGCAAAAACCCCAGGAGTGCACATCAAAAAAAGTAAACAAAAAATGGTGCCTTTCATTCCACACCAAAATTAAAATAAATCCCCCATTTAAAGTACGATGGACTGTAAATAATAGATAGTTGAAAAGTGTGTTTTAATCTATTAAGAGGTGATTCTTAGCAATGAAGTACATTAAGTAGGAATAAATTGTTAAAATCGATAAGCTTTGTTTCTAAAAAAATGTAACTTGCTCAGTGAAAAGGCAAAATTGTCTTTTAGAATATAGTTAAAACACATGTCAAAAAATATCAGTGATCTAACAGGAAAAAAAGGGTTACAAAACAATCTCTTTGAGCAAATAGGACGGTTAGCTAAAGAAACCGGTACACCCGAAGTAGATAAAATGGAACAATTGGCCGAGGAATTCCTTGTAGGAAAAGCCAATGTGTACGGAAGTGCCTCCTTTTATGATTTTACCAGAGAAGAAAACAAAGGCAAAAAAGTATATGTGTGCAACGGAAGCTCGTGCCTCACAGCGGGAACACAACCGAAAGTAACCGAACAATTAGGCAAATATTTCAAAGCCGAAGAAATTGGACATATGTGTTGTCTTGGGCGCTGCCATGAAAACAGTGCTTTCCATTACAACGGGAAAAACTATTCAGGAGAAGCCATTCACCAAATAGCCGACATCAAATCGGAAAAGAAAAAACCAACGGATTCTTACCATGTGGCATCGGTGGGAACACCTGTACTTACAGAAGATTTTCCGGGAATTTCCTCGTTCTATTCCATTTTGAAAGATGCATTGAAGAAAACCCCTGACGAGTTATTAAATGAACTGAAAATATCGGGAGTAAGAGGACGTGGCGGTGCAGGTTTCCCTATGTCGTTTAAATTAGAAAGCTGCAAAAACACACCGGGCAAAACCAAATTTGTAGTATGTAATGCCGATGAAGGTGACCCCGGTGCCTACAGCGATCGTTACCTGCTTGAAGAACGCCCGCACAGCGTATTGCTTGGCATGATCATCACAGGTTATATCATCGGTGCCAATTGGGGCGTGCTTTACATTCGAGGTGAATACCCCGAGAGTATTGATATTATTGAAGGGGAACTAAAAAAAATAAAAGAAGCGGGTTTTATCGGAGAAAATATACTTAATAGTGCTTTCTCGTTCGACTTTAAAGTTATTCGGGCGCAAGGAGCCTATATCTGCGGAGAAGAAACAGCATTGCTTTCTTCTATTGAAGGACAAAGACCCGAAGTAAGGGTACGCCCGCCCTACCCTGCACAACAGGGTTTATTCAATAAGCCAACAGTAGTAAACAATGTAGAAACCCTTGCCTGTGTACCGTGGATTATACGCGAAGGCGGGGCGAAATTTGCCGCCATTGGTCGAGGTAAGTCTACCGGAACTAAACTCATTTCATTAGACGGGTATTTTAATCGCCCCGGTATTTATGAAGCTGATATGGGTACTCCTTTGTCGGTTGTGGTCAATGAACTGGGAAAGGGATTCAAATCAAAAGTAAAGGCCCTGCACATTGGCGGTCCGCTGGGCGGATTGGTTCCGGTTGATAAAATAAACGACCTTACCGTAGATTTTGAAAGTTTTAATCAGAACGGATTTTTACTGGGTCATGCTTCGGTGGTATGCCTGCCCGAATCCTATCCGGTGATTGATTACCTCGAGCATCTTTTTGAATTTACTGCGCACGAAAGCTGCGGAAAATGTTTTCCGTGTCGTTTAGGGTCAACCCGTGGTGCCGAAATGATTCATAAAGCCCGCACCTCCGATTACAAAATGGATAAAACCCTGCTCACCGACCTGATTGAAACCATGGAAATCGGTTCGCTTTGTGCATTGGGGGGCGGAGTACCCCTTCCGGTAAAAAATGCACTGAAGTATTTTGAAGCAGAATTGAAACCGTATTTTAGAGAATGATATTTACCCTCTTTGGCTATGCGTTTTAAAAATGATCATTATCGACCAAATGGAGTTTACTTGATTAAACACATAGGAACATAGAAAACATAGCCATATAGAATAATTAATTATGACTAAAAAATATCTGGATGAACTAAGTTTTAAGATAATTGGAGCTGCCATTGAAGTACACAAAGCATTGGGCCCCGGATTACTGGAAAGTGTGTACCATAAATGTATGATGACTGAATTGAAAGAGAAAAAAATGACTTATGTATCCGAAATAAATGTTCCGGTCACCTACAAAGGAACAGAGTTAGAAACGCTTTTGAGATGCGACTTTCTTATTGAAAATTGTATTGCGCTGGAATTAAAATCAGTTGATGCGGTTACTCCTGTTTTTGAAGCACAGGTTCTCACATACATGAAATTGTTAAATGCCCCTAAAGGCATTTTAATTAACTTTAACTGCACCAATATTTTTAAAGAAGGACAAAGAACATTTGTGAACGAACTTTACAGAAACCTGCCTGACTAAAACTTCTATGTGCCTTTGAGGATGTAAAATAAATTCAAATAGGCTCATGAAAAACATAAGCTCATAGCAAGAATAAAAAACTATGTGCCTATGTGTTTAACAAAAAAGAAAAATAAATGAAAATGGAAACTAAGGTAGATACTACAACCAAAACTCACCTGAACGGAACAAATCCCAATGGATTAAACGGCTCACACAAAAATGGTTCGGTGGATGTGAAAGTGGCGTATATTGATAACAAAGCCTACGAGATCAAAGACGGAGAAACCATTCTTGCATTTGTGCGCAGACACCTGGGCCGCGATTTGGTTCCTACCCTGTGCGATGCCCCCAACCTCGATCCGTTTGGCTCGTGCCGTGTGTGCAGCGTGGATGTGGCTCTTATGGAAAACGGCCCCGTGAAAACCCAGGCCAGCTGCCACACTCCGGTAATGGCTAACTCTTATATTTACCCTTCAAGTGAACGCGTTCAAAAACTCAGAAAAAATATTGTTGAACTGGTACTAACCGACCACCCGCTGGATTGCCTTACCTGCGAGGTAAATAATAATTGCGAACTGCAAACGGTAGCCGCTAAAGTTGGCATTCGTGATGTGCGCTATCCCGAAGGGAAAAACCACCTTGACCGTAAAAAAGATTTGAGCCACCCCTATATGACCTCCGATTTCAGTAAATGCATCAACTGTTTTCGCTGTGTGCGTGCCTGTGACGAAGTACAGGGACAATTTGTACTAAGCATGGCCGGCCGTGGTTTTGAGAGTCATATTATTAAAAGCTCCGAAGTATCATTCAAAGAAAGTGATTGTGTGAGCTGCGGTGCCTGTGCACAGGCCTGCCCTACTTCGGCCATCAGCGATGTGTTCGAATCAAAATCTATTGCTAATGTAGAGAAAACACGTACCATATGTACCTATTGCGGAGTAGGCTGCAATCTGGAAGTAGCCACCGTAGGCGGTAAAGTAAAATCCATTCAGGCGCCATACGATGCCGAAGTGAACGGAGGCCATACCTGCCTTAAGGGCCGCTATGCATTTTCATTCTATAATCACCCCGAGCGACTGCGCACTCCGCTTATTCGTAAAAACGGGGAGCTGGTACCCGCCACCTGGGACGAAGCCTATGATTACATTACCGGTGAACTCACCCGCATCAAAAAAGATTTCGGTCCTGATTACATAGCCGGCATTTCTTCGGCACGCTGTACCAATGAAGAAAATTACCTGATGCAAAAATTTATCCGTGCCGTAATTGGTACCAATAATATTGATGCCTGCGCCCGCGTGTGCCACTCGCCTACAGCGCTGGGTATGCAGCGTACCTTTGGAACCGGTGCCGCCACCAACTCCATTATTGATTTAAAATACACCGATTGCATCATGGTGATTGGTGCCAACCCTACCGATGGACATCCGGTAACAGGGGCCAAACTGAAACAGTTTGCCATGAAAGACAAACCCAGCATTGTGATAGACCCGCGCAGAACCGAACTGGCCAGATATGCCACCATTCATTTACAATTGCGTCCGGGTACAAATGTAGCTTTGCTGAACATGATGTTGTACTACATCATTAAAGAGGGATTGGAAGACAAACAATTTATAGAATCACGTACCGAAGGTTACGAAGAATTTAAACAGGAAATTTTGAAGCTGAACATGGATGAGATGGAACGGGTGACCGGTGTGAATCGTGAACTGGTGCGCAAAGCCTCTATCCTCTATGCCTCGGCTAAAAATGCCATGAGCTTTCACGGATTGGGTGTTACCGAACACTCACAGGGAACTTTTACCGTTATGCTTATTGCCGACCTGGCCATGATTACCGGTAACATAGGCAGACGCGGTGTGGGTGTAAACCCGCTGCGCGGACAAAACAATGTGCAAGGTACAGCCGATATGGGTTGCCAGCCACATCAGGGAGCTGGTTATTTAGATGTAACCAATCCCGAATACCACAAAAAATATGAGGCATTTTACAATGCCAAGCTCCCCGACTATGCAGGGTATAAAATACCACAGATGTACGATGCTGCCCTGGCCGGAAAATTAAAAGCCCTTTGGCTCATGGGCGAGGATAATGTACAAACCGACCCTAATACCAACCATGTTATAGCTGCCCTGAGCAAACTGGATTTACTGGTAGTACAGGAATTGTTTATGACCGAAACCGCCAAGATGGCGCACGTGGTACTTCCCGCCTCTTCATTTTTAGAAAAGAGCGGTACCTTTACCAATGGTGAGCGCAGAATACAACGCGTGAATGCGGTAGTAGCACCCATAGAAGGCACCAAACCCGATGGACAGATTGTAGCCGATATTATGAACCGCATGGGTTACAAACAGGCCGATTATGATCCAAAAACATTACTCGAAGAAATTTCGCAGATTGTTCCCTTCTTTGCCGGTGTAAAATGGGATGAGCTGGGCGATAACGGCAAGCAATGGCCGGTATTGCCCGATGGCAGCGATACCGAAATTTTACATACCGAAACCTTTAAACGCGGTAAAGGAAAATTTGCTTACAACAACTGGCGCGAAAGCGAAGAGATAGTAAACCACGGCAAAGAATTCCCGTATATACTCACCACCAACCGCGAGCTGGAACATTACAATGCCGGCACCATGACCCGCAGAACCCGCAACGAACAAATTCTAACGGAAGATGTGCTGATGATAAACCCCGAAGACGCCAAAGCACATTTAATAAAAGATGGCGAAATGGTATGTGTGATAAGTGCACGGGGTAAGATTGATGTGAAAGCAAAAATTACCGATGAAGTATTGCCCGGCATCCTCTCCTCTACCTTCCATTTCCCCGAGATAAAAATGAACGACCTTACCAGCAGCATTGCCGATAGCGAGGCCTTGTGCCCCGAATACAAGGTGGTAGCGGTGAATATCAGGAAGAGTAAAGGAAAGTATAAAGTTGAAAAAGTCTCCTAAGTCATCACTTAACTAAACTATCTTGTGAACTAAGTTAGTTAACCAATGCTGAAGTAATAATTTCGATCATTATGATAATACACAATTAAATTTATGGAGTTCTTTGATTCATCAAAATCTATTATAGAAAACATATCACTCCTTTCTGGGACGTTGATATTCCTTGTAACTCTAGTTGGATTATGGCAAATTGTTCTTACAAAAAAATCAATGAGAATTAGTTCACAAAGAGACGCTGCAAAACTATCTCTCGAATTGTGTGAAAAATTTAATCAAGAAATGAACTCAAAAGTATCGAACACCCTATATCAAGAATTCAAAAGCAACAACTTAGACTTTGATTTCATTTCTGACTCCAACAATGTTCTATCATCTATTGATGAAAAGGAAATAAAAAACACATTGGGTAATTACTATGAAATAATGAAGAACCTTAATGGGAAACTTAATTACCACTTGCAAGATGTCGCTGATTCTCTAGAGTGTTTAGCAATTCCTATTATAAATAAAATTGCTGATGAACAAATAGCCTATCATTTTGCGGGCTACCCATTTGTGCAATGCACCAAATTATGTTCTTATTATATTGTTGCAAGAAATAACAAAAATCCAGAAACCTACGAAAACCTTATCTCTTTATACTGTCTTTGGAATAAACGTATTGCAAAAAATAGGATAGATAAGGAAATTAAACGGTTACAAACTGCAGGAAAGGTAATTAAGGATCAAAAAAATATTAAACCAATCGGTACCGATTAAAAGCCTGCACTAAGCGTAGGTTGCGCCTACGCTTCCTTTTTTGGTAGCTGGCAGCTACAACACACCCAGTACCGTCACTGCGAGGAACGAAGCAGTCCCCTAACTCGTCCTCGTTTGCAACGAGGATGCCTTGAAACCCTAAAAGAATATTCCTTTACCGATTTAATCTGCATACCGTATACATTCAACTTGTTTTTAGTAAATTTGAGTTATTAATTCTTAAATTATGAAAACTGATACATACACCAAAATTGTGCTCACCGTAATTGCCATTTGTTTAACCCTTAATTTATTCAAAGAAGTGGATCTGTTTCCAAGAGCATTTGCCGGAACAAACGCTACCCATTTAACTCAAACCGTTGCCGTACCCGTGAATGCAGATGGCTCCATCAATGTAAAACTGGCCAAGCAGGACTTGCCAATCGAAGTTGACATAGTAAAGGTTAACGGAAATCGGATATTTACCTATGGCGGGGAATGCCCGTATGCGACAAATGTTGTACGGCCAAATAAAGCTGGGAAAACGAATTATACAATAAACCTACAAGCCAGTTGAAAATATTATCAACCCATTTTATGCGAACTAAATTACATTGGATAGCCGGTATTATCCAGTTTGTGTCAGGCATTTTATGGGCGGGCCTTTTTATTCATCAGTTTTACCTATACCATTTCACCAACAGACTTTTTTTTATCATACTCCCCGATTGGTACATCGTACCCAATAGTTTATTGGGAATTTTAAATGCCATACTGGGAATACGGCTTATTATCGGTTCCATTTTAATTAAAAAGGCCTATACTATTTTCTTTTTTTGCATTTTGGCGAACCTTCTTATTATCTACTTTTAGTTTCATCACCCGGGCCAACGGGCCAACTATATATCCCTGTATTCAGTGATTTTTTCGTAACCTTGTATTCCGTGATAAAGATGAGAAACCAAAGCATCACCTTTGACTTGTTGCTAAACATATTTTATTTAACCTTAATTCATAACAAAAATGAGTAACCCTGATTTAACTACCTCCCAGCAAAATCTGCTCTTTAACGGACTAATTGATTTATGCGTTTATTCCTATTCAAAACCGGCCGAAATAGTAACCAAAGTACAGAACATGAAACTGCAGGTGGTATGGGGCCCGGCCGACCTGAGTACGGTTTTTGTTCCTTACTGCCTCGCTTTTATTGCCCAATCGCCCGGCACAGGTGATTATTATGTGGTGATAAGAGGAACCGACCCCGAAAGTTTAACCTCATGGCTCAAGGAAGATTTTGCAATCAGCACCACAAAACCCTTCACCGATTTTGTAAGCTCGGCTCCGCAAAATGCCAATATTTCTACCGGCACCTGGAATGGCATGAATTCATTGCTAAAACTTACCGATCCAAAAAGCAAACTCAGCATGCTCGATTTTTTAAAGAGCCAATCCATTTCTTCGTTATATGTTACAGGCCACAGTTTAGGCGGCACCCTCACTCCTGCTTTATATGCCTACCTGAGCAGCAATTTACCCAAGGTAAACTGCACACCGGTGTCGTTTGCAGGGCTCACCTCGGGGGATGACAATTTTGCTGCTTACATCAATGGTTTGGTTGGCAATCAAAATTGGCGCATATGTAATTCGTTGGATATTGCCCCACTGATGTTTGAATCTCAAGATGGTGTTTATGATATTTATGACTCCGAAAAGAAAAAACCACAACTGCTCACTAAGGATTTATTATATCATTTGTTTAAGGACGCTGAAGGAAAAAATTACACTCAACCGAGTGGAGAAATTATTATGAACGGCACCTTTAACACCGGCAACTGGTTTTGGGATACAGAGGCTTTGTTTCAGCATCATGCTACCACTTATCAAAATATGGTTCAAAAACAGTTTCCACTTTCGGGAACAGCCTGAACTAATATAGTTCCATTCCTTCAGGTATGACAACGTGAGGGAATGGTTTTAAAGTTTCCAAAAAATCTAAGGATTCCTTAATCTAATTACTTCGGGTTATTGCTTTTGCAACTTGTATGTTTGATGCCAGTCTTTTGAATTAAAAATAAACAAATACATCCCAGCAGGAAAACCGCGCAAATCAATTTCTTGCAAATCCTTCATAATTTCCTTTTCAAGTAACATTTGTCCTAGCTCATTAAACAGAGAGATGGTAGTTGGCTCTTTTATTATCGAACCAAACTTAATGGAAACTGTTCCCTCTGTTGGATTGGGAAACAAATAAAGTAATGGTTTATTATAAAGGGACGAAGAAATTCCGGTATTTGTGGTAATGGTTACGCTATCACAACCTCTTAATCCAATACCACACGTAGTAAATGGGGTGGCACAAACAAGTCCAGAACTTGAATCCACCGTTACAATTATGGTATCCGTCCCCTGTCCCGAGTTAATTATCCAACCCAAAGGAACAGCCCAGTTATAAGACGTTTTAAAGGAATTAAAAGCTGTTGTTGTAAACTTAACTGATGTATTTTCTTGTACTGTACTCGGTCCATAAATATATGCCGGACCGGGTTTCTGGCTTAAAGTTACCTTTAAGCAGGCCTTTTTACCAGGGCCGTAAATATTATATGGAGTTGCGCATACTGCCTCATTATTTAAGTCCGCTGTAAGATAAATAGTGGAAGTCCACTGTCCTGAATCAATAATCCAACCAGGTGCAGTCCAATAGTAAGTAGTTGCATTACTTGAATAAGCGGTGTAGGAATAACTGGAACCTATACAGGGGAATGTATCACCACTAATCAACGGTTGTACTGGTGCAGGGATAGTTAAAGCACTATAAGCATTAATTCTCCCATGTCCGTAAAATGAGTCAAAGCCAGGCTTATCTTCACTGGTATCTCCAACCTGATCTTCGGAACTTGATTCAAGAATTAATTTAATCTGTGAAGCTGTTCTGCCTCGGTTTTGAGCCAACAGCAAAGAGGCCAAACCTGATACGAGCGGGGCCGAAAAAGAGGTTCCTCCCCAATAAGAGTTATAGTTGGTATTGGATAGATGATTTAGCCCATAGATATAGTTGCCCGGGGCCACTACAGAAATATGAGTGCCATAGTTGCTTCCGCTTGTAATATCACCTAAAAAAGCTTTAGATCTTTGATCATCGGAATTGGTAGCACCTACTGCAATCACCCCATTACATCCTGCAGGATAACTAACTACATTTGTATTGTTATTCATCATACTTGCCACCACCACCACATTATGGTTGAGGGCGTAACCAACAGCGTTGTCAAGTGTAAATGAAGGGGTGGTTCCACCTAACGACAGATTGATTACTTTGGCACCATTATCAACAGCATAATAGATTGCGGCAGCCCACCAAGAGTAGAGACCGTAGTTTGAACTGGAGAGCGCCTTTAAAGTCATCAGTTTACAATTCCAATCAATTCCTGTATAACCAATAGAGTTATTACCATTTGATCCAATTATTCCAGCAACCATAGTCCCATGTCCGTGATCATCTGTTGGATTATTATCATCATTTACAAAATCCCACCCTCTTGTATCATCAATATACCCATTATTGTCATCGTCAATACCATTATTAGTTATTTCATTATTGTTGGCCCATATGCGTCCTGAAAATTCAGGATGATCCAGTTTAGTTCCGCTATCGATAATGGCTACAACAATTTCGCTATCCCCTTGCTCAATGCTCCATGCGTTTTCCATTTCAATATCAGCCCCTGCCTTCGAAGCAGAAAGTGAAAACGTCCCATCATTTTTAAGTCCCCATTGCCTGCCATAAAATTGGTCATTTGGAGAATTGGTCTGTATCCCCCCCCCTGAACCGATTGGGTCAGACTCTGCATATTCAATTTCACCCGTTTTATAATAAGCCTCACGAATACCTAAAATATTGCTCCCATACGGAAAAGTAAGAACATAAAAACAATGTATTCCATTTTTACCGAAGCGAAACACCTCAGTTTTAATCGCATTAAATTTCTGACTAACAGAATCCACATTTAGGTTTCCTGTTGCATTTCGACTATAGTTCAGGTTATTACAGAAAATATTATTTTTAAATTTAAGGATTAGACGACATGACGGTTGTTCACCTTGCCCACTAGCAAAAAGGTTCACAATAAACATCATCAATATAATGAAACTTATTCTTTTCATAGGTTGTTTTATTTAAAATACCTCATGCTCAATAATACGAAATGAACTATGGCTGACTTCCGAAATCCTCTACCCAATAGTTTCGATTATCGCCATAATAGAAACCAAAACCTACTGATTTATGCAAGCTGTTCATGCAATTGTTTCGGTGCCCAAGATCTACCACCCCCATATCAATCACAAACTGCCGGATATGTTCAATAGCCGCAGTCTCGGGGTTTACATCAATATTGCAGGTGCTGCTGGTATGGTAAGCAATGTTTTCTCCGCTCCAGCTGGCATAGCCTTCGGCCTGTGCCCTTGAACTTGGGGTGGTACCGTTAAAATAATGACTCAAGCCCTGATTACTGAAAAGCACTACAGCATATTTATGAGCTGAGCTGTTCAGCTGAGCTTGCAATACCAATGGTCCGGCAGCCGACCTTGATTTAATATCATTGTAGGCACCGTTATCGGTTCCGGCATCAAAATAAGATTTTAAACGCGCTTCGGCATATCCTGCAGGGTCGCTGCGTAAAAAATTCATTTCGGCCAGACTTTTCGCACGATAAATATCCAGGTTGGTGGTGGGTGCAGGGGTATTGTCGTCCTTTTCTTTTTTACAATCAGTCAAGGATGCCAGAACAAACAGCATCACCAGCATGTTTAAAAATTTCAATTTCATTGGTATCGGTTATTTTTATTGGTTTGAAGGTGCTAAAATATTGATTAATCCGTATTCATAAAAATTTATTCAATCAGCACTAAAATGAGACGCAATACCTACTTTTGCGCTCCGTTGTAAAAATAGCAAGTACTTGTTCAATCCCTACCATACCGGTTTACCAGTTACCGACATAATTCCACAGGTAAAAGAATACCTGCACCAGCAAAACACGCTGATAGTGCATGCCCCGCCCGGAGCCGGAAAAAGTACGCTGCTGCCATTAACTTTAATTGACGAACCATGGCTACAAGGTAGAAAAATTATTATGCTTGAACCCCGCAGGCTGGCCGCTAAAACCATTGCCGCCCGCATGAGCGATTTGTGGGGCGATGAGGTAGGAAAAACCATTGGTTACCGCATCAGGTTTGAAAACCGAATAAGTGCACAAACGCGCATTGAAGTGGTAACCGAAGGAATTCTCACCCGCATGTTGCAACAGGATAATTCGCTGGATGGAGTTGGAATGGTGATTTTTGATGAATTTCATGAGCGTAGTTTATTTGCCGATGTAGCCATGGCTCTGTGCCGAGAGGCCCAGCAAATACTGAGGCCCGATTTACGCATTATGGTTATGTCGGCTACGTTGAATATGCCACAGCTCACTGCGCTGCTTAAGGCTCCTGTGGCGCAAAGCGAGGGCAAACAATATCCGGTAGAAATAAAATACAGTGGCGGACAAGATCAACTGATGCTGCCCGAACTCACTGCCCGCACCGTACTCACGGCTGTGAGGGAAAATGAAGGAGATGCACTGGTTTTTTTACCCGGGGAAGGTGAGATAAAAAAATGTGCCGACCTCCTTAAAAAAGAACTTACGGATTTTGCCATCCACCCGCTATATGGACAATTACCTCCACAGGAACAATTTCTGGCTATTGTTCCGAATAAATACGGTAAACGAAAAATTGTTTTGGCAACCTCTATTGCCGAAACCAGTTTAACCATTGAAGGGGTAAAAATTGTGGTGGATACCGGTCTTGGCAGGATATCCCGTTTTGATCCTAAATCGGGGCTTTCAAAATTAGAAACTGTACAAATATCAAAAGACTCGGCCGACCAGCGTGCAGGGCGTGCCGGACGATTAAGTGCAGGTGTGTGCTACCGCATGTGGACCAAAGCTACCCACGAACGAATGGCCGAACACCGTAATCCGGAAATTATGGAAGCCGATTTAGCCAATTTAGTATTGGATATGGCACAATGGGGTGTAACCGATGTACAATCGCTTACCTGGCTCACTCCCCCTCCCAAAGCATCGGTAACGCAGGCCACCGAATTGTTGCACCAGTTAAATGCATTAGACAACGGACGTATTACCGAACACGGTAAACAAATTCATCAGTTGGCCTGCCATCCTCGTTTGGCACATATGCTCATTAAGGCGCAGGAAGATGATGCCGTAGCATTGGGTGCCGATATAGCCGCCATTCTGGAAGAACGCGACCCCTTGCCCAAAGAGGCAGGAATTGATATTAACTTACGTATTGAAGCATTGCGCAGGTCGCGTAAAAACGGAAATACAGGCGGTAGATTAGGTAGAATTGAAAAAGTAGCCGAAACATACCGGAGAATGTTGAATGCTGAAGTTTCAAACGAACCTTTCGACCCGTTTGAAACCGGATTGCTGCTAGCCTACGCCTACCCCGAGCGGATTGCTTTTGCAAGACCGGGAAATAATGCGCAGTTTCAACTGGCCAATGGCAAGTATGCGGCTGCGGGGCATAAAGACGATTTGGCACACGAACCATGGCTGGCCGTTGCACATATGGATACCCGCGATGGACTTGGAAAAATATTTATGGCCGCCCCGCTTAATCCAAAAGACCTTCGGCAAATGGTAAAAGAGCAGGAAGTAATTACCTGGGACACGCGCAAAGGAGGATTAATTGCTACCAAAGATTTACGAATAGGCAGCATTGTGCTGCAATCAAAACCCCTTCCCGACCCCGATGAGGCACATTTGCAACAGGCCATTTGCAACGCCATTAAATCAGAAGGGGAAACGCTGCTGTCGTTTGATGAACCTATGACGCAGTTGCAAAACAGAATTTCGTCACTTAGAAAATGGAACCCGCAGGAAGGGTGGCCCGATGTAAGTACCACAACCCTGCTGCTTACCAACAGCGAATGGCTGGGAGCAAGTCTAACTCAGGTAAAAAAGCCCGAAGATCTAAAAAAAATTAACATGGCCAACATACTCCTTCAATCGCTCGATTGGGAAAAACAACAGGAGTTAAACAAACTGGCTCCGCAAAAAATGGAGGTTCCCAGCGGTTCTGCTATTCCCATAGCTTATCAGCCAAACGGAGCAACACCGATTTTATCAGTGCGTCTGCAGGAAGTATTCGGATTAAGTGATACCCCTACAATCAATAACGGAAAAACAAGTGTGGTGATGCATTTGCTTTCGCCCGGATACAAACCGGTGCAGGTAACTTCGGATTTGCGCAGCTTTTGGAACAATACCTATTTTGAAGTAAAAAAGGAATTAAAACGCAGATATCCAAAACATGCCTGGCCCGATGACCCGTGGACTGCCCCTGCGGTAGCCAAAGGAAGAAGCACCAGAAAATAGTCAGGAATTTTAATAATTTCGTGAAGTGAAATTATTGATTTCGTTTCAGCGAAGATTTGTGCTTATTCTTTTTTTGAGTTTTTTGGTTGAGTTGCTGTTAACCCAATCCAAACTGATTCATTACACTAAACACGAAATTGTTTTTTATTATTCCATTCTGTTTACCCTGCCCATTTTAATTGTAAGTTTTTATATAAGACAGGAAATTAAATACCATAATATAAATACGCCTAACAAATATTTACTCTACGAAACGGGAGCTGCATTTTTACTGGCCTCATTTTCATCGGTACAGTTTCTGCGCACTTTTTACTCCGAACTCCCTATATCATTAACCATAAATGGAATTTTTCAACTGTTGTTCCTGTGTATCTCGTTTCTTTGTTTAGTGCTGGTGGAGATTAAAAAACTGCCTGATGAAAATGAGGAAGAATAACACTATAAGTCGGTTTCCTTTCGTTTGATATAAAATTTAATTGACATGAACCCAACACACCATTTCTACCTCAGTGATAAAGCGGTAGTCAATATGCTGATTATTGCCTCGGTAATTACCGCGTTTTTATTTTTTATTGATGAAAGGGCCTTTAATTTTAACTGGATGCTGAACTTCGGAAACTGGATACTGTTTGTTATTTACGTTCTCGTCCTTACTTTCATTCAGTTGCTTATATGGTTTACTCAAAGGATATTTTCAAAAGTATTTTCAATTGCTAAAAAGGATCATTAAAAGCGGTGTACCAGCACCTGTTCTCCTTTTAAAAATCCGGTGGACTCTGCCGGAACTTCAATTAAACAATTGGCCAAAGCATAGGTGTTTAATAAATAAGATTCCTGACCGGTTAACACTTCCACCTGGCCATTCACATCCACACGTGCTTTTAAAAAATGAGTGAGTCCTGTTTTTTTGCTAAAATCATTTTTGCTTACAGCTGTAAAAGAAGAAATACAAACCGAAGGATAACCCATCATTTTTTGCAGGGCCGGTTTTACATACTGCAAAAAACAGGTAAGCACTGCAGCCGGATTTCCGGGTAAAGCAAAAACGAGTTTTTTACCTTTTGTACCAAAGAAAAAAGGTTTGCCGGGCTTTTGTGCTACTTTATGAAAAATGGTTTTTACCCCAATTTTTTCTAACGCAGGTGCTACCAAATCATAATCACCCACCGAAATACCACCGGTAATCAGCAACACATCATAGGCCGAAAGGGCCTTTTTTAAGGCGGTTAAAATAACCGCTTCATTATCTCTTACTCTTTTGGCGGTAACTTTACCAAAATGCATTTCGGCAAGTAATGCCTGAAGCGTAAATGTATTCGACTCATAAATTTGTGAACCGCTCAATGCTTTACCGGGCAATTGCAATTCGTTTCCGGTAGCAATAATGCCTATCGAAGGCCGTTTGTAAACTTTTACCATATCGATGCCCAGCATAGCCAAATACCCAACGCTTGCCGCATTTAATACATGCCCTTTGGATAAAGCTGTTTGTCCCCGTTTAATTTGTGAGCCTTTTACTCTTATATTAGCTCCTTTTTGAAGCAATGGTAATGAAGTAAGCACCAATCCGCTTTTATCATTGCGGGTATGTTCCTGCATCACCACCGTATCGGCTCCTGCCGGCACTGCAGCCCCTGTAAAAATGCGCATGGCAGTTCCCTTCATCAGTTTTTGCGTATTGGCTTTTCCTGCGATTACCCCTCCTGTAAGTTTTAAATGAGTAAAAAATTTTGCATCCTCAAATCGAATGGCATATCCGTCCATGGCCGATTGATGAAAGGGTGGTGAATGGGTTTTCGTTTTTACATCGGCAGCCAAAACCTCGTTGCTAAGTTTAGCTAAAGGAAGTTCGGTTACCGGCAATGGCTTGCTTTGGTCCAAAATCAATTGTTTGGCTTCGGAAGTAGAAATCATGCGAAGTATCTTTTTGCGAAGGTAAGATTTATAAAAAGAAAAGGCCGGAAATCCGGCCTTTTGCAAGTAAGGTTGTTGTATTTGTTATTTCACCATGTAAATCACATTGGTTTGCCATTTGGCAGTATCTTTTTCCATCATCGGGTCAGTAATATACTCTTCAATTACATTACCTGAGATTTCGAGATGTTTCTCCTGGATGTATTTGTTGATGGTTTCATGAACGGCTTTCATTTGGTCATAACTGCCAGTGTAAGTTACCATCACTGCCTTACCGGCAGGCACGGTAAAATTGGTAAGTCCTTTCAGTTTGGTTTTATTATTATCCAGTTCCATTACCGGAGCCACATCTGCACGTTGATTTTTTTCATCCCAGTCATAAAACAATGCCGAAGCATAACCTACGGGTTTCATATTAGCCATACCGAATGCCATACCAATCTGTCCATAAGTTGAAGCAAAAAACTGATCCATTTCAGCCCATCCAACTATCTTTCTTATTCCTGCATAATACTTCTCAGGTCTGTTTTCTTCCGTAACAGAATAAGCAGGAGCTACAGCTACAGGTTCTGCAGGCATCGATTCGCACAGGGCCTTTAATTTGCCAAGACCTTTATCAAAATCTTTGTTCATACCACCCATTTTTATCATCATCCACAATAATCCATTCATTGGAAACGATTTGTTGGTACTAAAACCCCAGGTTACTTTGGTTTGCTCTCCATCCGCAGCCATCACATAATCCACTTTAGCCTTCGATTCAAAAGGCTTAATAAAATGTAAATCGGCTTCCACTTTCGTTTCGCTTATGGAGGTAATGGTTTGCGAACCCTCGCCCACATCATCATTTCCCGACCATGAGTTTTTTGAACCAACTTCGCCATCGGTTCCTTCAAAGGTGTTTTTCATGTTTGGATCCAGTTCCACCCACGGACTCCACTTTTGCATATTCTTTAAACTCTTTATCTGACCAAGAATTACCGGTGCCGGTGCTTTGATGGAAAGCGAGCGTTCAAACCGAATATCGGTAGGAGCTATTAAACCCAGAATTAATACAATAACCAGAATGACTAAAAGGCCAATGCCGAGGTACTTTAAAATTTTCATAAGGATACTTTTGAAGGTAAAACTAACAATTATACTCAGATTATAAATACTGAAAACAAAAAAGAAATACTAAGTGATTGATTAGCTGCTATTTGATTTACATTAAAACGAAGTCCAAAAAAGCGGACTATTCACAACACGAATGTGCAATGCCGCAGTTTTTACCCTTGTGCGCTAAGGTTATTTAGCAGTATGAAACATCAACCCAAAAACATATGATAAAATTAAAACATGTTACCTGCCTTATATTAATGTGGGTAACCGGCTTTCTTGAAAAAGCCAAAGCACAGGATTTCCTGCGACAATCGCTGGCCACGGTTGAACAGGAATTAAAATCGGAAAAGGCTAAGTACAATTTAATTGCCCTCACCGAAGGAAGTACTATTGTTCTTATTGAAGGAACAGATACTTCGGTATGGAAATTTGATGCAAACAATATTTGTTATGAGTATTCGCTTACCATTGACAAAGCATCTTATTTTCAGTTAAAGAAACACCTTGAATCGGTAGGCCAGATGGTGATGAAAAATGCGTATGTAAACAGACGCGAAAATACCATTACCTACCTCAGTTTTCAGGACAATGCACTTGTAGTAAATACTAAACCTTTTGACGCCTCCTCATCAACACCACCGGTGCTGATGACTTCAGCAGAATAGTTTTGGGTTTGCGTTACAATAAAAACAGGGGCCTTGTGCCCCTTTTTTTGTTTTTCATACAACCATCGGATTCAAAAAAGCATCTTGTAAGTAATAAAGTGCAGTAGTATGAAAAATTGGTTATACTTAATTTTTCAACTTGGGATTGTTCCATTTACAACGGCTCAAAGTTTCATAGGTAAATCAATGGCTTTGGTGGAACATGAACTCAAATCGGAACAGGTAGCTTACAATATTAATATTTCGGAAGAAGGAATAATGATAGTAGCCGATGAACCAACCGATACCGCTATCTGGATGTTTGACAGTACCAATACCTGCATAGAATACCTGTTGCTGCTTGATCCCATTGATTATTTTGAGTCGTGCAATTTATTGCTGATGCATCATCAAAAAATAACCGATGGAATTTACCTGAATGTGCGTGAAAAAACCGTGACCTATGTATACCTTGAAGCGGGAAGACTTGTGTTACGAACTACTGCTTTCAGTTATTCATCAAGTGCTCCTCCGCTTTTTTACGTACATCAGAATTAATTTTTAAGTTTTACGGGCTCGGCCATAATCATCTCCGATTTTTGGTGCGAAACTTCACCTGGAGCAGCTCCTTTGGGCTTACGTACAAATTTGCGTTCACAATATACCACAGGCACCAAACTGCTTCCTTTTGCTTTAGAATAATAGGCTGCCAGCGAAGCCGCATACTCAATAACGGTTTTCGGGAAAATGGTTCCCTGCCTGTATCGAATAATTACATGAGAGCCGCTTACATCCCGCGCATGAAGCCACAAATCGTTTTTATGGCTGTACCTAAAAGTAAGCTCGTCATTGTTAGCTGCATTTTTACCAACTAAAATAGTGAAACCATTGTGGTGAAATTGTTTAAACCTTTCGGTTTTATCATTTGCGCTGGTTGTGCTAACGGGGCGAAGAGGTTTCAGTTGTTTCAGCGTTTGGGCCTGTTCTGCAAGTGAGAAGTTTTGTGCCAGTACTTCCAGTTTACTTTTTGCCTTTGAAAGCTGTTCCAGCAACTGCTGTTCTTCGTTTTTTTTATTCTTTGCCTTGCGGTAATACACTTCGGCATTTTGCTGGGCACTCAGGTCTTTCTTCAGCTTTATTTTAAGCGGTCGGTCGCGGTAAAAATCAATCAGCTCATACTCCGAAACTCCCTGCGGAATAAGATGCAGATTAGCCATAAGCAAATGACCTATTTCTTCTAAGGGAACAGCATTCCTTAATTGCGCCAAAGCCTGTTCGGTTTTCAAAAGATAAGCGGTTGTTTTTTTTATTTCAGTCTGATAATACGAAAGGAGTTTTCGCTTCTCCTCTTCAAAGGCAAAATGACTTAAAAAAGAGCGGTTGCTCTCATTCATCCGGCTAAAAAAAGAGCTGGCATCGGTGAATGATTCCTCCTTTGTTTCAGGCTTCACTTCATTTACTAACCGGGCGAGGGAAAATGAATAATCGCTGGTTATATTTTTTCGGAAATGGTACAATAGTTTACCTTCATGTAAAAGCAGCACATTGCTTAATCCGTCATACAACTTGCACACTAATTGAAAATCATTTTCGAAATCAATTTGGAATGACCGATTACCGGGATGCTGAAAAACACAAAGTACCTCCTGCCCTTTCAGTTCATTAAAAAAATAATAATGCGGTGTTGGTTTTAAAACCGGCTCATCACTAAAAAACAGAAAACATAACCTCGCTTCCCATAATATTCGTATTGAAAAAAAAGTTTCTTTGATATTAGAGTAAAACACAAGATAGAGTTCATCGTTTCCGGTGCTGTAAGCTTCGTAAAAATGATGGTTATGCAACCTTTCCTGAAGCGCACCTGCTAATTGAGTAACTAAGCCTGCCGTAAATTTCATAGCTTAAATATGCAACTGAAGACCATCGTAGGCTAAGTGAATGCCCTGCTTCAGTTCATTTTCAACCTCGCTGTGCAACCCCAACTGGTGGCTGATATGCGTGAAATAAGTCTGCTCGCAACCCAGCTCTTCGGCTAATTTAACAGCTTCCTCTAAGGTAAAATGAGAAATATGATGTTCGCGCCTGAGCGCATTTAAAACTAATACTTTCGATCCTTTTATTTTTTCCTTCTCTTCGTCAGCAATAAAATTTGCATCCGTGATATAAGTAAAATCACCTGCCCTGAAACCAAGTACCGGCAATTTATAATGGTACACCTCAATAGGAATAAACTTAACTCCGCTCACTTCAAAATTTGCCTGATGGTGAATGGTGTGTAAGTCAATTTCAGGAATCCCCGGATATTTGGTTTCTTCAAAAATATAATAAAACTCCCGTTTCATTTGTTTCTGCACCCATTCATCAGCATACACATCTATTTTTTTGCGCTGAATAAAATTGAATGCCCTGATATCATCAAAACCTGCTATATGGTCTTTATGTGCATGTGTAAATAAAACTGCTTCTATACCCGAAACCTGTTCGCGCAACATTTGCTGCCTGAAATCGGGTCCGGTATCAATCACAAAGTTTTTCCCGTTTTCCGATATCATCACGGCACTGCGCAGGCGTTTATCACGGCTATCAGTTGAGGTGCATACCCTGCAACTGCATGCAATTAAGGGTACACCCTGTGAAGTTCCGGTTCCTAAAAACGTAATTTTCATTGCCGTAATGGATATACAATCTTAATCAAATATTCAGTTATTTTATTAAAAAACCCATTCAAATAAGGTAACCACAAAAATACTGAGCAATACAAAGCCTATTATATCCAGCCAGAATCCTGCTTTTATCATCTCCTTCATTCTGATATAACCCGTGGCATAAACTATGGCATTGGGCGGGGTGGAAATGGGCATCATAAACGCAAAGCTAGTTCCTAAAGCAACTGGCAATGCAAATAATACCGGGTTGGCTCCTATTCCGTTGGCAATTCCAATTACCACAGGTACCATAATGGTGGCCAGCGCTACATTGCTCATCACTTCGGTAATGGTAATGCTGATTGCAGTGAGAATAATAATCAGTACATACATGTTTATGTGCTGAAATGAATTAGCCAGATGTGCTATCAGGTGAATTACTCCGGTATGTTCCATAGCTTTTGCCAATGCCAGCCCGCCACCAAACAGCAACAAAATTCCCCAGTGAAGGTTTTTGGTATCCTCCCAATGCAGCAATGATTTCCCTTTTACAGGAATAATAAACAATAATAACCCGCCAATCATGGCAATGGAGGTATCATCAAGAAAACGGAGTGCGGGTATGCTTCTCAGCGGTTGATTAAGTATCCAGAGCAGAGCTGTAAAGGAGAAAATGAAAGCCACCATACGTTCCTGCGAATTCATGCTGCCTATACGTTTAAGTTCATCCATGATTAACTCATTGGAATGATTAAACCTTCTTATGGTAAACGGATAAAGCCATCGGGTAAGCAGCAGGTAACAGAACCAAAGCAGCAATAACATAAGCGGTGTGCACACCAGCATCCATTTAAAAAAACTCACTTCAATACCGGTCATTTTTTGCATAATGCCCACCATTACCACATTGGGGGGAGTGCCTATGATGGTGGCAATGCCTCCAATACTGGCCGCATACCCGATTCCGAGCATAAGACATAGTGCAAATTTATTTTTCTGCTCTTCCGTCTCATTTGATTGCTCGAACAATAAACGCATGGTAGGTTGTACAATGGCGAGCATCATTACGGTGGTAGCTGTATTGCTGATCCACATACTCAATAAAGCAGTTGCCAGCATAAATCCCAGAATAATTCCCCGGGCATCGGTGCCGGTGAGCCGTATCATATTTAATGCAATTCGTTTGTGCAGGTTCCACTTTTCCATGGCCATGGCAATCATAAATCCGCCCATGAATAAAAAAATGGGCGAACTTCCGTAAGGTGTACACACTTCCTGCACACTAAAAATACCAAGTACCGGAAATAAAATAATTGGCAGCAGTGCCGTTGCAGGTGCCGATACCGTTTCGAGCACCCACCACGTAATCATCCACAGTGCCACGGCCAGCACCTTCCACCCAGCAGTCCCTATAAATTCGGGAGCCGGAATAAGCAATATAAGGGCAAATAATAAGGGCCCCGAAAGAATAGAAAATACACGTTTATTCATTGCGGTAAAAATACAACCGCTGGTATAATAAAAAAGGCTGCCCGGTAGCAGCCTTTCAACATTTGAATAATTGTAGTATTAAAAGTTATACAAAAATCCGAGTGACATTGCCTGACTAAATTGCATTTTGTAATCCTGATCCTGGTCATAAAGGGCAACTCCGGTTAAAGTCACATTGAAAAGTTTATTAATTCTTGCCGTTAGCGTAGCATCTACCCTGCTGTCAATTGCTTTTATTTGTTCATAATTGGCAAAACCCTGATAACGCACTTTCAGGTTCATGTTTTTAGCAACATCCTTATCAAAATTCATGATGAGCATAAAAGCTAATTCATTTCGGAAAGTTTCTCCCGGTTTTACCCCGTAATTTTTGGGTTCGGTAAGGTAAAGTGTTTTATCATTCACAATGGTTTGGCGCAACGTTCCAATACCGGCCCTCACACTAAAATACGAGACGGGCTTATATTCAAAACCCATTGACTCGGTTATGTAAGCCGGGGCAAAAAAGCGGGACGTAAGCACGGCCACCTCGCGGTTTGCTGTGTCTTTGTCGTACTTATAACCCTTATCAAACTGGCTTTGAAAGTTGAGCGATGCAAATACTAACCAGTGCGATGATATATTGTAACCTAACTTGGAATCGATAAAAATGCGGTCTTGTGTTTTGCGATAGTCCGGTAAATAAGCTGCTTCATTCTGGTTGTATAACCTGCCATATTGCAATTGAATATCGTTGAGAAACGACACCTTTTCACGGTTATATTCTACTTTTCCGCTGAAGACGGATGAGATGGCCATTGAATTTACCCCGCCCGATTTCCAGTTCTGACTGAATGAAGCCTGATTGATTCCCATTCCGATACTGAATTTTGATTTCCAGTAAGAGGTATCGCGTTTTACAGCGTCCTGAGCAAATGCAGAAATTGCAAATACTAACAGCAGTACTATGAATATTTTTCTCATAATCTGATGAATTAAAGATTAAATTTGTTGCAAAGTTATTTTAAAATTTACAAGGTATGAAATTAATTCAGTTCTTCACTTTTTTAGGACTTTCCCTCTTTTCGGTTTCAACAATGGGGCAGGTAAAAACAGTTACCCCACAGCAAATGAACGAGGATGCCAAAAAAGTAAAAGCTTCCTTTTTAGATGTGCGTACCCCGCAGGAGTGGAATAAAGGTCATATACAAGGCGCGCTTCACCTCGATTTATTCAACGATAATTTTGAGTCGGAGTTAAAAAAGCTTGACAAAAACAAAGTGTATTATGTGTACTGTGCCGTAGGTGGCCGTTCAGCCGAGGCCTGCGAAATGATGGTAAAAATGGGATTCAAAAACGTGTACAATATGCAGGGCGGATTCAACGCATGGACGAAAAGCGGACTGCCGTCAGTCACTAAATAATCTTAAATTTTTGCTGTATTAAGGGCAGTTGAAATCTGGTAATAAGGAAATGTCTGTTCTCGACTACGCTCGAACTGACATTTTGCATTTACATTTTTGAGATTGTTTCTACAAATACCTTTCACGTATTACCTGCAAATGATGCTGCACATGTCCGGCCATTATCCAAAAAACAGCCCGGCAGTTTACCTGTAAATTATTAGCCTTTCCGTTGCGGTTAAGAGCTTCTTCACTTAGTCCGTAAAACAATTGCAGATTCGATTTACGCAGGTACATAAACTCAACTAATAAATCATCCAGGTTACGTTCTCCGAAAAATCCGTTTCGCACATAATCATCCTCTTCAAAGCCGGGTAACGATTGATGCTCGCCACGGGCAATACATAGGGCGCGGTAAGCAAATATGCGCTCTGCATCCAGCAAATGGCCTAATACTTCTTTCACACTCCATTTCCCCTTGGCATAACGGTAATCGGCTTTACTATCGGGTACTTGTGAAAACACTTCATCTATTTCTCTTAATTGCCTTTCCAATAAAGCATTGATGGGCTCATCAGGCAATAATTGAACGTATTTTTCGTAATACGATGGGTATGTGGTGGCGGAGGGTTTCATTTGGCAAACTTAACATAGGGCAGGGTTATTGCAAACTTTTGCGCCATATTCCTTATCATTGAACGTTTGATGAAATACAGGTTATTTTTATTTTTTCTGATTGGGTCGCTCTCCCTCAAAGCGCAACTTACCATTGAACCCGTAACCAGCGGTAAGCAGGCACTCGAATTACTTTCGGGCGGAACAATTCAGGTGGAGAGCATTGACTATTACGGCTCGTTTAATGCCATTGGTAAATTTACCAACAACAGTCCCATACTAAACATGAAAAGCGGCATTTACCTTGGTACCGGAAACCTGAATGCGCCAGTTGGACCCAATATAACCGGAGGAAGCAGCACTCCGCAATCGCGTGACGGTATGCAATTAAACGATGACCCCGACCTGATGAAAATTGCTTCAGGAAAATTATTCGATCAGGTTATTTTGCAGTTTACGTTCATACCGCGCTGCGACACTATTGCCTTTCAGTTTGTGTTTGGCTCCGAAGAATACCCGGAGTACGTTCAGAAAAAATTTAACGATGTATTTGGTTTCTTTATTAAAGGGCCGGGCATTAATGGTACAAAAAATATGGCCCTGCTTCCCGATGACTCTACTCCCATCACCATTAACTCGGTGAATATGCTTTATAACAACCAATATTATATTTATAACAAACCCACTACGCCCGAAGAACTGAAAACCAGTTTGCAGTTTGACGGATTTACCCGAAAACTCATAGCGAAATCGCATGTTATTCCGGGGCAAACCTATACCATTAAAATTGCCATTGCCGATGTAAATGATATGAGCTACGATTCGGGTGTGTTTCTCGAAGCCAATTCATTTACCTGTTTGGGGCAAACAGTACCTCCCGTACAAAGTAAAAAAGACTCGGTAGTGGCCACTTATACCCTGCATATTGAGTTTCCGTTTAACTCTTCGGTTATTCCGCAGCAATACCACCGTTACCTCGACAGCCTGTATGAAGTGCTTAGTAAAAATGCAACGTATGTAATGGAAGTAAACGGCCACACCGATAATGCCGGAACAGCCGAATACAATAAAATGCTTTCGGAAAAAAGAGCACTGGCGGTAAAATCATATCTGATAAAAAAAGGAATCGATGCCACACGTATTTCAGCAACCGGATATGGCAGTTCACAGCCGCTCAACGGCAACCGCAACGAAAAAGAAAAAGCCGCAAACAGGCGGGTAGTGTTTGTGATTAAAAAATAGGTTACTTGAACAAAAAACTGCTCACCATTTTTCTGTTACTAAGCTCTCCCCTTGTAAGAGCACAATTGGTTTTTGATACCACCTCCAATGTGGAACAGATGGTGAGGCAGGTATTTCAGAGCGATGGCGTAGAGATAAAAAACATTCGCTTTACCGGATACGACAAAGCCATCCGCGTATTTCATAATAGTAAAAACAACATGCCCATGCAGGCCGGAATTTTTCTTGCAACCGGGCATTATAACACAGCCAAAGGGCCCAATCTGTCAGCCAGCAGCAGCTATTCCACCGATGCCTGGGGCGACCGGCAGCTGACGGATTTAGCCGGTTACAGCACCTATGATGCAGCCATTTTAGAATTTGATTTTATCCCTTCCGGCAGCACTGTTTCATTTCAATATTTATTTGCTTCAGAAGAATACCCCGAATACGTGGGTTCCAAATTCAATGATGTATTTGCCTTTTTTATCAGCGGGCCGGGCATTAAAGGTTTTAAAAACATGGCCCTGTTACCGGGTACCAGAGATGCGGTGACCATTAACAACGTAAACTATAAGAAACATAAGCAATACTATATAGATAACGAGTTTAAAGTTTACGACCCCTTTAGCATGGAACCCGACTCCAGCGAAATCCAATTTGACGGTTTCACCACAGTGCTCGGGGCGAGGGCTATGGTTATTCCGGGTAAAACCTATCACCTAAAAATTGCCATTGCCGATGTGAAAGATAAAAACTACGACTCAGGGGTATTTCTCGAATACGGCTCGTTTAAAAGTAGCGGAACTCCCGCGCGAATAACAGATTCAAAAAAAGGAAAACGGCAAAAAGATCAAATCATTATTTTGTCTCCCCGCAGACTTTCGCCCGAACCTCCTGACCATGTTGCCCAAATTCTGTTTGACGATACCGTAGTTTCCTCGTTTCAAAACAATCAACAGTTTGAATTACGACTGAAAAAACTATTGCCCCTGTTTACTAATTATCCGCTGGCCACTTTCGAATTATACTGCGGCACGCACACGCAGGCAAAAGATTCGTTTGTTAGATTCTTTACGTATTTTATGAATGAAAACGGAATTGATTCATTACGAATAGAAGTTATTTTTATTTCGGTATTGCCGGCAAAAAAGAATAAAAAGCAACCCGATTCAAACCGTGTACTGCTCACTATACGACAGAAAAGCCGCCAGTCCGAAGACTAACAGATTTAATAAGAATACGAATACAACATAAAATATCTGGAATCCCCCCTATTTGTTGCGGCATTTTCAGAAGTACACTACGTCAGGCAACTCCATCCAGAGGAAGGCTACCAGCAAAAATTAAAAACGTTTTTTTATGTTCATATGATTAACGACTAATAACCACTTTTTGTTTAGCCAGAGTAACACCATTTTGCTCAAGCAGTATTTGGTACAACCCAACTGCCAGATTGGATACATCAAAACTTTGCGTTTGGCTATTGCTTGTTGTTGGTTGCAGGTAAATGATTCTACCTGTCACGTCAACTAATTTTAGCGTGTAGTTACTGGTTTGTGCTATGCTTTGCACGTGCAATAGTTTATCTGTTGGGTTGGGGTAAATAACAAAAACGTTTTTTGTGGATGTAATTTCTTTTGTTCCTGTTGAGGTATTGTCTCTGGCCATTCCTTCAATTACAATTTCTCCATCCCAGGCATCGGTGCAGGCGCCTGATGCGTTCCAGTTGTTGGCACTATTGTAAGAATACAATACCGGATTACCTCCGTTGGTTACACTCCACATGCCCGTATAAAAATTGGTTTGCGTAGTACTTCCATCATAAATTGACCAGTAATTATTATCCAAAGTCGGGCTGCTGCCAAGTGTTCCGTAAAAAATGTGAGTAGGCTCGGTAGTATAAACAAACTGATTATGCCCTTGAACATAAATATTTCCGGCAGTATTGAGGCTGATGCTGTAATCAGTGGTATTATAAAAAGTATTATCTCCGCCATAAACAGTGCCCGAGCCCGAAGAAGGGGTGACACCTACGCTATTATCAAGCAACAAATCTCCGTAGTCTTTTTGAATATCGGTTTCGTTGTTGCTGAAACTGCTGCACCGTACCACCAGTTTATTCCCGCCTGATACACGCATGGCTTGCGCGTTGGATAAAAACCTCGATTCATACACATACAGATGTGCGGTAGAACTTCCTTCGTAATCGATGGCAAACGCACCGTTGCTTCCGCTGTACCCTTTAAAATCACTCGTTGCGGTCATGTCTTCAGCCTGCCATCCGGTTTGGCAGGTTGAAAAATAAACATGGTCTAAATTACAGGCATCGCCCACCGTGTAAAGGCCGGTACTGCAATTGGCAAAGGCGGTGGTTTCAATGGTAAGCAAATCTAAGGTGGAAGTACTGCTTTTGGTTAGTCCTTTATCGGCATACTCAAAATAACAATCTACAATGGTAATATTTTTACCCTGTGCCGAGTTGATGGTAATGCCTTTGTGTGTGGTGGTATTGGTCGATGTTTTGGTTATTTTAACCTGATCTAAACTCAAATCATTTTCTACCAAAATAGCTGAGTTATTTCCCAGTTCAATGGTACCTTTTTCAACCGAAAAAACACTAAGGTTACTGCCAAAATCAAGTCCTTTTCCGGTTATTTCAATTACTTTATCGTTGCGGGTGGCTCCGGTTATGTTTATTTGTGCATTGCTGCCAATATCGGTGTTGCAGTAGCTGCCTGTTGGGCATTTGAAAACGATATGCCCGTTGCTGGTATTGGTAATATTTAGTTGAGCATTGGCATCTAAGGTTAATTTGCCGTGTATTTCAATAATGGAATTAGCATCCTTCAATAAAATAGTAGGAGTACCTACTATTTTTAGTTCGGCTCCTTCTTCTATTACCAATTTTGAGTTGCCGTAAATGGCAAGGTTGGCTGTGTTCTCAAGGGTAACTTTGGCTCCGTTGCGAATAATTAAATCTCCTGTTCTGTTCGACCCGTCATCTCCTATTTGTAGTGTGCCGTTGGGCTTAATGGTAATTACAGGGGCCGTACTGATACAGGAATTAAATTTATAGGTGTAAACCTGAAAATGCGTATTATCATCGGGGTTGTAATTTTTATTCAGGTTGGTGCCGCCCGACATTTGTGGCGTTAATCCTGCCTGCTCATTTTTATTTATGGATAATA
>JAIBAK010000005.1 GCA_019695215.1 Bacteroidia bacterium | reverse complement strand
ACAAAATAATCCATCATTTCCTGCGATAGCAAGTAGGTTTTGGTTATTTCAGGGTCTTTATCTTTACATGAACTTAGGCAAACAAGCACAAATGCCGTTAGTGTTAAAATTAAACTTCTCATGGCTTGATGATATTAATAAGTTTGTAATTTGCTAATATGCCGCCACCATTCATTCTTGAAAAAAACACACAACCAATATTCTTTGAAATTGTAAACCAAGCGTGGAAATCTGAACTGGATTGGCTTCGGATCACTTGGTAATACTTTGTTCCGGTAATTTCAATACTGTCGTGGTAGGTAACACCGGTTGTCCAGGTACCATTATTATTTTCAAAAATAATTGCACCGGCAGCAGCCACTAACGGGTCAACTTTTACATAGCTTGTATTATTGGCACCGGGTGAAATTCGGATTTGAAAATTTTTTGTTTTTTGTGGTGTATAATTGAGCATATACCCCTTTTTGAGGGTTCCGTTTCCTACTTCGTTGTATTCTTCTTTTGTAGCTAACAGAATGGTATCGTAATTATTTTTATCCATGGTGTCCTGATAAACCCATTTGGTACCTACAGCATAGTTTACAAAATAATCCATCATTTCCTGCGATAGCAAGTAGGTTTTGGTTATTTCAGGGTCTTTATCTTTACATGAACTTAGGCAAACAAGCACAAATGCCGTTAGTGTTAAAATTAAACTTCTCATGGCTTCATGATTTTAATTAATTCCTTTGTTCTAATAAAGCCTGTTTCTTTTTTAGTTCTTCAATTTCCTTCATTAGTTGAATATTATACAAAGTAAGCTCCTCAACCTTTTGAAGCAGCAATAACTGTAATTCACCTACATTTACCGTTCCTGCCTGTTGGTATTCTCCTGCACTTTTAATTCCGGGTAAATGTTTGTTGGTTTGAACAAAAGAATCTACTTGTTGCAGGGTCATAAATTTGTAAACTCCTGTACTGTCATAATAAGCCGCACTATCTTTGTTAAAAGCGGCATGAAAAACATAATCGGGAATTGGGTCTAAATGGACATCTATTCTTCTTGCTATTAACAAACCATTTTCATCAACCTTAAAATTCGTGGTTCCTAAGGAGGTTTGGGTCTTAAAGCTACCGTTTATTGCAACAAAGTTGCCGCTGCTGGCGGTAAAACTCCCATTCAGTGCTAAAGCATTGCCTCCATTCAGGGTTAGCAGTTCACTGGGAGTTTCTGTTTTCAAGCCTACATTTCCATTTGGTGTTACGCAAAATAGCGGGAAATACGATGTAGGACCATTTATTACAGAGTAAGTTCCTCTTATTCGAAAAGGGCCTACATAACTGGTGGGCATGACCCAAGGGGTAGTGATTTGAACCGTTGCGGAATCGCCTGCACCTCCAACATCCAAAGCCGCATCATTGCCCGGAGATTGTATATTAACATTACTTGTTGTGGTAAGTGGGTTTGTTCCTGTAAACTGTGCAAATAAAGAGGATGTGCTAAGCAAACACATGCTTAGGATAAAAATTCTTAATTGTGTGGGGGTGGATGATGGTTTCATGTTTTAACAAAATTAGCTTTATCAAAGGTGGGAGGTGTTTTTTAAAAAAACAAGTAATATTCCAAATAGGAATATTTTTTACTGTTTAAAGTTATTTTGAGTTGGCTTTTAAACCAAAAACGCTTCCGATTTTTTGATATCCCCGTGCAGGTAGCGGTCTTCCTTCATAAACGAAACCTGTTGGCGGTATTTACTCAGTAAGGTCTCAATGGTTTTGCTGCTTTTCAACGGTCTTCTCAATTCCAGTGCCTGAGTGGCATTCAATAATTCAATCGCTAAAATGGTACGCAGGTTATTCACCACCCGCAAACATTTAGTGGCTGCATTGGCACCCATGCTCACATGATCTTCCTGACCGTTGCTGCTCACAATGCTGTCAACTGATGCCGGAGTACAGAGTTGTTTGTTTTGACTTACAATAGAAGCGGCAGTGTATTGCGGAATCATCATTCCCGAATTTAATCCGGGATTAGGGGTAAGAAAGGCAGGTAAGCCTCTTTGTCCCGAAATCAATTGGTAAGTTCTGCGTTCCGAAATGCTGCCCAGTTCGGCCAAAGCAATAGCTAAAAAATCAAGTGTAATAGCCAAAGGTTGTCCGTGAAAATTGCCGCCTGAAATAATCAAATCTTCTTCCGCAAAAACATTTGGGTTATCGGTAACGCTGTTTATTTCCGTATTAAAAACCGATTCCACATAGGCGATGGCATCTTTGCTTGCTCCGTGCACCTGCGGAATGCAACGGAACGCATAAGGGTCCTGTACGGCTGTTTTTTTCTGTTTCGCTATCTCACTTCCGTCAAGTGTTTTTATTACCGCAGCTGCTGTTGCCACCTGTCCTTTATGTGCCCGTATTTTATGCAGCGAAGGATGAAACGGGTCGAGCCGCGCATCAAAAGCATCAATAGAAATGCAACTGATGGTATCCGCCCAATTGGATAAGGCGTGTGCTTCCAATAAACACCACACCCCAAAGGCGCTCATAAATTGTGTTCCATTAATCAGAGCCAGGCCTTCTTTGGCGGTAAGTTTTATCGGGGCAAGTTGATGTCTTTTCAAAGCTTCATCACTACTCTCCACTTCGCACTCCTGCTCATTCCGCATTTCGCACTTCCACACCTGTCCTTCTCCAATCAGCGGCAAACACAAATGCGCCAGCGGAGCCAAATCGCCCGATGCGCCCAATGAGCCTTGTTCATACACCACCGGTAAAATATCAAGGTTAAAGAAATCAACTAATCGTTGCACGGTTTGTAACTGCACTCCTGAATGTCCATAGGAAAGAGATTGTATTTTTAACAACAACATCAGTTTCACAATCGGTTTTGGAACGGTGTTGCCGGTGCCACAGGCATGGGAGCGCAATAAATTTTCCTGCAGGGTACTCAGCTCATTTTTTGGAATAACCGTATTGCACAGCGAACCAAAGCCGGTGTTGATTCCGTAAAAGGCTTCTTCGCTGTTTTTAATTTTCTGCTGCAAATAATCGTAACAATCCGTGATGCGCTTTTTAGCTGCAGCCGATAAAACAATTTGTTTTTTATTTGTTAAAATGCTGCCGATGCTGTGTACCGAAAGCGAATGATCTATTTCAACTGTTGTCATACCTGTTCTTTTATTGAGAGGAAAAACTCCTTTGCGTTCTTTGCGCCTTTGCGTGAAACTTACTTATTTTAATTTGTCAATGGTTTGTTCAATATTCAGGGAACCCTATTATTTTTTATTAGTAATAATGCTTCCGATGCAGTGTACCGAAAGCGAATGATCTATTTCAACTGTTGTCATACCTGTTCTTTTATTGAGAGGAAAAACTTCTTTGCGTTCTTTGCGCCTTTGCGTGAAATTTTAACTCAACTTTTTTATGATTTCTTCAATGTTCAACGATTCCTGTGTTCCGGCAGTCAGATTTTTTAAAGTCAGTTGTCCGCTTTTCATTTCATTTTCTCCGATAATTACGGCAAACGGAATCTGCAGGGCATTGGCATAATCCAGTTGCTTACCTATTTTTTTCAGGTCAGGATAAACCTCAGCTGCCACACCTTCGTGCCGTATTAGCTGCACCAGTTGAAAGGCGAATTGTTGGGATTCCTTATCTAAGGCGCACAACAAAGCTTTGGTATGACTGAACTTGGTTAAGGATTCCGGGAAGCGGTTTAGTTCCTCGAGAATATCATAAATGCGGTCGAGCCCGAAGGAAATACCTACCCCAGATATCCCCGGCATACCAAACACACCGGTGAGGTTATCATATCGGCCTCCTCCGCCAATGCTGCTTTTTAAACTGCCTTCATTGCTTACCACTTCGCAAATAATTCCGGTGTAGTAGGAGAGCCCCCTTGCAAGCAAAGGATCCAGCATCACATTTTTTCGGAAAGGTTCTGGTATCAGGTTAAAAACCGTTTTCAACTCTTCAATTCCGTTGATGCCAAAATCTATATTCCGTTTTTCAAATTCGATTTCTAAATCATTTAATGCGCCCAGCACAACGTTGTTTTGGTAATCATTCGGAAAATCATCGCTGCGGATACTGAATATTTTTTCACTCGCATTTAACGACTGCACATCAAAACCTGCTTTATGCAATTCATCCATCACTGCGGTATAACCAATTTTATCCATCTTGTCAATGATGGTGGCGAACTCAACAAATCGGGTGCGCTCTCCATGAAGGGTAGCCATGCCTTCCAGAATTTTTCGGTTGTTGATGCGAACCACCACTTCCAGTCCCAGTTTGTGAAAAGCCTCGAGGTAAATCAGCAGCAGGTCGGCTTCATTCAGCAGCGAATCACTGCCCACCACATCGGCATCGCATTGCCAAAATTCGCGGTAACGTCCTTTCTGCGGACGGTCGGCCCTCCACACCGGCTGCATCTGGTAACGTTTAAACGGAAGGGTAATATTATTCCGGTTCATCACCACATAGCGGGCAAAGGGAACAGTCAGGTCGTAGCGAAGGCCTTTTTCTGAAACATGCACAGGACGAAAATCAAAATCACCTATTTTATCACTGCCATTTTTTTCCTTAATTGTTTTGAATGCATCGCCCGAATTCAGAATGCGGAACAACAGCCTGTCACCTTCCTCTCCGTATTTCCCTTCCAGCGTACTCAGATTTTCCATGGTAGGAGTTTCCAGCGGCATAAACCCGTGTAATTTAAATACCTCTTCAATTTGGTTGAGAATGTATTTTCTTTTCTGTACCTGTTCGGGTCCAAAATCACGGGTTCCGCTGGGAATGGATGGTTTTTGTGCTGCCATATGGCGACAAAAATAGAAACTATGCTGCATAATTCTATTTTTGTACCGTGCAGCATTTACTTAAACCGGCTTCTTTTTCTCGGTCAACCCTCAGTGTGTGGGTGCTGGCTATTATTTACCTCTGGGTTTTTTTCAATTTTTCATCGTGGAAAGGCAGTCACGTAATTGTGTGGGATGCCTACGAGTATTACCTCTACCTTCCTTCGGTGTTTGTGCACCATAATTTTAACCTCGACTGGGCCATGCCCGAACTGCACAAAATAGGAGAGGGTGTTCACTGGGATTTTCTTTCACCCACCGGAAAACCCGTAGGACGAATGAGCATGGGATTAGCCATGTTGTATGCTCCCTTTTTTCTGATGGGGCACGCCACCGCATACCTCACCGGGGAAGAAGCCAGCGGTTTTTCGGCACCGTATTATTTTTTTATGCTGCTTGGCACACTGGTATTTGCCATGTGCGCAAATATGCTGCTGCGAAATATCCTTAAACGCTGGTTTACCGATACAGCCACTGCGGTTACTCTTTTAATCCTGAATTTGGGAACCAATCTTTTTTATTTTGTTACTTCGGTGCCCCTTATTACCCATGCGGCTAATTTTTTTCTGTTAGCCGCTTTTTTATACCTCACCATTCGCTGGTACCGCAAATACGATGTGATTACGTCACTTCTGCTGGGCCATGTGGCCGCATTTATTGTGTTAGTGAGGCCTACCAATGCAGTAGGGTTGCTTATATTTCCGCTATGGAATCTCCGACATGTTTATTTGTTTGGGGAACGTTTTTCCCTATTCGTAAAACAGGGCATACAACTGGCGCTGATGGCGCTTAGTGCCGTGCTGGTTTTTTTGCCTCAGCTCATTTACTGGAAAATGCAAACCGGGCAATGGTATTATTATTCGTACGGTTTTCTGGGAGCTTTTTATTTTGATACGCCCCACCTGTGGGACGGATTATTCAGTTACCGCAAAGGCTGGCTGCTTTATACTCCCGCTATGCTGTTTTCGCTCGCGGGTTTTTTTGTGCTGCACAAATACGTAAAGGGATTAACAGGCTGGTTGTTTTTTTTGCTCGCGCTGCATTTTTATGTGGTGGTTAGTTTTTGGTGCTGGTGGTATGGTGCCGGATTTGGGTTGCGCCCTATGGTAGATATTTATCCATTGCTTTCCATCCCCATGGCAGCCTTCATTCAGGAAGTGATGAAACAAAAAATGCTCAAACAAATTGCAGTGCCTGTGATGCTGGTATTGGTTTTTATCAATCAGTTTCAAACTTACCAGGCCCGCAAAAATGTATTGCATTTTGATTCGGTTACGGGGGCATATTATTGGGCTAATTTTTTACGGATGAACAAAGCCGAAGAAACACAACACCTGCTTAAGGCACCCGATTATTTTAAAGCGGTGAAGAATGAAGAAGTCTATTAGCACAGGATTTTATAAGAGGGCTTTGCTCTAAAAGTAGCTGAAAAACAGGGCGCAACAAAAAATAAATTTGTCGTCTATAGGTAAGTGTGGGATTTATTTTGTAATTTAGTGAGGTTTTTCATCAGATGACGAGTATTAGTGAATGAGTAGAATCATCAGGATTTTGTGGCTGGCAGGCTTGTTTTTAGCAAACGAAGTATATGCACAGGACCCCGAATTTACGCAATTTTTTGCTGCACCGGTTTATACCAATCCGGCATTTGCGGGTGCTAACCTTTCGGGGAGAGTATGCCTGAATTACCGTAACCAGTGGTCATCGCTGCCGGGTACTTTTCGTACTTTTTCCGGTTCGTACGATGAGCATTTTGATAACTTAGGAGGAGGCATTGGTCTTGTAGCCATGCAGGATGTTTCCGGTCAGGGATTGCTTTCTACCACTACCTTATCGGGTATCTATTCCTACCTGCTCAAAGTAAACAGCCGTTTTAATATCAAGTTGGGTATCGAGGCGCAGTATTTTCAGCGAAGCATCGATTTTGAAAAGTTGCGCTGGGGCGATCAGATAGTAAAGAAAAAAGGATTTGTTACAGCCACCACCGAACCCAATCCGGCCAACACCATAGGCCTTCCTAATTTTGCTGCCGGGTTTGTTGCCTTCACCAAAATATTTTATTTCGGGGGTGCCGTGCATAATATCACCGAGCCCAATCAGTCTTTTTATCAAACTCCGGGTGTTGCAAATACACTTCCGCGCAGGTTCACTGTTCAGGCCGGAATGAATTTGCCTCTTTCGCGTTCTAAGTACAGCAATTCTACTTTATCCCCTTCGCTCATCATCATGCGGCAACGCGAGTTTACACAAATCAGTCTGGGGGTGTATGCAAGTAAAGGGCCGCTGGTATTAGGGGCCTTAGTGCGTCAAACTGCAGCTAATTCAGATGCCCTTATGTTTATGACCGGCTTCAGAAGCGGCCGCTTCAAGTTCGGCTATAGTTTTGATTTCACCATTTCGCAGGGGCAACAGGCCTTAAAGGGTTCTCACGAAATTTCGGCTATCATTGAATGGAACAGGCGTTCCAAATCCCGTTCGGTGCATTTGGTTTGTCCGCGAATCTGGTAATTCCTTGTTTTTTTTAGTTTACGCTCAGGCTTGCGTTAATGGTGTATTTGTCGGATGGTACCGCCTCGTTGTGAAATGTACCGCTGATGGTCGCGTTTAATATTCCTGTTCCGCTCACATCGTTCGGGTCGGTTTCGGTATTGGCAATAATTTTTAATGAACCTGACTCGGGAATCAGTGTAAGGTTGCCTATATTCAAATCAAAACTTTCGCCCGAGCCGCTGTTGTGTAATTCCACCAGACTGTAAGTGCCCGATTGTGCGTTGTTAATTTCAAATCCCAAATGGCTGTCGGGTAAATTTCCGGGAGTGCCGCTTACGCTGTAAAAACGAATATCGCCTGTAGCCAGCGATAACAAATCGTTGTAGTTTGGCGGAAGGGTATAGCCCGTAAGTCCTTTATTGGTTACATCGGTTTGTGTAAGCAATGCATCGGTATAGGATTTGTTTAACGAACTCCCCGATACCTGCATGGAAAATGATTCGGCAGTGGTTCCGGGATCTAATGGCCCGTCACCGTCAGGGGTGCACGAAACCAACAGGGAAAAGCCTGCGAAAAGGGAGATGAGTATTGTTTTATTCATGGAGGTTGGGTTTTATTGCAATACAATATCAACTAAACTGCTCTCAAAATTACGAAAAACTTCCCGTAAATTACTTTGTCCGTCCGTTCCGTAATTAATCAGAAAACACATAATGGTTCCGTTTTTTTCAAAATAAAACAAATCGGCACTGTATCCCAAATCGCGTCCGGTATGACCTATGCCCGTATTCCCCGGCCCTTTTATCCCGAATTTTTCCAGCATACCTAAGCCATATCCGGTGTTTTCATCGTGAAAGGCAAATGTTTTCATTTGCTGAAGCGTGGCCGGCTGCAACAATGTTTTCTTTACCAATAAGGCATCGAGAAAAGTGTACAAATCGAATACATTCGAGTGCAGTCCTCCGTATCCGTTTCCGCTTCCGGTAATATAATTCGATACATTCACAATGCTGTGGTTATTGTACAAATCAAAATACCCCTGTGCCGTGGTTGACGGCAGGGCATCGTGGTAATGGTAGTAGGTATTTGTTAATCCCAGCGGCCAGATAACTTTTTCATGCAGCAGGTCGTAGTGTTTTCTGCCGGTGGCATATTCAATCACCAAACTCATAAGTAAAGTATTGGTATTGCTGTATTGGGCCTTGGTTCCGCACGCAAACTGAGCCGGTTTATTGTACACAAATTCCAGCAATTCATCCTGTGTCCAGTGTTTATTCGGATTGTTTAACACAGCGAGGTAAAATCCCTGATCTTTGATTACATCGTAAATGCCCGCGCTGTGGTTCATCAGTTGCCTCACGGTTGCTTTATCAGCATTGTGAATGGCAGAAATATATTTTGAAGGCAGGTACTCTTTGATGGGTTTGTCTAATTCTAATTTTCCTTCTTCCACCAGTTTTAACGCAAGCACACCCATAAACAGTTTGGTGATACTTGCCGCTTTTGAAACATGGCAGGGTTCAAAATTTACTCCTTTGGCAATATCTGCCTTACCTGCACTTCCGGTAAACGTACCATTGCTGTCGTGTATCAGCAGGGCAATGCCGGGCAATCCCTGTTTTACGTATTCGTTGAGCAGCATTTGCAAAGCAGCCGCTTTCGGGTGGTTGGCACTGCTGTCGGCCACAAGAGATGTGCATACGCTGCTTCCCGATACCAAATCTTTTTTACAGGCAGCAAGCACCATTAAAAAGAGGAAGAGTCCGAATAAATAAATCACCCTCATTTTTTGCCTCCTTCCACTTTTTGTTTCAGAGTAAAGGCATATCCTATATGCAGGGCTGTGTTGGGCAGCAGCGGTACATAATTTTTAACAAACGGCATCTGCATCCAAAGCTGGTAGGTAATAAAAATTCTGTTGGGCGGCATGGAATAGTTTCCTTTACGGCAGGCAGTACAGGTTGGCTCTGTTGGTTTAGTTTTTTTATGCAACGGAACCGATAGCCCGATAAAAGTGCTTATCATACATTGCGGTCGGCCAATACTCTTTTTCTTTTCATATTGTCCGTTGCTGTTCAGTTCAAATTGCTGCAGATCGGAGATGGCATGAAGGTAGCCTGCCCCAAGTCCGGCTTCGGGATATAGCCACTTAAATGGTTTATACCGGTAACACATTTCGGTGTATAGCTGAATACCGTGCTGCGAATACTGATGGTAGTAATACCCTAATTTAAAACTCTGTTGCCATTCGTGGCGCGCTTCATTTTGCCAGGTGCGCAGGTAGCTGAAACAAATTCCCGGATGTACGGGCGATTGTGTCATGCCCAGTTTCATTCCCACCGGCAACGAGGTTTGATTATTAAAAATACTCACCGAAAAAGGGAATAACCGGTATCGGGTACTATCCTGTGCAGGCAGGGTTTGCCACAGGAGAAAAATAAAAACGAAAAAAGAATTTCGCTTATTCATGCAGGTGCAAGTTACAAAAAAGCACCAAATCCTGACAAGGGAGATTATCTTTGCACTTGATGACCAACGGAGCAGAAGACGAAATTTTTGACGAGCAGGACGAGCAGGAAATGTACGAGCATCACCGCATTGCGGTTGATAAAGGACAAAGTATGCTGCGTATTGACAAATACCTGATGATACGTTTGCAAAATGCGAGTCGTACTAAAATACAGTATGCAGCCGAAGCGGGTTGCGTGCTGGTAAACGAAAAACCGGTTAAGTCGAGTTACAAGGTAAAGGGAGGCGATGTGATATCCATTGTGCTGCCTACACCTCCGCGCGACACTCAGGTTTATCCCGAAAATATTCCGCTCAATATTGTGTATGAGGATGACGAGTTTCTGATTGTGAACAAACCCGCTGGCATGGTGGTGCATCCGGGTTTTAATAATTATACCGGAACATTAGTAAATGCATTAGTTTACCATTTACAGCAATTGCCTACCGTCAATGGAGAAATACGCCCGGGGCTGGTGCATCGCATTGATAAAAATACCTCGGGATTAGTGGTGATTGCCAAAACCGAATATGCGATGACACACCTGGCCAAACAGTTTTTTGATCATACCATCGACCGCAGTTACTACGCATTGGTATGGGGAGATTTTGATGAGGACGAAGGAACCATACAAGGCAATGTGGGCCGCAGTTTGCGCGACCGGAAAATTCAGGCGGTATTTCATGACGGCTCTCAGGGAAAACACGCCATCACACACTATAAGGTACTCGAACGTTTCGGGTATGTAACCTTGGTTGAATGTACACTTGAAACGGGACGTACCCATCAAATACGCGTGCACATGCAGTCCATCGGCCATCCCTTGTTTAACGACCAGACTTACGGAGGCGACCGCATTCATAAAGGCACCACGTTCAGCAAATACAAACAGTTTATTGATAATTGTTTTGAATTGATTCCGCGTCAGGCGCTGCACGCCAAATCACTGGGGTTTGCACATCCGCAGGGTGGCAAACGGGTGTTTTTTGAATCAGAATTGCCCGAAGATTTTAAAGCGGTATTGGAGAAATGGCGCAATTATTCAAAGTATGTGCCTTCAAAAGAGGGGGAGTAATTTTTCTTCTATTCTCATTAGCCGGTTTGTGTCATTCCCGGAAACAAATTTGTATAATTCACTACTCACACGTCATTCTGAGTTATGGGGTGCGGGGTGAATGCGGGTAACGAAGAATCTTTCTGTTAGAAGAAGTATTCTTTTCACGAATGCAGCTTGTTTTCATCATTCAAGCAGTCCTTTATTTCGTATATATTGTTTTTAAAAAGGCAAACGCTGAATGAGTTCTTTAACGTTGATATCAAAGAACTGAAAAAATCCTAAGAATAAAACCGACCAGTTGATAAACGAAATAAGCATATAACGTTTTATCTTCCATTTGTTATGCTCAATGGTAGCGGCCATCATGGTTCCGATAGGCACCGTAAGAATAACGGGGGTAAGAAAAGCAATGCCGAATAATCCGTAGGTATGCAAAAATTTAACTAACCACCTGCGGTAACGGTTAATTTTTATTTTGCGGGGCTTGCGCCAAAAAATCCGTACCCAGTACTTATGAAGAATATCCCAGGCGTAGAGGAAAAATATTACTCCGGTCATTCCACCGGCTACCGTAAGTGCTATGCCCAGCAACAGGTTCACGTCAAAAAGCAGCGCGTGAAATACCCCAACCATATATTTAATGGCCGACCACCCGAATACAATCAATGCCTTCATTAAAGGGTGATGTTCCATACCTGTTCAGCGTTCAAAACGAACGTCAAATATCGGGAAAAACAGGTGTATTACGAAGTTTTATATGCAGCCACGGCTTTGCGCACGCTCCCGTGTTTGAGTAAGAGTGCATTGGCTTTTTTTTCAGTAATCCCCGTGCTTTTCATTATCATTCGGGTGCCGCGCTCAATAAGTTTGTTATTGCTCAGTTGCATGTCCACCATTTTGTTTCCCTGCACCCGCCCCAGTTGAATCATCACACTGGTGCTTATCATATTCAGTACTAATTTTTGTGCAGTACCCGCTTTCATTCGGGTGCTTCCGGTTACAAACTCAGGCCCCACTACCACTTCAATGGGGTATTTGGCGGTTTTGGCTACATGGCTTCCTTTATTGCAGGTAATACATCCGGTAATAATGCCTTTTTTATTGCATGCTTCCAGCGCACCTATTACGTAAGGAGTGGTACCCGATGCGGCAATGCCAATTACCACATCGTTTTTGCTTATTTTATGTTCCTGCAAATCTTTCCAGCCCTGCTGCCTGTCGTCTTCGGCAAACTCTACCGCTTTGCGTATGGCTTTATCTCCGCCTGCTATCAACCCAATCACCATTCCGTGAGGGACGCCAAACGTGGGCGGGCATTCGCTTGCATCCACAATGCCTAATCGTCCGCTGGTGCCTGCGCCCATGTAAAACAACCGTCCGCCCAGCCGCATTTGCTGCACAATTATTTTTACCAGTTTCTCTATACGCGGAATTACTTTGGCTATAGCTAACGGAACGGTTTGGTCCTCGCGATTCATGTTTAACAGCAGATTTTTTACACTCATTTTTTCCAAATGGTTGTAATTCGAATCGCTCTCGGTAGTTTTTTTAAATGTGTTTTTTTTCACTGGTGTAAATGGTATTGAACTAATCCGTTCAGCGGGTTTTTTACTACCCTGCCCAACGAAACCTGTTTATTGATACAAGCCTGCTGCAACTGGTCTTTAAATACAAAAGCAACCGAACCGGTGCAGTGCAAAGGCGTGTTGCGGTAATCGGGGTATTTTGAAATATGCCGCTGAATAAACTCCTCAAAGGCCAAAATCACTAAGCGGTTTAAACCGGGATTGCTGATATGTTCATGAACAAAACGGGTAAAACCGGCCATAAAACGATTGGGCAATGGCTGATGATATACTTTTTCAAGAATGGCATCTTTGTTCAGTTCATATTCCTTTTCAAAACGATGATGCACATCGGAGTCAAGTTCTCCGTACAAAAATTGCTTAATCAGTTCTTTTCCTATGTATCCGCCACTGCCTTCATCACCCAGCGTAAAACCCAGCGAAGGCACATTGGCAATAATTTTTTCTCCGTCAAACAAAACCGAGTTAGAGCCTGTTCCCAGTATAGCCACCATTCCGGGCTCACGGTTGCACAGGGATCGGGCCGCAGCCATCACATCATGGTCTACTTCGGTATGTGCCGCTGGAAAATAGCGGCTAAGTGCCCGGTGAACAATCTGCTTTTTGCTCTCATTGGAACAGCCAGCCCCGTAATAATAAATTTCGGTTACCTGATTTGGTTCAAGTACCGGCACTAAATTTTTTTCAATAATGGCTTCTACGTCTTCCGTGCTTTGATAATACGGATTAATTCCCTCGGAGGTAATAATACGTGTGTTATCAGGGGCTTGTATAAGGCACCATTCTGTTTTGGTAGAACCGCTGTCGGCTATCAGCTTCATCGTGAACAAAAATATATTTTCCCTTCGTCAAAAAAGCCCTGTTCTTGGTTTTATATTTGAACACTTGTGCACAACATGAACAATCCCTGGAGACCCTTAATTTATACTTCGCTTGTTGCCCTGGGGGTAGCAGCGGGAATGATACTTCGTCCGGCCGGACAACGCAGCTTTACCAGCGCGCCCGATAATAAACTGGCCGAAATACTGAATCTGGTAGATGCCATGTATGTGGATACAGTAGATTTTGAACAGGCCGAAGACGAAGCCATCAATAAATTTCTAAATAACCTCGACCCGCACTCGGTGTACATATCGGCCAAAGACCTGCAGGCGGTAAATGAGCCGCTGGAAGGAAACTTTGAAGGCATAGGAGTGGAGTTTAATATTGTGGGCGATACAATTGTGGTGGTAACACCCATTAGCGGAGGTCCTTCGCAGCAACTGGGCATTCAGGCGGGTGACCGCATTGTGAAAGTAAACGGAAAAAAAGTAGCAGGCATTCATATTAAAAACGAAGACGTGACCCGTTTGCTCAAGGGCAAAAAAGGAACGAAGGTTACTGTATCTATTTTTCGCAGGGGAGCACCTAAACTTATAGATTACACCATTACCCGCAACACCATTCCTATTTACAGTGTTGAAGCTTCGTATAAACTCAATGCGCAAACGGGATATATTAAAATAAGCCGGTTTGCAGCCACTACGTATAATGAGTTTACCGCTGCCCTGCAGGAGCTCAAAAAAAAGGGAATCACTAAACTGGTGGTTGACCTGCGCGGTAATCCCGGTGGTTACCTCGAAGAAGTATCAAAAATGGTGGATGAAGTACTGGAAGACGGGAAATTAGTAGTGTACACACAGGGAAGAAGTACCTCGCGCAGCGAGTATAAAACCAAACACGAAGGTTTATTTGAAAAAGGGGATTTGGTGGTACTGGTTGACGAAAGCAGTGCTTCGGCCAGCGAAATTTTTGCAGGAGCTATTCAGGACTGGGACAGGGGAGTGATTGTTGGACGCAGGACTTTCGGCAAGGGATTGGTACAACAGCCTTTTCAGCTGAGAGACGGCTCGGCTTTGCGGCTCACCGTTTCGAGGTATTACACGCCTTCGGGGCGCTGCATACAAAAACCGTATGAAGCAAGTACCGATGCCTATGAACATGAAATTTTTGAGCGTTTCTCCAATGGAGAATTAACCAACGAGGATAGTTCGAAAGAGGCAAAAGGCGAAGTTTTTAAAACACATAACGGACGCGCGGTGTATGGAGGTGGCGGTATTAAACCCGATGTATTTGTTCCGTTCGACACCACCATGCGATCGGCTTTTTTAACCGAAGTACTTTCTCAAGGTTTGCTCAGTAAATTCGCCTTCAGCTACCACGATGATCACAAAAAAGAATTGGCAGGATATACCACCATCGAAGAATTTGATAAAACATTCGATACACAGCATAAACTGATGGAGGAACTGCTCGTTTTTTTAAAAGCAAATAAAGTAAGCTATACTGCTGACGAATTAAAAATTTCGGGGCAGTGGATGTATACCTTAACCCGCGCACTTATTGCCCGCCAGCTTTGGAAAGACAACGGATATTTTTACATCATCAATCAGTCGGACAAGGCTATTTCTACTGCTGTACAGGTGTTGCAGGCTACCGGAAATTATTTAAAGTAAAACGCACCGGGTACACTTACCGGCTGTAAAGGGAGTGAAGAGCAGCAATGCTACTCCATTGATTTCATCACCGAATCGTCAGATACCGATTCTAATTGTTTGTTGATGGCCGCTTCGGCCGAATCGAGTTTTTCCTGATCCGAGAGCACTTTTTGCTCTATGGCCTGCTCAACTTTTTTTTCTTCCTGCGCAGATGTGCAGGCGCCCGCACCGGCCATAGCGAGTGCTATAAATAGAAGCCGTTTCATTTAAAAACTGGTCTCCTCCTGTGTGGTGGTATCGTCTTTTACCAGCTCTTCGGCTTTTTTCAACTGCGCATCAATCGAGTCGTTGGCCGAAAGGGTGGTATCGGCCGCAGCCGGTTGCTGTTCCTGTTTGCCCTGAGAGCAACCAATGCCCAGCACGGTACTTACCACAATTACTGAAAACATCTTTTTCATGTGTCAAAAATAGCAAAAAAAAAGAGCGCAACACTTGCACTCTTTTTTTCAATCAAAAAATTTTGATTACCTTCTTGCTTAGTGAGCAGCAGGAGCGGCTTCAGCAGGAGCAGCTGTAGCAGCAGCGCTATCAGCAGGAGCAGCAGCTGTGCTGTCAGCAGCAGGAGCAGCTTCTTCTGTAGCATTCATTAAAGGATCTGCATTTGCAGGTGCCTCAGTAGCTGGGGCTTCTTCTGTTTTTTTCTCTCCACCGCAAGCAACGAAAGCCAGGGCAGATGCAAGAGCTAATACTGAAAATACTTTTTTCATTTTGGTTTGAAGTTTAATGGTGATTAACAAATTGGGTGCGAATATACAAGGCGAAATGACAAATGCAAAATATTTTATTTTTTTCTGAAAAATAACTTTATACTAACTCCCTTAAAGTCAAAGCGCTCGCGTAACTGATTTTCTATATACCGTTTGTAAGGCTCGCGCAGGTATTGCGGCAGGTTACAAAAGAATGCAAAGGCAGGGTAATGCCCCGGCAATTGGGTAACGTATTTGATTTTCACAAACTTGCCCTTAATGGCAGGGGGCGGATAATGCTCGGTAATCTCCTGTAAAAACTCGTTGAGCTTGCTGGTGGTGATGCGTTTTTTGCGATTTTCATACACCTCCATAAAAGTTTCCACAGCTTTGTGCACGCGCTGTTTGGTGAGGGCCGAAATAAACAAAACCGGCACATCGGTAAATGGCTGCAGTTTCTCTTTCACCATTTTTTCGTAATCGCGGGCGGTGTTGGTTTCCTTCTCCATCAAATCCCACTTGTTCACCAGCACCACTACTCCTTTATTGTTTTTATTGGCTAAGTAAAACAGGTTTACATCCTGCGAGTCTATTCCCTGCACGGCATCAATTACCAATACCACAATATCGGCATTTTCAAGGGTGCGCAGGGAGCGCATCACCGAGTAAAACTCAATATCATCGTGTACTTTTCCCTTTTTACGAATACCGGCAGTATCTACCAATATAAATTCATTCCCGAAAACATTGTACAGCGTATCAATGCTGTCGCGGGTGGTGCCGGGCACATCGGTTACAATATTGCGCTCATCGCCCAGCAGGGCATTTACTAACGAGGATTTGCCCACATTGGGACGGCCTACAATGGCAATACGGGGCAATTCGGCTCCTTCTTTTTCTTCGGGGGCCGGAGGTAATAATTTCAGCACTTCATCCAGCACTTCGCCAGTGCCGCTGCCCGAGGCCGAAGCCAGCGGATACAACTCGTCAAATCCCAGTGCGTAAAATTCATGGGTATCATTCATTTTTTCGCTGGTATCTACTTTGTTCACCACCAGCAGTACCGGTTTTTTGCTTCTGCGCAGCAAATCGGCAATGCTCTCATCAAGCGGAGTGATGCCGGTGCTCACATCTACCATAAATAAAATAACGGCCGCTTCTTCTACCGCAATTTTTACCTGCTGGTTTATTTCGCGCTCAAACACATCTTCACTATCGGCCACAAAACCGCCCGTATCAATCAGGGTAAATTCTTCTCCGTTCCACTCTACCATTCCGTAGTGGCGGTCGCGGGTTACTCCGCTAAAATCGTCAACAATGGCTTTGCGCTCCCCAATGAGGCGGTTAAATAAGGTTGATTTTCCTACGTTGGGTCGCCCCACTATGGCTGCTATGCGTGTCATGGTGTATTTTATTCAGTGTAGCCAAATGATTTTAAATAGTTGGTATCATCCCGCCAGTTGTCGCGCACTTTTACATGCTGCTCCAGGTATACTTTTTTATTGAAAAAAGCTTCGAGGTCTTTACGCGCTTCGGTACCTATTTTTTTCAGATTGCGGCCGCCTGCTCCTATCAGAATAATTTTTTGCGAATCGCGCATCACATAAATATCGGCATAAATGCGGATGATATTTTCTTCCTCCTTAAACTCCATAATCTCTACTTCGCAGCTGTACGGAAGTTCTTCGCGCAGGTACATAAATATTTTTTCGCGCACTATTTCCGAGGCAAAAAAACGTTCGGGGCGGTCGGTAAATTGATCTTTTGGAAAAAAGGCGGGGCTCTCGGGCAAATGCTCCAATATGAGTTGAAACACCCGTTTGGTATTAAATTTTTCTTTGGCCGATACCGCTACAAAATCGAGGCAGTTTATTTCTTTTTTCAACTGCTCTGTGCGGTCTACTACTTCCTGCTGCGAGGTAGCCAGATCTACTTTATTCAATACACCAATTACAGGCGCTTTGTTTTTTTGCAGGCGTTTTAATACTTCTTCGTCTAATTGTTTTTCGTCCCAGGCAATTACCAGCAGCAGCAAATCTCCGTCCTGCAGGCTTTGCTCTACCGAGCCCATCATGCGCTCGTGCAGCAGGTATTTGGGTTTAATAATGCCGGGGGTATCCGAAAAAATAACCTGGTAATTTTCGTCACTCACAATGCCCAGTATGCGGTGGCGTGTGGTTTGGGCCTTGGCGGTGATAATAGAGAGTTTTTCCCCTACCAACTCATTGATAAGCGTTGACTTACCCACATTGGGCTTGCCTATAATACTCACAAAACCGGCTTTGTGTGACATGGTGTTTTAAACGGGGTGCAAATAACGGCAACTTTAGGGGATTTTACTAATGCTAATTCGCATAGGAACTTACCCGAACCTGCGTCCGCCCTCTGGCGGATATGAGCCCAACGAGCTGTATTATTATTTTATAAGTGAGTGAATAAAGTTGCGTCCGGCTGCAGATTTTAGTTGTTTTTCCCTTTTCATCGCTTCGGCTTTAGTGGCAAATATTTCGGTATGAATAACGCGCCATGGCCTGTATTTGATAGTGTATCCTTTGGTGGCAAGTTGGTTATGAGATAACACTCTTGCTTCCAAATCGGATGTGAAGCCGATATAGATTTTGTTAAAGGTATCAGAATATAAAGCGTAGACAGTAAACATAAATAAAGCCCCGATAAGGGGCTTTGATTTTTAGTTGCGGGAGCAGGACTCGAACCTGCGACCTTTGGGTTATGAGCCCAACGAGCTACCACTGCTCCATCCCGCGATTTTGTGGGGCAAAGATAGGCAAATGACCTGGCTTTGCAAGTGTGAAAATTGGAATAGTGAAGAATACCTTGCAAGTAGCAGAGCAAGAGGAGTCCAAACCGCCTCAGTACCGTCATTCTGAACGTGCGGGCAGGCAATAGCCGGGCAAGTGAAGAATCTGTTGGTTTAGCGAATAATGTTTTCAGAGTAAACAGGCAGATTCTTGACCACCCCAAACGTAGGCTTCACTTCGTGGCTCAGAATGGTGTTGGCTTTTACAAGGGTTTTGGTAAATTGCGACTTGGACGGATTAAACTTAACCTGCAATCCAAATTATGTTAATTGACAACAAGACCTCTTTTGATAACGATGCCAAACAAACGGTATATAATTTTCTGAGAGATAAAACGAACTCTGGAAATCTTGATCTGGTTTCCGGTTTTTTTTCTGTTCCCATTTTAGCCCGCATGTTGGATGAAATCAATCAACCGGAAGAGGTAAGAATGATATTGGGCAACTTGTTGCAGGATAAAGAAGGTCCATCTAAAATAGCTGATTTAATTAGCGGGGAGTTGAACATTGATGCCGTACTTAAGCTAAATTCAGTAGCCGAAAAAGCCATTCACTTTTTAGAACAGGAAAAGGTAAAACTCAAAACGGTTGAGTCCAGCTTTTGTCATGCTAAAACATATATCTACCACGACCACAAAAACAGTAGCCTCAATTACCACATTGTGGGCAGTTCTAACCTTACTGAAGCAGGACTTGGCTTGCGTGATTCCTCTAATATCGAACTCAACCAGGCATTAACAGGTTCTGATTTCGGTTTTAAGGATGTAGAAAAGTGGTTCGGAATGCTTTGGCAAGGCGACAAAGAAAACAAAGCGGTTGCTGTAGGGGAAGTGGAAGTGACTGGAGCCGATGGGAAAAAGAAAAAAATTGCCTTCAAGGAATACATTATCAGTTTAATCAAAGACCTTTCTAAAAAGTATACTCCTTTTGAACTGTACTATAAAGTGCTGTTCGAATTATTTAAAGAGGATATTCTTTCGTTGGACAGCGACCCCGATTTCAGAGTAGATATAGGTCACCTTGAGGAAACTCAGATTTACAAAACTCTTTTCCCATTTCAGAAAAAGGGAGTTATGAGTTTAATTAAAATGCTGAAAAAGCACAATGGTGCTATTCTGGCCGATGCGGTGGGTTTAGGGAAAACCTGGCAAGCCCTGGCTGTAATCAAATATTTCGAACTCAAAGGATATAAAGTAGTATTGCTCTGCCCAAAGAAGCTTTCACAAAACTGGAGTCAGTACCAATACGGCAACAACTCTAAATTTGAGCACGACCGACTGCTTTATTGGGTGCGTTATCACACCGATTTGCAAGAAGGCCGTTTGGAAAAATATGCAAACCCTTCTTTAAGCGGGTTGCAAAACAATCCGAAACTGCTGGTGGTAATTGATGAAAGTCATAACCTGCGCAACGACAAATCGAGCCGGTACCAGTTTCTGGTGGAGCATATTCTTAAAAAAAACCGCGATGTAAAAGTGCTTCAGCTATCGGCTACGCCCATTAATAACCATTTAACTGATGTGCGAAATCAGTTTAAATTAATCGGGAGAGGAAATGATGACGGATTCAGGGAAACAGATCTAGAAATTGGAAGCTTGAAATATGTTTTTGCCGAAGCACAAAAGGAGTTTACCAAATGGACCGAAGTGCCCGACCGTAAAATCAGCGATCTGATTCAAAAACTCAATCAACATTTTTTTAGCTTAAGCGATTCGCTTATCGTATCACGCACCCGTAAGTTAATTGAGGAGCAATTTGGCAAACTTAATTTCCCTGAAAAGGAAAAACCCGTAAATGAGTTTATTGGAATGCCGGATATTGGCAAATACAAAAGTTTTCAAAAACTGCTTGAAGCCATACAGGTAAACCTCACTGCCTACAAACCCTCTGAATATGTTAAGAGGGATAAGCCCAAAAGCGTTTTAGAGGACGAAGCTCAACGGGAAAAGTTTCTGGTAAAAATGATGTACATTTTAATGGTGAAGCGGTTGGAATCATCCTGGAGTAGTTTTCAGCTTACGGTAAATAAAATTCTAACCCATCATGAAAATGCTCTCAGCAAGGTAAATCAATACATACAGCATAAACAGGAGGCATTGATAGAAACCGAATTTGATGAGGAGATGGAGGAGGATACGGAGGAAGATGAAACATGGCTGAACAGAAACGAAGGGGAAAACACAGTGGATACCACTTCGCCCACCCTAGGCAAGAAAAATCCTGTAGCACTAAGTTCTATTCTCAATATTGAGAAATTCAAAACCGATTTGGAAGCAGATGTGATGAAGCTGCGCCATATTCAAAAGGAACTTATTGAGTTTGCCAGAGACCTGAAGGAGGGCAAGAAGAAAGACCAAAAAATGGATACCCTCATTGCCCATATTGAGCGCAAACGCAAGGCTGCAAAAAATAAAAAGGTGGTGGTATTTACAGCCTACAAAGACACAGCCGAATATCTATTTAGAGAATTACGTTCAAAGGGGTTTAAAAACATAGCCATGGTGAGCGGGCAGTATGCACAGGCCAATACCGAACCCCAACTGAAAAAATTTGAAACTATTCTGGAGCGTTTTGCCCCCTACACCAAACTTTTTAAAGAAAAGGAATGGAAAGATTTATTTCAGCAACACCATGCCGAAGTACCTGAAGATTTTGATGCCTGGAAAAAAATCATTCAGAAGGTAGATGCGGATACCTACGAAAAACTGCAACATCCCATTGATTTACTCATTACCACCGATTGCTTAAGCGAGGGGCAAAACCTGCAGGATGCCGATTGTGTGATCAACTACGATATACACTGGAACCCTGTTCGCCTTATTCAGCGTTTTGGGCGTATTGATCGTATCGGCTCACCCAATAGTTCTATCATGTGCATTAACTTTTGGCCCGGAGAAGACTTTGACGATTACATAGACCTTAAAGATCGCGTGGAGCGCAGAATGGCCATCATGACTTTGGTGGGTACTGAAGTGCATGATACCACAAGCAACCTTGAGCAAATGCTGGCCGAAAATCCTATGCTGAGCAAACACGAACGCAAACTGCTGGAACAAATGCAAACCACCTGGAAAGACCTGGATGACGATCCGCAGGTGCTGGGCTTTGACGACCTCTCGCTAGAAAAGTTCAGGCAAGAGCTGTTAGACTATTTTCAAAAATACCGCAAAGAATTAGAAGCCATTCCCAACGGTGTGTTTACCGGCTTTAAAGCAAGAGCAGATAAGGACACTGTTTTCCCTGCGGGAATGATTGCCCTATTGGGTTATCCATGCCGCAAAGAAAACGATGCCGCACATAAATATCAGGATTTACATCTGATGTACACCACCGCCAATGGACAGGCCCAATTTATTAACCACAAAGAAGTACTGGAAGTATTGCGACTGCATAAAGATGCTGCCCGCGTGGTGCCCCATACTGTTGAACAAGGCGACAGCGAAACCCTGCAAGGCTTTAAACAAATGCTGCAACATTGGTTCAATACGCAAATACCATTTAAAGCAGCCGAAGAGGTTAGCGATTTATTCAGCGGGCAATTAAAACCTGCCGAGTTTAAAAACACCGATGACCAACTAAAAGAAGAGTACTACCAAATGCACAATTTTGACCTCATTACCTGGTTTGTGGTAAACAGCTAAACACATGAGCAAAACCGTAACCGACCTTACGTATAAAAAGTTGCTGGCTAATATTAAGCAGCATATAGGCCAGGCCCAACAGCAAGCCGTTAAAACAGTAAATCAGGAGTTGCTGGTACTTTACTGGCGCATTGGCGAAAGCATTTTGAGCCGGCAAAAACAACAAGGCTGGGGTACTAAAATTATTGACCGTCTGGCTGCCGATATACAAAAAGCATTTCCTGAATTGAAAGGCTTCTCGGCCCGCAACCTAAAATACATGAGTGCTTTTGCAAAGGCATTTCCGTTGCATCCAATTGTGCAACCCCCGGTTGCACAATTGGATGCAACACACTCAAAATCAAATAACAAGAATAAGAAAACAAGCATTGTGCCGGCCAAAATATCCACCGCTTCAATTGTGCAACCCCCCGTTGCACAATTGCCTTTTTTGCAAATAGGCTGGGCACATCATGTACTGTTGCTTAGTTCTAAAATGAACCCAACGCAACGCAACTGGTACATTACTCAAACCATTGAAAACGGGTGGAGCCGCGATGTGCTGCGCCACCAGTTGGAAACCGATTTATACCAACGTCAGGCCAAACGCAAAAAGGTAAATAACTTTGCCGCTACCCTGCCACCTGCACAAAGTGAGCTGGCCCAGCAACTGCTCAAGGACCCTTACATTTTTGATTTTATTACGCTAAGTGAACGGGCCAATGAAAAAAATATTGAAGACCAGCTGTGCGAACATGTAACCAAATTTTTGCTCGAAATGGGCCAGGGTTTTGCCTTTATTGGCCGCCAGTACCGCTTTAAAGTGGGCAAAACAGAATACCCCGTTGACCTGCTTTTTTACAACATAAAACTGCGCTGCTATGTGGTGGTGGAACTAAAAACACGCGACTTTGAACCCGAAGATACCGGCAAACTCAACTTTTACCTCAATGTGGTAAACAGGCAACTGCGCAGCACCGGTGAAAACCCCACCATTGGCCTGCTGCTGTGCAAAGGCAAAAACGAAGTTGTAGCCGACTATGCCCTTACCGGCATACAACAACCCATTGGGGTGGCCGATTACAAGCTCACCAAGGCCATACCCAAAAACCTTAAATCTACCCTGCCCAGTATTGAAGAGCTGGAGCGCGAACTTAAAGACTTACACCTCTCATGAACTTAACAAAATTTACAACTGAAAATCTGTTTGATGCTACGGCCGATTTGTTTGCGCAGCTGGGGATAAAACTTAACTCCAATACAAGAGCCTCGCTTAGTGCTCAAGCATTTTTGAAAGAACAATACAAAAACAACAAGCTGTTTTTGCAAATAGATGAAACCTTTTTTGCAGGGTTAATTGACGAAAGCCTTTTTGCCGAGGAGACAGAACACATTCAGGAAATAAGTTTTACTGAAGCCGAAAATAAGATTGATGGTAAATACAAAGGGATCATGGTTTTTTCCGTCAAGTTATCTTCATCTGATTTTACAGCTAATCAACTGCGTGCTATTACCCGGGCATTTAATATGGCCAGCAAGCAAATGCCTGTGGTGGTTATTTATAAGTATGGTAACAAAATTTCATTTTCCAGTTGCGAAAGAACCACATATAAACAGGAGTGGAGAGCCGGTGAGAAAATAGGTGTCGTGTCTGTACTGCACGATATAGATACCATTAACCCTCACGCAGGCCATTTACGCATATTGCGCACATTGGCTGTTGATGCCATAAGAGAATATGATAAGCGGAATAAAGTCCGGTCATATGATGATTTGGCAATGGCCTGGAGAAGGGTATTTAGTACAGATGTATTAAACTATAACTTCTACAAAGATTATCAGGATTTATCAGTTAAGCTAATTCGTTCCATACATCCCAAACAGATTAAAAACAAACTTAAAGCACATCAGGGTGTTTTAAATCTGCTCAACCGTATCATGTTCATCTACTTTGTGCAGAAGAAAAAGTGGCTCATGGGAAATCCCAATTTTATTTACCATTTATGGGTAGATTATAAGGAGTCGAAACAACAGAACACATTTCATGAGCATTGGCTAAATACCATCTTCTTTTCAGCTTTTAATTGCAAGATTTGGGAAGCCTCTAAAAGTTTAGGGTACCTTCCCGAGTATTTACAAAAAGAACTTACAGAGTTTCCATATTTAAATGGAGGCTTGTTTGTGAAACACGATGAATTTGATAGTTTTATTTTGAAAGACGAGCATTTCGACCATATTTTTCAATTTTTTGAAAGTTATGTTTTCACCATTACAGAGGATAGCCCGTTAGATATTAGCCTTGAAATTAATCCCGACCTGCTGGGTAAAATGTATGAGGGGATGATAAATGCCACCGATCTTGATGATGTTGATGCCGAAAATGGTATTGTATATACAGAAAGACCCGAAATTAATTTCATGGTGCGCAGAAGCTTGGTTGAAGTGCTGGATAAAAAACTGAACGGAAAATATTCACGCGATTTTATTTTTCACCTCACGTTTGATGAACCGGATCAAAAACTGGAACTCCTGAAGCGATATAAGGCCGATGGGGCTGAAATAAAAAGTGCTGTTATGAGCATTACCGCCTGCGACCCTTCATGTGGTTCGGGCTCTATGCTTTTGGGATTTTTACAGGTGCAAATGGAACTCATTCGGGCTATTGATGCTTTTTTGAAACAACCCCATACGCATAAGGACGACTTCCTTATTAAAAAGCAATTGATAAGTGAATGTATATATGGAGTAGATATTAAAGAATGGGCTGTGCGTATTGCTGAGTTGCGCATGTGGTTGTACATGATATCTGAAGCAGAGTTTGAACAGAAAGAACTCACCTCGCAACCATTGCTACCCAATCTTGATTTTAAATTAAGGCAGGGAAATAGTTTACTGCAAAAGTTTGGTTCTTCCGATTTTAAAATTGAAACCCTGCTTAAAGGCCGTAAAACAAAAGGAGCCGGGCGTGCACTAAGTGAATTTATAAAGAAGAAAAAGGCATTTATTACCAATCAGGAAGACAGTAATGCCAGCTATGAGGGATTAAAACAGGAAGAAAAAACTGTTTTTATCTTTTTTATTGAAGAGTTGATAAAGGAGAAAGAAATTACCATACACAACCGTAAGGTACAGCACACACAGGGCACCGACCTCTTTGGGCAAAGCAAACCGGAGCAGAAAAACATTTTTGAAACGGAGGTAGAAAAATTAAAGGAAGAATTAAAACAACTGAAAGAGCTTAGGCGAAGCATAGATAAAGCCGGTCGCTTGCCTTTTAGCTACGATGTTGATTTTATGGAAGTGTTTTTGGTAAATGAAGAAAATCCCGGTTTTGATTTGATAATTGGAAATCCACCTTACGTTAGCTTTGAACACATTTTGCCACCTGAAGACGGAGAATTTTTAGAATACCTGCTGTTGCCTGAAAATAAACAGGAAAAGGCGCGGGTAAATAAAGAGTACAAAGAAGCATTAAACAAAAAAGTATATGAAACCTGGCCTTTTTTGGCGGCTAAGGTGGAAACAGTGGAGCGGGATGAAGAAGGAAACGAAGTATTAAAAAACGGGAAACCAAAAACCAAAAAAATGAATGTGTATGGAGATAAGGTGCCCGGGCGCAGCGACCTCTATGTGTATTTCCAGTTAATTTGTCCGGCATTTCTGAATAAAAACGGCACATTTTGTTTTATCATAAGCAATAGCTGGCTTGATGTAGAGTTTGGCAAATACGTACAACACTTTTTACTAAAACACACCAAACTAAAAGCCATTTACGATTGCAATGTGCGCAGTTTTGATGCGGCTGTAAATACCATAATTTATTTACATGGTGCTGTTGAGAATATCCCTGCAATGGGCGGTAAAACCTTGGCAAAACCCCTGAAGCACACCACCCGGTTTATTATGAATAAAATTGATTACCACGAGGCTGCTTTTGCCCCCTTGCTGATAGAACAAGAGCATATTGCCGAAAACACCTTTAGAGGGCATTACCGGGTTATTCCAATTACTCAAGCAACCTTATTTTCAAATGCTTTTGATGAGATTGATTTCGAATATATAGGGGACAAATGGGGTGGAAAATTTCTTAAAGCACCAGAAATTTTTTATTTAATTGCTTTGAATGCAAAAATGGTAAAGTTAAGTTCTGTTTCTAAAAATTTAGGATATGTACATGACAATTCCACAGGGCAATCATACCCCAGAACTAAATTTATAAAGTCAGTAAAGAAGATTAATAGAATACTAATTGAAGAGAAGAATTGTGAGCTATTTGGCGTCAGTAAGTCTGGCAATGCCAGATCGACAGCACCAATACTTTTTCCAAGAACTGTTGGAGATAAACATAAGATTTTATATAATCCTGATGGGTTTATTGGGAAGGAGTTTTACAGGATATCTCCAGCTAATTCCAAGAATGATTTATCTATTGTATTGCAATTAAATTCTAGTATTGGTATCTTACAAAGAGAAGTATTTGGTATAACTGGCCTTGGAGATGGCGGGCTTAAATTTAATCTAAAATCAGTTGAAGAATTTGCAATAATTGATTCAAGTTCTATATTTCATAAATCAAATATTACGTTCTTAAAAAGAGAGCAAAATGAAATCTACGATGAATTAGGATTTGACAAGGCATTACCTATTCGCAACCAACACCCCAAACCTTTGGCAGACCGTAAAGCCATAGACGACATTATTTTTGATGAGTTGGGGTTAACACAAGAGGAGCGCAATGAGGTATATTGGAGTGTGGCCGAGTTGGTGCAACAACGGCTAAATAAGGCAGCAAGCAGGTAAAATTAAAACACATGGAAGGATATATTATTGGATTATACCCCAGCCCGTACGTATCAGACTCTACTAAAAAACAGGAGCGGTGGTATGCAAAAATTAGATCAGCCGAGTTCAAAGAAAGGGATCTTATTTTCAGGTTTGGTTTTGAAGGGTATGACTACGTTGTTTACAATAGAACAGAAGACGGGATAAACTACACAGGCAATTTAATCCCGTATGATCCCGAGACAAAATGTTACTTGACCCTTTTTAGCAATGAAAAGGGGTTTTTCCTTACAGGAGGTTGGGATGAAGCAGGAGACACCTATGAAGTTTTTATTCGACTATATAATATTTAAGAGCTATGGCTATTTATTCATTACATAAGAATCTACTTACGGAAGCTAAGGAAAATCCTTTCAAATTGGAGAAAGATATTCAGAAGCTTTTTGAAGAAAATCTGCAAACTATATTTGGTCTTGAATTTATCAAGAGTGAATTTGTTATTAAAAACAATCGTATTGATACACTGGCTTACGATGTTCAGAACAAGGCTTTTGTTATTATTGAGTATAAACGGGATAAAAATTTTACGGTTATTGATCAGGGAGTATCTTACCTGAGTTTAATGCTTGAAAACAGAGCCGATTTCATTATGGAGTATAACGAAGGTAAAAGGATTGGTTTAAAACGCAATGATGTTGATTGGAGTCAAAGTAAAGTTATTTTTGTTTCAACTGGGTTTACTCCTGTGCAATTGCAGGCAACAAACTTCAAGGAAATGGCAATTGAATTATGGGAAGTAAGAAAATACGAAAATGGAGTTATTTCAATTAATCAAGTTAAAAAGTCTTCATCTTCAGAAAGTATAAGGCCAATTGCCACAAAGGGCAGCAAGTTAAATGAAGTTGCCTCGCAAATAAAAGTTTACACAGAGCAAGGTCACATGGACAAAGCATCTGATTTAGCTGTAGAGTTATATTTGAGGTTAAAAAATTCAATCCTGAACCTAAGTGATGGAATTGAAATGGTACCTCGCAAAGAATACATCGCATTTAAGAAGGGGAAAAATATAGTTGATGTTTGCCTTTTAAAGAAAACGGTGAAACTTTGGATTAATTTAAAAAGAGGTGAGTTGGATGACCCTAAAAAATTAGCGAAAAATGTTTATGGAACAGGTCATTGGGGAAATGGCGATTATCAAATACAAATAGAAAACGACAAATATATTGAGTACATCATGAGTTTAGTGAAACAGGCTTTATAATTATACGAAATATGAATACATCTGACTTAATTTTGGTATTAAAGGATTGTGATGAAGGTGGAGTTAAATTCAATAAGAGGAAGAATCTGCGATCTTTTCTATATGGTAACAAATGGTACCCTTTAAGGGCATGTGTTAATGAAGCATTGAAACGCAGTAAAGAAAAAGGAAAAACCACTGATGCTGCTCTTGTAGAAGTGCTTGTTGATATTGGCCTTTGGACAAGAATAAAACTAATTGCAAACCAGACTACAGGTCCAATAAAGCTAACCCGAGAAGAAAAAAATGAAGAGGTACGTGTACTCTCGGAAGCATTGTATAATCTTACACGTTAAGCAATTCATAAAATACGGAATGAATCTTATATATTATAAGAACAAATTAAAATCTATTGAATCAAAAGAAGAAATAGAAGCATTTTCAGGGGAGTTTTATACTAAATTCTTAAAGGGAATTATGCTGGTTCAAAGACCACTCTATATTGATCTTTATAATGATATTGAAAATCTAATTGAAAACTATTCTGCCTTCTGGGACTCGAAGGACAAACTATATGATATTCTTAAAGAGTTTGAACAACTGTTGGATAAGATTGAGTGCGAGAACAAAAAAATATTCATTGTACATGGCAGAGACCATGCGATGCGTGATGCAGTAGCTTCTTTTTTGGGTAAACTAAAACAGGAATATGAAATACTTGAAGATGCAAGTAATTCAGGCCAAACTGTAATAGAGAAATTTACAACCGAAGCGCAAGATTGTGGGTATGCAATCATTTTAATGTCGGCAGATGATTTAGGTAGATTCAAAACGGATAAAGAAGATAAGCCAAGAGCAAGGCAAAACGTTATTTTGGAGTTGGGGTATTTTTTGGCAAAGGTTGGTCGTAAAAATATGTTCATCTTACAAGAAAGTGGAATCCATCTTGATAATCCTTCTGATTTTGCTGGGATAGTACACGTTCCATTCGATTCTGCTGGTGCATGGAAAAGCAAGTTGGTGAAGGAACTTAAAAATTCAGGTCAATACGTAAGAGATATTTAAAAGTAAAGGTATGGCCACTTGTATCCAATGCGGAGCGTACACCAAATTTGAAGGCGGCCTGTGCCTTAAATGTTACCACGCCAAAAACGGTAAAAAGGAGAAAGACGAAATAGAGGAACTACTCGAAGATTTTAATGAAGCCCCCAGCGGTTTAAGCGAGAAGGAATGGACCTACCGCTACAACATGATCAAAGGCCGCATTGCCGAGACCCTGATTCAGGAGTTGTTTCTTTCCCTAAAATACAATGTATTCCGGTATGGTATGGAAAATACCATACCCGGCATTATGGATCTATTAAAAGGAGTAAAATCAGAAGTAGCGGAAGAAATAAAGCGCATGCCGGATTTTGTGGTGCAAAACCCGCGCACCAGTGAGGTGTTTTTCATTGAAGTAAAATTCAGAGCTGCCGAGAAATTTTCTATCAAAGATTTACCTAAAGACTACGCATGGGAGAATGCCTTTTTTATTGTGGTGTCCAAAAAGCACATCAAGTGTGTTACCTACAAAGAACTGAGCGAAGGCAAAGAGATAACCCCCGAGAGCCGCAACTACCTTGGCAACCGCAAGGAATTTGATTTAGACAAGGACACCATCGTTGCCTTTTGTGAATTTGCTGTAAAGTTTTTTGAACAGGTTTAAAACAGTTCTATTTTTTGCAACATTTGCGCTCCCTTCTTATGCGATAAAGACTTCACTTAATGCTTATAGAAAAGCGAGTGGGAGTTACTTCAGATGTTTCACAATCCGCTCCCTATCCTCATTTTCTTTATCCCCTTTATAATACAATTCAATCAGAATGATTTTTTCTTCCTGTTCAAACCGGGCATACACTAAGCGTAAACCGGTGTTGCTTCCTTTTCCTTTCAGCGCTTTGCAGGCTATCTTTTTTACTTTAATTACACAAGTGCTCAGGCCAAGTCCGTCAATTTCATAGCTAAAAGGTGGTCGGGCATCGGGAGCCACAGCAAGCACCTGTTTTACTACTTTCAGGTCATCCTCCAGTGTGCGAAACCGTTTGAGTAGCTTCTTCAGGTCCTTTTCAAATTCCGACAGTTCTTCAAACTTCATGCTTACTCCTCATCATAGGTTCTTACCGAGAAAGGCAACTCGCGGTAAAAGGCCAGTTCGTAATTGATCACCGCACCTTCTTTGGTAGCTTTCCAGGGCATGTCTTTATGCGAGTATTCGCTGATGGCTGCTCCGCTCCAGTCGCTGTATTGTTCTATCACCCGGTCAATCATTTCCTTTTCGGCCCCGTTCAGTTGGGTAAGGTCGGGTTTTATTAAGGGCAGGTATCGGGTTTGCTCGTAGTTGTGGTATTTGGCCTTAAACTTTTTTAATTCTCCCTTTTCCCTCATATCCGCTATGAGCACATTCAGTTTTTGGGGTACGGGTCCGTAGGGAAGCTTGCGGTACACCGCTCCCGTAAGGTGTTCTTCGTGCAGTTCATAATAATTAAAATCGCAGAAGTAAAGCAATTTGTAAAGGAGAGTTTCTCCCACATTCGGTTTTCCGGCACAACGCTCCAGAATATAGAGTAGCACCTGTTTAAATTTCGCTGTTTTAAGTTTAGGCACCTCAATGCGTGTTTCTTTTGTAGAGGTATTTTTTTCGGTTTCCAATTGTTCGGGCTTAAACGAAGTGGCCATCACTTCATGAATATTAAACCCGAGTACGGCCGAGAGCTCGGCCAGTTCAATAGCGGAAACCATACGTTTACCTGATTCCATTTGGGTAATGGCGGTGCGTGTAAGCTCCATTTTCTCGGCAAGCATTTCCTGCGAAAGGGCTTTGAGGTTACGGTAGTAGGCTATGCGTTTGCCTAATTCTTTCTGTGCTATCATGTTTTGGTTGTGAGAACACAAAAATAGGTATGTTTTCAATTAAAACAATATATTGTTCGAATTTAATACATAGCGTATTGCGGGTGGTTGGCAGGGATGCCAGCCACGGGCAAAAAATCAATTCAATTGTGCAACCCCCGGTTGCACAATTACACTTACCATTTTTATTGTATTAACTTTAGGCAGCGGGAGTATCGAAATGTTGTTTTTTATTCCTTACTTTGAGGCTAAGAGAAAAATGACAAAAGAACAGTTAAAAATACCCATCCGTTTTTTTAACGACCGTGAAGTGCGTGCTGTCTGGGACGATGAGTGTGCCAAATGGTGGTTTAGTGTAGTGGATATTGTAGGCATTTTGAATGAAGAGCCCGATTACAACAAAACCCGAAACTACTGGAAATACCTCAAAGCCAAACTAAAAAAAGAAAACAATCAGTTGGTTAGTACCACTACCCAACTGAAATTATTGGCGGCTGATAGCAAAAAATACAAAACCGATATGTTGGATAGCGAGGGTATTATTGAGCTATCCAAAAATTTCCCCAACAACAGAGCCACGAAGTTTTTAGACTGGTTTCTGTACAGCGATACCGGCATTGACGGGCAAAGTAAAAAGAAAGCGTACACCCTTTTTGAAAGTAATCTCATCAACGAGTTTGAAGCGGGTACCACTAAGGGTTTGCAACAAATACACGCTTATCTGTTTGGTGGCTTGTATGATTTTGCAGGCCAAATCAGAGATAAAAACATATCAAAAGGGGGGTATCGGTTTGTGTATGCCCAGCACTTAAAAGCCACCTTGCAACAGATAGATGCGATGCCGCAAAACACATTTGAAGAAATCATCCTGAAGTATACCGAAATGAATAAGGCGCATCCATTTATGGAAGGCAATGGCCGAAGTACACGGATATGGCTGGACATGATGCTTAAAAAACACCTGAAAAAATGTGTGGACTGGAGCAAAATAAAAAAAGAGAATTATATGAACGCTATGATTATTGGCACCGTTGATAGTAGTGAGTTGAAACACCTGATTGAAACGGCTCTCACCAATAAAATAAACGACCGGGAAATGTTTATGAAAGGCATTGACTATTCCTATTACTACGAAGAATGATGACAGAAAGCCTTTTCAAGCAGGAGAAGGTCAGGCAGCAAAAAATAAGATGGGTCGTTTAAAAAAAATAGTACTCATTTTTTTACATCTACAAAAGTGTCGGCAGGGCTGACACAATTATTTCAAAACCTTTTTAAAGACAAAAGAAATCATCGTTGCGCTTGTCTTCTGGGATGGGTGGCAGGGATGCCAACCACAGACAAGGAAGGAGATCGTCACGCCATGGGTACATGGCTCCCCTAATGGTCGGGACAGGCGCGATGACGAGAGTATCGTCACTGCGAGCGAAGCGCGGCAGTCTCCCAAATGGAAGCACATCGTTTCGAATAAGGAGATTGCTTCGCTACGAGTACGTAGCTCGCAATGACGCTATTTCTGTGGCTCTCGGAACGGTCGGGGCACGCGCGATGACGGTATTTTTCCATGGAGCGAATGGTTTTTGCAGCCAAATATGAGGCCACTATTTTATGTTTCTGCTCATATTTTGGCAGTATAAGCCGGGGTAATTTTGTGTAGTGATTTTAAACGGTTATTAAAAAATAAAGCCATGAAAACACATAACCACATAAGGCTATCTTCATTGGTATTAATGGGGTTGGTCGTTCTTTTTTTCAATGGTTGTAAAAAAGAAGAAAAAGAAGAAACTAAATTGTACATTGGAGACTATTATGCCGGAGGTATTATTTTTTATATTGATGATACCAAAAAGCACGGATTGGTATGTGCCCCCACCGACCAGTCCACCGGCATTACCTGGCACAACGGCAGTAATGTAACCACCAATGCCAATGCCACCGATTATTACACCGGAGCAGCAAATACCGATAAAATTATAGCCGCTCAGGGAGCGGGTTCGTATGCTGCCAGTATTTGCAAAGATTTGGTGTTAAACGGCTACAGCGACTGGTACCTGCCATCAAAAGGCGAATGTTTTCAGATGTATTTTAAACTGCATTTGATGAATGAGATTGGTGATTTTGCCGATGAGTTGTACTGGAGTTCTACCGAAGCCAGTATAGGCAATGCCTATTCGCAATACAGCAACGATGGATATCCGCCCAATGGCGGGTATTACAAAAATCAATTGCTGCACGTGCGTGCGGTGAGGGCGTTTTAGAAAACGTCACTGCGATCCCGATGGCTATCGGGAGAAGCAGTTCCCCCTAAGGAATTTATATTCGGTTTTTTTACTTTTGAATAAATGGTAAAAGGGGGAGCAATATATATTCTAACCAATATTCATCATACGGTTCTTTATGTAGGTGTAACATCAGATTTACAAAAGAGAATGTATGAACATAAGAATAAACTTTATCCAGGTTTTTCTGCAAAATACAACACGACTAAGTTAGTTCATTATGAACTTTTTTCTTCTATTGAAGAAGCCATAGCACGAGAGAAGCAGTTAAAAGGAGGGTCGCGGGGCAGTAAAACACAGCTAATAAACGCTGGTAATCCAGAGTGGAGAGATTTGTATGATGACATACAACAGTGGTAGGAAAGGTGCACATCGTTTCCCACAGGGAGATTGCTTCGCCATGAGTACATGGCTCGCAATGACGGTAATTAAGAGAGTATCGTCACTGCGAGGAACGAAGCAGTCTCCCTATTATAAGCACGGGCCCTCTTCAGGAGATTAACTTCGCTGAGCTAAAGATTGCTTCGCTCCGAGTACTTAGCCCGCAATGCCGGTAATTAAGAGAGTATCGTCACTGCGAGGAACGAAGCAGTCTCCCTATTATAAGCACGGGCCCTCTTCAGGAGATTAACTTCGCTGAGCTAAAGATTGCTTCGCTCCGAGTACTTAGCTCGCAATTACGGTAACTAAGAGAGTATCGTCACTGCGATCCCGATGGCTATCGGGAGAAGCAGTCTCCCATTGTAAGCACTTTGCTTCAAACGAGGGGATGGTGATGCGATGGCGGTGTGTTTGTTTTTTATGTAATCACCTTCAGGTAATCCTGCAAGGATTCTTTCCAGTGGGGCATTTGGTTAATGCCTAATTCTTTTAACCGTGCATTTTCGAGTACCGAGTAACCGGGGCGTTTTATTTTACTGAAGTTGGCCGCCTCTACAGGCACCACATCAATTTTGGTATGGGTAAGTTTGAAAATTTCCATGGCAAATTCGTACCAGCTGCATTGTCCCTCGGAAGTAGAATGTAAAATTCCGGTGGCATTTGGAGTGGCAGCTATTTTGTACAATTGTGCGGCAATAGCAAGGGTATTGGTAGGGCTCACAAATTCATTGTTTACTACCTGCAACTGGTCTTTTTCCTTAGCTAATTTCAGCATCAGCTTTATAAAATTCATTCCGCCTTTGGCGCGGCAGGGCTCGGTTCCGTATATAGCTGATATGCGCACCACGGCATGGTTGGGTGATGCGGCTATAACCAATTTTTCGCCCTCGGCTTTGGTTTGTCCGTACACGTTTAATGGGTTCACAGCATCGGTTTCTACGTAAGGCGCTTTTTTCTCTCCGTCAAACACGTAATCGGTACTGATATGAATGAGACGGAAGTTCTCCTTTGCACCCAGTTGTGCTAAAAAACCAACAGCCGTTGCATTCACTGCACGGGCAATATCGGGGTTGTTTTCGCAATGCTCCACATGGTGGTAAGCAGCGGTATTTATGACCACATCGGGTTTCACAGACATGATAGCCTTGGTAACCGCATCGGTATCGGTAATATCTAAATCGGCATGAGTAAAGGGAATTACTTCGTTGCCCTGTGCCCTGAAATAAGAAACCACATCGGCACCCAGCTGACCATTGGCTCCTGTAACAACAACTTTCATAAGGTAAAAATCAGTTAATCGTGTTTCATTGCCTTAAACACATCAATATTGTAAAAGGCGGGGTTATCAAATTGCTCAAAGGTGCTCAGGTTTTCTTTGAGTCCGCTGAGCACATCGGTAAGGGTTTGGGTAGGATTAAAGCCCAGTTCATCGGTAGCTTTTTGCCACGATACTTTGTAGTTTCGGTAATCCTGCACTTCGCGGTTAATTACGTTCACCGGTTTGTTGAACTGTGTGCGTACAAATTCGGCCACATTTTCGGCCAGTTCGCCCACGGTGGTATTAAATGAGGCAATATTATAGATGCCCGAGGCGTGGTGCGATATGGCGGCTTCGTAACCGAGGCAGGCATCGGGCAGGGCCAGAATGGGGCGCCATATTTTAGGATTGGTTACGGTGATTTCGTTTTTGCTCATGGCATTTTTAAACATGGTATTAATGGCCAGGTCAAGGCGCATGCGCGGGCTGTAGCCGCTCACGGTTCCCTGACGCAGGCATACCACGCGAAACGATTCGTCCTGCAGGGCCAGCAGCGATTGTTCGCCCTGCAATTTTGAAACACCGTAGGGGTAGTTGCATACCGCTTCATCGGTTTCGGTATAGGTACGGTTGTGGGTGTAGCCATACACCGAACACGAACTGGCAAACACAAATTGTTTTACTCCTGCTTCGCGTGCCTGAAAACCGAGGTAGGCAGGCAGGGCGGTGTTGTAAATAAAATTTTCTTTGGGCGAGTATTCGGCCATGGGGTCGTTAGAGAGTCCGGCCAGAAATACGATGCAGTCAAAAGGTTTCATATCGGCTGCGGTGAGGTCAAACAAATCACCTTTTATCACCGGAATTTCGGGGCGTCCGTAAAAGCCAAACCATCCCGCATCGGCAATGGTGAGTTCATATCCTTTTTGGTAAAGGTATTCGCATAATACAGCACCGATATAGCCCGAGCCACCGGCCATTAAAATCTTTTTCATAAACAATCAGTATTTGAAATTATCCGAATCGGGTTTTTGCAACCATTGTTCTAATGTTTGCGCCACCTTGTCTTTGTCAGAGAGAATAGGTTCGGTTACCGGCCACTTAATGCCAATGGCGGGGTCGTTCCATAAAATGCCCGACTCACAGTTTTTGTTGTAGAGTCCGGTGGTTTTGTATTGTATTTCGGCAAAATCGCTGAGCACACAAAAGCCGCGGGCAAATCCGGCAGGAGCCCATATTTGTTTGCAATTTTCGGCCGATACCACTTCGCCAAACCATTGTCCCAGCGTAGGGGAGCCTTTGCGAATATCTACAGCTACCAGAAAGGCTTCGCCCACGGTTACACGCATCAGTTTTCCCATAGGTGGTTCCCACTGAAAATGTAATCCCCTCACTACTCCTTTGGCCGATCGCGAGTGATTGTCCTGTACAAATTGGGTGGGCAAACCAAGGCGTTCAAATTCATCCATGCGGTAGGCTTCCATAAAAAAGCCGCGCTGATCACGAAAAATTTCAGGTTGAATTACTTTAAGACCATTGAGGTGTTCGGCAATCAGTTCTATTTTCATTTCTTCAAATCGTTTATTAAGTCGGTGTAAGTTGTTTTTTTACGAAGAAAATAAGCCAGTGCAATGCTTTTAGGGTACATCTGTTTCATCACTGCTTCATCGTTTACCCTGCGCCTTTGCTGTGCTTCTTTTCTGTGTTGTAAAATGAGGCCCAAGTTAAGCAAAATCCACACATGCGCGGCAATTACGGCCCTTACCCGGGTAAATTGCAGTTTGGCCAGCGATACACCGGCTGCCAGCCAGTCGAGGAGAATATGAGTGAACGTTTTGGAAAACACCTGTTGCGGCCCATAATTTTTGATGACCATAAACAGCGAGTTGCGGTGGTTCCAGTACATTTTTTTAAAACTTTGTGCCTGAATGGTGGCGCCCCCGTAATGGGCCACAATGCTGGCAGGAACCACCTTAAGCTGATAGCCTGCCATAAGAATACGCCAGCACAAATCAATTTCGTCCATATGGTGCACAAAACTGTTATCTAACGGGCCGGAATGCGGAAGCACATCGGCTCTCAGAAACATGGCCGCCCCGCTGGTCCAGAACACATCGGTAATATCGTTATACTGTCCGTTGTCGGGCTCAATGGTATCAAATACACGGCCGCGCAGAAACGGATACCCGTAAACATCCATTTTACCACCTGATGCTCCGGCATATTCAAATTCCTGCTCGTTAAAAAACGAAACTAATTTTGGCTGCAGGGCTCCTATGGTGTTATCCTTTTCGGCCAGTTCCACTAAGGGCTCGAGCCAGTCGGGATGCACGCGCACATCGTTGTTAAGGCATAAATAGTATTTGCCTTTGCATACTGAAAAAGCAAGGTTGTAGGCAGCACAATACCCGTTGTTGAGCGGGTTTTTAATAATACCCACCTGCGGATATTTTTCGCTTACATACTCTATATCGTTCTCGGTTGATGCGTTGTCGAGGAGGTATACCTTAAAATTCGGGTAGGTAGATTTGAATACCGACTGAAAACAATCGTCAAGAAATTTTTTGCCGTTGTAATTTAATACAATGATATCAACCTGCGGATAACTCATCAACCAAGCTTTTCAAATCGTGCCTGGAAGAAACGCAGGTATTTGGGTTCGTACACCATTTTTAATCCTTTTATTTTATCGCGTTGCTTAAACACATTATACGTAGATTCGGCAATTACATCCATATGGGCCTGTGTGTACACTCTTCGTGGAATAGTGAAGCGCACAAGTTCCAGTTTAGGATAATAATTTTCGCCATTGGCTTTGCGTCCGGCCGATACCACACCGCGTTCCATGGTACGCACACCTGAGTCGGCATATATTTCGGCTGCAAGCGTTTGTGCCGGAAACTGATCCTGCGTTAAGTGCGGGAGAAAAGCTTTGGCGTCTACAAATATACCATGTCCGCCTATTGGTTGTACAATCGGAATTCCAAATTCCATCATTTTATGTCCAAGATACTCAACCTGACCCACCCTTGCATGCTGGTGAAAATCATCTAAGCTCTCTACAATTCCAATGGCCATGGCTTCCATATCCCGGCCGGCCAGTCCGCCATAGGTATGCAATCCCTCATACACCACCACCATATTACGTGCTTCTTCATACACATCCCACTCGTTGGTAGCCAGAAATCCGCCAATATTTACTAAGGCATCTTTTTTGGCGCTCATGGTGGCTCCATCGGTGTACGAACAAATTTCTTTTACTATTTGTGCTATGCTTTTGTTCTGATACCCTTTTTCCCTTTGCTGAATGAAATAGGCATTTTCGGCCACACGGGTCATGTCGTGAATAATGCGAATGCCGTTCTTTTTGGTATAAGCTCTCAGTTCCTTCAGATTTTTCATGCTTATGGGTTGCCCACCGGCCATGTTTACGTTAGTGGCAATGCTGATATACGGGATGCGTTTGGCTCCGTATTTTTTTACCACTTTATCTAATTTGGTCAGGTCAACATTTCCTTTAAACGGATGCGGATTCAGCGGATCGTGGGCTTCATCAATAATAATATCGGTAAAGGTACCGCCTGCCAGTTCCTGATGGAGGCGCGTGGTGGTGAAATACATATTACCGGGAACTATATCTCCTTTTTTGATGAGTATTTTGGAGAGAATATTTTCGGCACCCCGACCCTGGTGTGTAGGGATGATGTATTTATACCCGTAATACTTTCGGATGGTTTCTTCAAGGTGGTAGAAGTTGCTGCTTCCGGCATAAGCTTCGTCACCCACCATCATGCCTGCCCATTGGCGGTCGCTCATGGCGCTGGTTCCGCTGTCGGTAAGCAGGTCAATGTATACTTCGGCCGATTTTAGCAGAAAAGTATTGTATCCGGCTTCTTTAATGGCTTTTTGCCTTTGTGCTCTGGTGGTCATTTTTAATAATTCCACCATTTTCATTCTATAGGGCTCGGCCCATGATTTTTTTATTTGTGTTTTCATGGGGTCAAAGCTATAGGTTGAGTTTAGAAGCGACTATGATAATAGTCAATTCGGCAACTGATTTTTCTTAGACAAAAAAACTGCCGTTGCGATCACCCCGCAACGGCAGTATGAAAAAAGTATATTTAGTATCAGAGAAAAATAAGAAAATTATTTTGCAGGAGGCAACAATACCTGGTCAATGATATGAATAATACCATTGGATGCAGGAACGCTGGCTACAATATGAGCTCCGTTAATGGTAGGTTTGCCATCCACCATTTTGATTTCAGTATTTTTTAAATTCACCATATTCAGCACACGGCCATCAGTCAGGTCTTCGGGTTTCAGAACGCCTACAAAAACGTGGTATTCCAAAATATTGCGCAGGTCGTTTTTAGCTTCGGGTTTTAACAAACCTTCAACGGTTCCGGCAGGTAACTTATCAAAAGCTGCATTTACGGGAGCAAAAACAGTAAACGGACCGGCATTGGCCAGCACATCCACATATTCGGCTGCCTTCACCGCGGTTACTAATGTGCTGTGGTCTTTTGAACCTACGGCTACTTTTACAATATCTTTGGCTGATTCATTATCCTGAACTGCTGACTGACCTGCCTGACTTTCTGTTGCGGCAGTTTCGGTGGTTTCAGCGGCTGCGGCTTCATTTGTTTCATTGCCGCATGATGAAACAGCAATGGTTCCTGTTAAAAACAGGGCGGCTGAGAGTATTTTTAATGTTTTCATTTTACGTTGGCTTTATTGAGTTCAAAATTAAACCACCGGGTTATCGTGAAAATTGATTTAAGTCAACAAATAAGCAGACTTTTCTCAATGAAATGCGTAACTCAGATTGACCACCACATTGCGCCCCGGTCTTGGAATAATGTTAAAATCGAGGTGTTCGCGGTAGCGTCTGTCGGTAATATTCTCTACTGAAATTCCGAATTGCACCGCATGAGAGCCGGAATTAAATTTATAGCCTGTGCGCAGGTTAAAAACCATATAAAAGGGTGTTTGCGGTTCTCCAAATTGCTTATTGTTCCGGTATTGTGGCAATGACCAGTCGGCCTCGCCCTGAAACAGCCACTTCCGTATTTTGTAACGCAGCACATGAAGGCATTTAAGCGGTGGAATTTGCGGCAACGGTGTATGAAGGCTGGTGGAGCCAATCACCAGTTTAATGGTACTTATATGGTCAAGTCTTTTTGTTATGGGGTTGTTAATGGTAAAATCGGCCCCCGTAATAGTAGCATGCGGAATATTGAAATACGCTTTCACTCCCCGTGCTCCGAAGGTCATAGGGCTGTAACCCGAATCAATTTGCCCCAGAATATACCGGTTGATATGGTGGTAATACCCTGTAAGGCTCACCATGGTTCTGGCTTTGGTATAATTCCATGTCCACTCGCCCTGCCAGGCCTGTTCGGTTTTAATGAGCATGTTCCCGAGGTAATCAAAATTATCAAGCCGGTTGTACAGATAGTATCCATACAATTCGTTGGGGGTAGGCACGCGCTCGGCATAACCCGTACTTAATTGAGTAAACCAGTTTTTGCCAACAGCCTTGCACCAGGCAGCCTGAATATTTTTTGTGAAAAAAACGCGTTGTGTCGGGAACGCACCAAAAACTGACCATTGCAGATTACCGGTTTTGCTGTCCATCACACTCAGGTTTCGGTCGAGGCGCACACTCATAATAATTCGCTGGGTAGAGTCAATAGTGAGTTCGTCTTTCGCAAACACACCTGCATTTATCCGGTAATTATCAGGCAGCGTTTGTAAATACATGATGGGTTCATTAAACGGATACATGGTCATGTCTGCCTTTGTCTGGCTGTGGTAAAAATCAGCCCGCCCGCTTACATGATGCCTTCCTCTGGTTTTAAGTCCCAGTTCGCTGTAATAGCCCATTGTTTGACTTTTACCCGGCATATCCATATGCATGGGTATATTTTGCCGGTGGGTATCATCCATGCGGTGGTTAATGCGGTTTAAGTAAAGTTTGGAATATACTTTCGAAATTTTACTTTTTGCGTTCAGGTAGCGATGCGAAACCGAAGCAATATCGGCACGGGCAAAACCCACATCCATGGTGAGTGCCGGGAAGCCGATATTCCAGCCCATATCATTAAGGTAATCGGCTTTGAGAATGCTGTTTTCCGAGAGTTTGTATACAAGGGAAGTGGATACATTGGCTTTTTCATAACCCGAGTGAGGAATACTGACCAGCGATGCGGTGCGGTAATTTTGCGCAAAACGGTACACACCACTCACCCGCCACGCAACGCGTGAATTGCTTGCATTAAAAAAGGCACTGTTGGTGGTGCCGTGGTTTACGGTAGCGAAGCTGCTCGAGAATCCGGTAAAGGGTCGGGGGCTGCATAAAAACTCCGCCTCTTTCAAAGTCATGTTCATACCTCCTCCCAATGACGATCCCATTCCGGCACCCGATACACCGGTAGAAACCTGCAGGCCCTGCAGGTTCACCGGTTCAACGTAAATGGTAACGGGGTCCATTTTGTCGGTGCATGCGCCCACAATTTTCATCCCGTCAAGAGTGAGATTCATTTGCCCGGCCGAGTAGCCGCGCAGCATGGGTTCCATGCCATAGCTGCCTCTGCGAATTAAAAATACTCCGGGCATACGAGCCAGAATATCTTCGGTAGTATTCGACTTATTGCTTTTATGAAAATTAAAAAGTTCCTCTTCCTGTTCGTGTTTGTCGCATACCACCACTTCTTTCAGTTCACCGCTTTTGGTAATGGTATCGGCAGGGGTGGTTTGAGCATGAACGCTGGGTATGAAAAAAACAATCAGGAATAGGAATACTATTTTTTTCAAGGTTACGGATTAAAGTTAAAGGAGGCTGTGGTGTCAACAGCAGCAGCACCCTCCATAATTTTTAAATTTACCTGCCACAAACCGCTCATCGTAAAATTAACCTTTCCGGCATAATGGCCATTGCCTGTGTACACCGGGTTCACATTGTTTGGCGATCCGTGGCCCATACTCGGCATTAAAGGTTCTATTTGAACAGTGCATCCTGAAATGGTATCATACTCGTTTGTGGAAGTATTTAATTTATGAACGGCCATGATAAAATCGTTCACCCCAACTTTTGGAGAGGCCGGTTCAATAATTGTTAAAATAAGTTGTTTACCATCATTCAGAGCGGTGCGCACTTTAACCTGTACATCGGCCGGGTTGACCACATTGATGCTTATTTCTCCTTCGCCATCCAAATCATTGAGGTGGTTGTGTACATGCAGGCCAAGTGTCCAGGTGGCGCCTGTGCCCGATGCCATAGTAAAAATAACAGCACCCTTAAATAATCCGTTCACCGAATTAGGACCTGCATTTTCAACCGGACAACCGTGGCTTGCACTTCCCATACTCATTACAGGCTCAAAATACACATGTGCACCGGTAATACGCACCCCGGTGAGCGAATCAAAAAGAGCTACATAAAGTTTATTGTAACCGGCAAACAAATCTTTTTCGGCATATACTTTTACTTTAGCAGCTGCGCCCGAGGCAAAAGTTTCACCTATTAATTTCAGGTTAGACGGAATGGGATACGGGTCAACCGGATTTGGATTGATGGTTTTTTCATCTTTTTTGCAGGAGGTGTTTGCAAAAATAAAAAAAGACAATAGGGCAAATGCTATATAAGCAAAACGGGTATTAAAAAATTTCATCTCAATAAATTGTTAAGTTGTAAAATAGAAAATGGGCCAAAATAAATGTCAGATTTTTTCATCTGATTAGGGAAGATTTTGTGGTTAACTTAACTGAGAGAAGGGGGATGTATAAGAGAATGCAAATGTCCGCGGGCAGGTGATGCGAGCACGGGAGGGTAGCTTAACTGAACAGAGGAAAAGTAAATTGTTTTTTCATCTGTTGTTTCGCAGGCCAGTATTTCGTTCTGCTCTTTTGATACCGATGATTGTTTTTGCTCGCGTTCGTTTTCTTTCTTTATGGCTTTTGCAAGTACACATTTACCATGGCATTTTTTTGCCGGACGGTTTTTGTTTTCGCAAAGTGTTCTGGCAATAGTTTCCTGATTCAGATTAAACAATAAAATAGTGTGCAGGCGCCCTGTTATTTGCCAGAAAATGGCCAGAAGGAGCAATATGGAAATACTTTGTTTCATTAAAGATTTTTACCGTTAAAAACTTTAATTGAGCAAAGCAAAGGTACAATAATCCAAATAAACATGATGCCGCAGGTGTAAAATATTCCCATGGCATTGCCGAAAAAGTTCTTGAACAAAGCCCCTGTATATCCCATCAGGGCCGAAATGTCTAATTTTAGCATAATCACTATCCGTCCCAAGTCAATCGGGTTAAGTGAAGCTATGGGAATCATGGCTTGTTCAAGCGGATAATCGCTGAACGTAAAAAGCAGCATAAGGATGAGCGCATCGTAAATAATAGAGAAATAAAACCAGAGCATAAGTGAGGTGCCAATTCCCTTTGCCTTATCCCGTGTAATTACCGATGAAAGAAATGCCAGTGAAATAAATACCAATGTAAGCAGCGTGCCCGACAGAATAAGTACAAATCCGGTGGCTGTGGCATCAAACAGAAGAATGGGAATACCTATTCCGGCTAAAAAGGCAAAAGAAAGCGAAAGGGCCACACCAATATATTCGCCCAGTAAGATGGTGCTGCGTTTTAACGGCTGGGCAACCAGCAATTCTATAAACTCATACGAATTAAAAAAATAGGTGGTGGCAAATACAATGCTGATAAGCGGTACCATGATCATCACAATGCTCATTAAACTGATAATGGCTTTTGAAGGGTCTTCTTCCATATTGAACAGGGAAGTAGCAATAAGCAACAGGAAAAGGGTGTAGGCAATCAGCACCCGGTTGCGTACTATATCATAAATTACGTATTTGGTTACTTTAAGCATGGTGTTCTGTTTTCATAAGGTTGGCAATGGCTCTGCCCAATCGTTCTTCTCCCGTTTCTTCTTTTATTTGTTTAATGGTTTTATCAAAGGCTACCTCGCCATCCATCATGTACACAATACGGTCGGCCAGTTCATCCACTTCGCTCATAATATGCGAGGTGATGAGAATGCATTTGCCCTGTGATTTTGCTTCTAAAATATGTTGTTTCAGAATTTCCGAAGCCAGCGGGTCTAATCCTGCAGTGGGTTCGTCAAGAATTAATATGTCGGGGTTAAACAAAAAAGCTAAAGCTGCGCTCACCTTTTGGCGGGTTCCTCCGGAAAGGGTGCGCATGGTTTTATCAAACAGCGAAGGTAATTTATATGAATTAAGTACCGATTCATCAGGAGCGGTTGCATCTGTCCTTAAGTCACGCATCATCGAAAATACCTGACCGATTTTCATATTATCGGGGTAGCGGCCAATTTGCGGCATATATCCAATTTTGGATCTGTATTTCCATTGCCCGTTAATTGATTTTCCGTCAAGCAGTATCTCGCCCGAATCCGGAATCACCATTCCAAGAATAGATTTGATTAAGGTAGTTTTACCCGAACCGTTTGGACCGATTACCGATACCACTTCTCCTTTGTGAAAGGAAATATTCACTCCCTTTAGTACCCGGAGTTTACCAAAATTTTTTGTAAGCGCTTTTACTTCAATCATTGCACAGGTGATTTCATTAATGGAGAATCGTCTTTTAGCTGGTCTGGTGTAAGTGAAGGTATATTTTTTTCCGCTTTATCCAGTAAGTCTACCGCAAAACTGCGCAAAAGCATCACCGCATAAGGCATTTGTTCAATAATGGTGGCATATAAACTTACAGGCCTGTAGGGTATATCGCCAATGCCGTCTCTGTTCAGGTCATATCCGGTATATTTATCCCAGTAATTGTGTTTAAAATAATTGAGCGTAACGGTACCATTGGTTGATACATCAAAGGTGTTTCCGTTAAATTTATTTCTGATGAAAGTATCCTGTGCACAATTGGCCAGCAGTTTCAGAGCCCATCCGTTGTTTTGAAATGAATTTCCCGTAACATTAATACGGGACGACCCTTCCATAAATATCCCGACAGTATTGTTTATAAATGTATTTCCGGTGATATAACTGTCTCCTATATCTTTTAATAATATTCCATAGGCCGAACTTCCCCAGTTGTCAGCAAAAATGTTTCCTGTCATTCGGATACCTTTAGTGTACATCACTGCCACACCTGTTCCGTTGTTTCTGAAAATATTATTGGTGTAGATATCGTTGTCTGAAAACATAAAATGAAGTCCGTATCTGAAATTTTTTTCGCTGATGTTTTGCGAAATATGGCAAAAGCGGGCAAACTCAAAATAGATACCGTCCCGATGTCCGCTTATTTTATTTTTTCGTATGCTGATGGCGTTGCACTGCCAAAGATGAATTCCGTTTCCCGAACGTGCATCATCGGGAGCATTGCCGGTAAGGGTATTGTTTTCTATAAGAGATGAATCAATACCCGCCAGGTGTAATCCAAAATAGGTATTGATAAGAATATTATTTTTTAAGGTGAGGTGGCTGGCTTTGATTGCCTGTATGCCGGCATAATCGGTCATGCTCGCTCTGGCCGAATTTTTAATAGTAATACCATCAACGGTTACCTTGGAGGCAGTGATGGTAATGCCAAAATCTTTCATTTGGGCATCAAGCACCGGCTGATTCTCTCCTTTTAGTATAATTGATTTATTGATGAGCAGATTTTTCACAACATAGGTTCCTTTGTGAAGTATAATTACATCTCCGTTATTTGCCGAAGCAATGGCCTGCGCAGGGTGTTTATGGGTGTATGTTGCGCCCACATCTATGGTTTTTGCTCCCAGTGGGGACCAAACTAATAATGCAGAGAGAAAAGTGAGTAGTGACAACCTGAACATGCCGGCAGATTTAATGGATAACGGCAAAAATGGAACTCCAGTGAATGATATCTCCGCCCAATGTGCTCTGCAATTTTTTCGCATCTTCTTCTTTCGCAAACGAAGCAACATTTCCGCCCATTGGGCTTTGAACATTATCTCCGTGAAGGTAAAAAGCACTTTTTGCATCCGTTAAAGTTCCGGGATTCGCATAATCGGTAACCAGCATAAAACTGTAAGTGCTGTCGGTAGTCGTATTTTTTTTGAGGTATCCAATCATGCATTCGTCCGAGTCAAAGTAAAAAACTTTTCCTTTTGCAGTTACCAATTCAGCCCCGAATTTTGTATCCATGATAGTCATTTTACAGAGATGACACTGATCCTTTCCATAATTAATCGGAAGGGGTTTTACTGAACAGGAAGAGAAGAATGCTATGGGAAGAAGTGCAGCTATTACTGAAAGTATTTGTTTCATAAGGTCATGTTTTTTTACTGAAAATAAAATGTTCCATCCACAGGACGCCTGCTGAAATTACAGCGGGAACAATAATAAAATATCCTCCTGTATCAGGAAGAGATCCCGCCAGAAAGTTGAGCAGTTCTTTATATCCAATTAACGGAGGCTGGTATGACATGCCGGGGATTTTGATAGCGGCATGAGGATCGAGATTGTGACCATATTTATACTCCCACAACCAGAAATCAACCGAGGCAACTGCGGCTACAAGAATAAGAAATAGTACCCATGAGAATAATGCTTTGCGGGTATTAAGTGCTGCGGCTAAAATTCCCCAGGCAATCATAATGGCCAAAAGAACGGGAAGTATTTTGAATTCGGGAAAGTCTTCCACGTGAATGGTTGACATTCCGATATAGTGGTTAAGGTTGTTGATTGAACTGATGTCTCCCTTGATATCATTTACCCAAATCTCCATTTTTAATCCTTCGGGATATTGAGGCGCTTCGAGTTCAATTTTCCAAACGGAGGAGAAATAGGCAACGCTCATGCTTAAGGCGCAGAGCAAAACAATAAGACGGGAAGATGTTTTTAATTTCATGATGTGAGCAAATAAGGTGAACCGGCAACTAATGCAAAGGTAAAAGAAAAAAGAAAGGGGAGGAAGTTCCTCCCCTGACTTTCAGTATTAGCTATTTAGCTGCTGCCGTATTACCGGTCGAGAAGCTCATTGGAGTAGATGAACCTGCGGGCGATACCCTTACATAACCCTGCATTTCCTGATGGAGTGCCGAACAGAAGTCGGTACAATACATAGGATATACACCAGGTGTTTTCGGAGTCCACTTCAGGGTTTGTGTTTCGCCAGGCATAATCAATAGTTCAGAATTGCCTGCACCTTTTACTGCGAAACCGTGCGGAACGTCCCAATCCTGTTCAAGGTTGGTAACATGGAAATAAACATCATCGCCTACTTTTACACCTTCAATATTATCAGGAGTAAAGTGTGAGCGGATGGCTGTAATATACACGTGAACCTCGTTGCCTTTACGTTCAACTTTTGCCTCTTTTTCATTGCCTGCAAAATACGGGTGTTTATTTTCTTCCAGTTTGTACACTTTACGCTGGTTTTTAATCAGCAAATCTGCCTGAATCATTTGGGCGTAGTGTGGTTCGCCAATAGTAGGGAAGTCAAGTAACAATTTCATTTTTTCACCTGTAATATCAATCAGCTGTGCCGACTGGCAAAGTTCAGGTCCGGTAGGGAGGTAACGGTCTTTGGTAATTTTGTTCAAAGCAACTAAGTATTTTCCGAAAGGTTGTTTTGAATCACCCTGAACAGCGCAAAGGTGGCCAATAGAATAGTAGGTAGGGATACGGTCAACTATTTCACGGGTTTCAACTTTCCATTTTACTACTTCAGATGAAACGAAGAATGAAGTATAAGCAAAACCGTTCTGATCAAATTCGGTGTGCAGCGGTCCTAAACCCGGTTTTTGAACTTCGCCTGCAAGCACTGCATCGTATTTTAACACGCTGATGCCGTCAAACTCTCCTTCGAATTGCTTTCCTTCAATGGCAGCCATCATTTTCTTATAAGAAAAAACCGGAATGGTTGCAGCCAGTTTTCCTGAAGCAACAATGTATTCGCCAGTAGGGCTCACATCACATCCGTGAGGAGATTTAGGGCATGGCATATAGTAACAAATATCTTTCAGTGCTCGTGCATCCAGCGTCATAACTTCTTTCATCAGCTCGGATGTAGCCATATGTTTTGACTCATCGTATAAATTATGGTAGTAGTTGGCTGGTTTTTTTACCCCTTTTCCCTGTGCCAGGTATTCTTCGGCTTTTTTCCAGTTTACGGCCATAATAAAGTCCTTGTCTTTTTGCGAGGCATTTACTTCAAGCAGCGTATTGGCCTGTTCAGAATTATAGCTTGAGAAAAACAGCCAACCGTGTGATACTCCTTTTCCGGCACGAGCCAAATCATAATCAATAGCCGGAACATCCAGTTGGAATGCCAGATTCATGTGTCCGCTTTCTTTATCTACTTTAATAAAGTTTACCACTCCTTTAAAATTTTGTTTGTAGGTGTTAATGGCAACTTCTGTTTCATCCGGAGGTACACTAAAGCGGGAAGCTCCTACTACGTACTCGGTATTTTCGGTGCAATAAGGAGAAGCGTGGTTACCACCGGTATTTGGCAGCTCAATAATTTCGGCTGTTTTAAAGGTGGTAAGGTCAATACGGGCAATACGTGGGGTGTTGTTGGCATTAATAAAGAGCCATCTGCCATCGTCATTGCCACCGGTTTTTGAAAGAACCGGGTGGTGACTGTCATCCCACGGAATCATCCCTTTGGTGGTGTTGAGCATAGGTTTTGTTTCTTCTGAATAACCCCATGCATTTTCGGGATTAACAGAAAATACCGGTATCTGACGAAGAAGTCTTCCGGAAGGAATACCATACACGGCAACCTGTCCGCTAAATCCTCCGGAAGCAAACATATATACTTCATCCAGTTTACCCGGAGCAACGTATACTTTGCTGGCTGCATCGCCTTGTACCACATTGGTTGCTTTTTTTGGCTTGCAACTATAAAAGCCTGCAATCACTAAAACCATAAGGCTTATCCTGATTGCTGTTTTAACTATTATTTTCATAATTGAATAATTAAGTAAGTTATTTAGAGGTCTTGTTTATTTGGCTCCATCATTTTGGCGCAGGTAATTCAGAATGGACAATGCTTCATCTTCTGCCACATTCTGATTGGTCATTTGAGTAAGGTGTTCGGCAAGTAACGCTTGCGCAGTCGGGTCTTTTTGGGTCATCTCCACAGGATTGGTAATCATGTTCAGAATCCATTGTGGTTTTCTGCGTTCTGTTACGCCCTTAAGTCCGGGACCTACCACTTTGTCTCCGGTAATTTTATGGCAGGCTGAACATTTGGCTTCAAACAGGGTTTTCCCTTTTTCTGCTAAAGCTGCATCAAAAGGAGCAACTTCTTTTCCGTTAAAGTTTCCAACCCCTTCTCCGTTATCGGCCGGGGCGGCAGGTGTGGCGGACGATTGCTCAGCAGGTTTGTCTGATGAGCCACAATTACTGAATACGAAAGCTAAAGCTAATACTGCAGTTACTGATACTGCTTTTCTGTAAATTTTTGTCATTATGAACTTAATTTTATTGGGCTAATTTAATTATATTATTTGAGAACAAAAGTAGCCCCGGCCAAAAGGGCCCTTTTTGATATGAATCAGAGTTGAGCGTGATTTTTATCAGTTTTTTTTGTTTTGGGATAAAACCCTTAGATTTACCGAATGGCATTGAATAGTAAATTAGATTGTACAAGTTGCCAAACCCTCGGACTCTCTGTGTTTTGCACCCTGACCCGCGAAGAAATTGAGCAATTGAATAATTACAAGTCTTCATTTCACGTAAAAAAAGGGCAGTTAATTTTTTATGAAGAAAGTGAGCCACCCGGTTTATATTGTGTACATCGTGGTAAGGTAAAGGTATTTAAAACAACCAATGAAGGAAATATTCAAATATTAAGGCTGGCAAAAGACGGAGACATTATTGGCTATCGCTCTTTATTGGCCGGGGAACAATACCGCGCTGCAGCCGAAGCAATTGAAGATTCGCAAATATGCCTGATACCAAAACACTATATTTTTGAATTACTGAATAAGAATATTCACCTGTCGCTTAAAATAATGGAAAACTTTGCCCGCGAATTAAAAACGGCAGAGAAGAAAAATGTTGACCTGCTGCATAAAACAAGCAAAGAGCGTCTTGCCGAGTCTCTGTTGTTGCTGAAAGATACTTTTGGAGTAAACGATAGGGGTTTTATCAATGTGGTGCTAAACAGGGAAGATATTGCCAATATTACGGGTATGGCCACCGAAACCGTGGTGAGGTGCCTGAGGGAATGGAACGAAGCAGGGGTAATCGATCTTGACAAAAAACTTATCAGAATTACCAATACCAAACAATTGCTGGATATTGCCAACCTCAAGGACTGATTTCTATCAGATATATTAATGACGTTAATCAATTTTTATCCGTACAACTACAGATAATTTTGACCTCTGAATGAGGTTTACAGTTAAAATCGGTATCCTGCTTTTTTTAGTGTGTTCTTTTGTGATGTACAGTTTTCATCTGTACACAAGTAATCATTCGCTAAAAAAAACAGCCCTGCTGGGCGATGCAGCCCTTGAAGGGAAAATAATCTGGCAGCAGAATAATTGCCAGTCGTGTCACCAGTTTTATGGTCTTGGCGGATACCTGGGACCCGATCTCACCAATGTATATTCAACTAAAGATAACGGAACCGGATATATCGGGATTATGATAAAAAACGGAACGAAAACAATGCCTGCCTTCAAAATGACTGAAACAGAAATTGAAAAAGTGACCGAGTTTTTGCGTTGCATGGATCAATCGGGAAAGGCCGATCCGAGAAATTTTAAGGCTACCGTGAGTGGCGATATCAAGTGTAAAGATGAATAGTAAATCAACTCCTTTTTTTGCCGATCGCTTATTTCTGGTCACCGCACTCTTGATGTTGGTTGGGGCTGTTATTTATGGTTCGCTCGCATCGGTTTACTACATCGCACCGGATTTCTTAAAAAACAATTTGGGGTTCCCGCAGTTGCGGCCGCTGCATGTTACATCAGTTGTATTCTGGATTCTTATGGCAGCAAGCGGAGGAGTGTACCGTTCTTACCGCGATGTGAAAATAAATAACCTCATTCACTCAATGGCTCTGGCACATTACGTTATCTGGTTTGTGGCAATGGTCATAATTTTCACCTCCTATTATCGTGGTATTTTTGGAGGAAGAGAGTATTGGGAGTTTCCTCCGCAGTATGCCGGTTTTATTGCTGCAGGCTGGTTGTTTTTTTTAATCAGTTACCTTTTGGTTTATGCATCAAAACCCCAATGGAGTGTATACCACTGGATGTGGCTCACCGGAATTGTTTGCTTTCTTATAACCTTTTGTGAAAATTACCTCTGGGTTTTCCCATTCATCAATAAAGATGCTGTGAAGGACCTCACCATTCAGTGGAAGTCGAACGGCTCGTTGGTAGGTTCATGGAATCAATTAGTGTATGGCCTTGCATTTTACCTGATGGAAAGAATTTCGGGAGATAAACAAACCGCCCGTTCCGGAATTTCCTTTGCCATGTATTTCCTCGGGTTATTTAATCTCATGTTTAACTGGGGACATCATATCTATACCCTGCCTACGGCTCCCTATGTCAGAATTATCTCGTATGCGGTAAGTATGACGGAATGGATCATCTTTCTCCGGATTATTTTTCTCTGGAAAAAAACAAATGCATCGGCAGGCAAACCCGCCAGGAGAATTTCTTTTGATTTTTTAAATTCATCAGATCACTGGGTATTGTTAAATTTATTTCTGGCATTGCTTATGTCAATTCCGGCAATTAATATTTATACCCATGGTACACATGTTACCGTTGCTCATGCTATGGGAACAACCATCGGGATTAATACACTCATTCTATTGGGAGTTTCTTCGGAGTTTCTTAAAGGATCATGCAATGAAACGGATTCGTATCCTGTTTTAAGAAGGTGGCTCACCATTTTAAATATTTGTTTAGGAACAATGCTGCTTTCTCTGCTGGTGGTTGGTGTGCTTAAAGGAATTTGGCAAATGAATCCGGTTCAAAGTTCATTTCAGCAAATGATGCTAAGTTTCAGGCCTTATTTTATAGCGATGTTTTGTGCGGGTATTGGATTGCTGATAGCAATAACCGGTACCTGCGTGGTTATTTTGCGTACTTTTATTTTGTGCTACACCAGGAAAAAAGTTCCGGGATATGGCTTTAGTTCCTTAATGAAAGAAGGATGAGAAATCAATTTGTCAATATTTCATCCAATATTAATAAAAACAAAAATTAAATACATTATGAGTATTTCCCCCGTTCACTCTTTTCACATTCCGGTTATGGGTCTTTCGTTTACCGTTGATACACCGGTTAAGGTAGCTCGTTTCGGCATATCTTCGGTAGTTTCCGTGATAGAGGACGAATTGGTAGAAAAAATGCGTAAGTACTATTGCGAATCGCTTCAGCTTCCCTTCCGGCATATTACCAAATCAGAACATGACTACCGGGCAAAACGCATCACCGAGTACCTTAATGTGCTTGATTTAATTGTAAAAAATCAATTAGACATAATCAGGACCGAACGATTTGAAGAAGGAGCCGAAATTGTAAAATATTTTGAATTGCTTCCCGAAGATTCTCCGTTAAAGCAAAAGTATTTAAAGATGCAGGATGCTTCGGGAGCCGAGCAGTTAAAATTGCAGGACGAATTAAGGGCTGCTATGGCAGCAGGAGATATTGATATAAATATTATGACCAAGGTGGATAAAACAAATTATGATCCATCAGGCGAACCTCTTCCGGTTGAATATAATGATGCCCTTGCTGCTTTGCGCGGCTTTGCCTTAAGTAATGTATCCTCTTCAGTGGTATTTTCTGCAGGGTTAAATCCGAGGTTGTATAGCTATTGCGAAACGTTTGATGATTTTTTCCCCGATAAAAACGGGAATCTCAAAAAACGAATTACCATTAAGGTAAGTGATTATCGTTCGGCCCTTATTCAGGGAAAATTTCTCGCAAAAAAGGGACTCTGGGTTTCTGAATTCAGAATTGAATCGGGCTTGAATTGCGGGGGGCACGCGTTTGCCACCGATGGATTGTTGCTCGGGCCTGTGATGGAAGAGTTTAAAGCTAAGAGGGAGGAGCTGACAAAAACATTATTCGAATTATGTAATCAAACGCTTAAAGAAAAAGGACGCGATGTGTTTGCTTCCGTACCAAAACTCAGCATTACGGTTCAGGGCGGAGTGGGCACGTTTAATGAGCAGCAGTTTTTTCTCAGTTATTACAAAATGGACAGCATTGGCTGGGGGAGTCCGTTTTTATTAGTACCGGAAGTTACCAACGTAGATTACGAAACCCTCACTGCTTTAGCTTCGGCCAAACCTGATGATTATTATTTGAGTAATGCTTCTCCGTTGGGTGTTCCGTTTAATAATTTCAGGAAAAGCAGTTCAGAAGTGCAGCGTAAATCACGCATTGAAAAACACAGAGCCGGTAGTCCGTGTTATTTAAAACTCCTCTCTTTTAATACGGAGTTTACCGAGAAGCCAATTTGTGTGGCATCGCGCGAGTACCAGCATTTAAAAATAAAAGAAATAAAAGCCAGCGAAGCAGATGAGCAAACCAAACAGCAACAAATTGATCTGGTAACAGAGAAAGATTGTTTATGTGAAGGTTTAAGTACATCCGTATTTATCGAAAAACATATTCCGCATCCACATAAACTTAATGCCGTAACTATTTGCCCGGGACCTAATCTGACTTATTTTTCGGGAGTGTTTACACTGGCTCAAATGGCAGGGCATATTTACGGACGCGGGAGTGTGCTAAACAACGTACCAAGGTCTCATGTTTTTGTAAATGAATTGCGCATTTATATTGATTACCTGAAAAAGGAAATCAATAAAAATATTCAGGCAATCAGCAGTAAAAAGGAGGATTATATTAATACGTTTCGCAGCAATTTACTTTCGGGCATTTGCTACTATAATAACCTCCTTGATAAAATGCAGGAAGAAAAGGAGTCTTTCATCAACCAAATGAAAAGGGAGTTTGCCGAGCTGGAGCAACAGTTGGCAGGAATGGTAACGGCTTAATTCAAAAGGGATGCTCACTATCAACAAAATTTTTTATTTTGAAGCGGCTCATGCCATTGCCGATTATCCGGGCGTGTGCAGGCATATTCACGGGCACAGGTATGAGTTGCACGTAGGGGTAGCATCCCATCAGCTGACCAACGGAATGATTATCGATTTAAAATTATTAAAGAAATTAGTGAACGAGCTGGTCATTGAGAAATTCGACCATGCACTTATTTTGTCGGAAGCCGGAGCCGAGAAATACAAGTCATCAATTTTAGCTACCGACCAGCGATTAATTATTTTGGAAACCGAACCCACCGTTGAGTTTCTTATTCTCGAAATAAAAAACAGGATAGAACAAAATATTCCCGAAAATATTCATCTGGTAAATTTAAAATTGTACGAAACCCGCGATTCGTATGCCGAGTGGAGTTCTCCTGTTTCCTGAGGAAAGTTAGCAGGGCTTATCTGCTGCTAAAACGTTTACTATTACCAAATGTAATAATTTCGGTTAATTGTAGTCAAACTCAAATTGCGAATGCAAATGATGAATCCATTCATTTAAATGGTTAAATGTTTCTTTGGCATGCAGGTCTTTACTGTTATGCAATTCCTGCGAAATTGATTTAAGCTTTTGCAGTTCTGATGCAAGTGAATTATCGGCTTCATTTTGCCCCTGCAGCATTGATTCTATCTTGCTTGCATGCTGATCCAGTATATCGGCAAAGGCGTGGTAGGGCTCCTCATTGATTGCTTTTTTCTGAAGGTCGTTAAAATTAATAATGCTGTTTTCTACCGAACGTAACTCAAATGTAATTTCTGGATTAAATCGCCATTTGTTTCCTTGTTTTACCGGTTCTTCCGAAACGGTTTCGTTTGAAGCGGATGCATTTGTCGGGCCGGATTCCTCACTGCAGGAAACCGTAATGAACAACAGTGTAATTAAACTCAAAAGGGGTAAACGTATTTGTATCATTTTTGTGGTATTGTTTCTTCAAAGATATGAATCAATTGTTCTCCGTCATAGGGTATTGAAATAGATTTTGCACCTGCACTAAGTTTCAGCGGATAATTTTTATACAGGTGGCATCCACGGCTTTCTTTTCTTTTCCATGCAGCATCTGTTACCAGAAAGGCAGTTTGCAGACGGTTCATTTGTTCTATGAGTGCGGGAAGAAGCCCGTACTCACGTATATTGTTTTTAACTTCTTTTATTTGTTCCGGCAGAATATTTTTAAACAACTTTAGTAAAGATTCCGTCCTTATAATTCCGCAAAAATGCCACATCATATTTTGCAGCTCTGCCGGGTTGGTAATTTTTTGAATTTGTTCATCAGATACCAAATTAACCGGAGCAATATTCAAAAATTTTTCACCCGTATATTCCAAATCAACTAAGTATTGCAGCGTTTGTTTGCTGCAATTGTCGGCCATCACCAGAGCTTCCAGCAGCGAGTTACTTGCCAGCCGGTTGGCTCCGTGTAATCCGGTGCAGGCCGATTCTCCTATAACCGCTAATCCGGGAATAGAAGTTTTTCCACTGGTATCGGCTAAAATTCCTCCGCAAAAGTAATGGGCTGCAGGCACCACCGGAATCATTTGCCGGGAGGGATTAATTCCGTGTTTAATACATTGACCAAAAATATAAGGGAATTTACCCTGTAATTCTGCTTCGCTGAAAACGGTGGTGTCAAGGTAAACACACGGAATATGGTTCAGTTGCATTTGCTCGGCAATGGCTTTCGAAATAATATCTCTGGGGGCCAGCGAGCCGAGTTTGTGATAGTGCTGCATAAAGCTGTCACCGTTTGGCAATTTCAATTCGGCACCATATCCGCGCAAGGTTTCACTAATTAAAAAGGAGTTGCCGTTTTTAGAGTAAAACATGGTTGGATGAAATTGTACAAATTCCATGTTTGATAAAAGGGCTCCCGCTCTCCAGGCCATGGCATATCCATCACCGGTGGCTCCCGCAGGATTGGTGTTTTTTTTGAAAATTCCTCCGGCTCCTCCGGTGGCAAGTACGGTAAGATTTGCCCTTATCAGTATAAGTTCGTTGCTTGTTTTATTAATGGCCCATGCACCTGTGCAAATGTTTTCGTTTACATACAAATCAACAACCTGCGTATTTTCAAGAACGGTGATTTGCGGATGAGCCTTAATCTTTTCAGTTAAATTTTTTATAAGGTATTCTCCGGTTCGGTCCTGCGCATGAACTACCCTTGCTTCCGAGTGTCCGCCCTCGCGCGAAAGATTTAGCGTACCGTCAGCATTTCGGGTAAAATTAAAACCATCATGCAGCAACTGTTCAATCACTTTTGGTGCTTTCGAGAGCAGTTCGGTTACCACATTTAAATCACATAATCCGTCACCGGCCTCTATTGTGTCGGCAATATGTTTTTCTATGGAGTCATCTTCCTTCATTACGGATGCAATGCCTCCCTGTGCCCAAAATGTATTTGAATCAAATAATTGATTTTTACAAACAAGCGTCACGTTGGCTTCTGACGAAACTTTTAAGGCGTAATACATACCGGCTAAGCCGGAACCTACGACAAGAATATGTGGACGCGGGTTCATATCAGGTAAACTCCATCATTCGTTTTATGGGGAGGTAAGCTTTCTGAATCAAATCATCGCTTAAATTCACTTCAAAATCATCCAATTTATCTTCCCCTATACGTTCCAGAATTTCCAGTGTTTTAAGCATAGATATTTTTTTCATATGCGGGCATTTGATACATGGAGTGATGAATTCTTTTTCCTGATACATGCCTTTAAGGGTTGAACCCAAATCGCATTCCGAAGCGAGAATAAAACTGTTGCAGGAACTTTCTCCCACATAGCGGATGATATCATTGGTGCTTCCGAGTACCCCGCCAGCATTGTTTAATGAATCGGAAACCGTAGTTCCGGGTACTTCCCAGTGCAGCAAAAACTCTGATTTGGGATATTGCATGCGCAACCCTTTGGCCATATCTGAAGTAAATTGCTCATGAACCTCACATTTGCCGTCCCAAAGAATAAGTTCTTTCCCGGTTTCTTCTTTTACCTGCCTGGCCAGATTTTGTCCCATATATAAATCAGGAATAAAAATTATTTTAGATGCATCCAGCGAACGAATGATGGCTAACGCATTTCGTGAAGTGCAGCATACATCGCAGGCGGCTTTAGTTTCGGCATAGGTATTAATGTAAGCTACAACAGGTACACCCGGATATTTGGCCTTTAAAGCGTAAACATCTGCTGCGGTAATACTTGATGCCAGCGAACATCCGGCCTCTTTGTCCGGTATGTAAACATGTTTGGCAGGACTTAAAATTTTGGCCGTTTCCGCCATAAAATATACTCCGCAAAACACTATATGATCTGCCGTTGTTTTCGATGCTTCTACACTTAGCCCTAATGAGTCTCCTACAAAGTCGGCAATACCACCTGCTGTTTCTTTCAATTGCAAATCGGGGCTCATATAGTAATGCGAGAGAATAACAGCATTCTTTTCTTTCTTTAGTTTATTGATTCGGAAAATCATTTCTTTCTCCGATATCATCGGTTCCTGTATCATGGGTGCAAAGATCCCCCGACCTGCAATGCAATACCATGATCTTAATCAGTAATGAAGTTGATGATTGTCAACTATAGCGTGCTATTAATATCCTAACTTTGTTAAAGGGGATTTTATATTATGAGAGGTTTATTAATTTATTTGGTTGCCGGATTGATGATTGTTTCTTTTTCGTCATGCAAAAGAGACCATAAGGATACGCCCAAGCCGGTGGTGATTACACCCATAAAGGTTGATATGAGTTTTAATGTGAATGGAAATCCGTTATTGTTTGATACCATTCAATTTCAAAATTTGGCAGGAAATAGTTTTAGTGTTACCCGCCTTGATTGTTATATTTCAAACATCGAAATCACTTCGGTTACCGGTGCGGTTTATAAATCAGCCAAACTATTTTATGTAAGTGCCCGCGATACGTCAACACATCATTTTACAATAAGCGATCTGCCGCTAACGGGAATCACTTCGTTTAGATGCAATATTGGCTTAGCGGCTTCGCAAAATATTAGCAATGCATTAACTCCTACACCGGCCAATTTGAATATGGCCTGGCCTGATAATATGGGAGGGGGTTACCATTTTCTAAAACTCGAAGGGCACTACCTTGCATCAAATCTTCAGGTATACGGTTTTGCCATGCACCTGGGCAAAAATCAAAATCTGGTTGAGAATGCTGTTTCTGCCACGCTTACCGAAACGCAGGTTTCAAACGGACTAAAATTAAGTATGGATGTTGCCAAATGGTTTGATGTTCCCAATAAATTTGATTTAAACAAAACTAATTATACCATGGGAATTGATAGCCTTATGAACCTGCTTTCGCAAAACGGAAATAATGTTTTAAGCATAAATAATTAAGGTATGAGATACATTGTGGTACTTCTGCTTATCGTGCTCATGATTCAATGCAGGCAAAAAGAAAGTCCTTCCGATCCTGATTCGGGAATTTATCAACCTACTCCGTATATACTTCAGGTGCCACAGGGTTTTCCGCAGCCATATATTTCTTCCGATAATCCGCTTACGAATGAAGGCGTGGATTTAGGTAAACGGTTGTATTCCGATGCAATTCTGTCATCAAACGGACTTAGTTGTTCATCCTGTCACAATCGGGGTAAGTCATTCTCTTCTCCGTATTACATTACTCTTACAGGAGATAAAATAAGCATCCCCCCGCACTTAAATCTTGCTTTTAATCCCGACTACAACTGGAACGGTTCGGTTACTAAACTCGAAACACTACCTATGGGTGATTTTGAACCACAATTTTTTAATACCAATGCCGATACGCTTTTTTACAGGTTATCTCATCATCCTTTATATCCGCAACTTTTTTACAAGGCATTCGGGATAACAAATTTTTACACCCTAAGCTACGAAGAGTTAAAAATGACTATTTGCAAAGCCCTAGTCCAATACATACGCACTCTGATTTCGGCCGACTCCAAATTAGACAGGTATCAGCTTAAAGGGGGCGCACTTACTCAGGAAGAGCGTGACGGGATGGATGTGTTTTTCTCTGAGCGGGGAGATTGTTTTCATTGTCATGGCTATCCGCTTTTCACCGATAATCTTTATCACAACAACGGGCTCGATGATCAGTTTACGGGGCAAAATGCCGGACGAAATCTGATTACCCATGCTGCCAGCGATATGGGGATGTTCAGCACGCCCACACTTCGCAATATTGAGTTAACAGCTCCTTACATGCACGATGGCCGGTTTAATACCTTGGAAGAAGTGGTGGAGTTTTATAATTCGGGCGTTAAATTTTCCCGCACCATCGATCCTATTATGACTAAACCGGGTAAAGAAAGCGGACTGCAACTTACGGCTTATGAAAAAGCGAGTTTGGTGGCCTTTCTCAAAACCTTAACTGATACTTCTTTTATTTCGGCTAAATAAAAAAAGCCCCGCAGTTGCGAGGCTCTTTTTTGATTGTAAACTCTGTACCAAAAAATGAATAAAAGTTCGTGCGACAGACTTATGGCAGGTATTAACTTATCTGCTAATAGAAATATGGAGTGACGTTTTTGTTGTGGATTTTAAAGAGTGGGATGGATTTTTAGCTAAATGTGAAATAGCGGCTACAGTCAATAATAAGAGAAAGATCATTGCTTTGCTTTTGTTCATTTCCAATCGTGTTTTCATATTAAAATCTCCTTTCGTTCAATCTTAGAACGCAGAAACTTTACCAAAAAATTTATTATTGGGTCGGAAAAATGTAATTAATTGTAAATTAGAGTTAAAAATTTTAACCAATGTGTTGCATCATGCAACGACCCTGTTAATTATTTGGTGAATTTTATAGCTAAATCGTTTTTACCGTCACCATAAATTACGGCATCAAAATCTAATTTATCTGACTGAGCTTTTTTGATTACTTTGGCAATAAGTAACTGGTGTTTTAATGCCTTTACATTGGCTGGTGTACCCGGTTTTTTTACTGCTTTAGCGTTAATCTGGTATTTGCCCACAATGGTGTAAGGATGCACCGGCTCGGCTGCTATAAACACATATTTCCCTTCTACCTTTTCAGCATTTGCCAGCGAGTTATCTTTATTTTTATCGTTAAAAGTAATGGCCACATCGCGAGCCGATCCGGTTACCATTATTACAGCATCGTAAAGTTTGTTTTGATATCCGCTTTCAATATTGGCTGCCTTTACCGATTCATCGGCAAGCGATGGAATGTAAATGTATTTGCCAAAAGGAATCACTGCTGAATAGCTGAAGGCCGTAATGTGAGCCTGTGCCGGAGCATTGTAATAAAATACCAATTTATTGGCAGTAGAGTTTACTTTGCAAAGTGAATAATCGGTTTCGGAAGGAGTAAATGCCAGCACTGTTACAGCCAGTGCACTAAGTAGAAGTAATTTTTTCATGTGGTTTTTGATTTTGAGCCGTAAAATTACTGTTCAATTTCGGTTTAATCGGGTAAATTGATTAATTTTTGTAGCTCATTATCAATTCTCTGTGTAATCAGTGCAATCTGTGTCTTAAACAAATATATGAGGACTGCCACTGATTTCACTGATTATCGCTGATTTTTTTGTAGTCCATTTTCAGTAGGTGGGAAATTATTCTCTACTGAAGTTGTTTTAGTTTAGCTTCGGTTTCTTCAATGGCCGCTTTTAGCATTTCTACCTCATAAGTTTGTGCAGCCAGTTGCTGTTGCTTCTCGGTAGAAGTTCGCATTAAATGAAACGAATTAATGTCTTGCAGTTTGGCTTCTTCGGCTGCCAGCCGTGCTTTCATTTCAATTAATTGTTGTTTTAGCTGCGAATGGTCTTTTTTGCGTTTTTGCTCCCGGGCCTTTGCTTCGGCATCGGCTTTTATGGCCGCCTCAGTAGCCATTTTAGTTGAATCGGCAACTTGCCTTTCGCGGGCTTCAATTTCGGCCTTACTGGGGCCGCAGGAAATAAATGCAGTGGCAATTAAAAGAAGTAGGAGTGTTCTCATATGGTTATTGGGTTTGTTTAAGACAAAAATAGGAAAATTGATTAAATCGTTAATCAGTTTGTAAAACATTTACTATGCATTCAATCGCGGGTAATTTGGGGTCCTCATATTTAATGTGAATCTTATACTTTTCTTTACCAGTTCTGGATTTAATAAATTCCCTTAATGTTTTAACATTATCTGCACCTTTGCCGTGAATCTTGAAATCTCCCATATGATACTTAGTGGCCTTAAGAAACATCTTCTCAACCTCTGCATCAATCTCGTCAACTCCCATGTCGTGATGAATAAATAATGCCCTGGCTTTGTCCCCCACAACCATTTCATAATATTCTTTAAACTCTTCTCTGGGGATTCTCAGATACAGTGATTTTAATTCTTCGTCAAAGTATCCGGCAGTACATAAATTCGCAATGTTACCTCCCCTATCGCCAAATCTATTTCGAATATCATTTTTGAACCGTTGAACATTGTTCTTATTTCCTTTCTTGTCTTCGTATCGAAGGAACATTGATAACTTAAGCGCATTAAAATCATCAATTGGCAGAATTGGCTTGAAAAACTCTAACGTTTCTTGATCGGGATCTTCCTTTTGATACTCACCAAAAGTTTGTAGTACCTCTGATTTTGATTTTTTCCATAGCAAGCCCCCATCATTATGAATTTTACGGATTATTTTAAAAACAGCTGTTTTTTTGCGTTGACTTGTATGGGCAACTGGTAGGGAAATGGTTAAAATCTTGTCTTTGGGTTCCCAAGAATACAGTGAACCAACTGCTGTTGCTTCGGTTTCGCCATCAACATCGAATATAACCGTTACACCCGATTTTTTTAAATAACGGTGAATTGCGTCTATGTCAACGTCAAGAGGTGATGTCATTAATATTTTCCCTCAGATAGATTCATAATTGAATATAAATCGTCTTTCAGGAAAATTTCTGACCCCCTTTTTAATCCACCAAGTTGCTTTGACTCAATTTCTTCGCCTTCAGGTGTTAAGACAGGTTCTCCGGTTTTAGATTCGATTATAATTCCGTTCTCATTTATGGACTTGCCAAAGGCTTCCAGGATAAACGGCAATGATTTGTCTGTGAACAATAATCTCGGTTTCATTGCTAAATTCAATCAGTGTATTGGTGGGTTAATTTTTTTCAAAAGAGTTGTGTACGTCTTTTACCGTACAAAATTAATATTTTTTTTAATTATCTGACCGACTGGGCTAAAAATAATTTACTGTTTTGCAGTAACTTAAACAAAACCATTATGAAAATAATCTTAAACTCAGTCCTAATTAGGCGCTGCAAACTTTTAATGGAAAGCCTACGCTCAAAATTTAAGCCAAAAAAATACAAGCAAAAAGTTGAAATTTTATTTCTTCTTCATTTGCTGGGTCACCATCTCTTGCAGCGGTGTTCTCATATGGTTATTCGGTTTATGGTCTATTTTACAGGTAGTTTCTAAATCAAAAACATTTGCTGGGTGTTCCCCCCTACAGCAGTTGTTGTTTACAAACAGGCCGTACGCCCCCCATCCACCGGAACATTAATTCCGTTGATATAGGATGCAAACGGTGATGCTAAAAACACCGCGGCATAGGCAATTTCATCGGGTGTGGCAAAGCGCCCTGCCGGAATCTCGTGAAGCATTTCTGTTTCTACATCAGTAATTTGAACTCCGGTTTTAGCGGCCTTATTTTTAGCAATGGTTTCAAGCCGGAGCGTTTTAGTTGCTCCGGGCAGTACATTATTTACGGTAATGCCAAATGGTGCAAGTTCAGTAGCCAATGTTTTTGACCAGTTTGCTACGGCCGCACGCGTGGTGTTGGACACGCCCAAGTTGGCCAGTGGTTGTTTTACGGATGTGGAAATGATATTGATGATGCGCCCGTATCCTGAATCTTTCATGCCTTGCAACGTACTCTGCATTAAGATATGGTTGCAAATGAGGTGTTGCTGGTAGGCATTTAAAAAGGCTTCTGTGTTTGCTTGTACAATAGGTCCTGCTGGTGGTCCACCGGTATTGTTAATCAGAATCTGAATACTGTTTGATGCGGTGTATGTTTGAATGATTTCGCGTAGTTGTTCAGAGGCCGTGAAGTCAGCAACCAGATAATGGTGATCAGCTGCATGAATGTTGTTTAACTCCGTCAAAACAGTTTTCAGTTTTTGTTCATCGCGTGCCATTAATGTAATGGTGGCTCCGCTTTTGGCCAGTTCCATTGCGATGGCTTTTCCTATCCCTTGCGTGCTGCCGCACACCAATGCTCTTTTCCCGTGTAAACTGATAATCATTTTTTGTATGTTTGGAGACTTAAAAATATTTTTCAAATATGCGAAAACTGTTCAGCATCCTTCTGATCTTTTTTTATTCATTCACTTTTGGTCAATCAGCATTAACAACGGAATTGCTTTGGAAGCTTGGCCGCGTAAATGAGTTTGACATTTCACCCGATGGTAAAACGGTTGTATATGTGGTGAAGCGCTTTGATTTAAGAGCCAACAAAGGCAAAAATTACCTGTACAGCATACCCGTTGCAGGTGGAGAACCTAAGCTTTTACTGGATGAGAACTGGAACATAAACTCCATTAAATTTACAGATAACGGTTTAGCTTTTTTGTGTGCCAAAAGTGGGGAAATGCAACTTTGGAAAATGAACCTCACGTTGACAGAACCTGCACAAATTACAGATGTAAGCGGTGGCATAAACGGATTTTTATACTCAAAAGACGGTCGTAAATTGATTTATGCGGCTGATGTGAAAACCCGAAACACCATTGCTGATTTATACCCTGATTTACCTCAAGCCACAGGTAAAATAGCTGATGGGTTAATGTACCGGCATTGGGACAGTTGGGAAGATGCTTACAGTTCGCATTTGTTTGTTGCAGATGTGCCAGTTTCAGGCACAATTAACTCAGGTAAAGATTTGTTAATCGGAGAATCTTTTGATGCACCTACGCAGCCATTTGGCGGGATGGAAGAGGTAGCGTGGAGTCCAGATGGAAAATATATTGCTTACACCTGCAAAAAGCTGCAAGGTACGGCTGAGGCAATCAGTACAAATACTGAAATATACTTATATAACACCACTACCGGTATAACCGTTAATATCACGGCCGGCTATAACGGATACGATAAAAATCCGCAGTTCTCTCCCGATGGAAATTTTCTGGTATGGATGAGTATGGAAACTCCCGGTTACGAAAGTGACAAAAACCGATTAATGGAAATCAACCTGAAATCATTTTTTGCTGCACCGGAAGGTAATCCAACTCAGCCCCATATACGCGATCTTACGCTTACCTTTCCGCATTCAGTTGAAAATTTCTCATGGGTAAACAATGCTATGCTGTCATTCACTGCTACGGTGAGTGCTACACAGCAGGTTTTTACATTTAACAGAACTGTAAAATCACTTCTTTTTCCCCAACTTACCAAAGGAGATCACGATTATATTTCTGTCGCAACGGTAGCATCAGGAAAAGAAACGGTTATGGTGGGTTCAAGAATGAGCATCAGTGCTCCCGCAGAGTTGTATGTTATAAATATGAAAACCGGTGCACAGCGTCAGCTTACTTTTGAAAACAGCAAACTACTCAATGGGATTAACATGGGTAAAGTGGAAAAGCGAATGGTTAAAACCACGGATGGTAAAGACATGCTTACGTGGGTAGTATTACCACCTGATTTTGATGCGAATAAAAAATACCCTGCACTTTTGTACTGCCAAGGCGGACCGCAAAGCCCTGTTTCACAGTTTTTCAGTTACCGTTGGAATTTTCAGCTCATGGCTGCAAAAGGCTACATAGTTGTAGCACCCAATCGCAGAGGCTTACCCGGTTTCGGAGAAGAATGGAATGATGCTATTGTAGGTGACTATGGCGGTCAATGTATGCGTGATTACCTGAGTGCCATTGATGATGTGTCAAAGGAGACCTATGTCAATAAAGAAAAGCTTGGAGCTGTAGGAGCAAGTTTTGGCGGTTACTCGGTGTACTGGCTGGCAGGTAATCACAATAAACGGTTCAAATGTTTTATTGCACATTGTGGCATGTTTAACATGGAAAGCTGGTATGGCAGTACCGAAGAAATGTTTTTTGCCAATCATGATAATAAAGGTCCCTATTGGCAGGAGCCTAAACCGGCTAACTTCAGTGCATCTCCACATCTGTTTGTAAAAAATTGGGATACCCCGATTTTGGTTATCCATAATGAGAAAGATTTTCGTGTACCGGTAACACAAGGAATGGAAGCGTTTACAGCTGCACAATTAAAAGGTGTGCCCGGCAGGTTTCTTTCATTTCCAGATGAAAACCACTGGATGCTTAAACCACAGAACTCGGTATTGTGGCAGCGGGAATTTTTCAGGTGGCTGGACCAATGGTTAAAGTAAAAGGTGCGTTATTAGTGTACTATTGTTTGCCTTTCCATTGACGTACTTTAGCGAAACAAACCCATTCGTACAAAACACTGCCTAACAGAATAAATGTAAAGAAACCTAATGGCAGAATAGTGAACAAAAGAAGGAACGTGATATGGTAAGCCTTGCTCCATATATAACAAGTTAGTATGGTCCACAACAATGCCGGGATGGTTTTTAACAGCAAATAGGTAATCTCCCCTTTTATGTTGCCGCATGTGGCAGATGGGTAGTATCCGTATTTTTGTTGTATCGCTTTACATGTTACAGTACTTATTTTTTTACCGATAAACAAAAACGGGTAGAATAAAATAAAGCATACACCAATGCTGAACATGATCAAAAACCCGCATACAAAAAGGGAAAGGTAGATTACACTCAAGGCTAACCAACGTATGCCGTTCATCAGGTTATTCCAGAAACGGTAAAATAAAAATGAGGAGTTATCGGTTTTTGTCTGACTAAAAACGATATGCATCCATTTCCATGACATCCATAAGGCAGGTCTTTTATTGATTAATAGACTGAAGAGGTTGATTGTATTTTTCAATTCATCTATGATTATCCAATCGGGAATTGAATATGTTCCTCTGAACGGATTTTTGTTCAGCGCTCTTTTTTTTGCCATTTCATATTCAGCAATAATAAATTCACCTGGCAATGACATGAGTAATTCATATGCAGATTGGATCGCAATAAATTGTTCTAATGAGTCGGCCTGTTTTGGATAATTATTAAACTGATCGGGATGATAGATTTTGACCAACTCACGATACCGTTTTTTAACGGTACTTTTATCAGTTCCAGATGGGAGAGAAAGCAAACGAAGAGCATCTGAAATACTAATTTTATTGCTCATACAGGGAGAATTTTAATGCTCCCATAAATGGAAAAAAAATCCCGAAATGAGCCATTTTTCATTTCAAGCAGTTCGGTTGTACAGGCATATGGATTAACTAATCGTGCAAAAAATGAAACAAAATCATCAATGGCAATTGTAATTATCTGAAAAATAGAATTATAGGCCACGCAATGTGAAGAAAATGTTACTACTTTTAAAAATTGGTCGAAATAGGTATCGGGTGCCGTCATTTTATTAGCTTTTGGCACAGTATTGGCTCAATAGTACAGTAATTAGGGTTAAAATAAGGAATGAACACGTCCAAAATTATACTTTCTTTTTTGTTTTCCGGTTTATTTTCGTTGACCGTGTTTGCTCAAACTACCACATTTACTGCTTCATCGGGCAACTGGAATGCACCGGCCAACTGGAGTAATGGTGTCCCTACATCTACCGTTAATGCCATTATTGGGGCTGGTAATATATGCACCATCAATACCAACGGGGCTGAATGCGCCTCGCTTACCTTAAATGGCAGCAATGGTGAAACGCAACTCACCGTATCCTCAGGCAGGAGCCTTTCCGTTGGTGGTGCCATTTCGGTAGCTGCGCCCACATCTGGTAATAAACTTAATTCCATTATGGTAGAAGGGGAGTTAAGCGCAGCCAGTCTTACCCTGGCCAACAGTTCAAATGACAACCGTGATGTGCGTCTGATAGTGAGTGGTGGCGTGGTAACCATTACCGGCAACATCACCATGAATGGCTCAGCCAGCCGCAATGAAATCCAGTTTAATACCACAGGTACCGTAAAAGTTGGCGGAACCTTGTCTGGTGGCACCATTACCGCATCTTCCGGCACCATGGAGTTTACCAGTGGTGGCGCACAAACCATTCCGGCCACATAATAGAACTATTTAATATATGGGAAAAAAACCTATTTTATCAGTATTGACGTTCATCTTATTTTCAGTAAGTGGATTTAGTCAAACCACATATTATTATGATGGGAGTGGAAACCTGAACAGCACCGCAAATTGGGGCACCAATACCAATGGTACAGGAACAGCCCCTGCTAACTTTACCGCCAATAACCAGATTTTTCAGATACGCAACACTACCTCTGTATCCATGGGTAACAACTGGACAGTGAGTGGCACGGGATCAAAAATTGTGATAGGTGATGCCAGTGTAGCCGCACTTACAGTAACCCACAGTGGTGGTGACTGGAATGCTACCGTAGATATTGCTGCGGCCAGTAGTGGCACCAATACCCTTGATTTAGCCCAAACAGATGCAAACACCCCAACCCTGGGTACTTTAAACGGTGGGTCAACAGTTATCTATTCGCGTGGTGGTACACAAAGCGTGCAGTCAAAAACCTATGGTAACCTAACCATCGGTGGCTCATCAGGCACCAAAACGGCAAGTGGTGCAATTTCTGTAAACGGTACTCTCACAATCAATCCTTCACGTGTATTTAACATGAGTACCTTTGCTTTGGATGGGACATTAACTCCGGCCGGTACGGGAACCTTGCAAACGTCAAATACCACATCGACTCCTATTCCTGCCAATGAAGTTTGGACCGGTACAGTTACTTATGCGAGTGCATCTGGCCAAACCATTGTGTCGGGCACCTATCCAACACTTACGGCAAGTGGCGGTACCCGCACTTTTTCAAGCACCGGCACCATCATCATTAGTGGTACTTTTACCCCCGGTGCGTCCAACTATACCATCGGAACAAGCACAGTAAGGTATACTACGGCATCAGCAAACATAGCGGTTCCCGCAGTGGCCAGTGGTGGAAATTATTACAACCTTGAAATATCAAGCGGAACCTGGGCCATGCCTTCCGCCCTTACCGTGGCTAACAATTTCACGGTAAACGGAGGCACTTTCAATATGAATAACGCCACCAGCAATGCACTTACGGTGAATGGTAATGTGGTTGTTTCTTCAGGCAAACTGGATTTGAATATCGGAGCTTCCGGTACCAGTACCTTAAACGTAAAGGGTAATTTCACTGTGAGCGGAACCGGCATCACCACCACAGAAGGAACGGGTGCACCCAATGGCACCATCAACTTCAACGGCACAGGAACCGTTGGAAGTCCGCAAACCATTTCCTACACAACACCTACTAATAATATTTACGTCAATTTTGCAGTGGCATCAGGTACCGTGGTGCAAATGAACTCCAATGTTGGCCTCTCCTTATGGACGGCTTCCTCCTATTACGGCACCATGACTGTAAACAGCGGAGGTACCCTCAACATGCAGGATTTTTCTTTTGTTGACGAAACATCTTTCAGCACCACCGGCAATAACACCGTGGTGGTGAATTCGGGAGGTTCGGTTATTACATCGCATACATCTGGTTTGCCTGGTAATTTATCAAGTGCCAACACCATTTCTTCACTTAGCAGTTCGGCCAACTACGAGTTTCGTGGTGCTATTACTGGAGCATTTACCACCACCCCAACGGCCAATACAGTAAATAATTTTACAGTAAACCGGAGTGCAGGTGTAACACTCAGCCAGGCGTTCACCATATCTGGTGTGCTAACTTTCACCTCAGGGGCATTGTTGTTAAATGGTACCACACTCACACTCAACGGAAGTATTTCCGGTACCAGCAGTTTCACCGGCTCATCAACATCTTCCATTGTTATTGGTGGCACCGGCTCAATCGGGTCTAATTTAAACATGACTGCTACCAGCTCAAGTACACGAACCTTACAAAACTTCACAGTGAACAGGGCCAGTCAAACCATTACGCTCGGAGCCGTGATGGAAGTAACAGGTACGGTTACGGTTACCTCAGGTACGCTGGCTTCGGCCGGTAACCTAACACTCATCTCCAATGCAAGTGGCGATGCGCGTGTAGCCCAGTCTGCTGGAAGTATTACGGGTAATGTTACTGTACAAAAATATTTACCAGCAGGAAGCAGCAGACGTTGGTTACATATGGGTAGTCCCGTTGACGGGTTTACCTGGAATCAATTAATTGATGATATTTTGATTTCAGGCCCGGGTGCCGGAGGATTTGATGTGAACGGATCAGGCTTTCCATCAGCGTACTATTATACTGAATCAGTAGCCGGAGATTGCGGACCCAACGGGTGGAATTTTCCTGCCAATGTCTCTAATTCAGTTCCAAACAATCGTGGAATTAAATTCTTTTTCAGAGGCGATCGAAATCCTGGCCGATTAGTTTGGAACAATGTATTGGGTATGGTAGCTGTAACGCTTGACTTTACTGGTACATTAAATCAAGGTACCCAAGCCATGGGGATAACCTATACCAATAACGGCAATTCCAGCTGGGACGGATGGAACTTTGTTCCAAACCCTTATCCGTCAGCGATTGATTGGAATGCTGCAAGCGGATGGACCAAAACCAATGTGAGTGGTACCATTTATGTATGGAATGCCCAATCCGGAACTTATGCTACATGGAATGGCGCGAGTGGCACCAACGGAATGACTAATGGCCGCATATCTATGGGACAAGGTTTTTGGGTGAAAGCTACCACTACATCTCCCACTTTAACGATGACTGAAGCAGTAAAAGTAGGAACTGCCACTTCTGGTTTTTTTAAAACAGATACCAAAATACCTCATACTTTTCGTCTTACTATGATACAGGATAGTGTTGTTTGGGACGATGCTGTATTTAATTTTGATAACACTTTTGATCGTTCGTATCAAAAAGAAACAGGCGATGCATTAAAATTAGTAAACAGCAGCATTAACCTATGGTCAGTTTCGTCAGACAATGAAGCATTGGTTATTAATAATTACCCTATGCCACAAGAAACTGATACTGTAGTGTTGGGAATGACATCATCTAACGGTGGTATTTTCACAATAAAGTTCAGTGCCGATTCCGTACCGGATGATGTTTTAATCTTTCTGATTGATGAATACCGAAACAGGGTAATAGATGTACGAAAAGAGAAAGAGTGGAAGGTGCTTATCAATACAGATTCCCTGTCATATGCCTTGGGAAGGCTCAAGTTGGTGTTCATGAATATAGGTCAAATTGAGAATTTATTTACAGCAACCACCATCAGCAACCAGCTTAAAACAGAACTGAGCTGGACAAGTTCAAAAGAGGTATATACCTCTAAATATGAATTGTATCACAGTACCGATAGCCTTCACTTCAGTCATATTCACTCGGTTAATCTGGATGCAACATTAAAGATGGATAACAGTGTTTATTCCTTTACTCACAACAATCCATTAGCCGGAAGAAATTTTTATCGGATTAATAAGTTTAATAATAAAGGCCAAGTTGTATATACAGATATCAAAGAGGTTCTTTTTGATGATTTAACCTTGTCAATAATTAAATCGAAAAATAGCAACTGGATTTTATACCCAGTCCCTGTACACAATACATTGTATTTGATGAGAGATAATTTTTGCGCAGCCGATATTGTCTCTGTCAGAATTTATAACTCATTAGGACAAGAAATACCCCTTTCAACACCTGTTTATGATTCAAATTTACTACAATGGAATGTGGGTGATTTAAAGTTGGGAAATTATATCATGAATATTATCTCTGTTGATGGTAAAAAAGCTACTTTGATGTTTCAAAAAAACTAAATTGAAAGTGATGAGGGGATTAAGATTAGTAATTTCTTTATGTTGGTTTCTGAGTTTACCATTTCAAATTTTTGCTCAAGGCGATGGTGGAGGTGACGATCCCGATGTGCCCGTTGATGGTGGTGTTGGATTGTTGTTGGCTGCAGGTGCTGGCTATGCGTTGAAAAAACTTAAGGATAAACATGATTCCAACGATTAATCGAAGCCCGGTTAATCGTTTTGTATTTCGGGCATCCGTTGTTTTTATTCTTTGGTTTATTCTCTATTATGTACTTGAAATTGATAAACGTACCATTAGCAAACCATTGTCTCAACTGGTGGTTGAGCAAACTACATGGTTGCTTTCTTTTATTGATGTCAATTACCACCTGTCTATTGAACAAAGAGGTAAATATATTTTACATACAGTTTGTTACGACACTAAATGTCTCGTTGGCGTAGGCAGGGGATGTAATGCCCTTGAGTTGTTTGTTCTCTTTGCCGGTTTTATTATGGCATTTCCAGGAGCCGTAAAAAATAAAGTATGGTACATCATGGCAGGAATTGTGCTCATTCATATTTTAAATGTATGTCGTGTAGCTGCATTGGCCGTAATTCAATTTAAAGCGCCACAATACCTCGACTTTAATCACAGGTATACTTTCACCTTTTTAGTTTATGGTGTTATCTTCATACTTTGGATTATTTGGGTAAAACGATACTCTAACACCGGCAATGAAAAGGTGGATTAAACACATACTATTCTTTTGTTTGGTATGTCTCTTTGCCTTCATCAGCATCATGTATGATGCGCCTGAACTAGTTAGCACACATTTCGTTTTCAGTTTGTACGGAGTGGGAATGTTGCTGATTCATCAGTTTCTGTTGCGACTTTCAGGCTTGGATAATACATGGACATTGGTACATGCTGTATTGATGTTCTTCTTGTTGTTGTTTATGCATACCGTGTATTGGCATTGGTGGGATTTTTTGCTTACAGCACACACGGCCAGAGCCGGACTCCATCATTTGGTTAATTTTATCAAATCGCCTTTGCCACTGTTTATTATATACACGGTGTTCCAACTTTGGAAGCAGACAAAGGTTGGGTATTCTTCCCTTTAGCCGCTTTTTTACTACTTTTACGAAAAAATTATGCTTATGAAAGCACCCTTTAATTTACAGCAGTGGATAGCTGAAAACAAACATTTGTTAAAACCTCCAGTAGCAAACAAAAACCTATACCCTGAAGGCACTGATTATATAGTGATGATTGTAGGTGGTCCCAATGCCCGTAAAGACTATCATTACAATGAAACGGAAGAGCTTTTTTATCAGTTGGAGGGTGAGATTACAGTTAAAACCCAGCAAGAAGGTAAGGCAGTAGATATTCATCTGAAACCCGGAGATATGTTTTTATTGCCACCTCGCATTCCGCATTCACCCGGCAGAACAGAAGGTTCAGTAGGTTTAGTGATTGAACGGGTAAGAGCCGGCAAAGGTTTTACAGATGGATTATTGTGGTTTTGCGAAAAGTGTAATACCAAATTGCATGAGGCTTATTTTGAGTTACACGATATAGAAAAGGATTTTATGCCCCATTTCAGGCATTATTATGGTTCGGAAGAATTACGTACGTGCAAAAACTGTGGTCATGTAATGGAAGTAGATCCCCGTTTTGTTTAACACCACTCACATGAAAATTGATATACATGCTCACATTTTGCCCGAGCGATGGCCTGATTTAAAACAGAAGTATGGCTACGGTGGCTTTGTGTACATGGACCACCATAAAAAAGGGAGTGCCCGTATGATGAAAGATACGGGTCAGTTTTTTAGAGAGGTACAGCAAAATTGCTGGGATCCCGAAGCCATTTTGGTGGATATGGACGCACACCGTGTAGATAAAATGGTGCTCTGCACCGTTCCTGTGCTGTTCAATTATTGGGCAAAGCCTGAACACACGCTTGATTGGAGCCGTTTTTTAAATGATCATTTGGCCGGTGTGCAGCAAGGTTACAACAGTAGGTTTATTGGTTTGGGTACTTTGCCCATGCAGCATATAGATTACGCTATTCAAGAACTGGAACGTTGCAAAACGCAATTGAACTTGCCCGGGGTTGAAATCGGTTCACATATTCAGGATAAAAACTTAGATGATCCTTCTTTCTTCCCGTTTTACGAAGCGGCACAAGATCTTAACATGGCCATTTTTGTTCATCCGTGGGATATGATGGGGCAGGAGAAAATGCCGCGCTATTTTTTACCTTGGTTAGTGGGTATGCCTGCTGAAACCTCACTCGCTATCTGCTCCATGATTTTTGGTGGTGTATTTGACCGCTTCCCTAAACTGAAAGTGATGTTTGCACACGGTGGAGGTGCTTTTCCATTTACAGTTGGCCGGGTATCACATGGTTGGCATTGCCGTCCCGATTTATGTAATATGAATGATATTAAAGATCCGAAAGAGTATATAGGCAAATTCTGGATTGACGGCATTACACATGATGAGGAAGCACTCAAATACCTCATAGAAATGTTTGGTGCCGAAAAAATTGCTTACGGAACCGATTATCCTTTTCCGCTTGGCGATTTGGAGCATGGTAAATTTATTGAGCAAATGGAAGGTTTAAGTGCCGAAGTGAAAGAGCAGCTGCTGAGTAAAACCGCTGCCGGTTTTCTTGGAATCGAACTTCCGCACAACAGTTCATTGAGATGATGAAGGTGAGAAGGAAGGCAAAATGGTGGTACGTTTGCATAGCTGTCTTGTTTTATCAATCCATTCCTGCTTTTTTCTTCACAAAATGCGCTGGTCAAATTAAGTCGCAATAATTTTTTTTGACTACGTGCTTACATGATACCGCATATTTCATCTCTCAGGCAATTGGTTCAGGGTATTCATCCAATGGAAGAGCCCGAACTGGAAGCGTTTTTATCAGTATGGCATGAAGTAAAATTTAAACGAAAGGAAATAGTCACCTCAGCCGGAGAATTGGAAAAGTACCTCTATTTCGTATGTGAAGGTGTTCAGCGGGTTTATTACCTAAATGATGAGGGGAAGGAAGCAACATTAGTATTTACTTATCCGCCTTCGTTTGGTGGAGTATTTGATGCATTTTTACAGCAAACTCCTTCAAGGTATTACTATGAGACGCTTACAGCTTCCGTTTTTTTACGGGCATCATTTGCCGATGTACGTAACCTCATGCACGCACATCATGCAGTGGAAACCTTTATGCGAAAGGGGATAACCGCTGCCGCATCCGGTTTAATGGAACGCATTACGGAGTTGCAGTGTTTTTCAGCCGAAGAACGTTTCAGGATCCTGTTAAAACGCAGCCCGCATATTTTACAATTGGTTCCGCATAAATATCTGGCCAATTATTTAGGAATGGATGCCACCAACTTTAGTAAATTGCTTAATAAAATTCGTATATAATCTTGGTATTTGCCAAGAATTACTTTGATCGCTGGGTGCAACTTTGCAGGCATAAAATTAATATATCAATGAGCATCGAAGTAATTACACAAACTTTACTGAGCGAACTGGAAGAGAAAACGGAAAAACAACTTCAGTTTGCTATTTCAGTTCTTCAGAATCTTAACGAAAATGTATTGCAGCAACCTTCTTCAAACGGGGGATGGAGCATAGCGCAATGTTTATGGCATTTAAACAGCTATGGCGATTATTACCTCCCTAAAATAGAAAACGGATTAAAAACTCCGGTGCAGGAAACTGTTATTTTTAAAAGCAGCTGGCTGGGTTCAAGGTTTACCCGAATGATGCAGCCGGGCAACGGAAAATATAAAGCATTTAAAGATCATGTGCCTCCTGTAAACCCCGATGCACGTGAAGTAATAGCCACATTTATTCAGCAACTGGAACAATTACTTTTATTGCTGCGCCAGGCAAAAGGTCACAACCTGAACAGTATTAAAATTCCCGTCTCAATAAGTAGGTTCATTAAATTAAAACTGGGGGATGTATTTTCGTTTCTGGTAGCGCACAACCAGCGGCATCTGGAGCAGGCCAAACGAAACCTGAATTAATTTCCGAGTTTTTTTACAAAACGGGCCGGATTTCCTACCCACAATTCGTTAGCCGGAACATTTCTGGTTACCACACTTCCGGCACCTATCATGGCGTGTTTGCCAATGGTAATTCCACCCAGTATAGTCGCATTGGCCCCAATGGAGGCTCCTTCTTCAATAATAATTGGCTGAAACGCGGAAGGATATTGTTTTGACCGGGGAAATTTATCATTGGTAAAGGTTGCATTTGGCCCTATGAATACGTTGTTGTGTATTCTTATTCCGTCCCAAAGGTACACTCCGCATTTTATGGTTACATTGTTTCCGATTACCACATCATTTTCAATAAACGTATGGCTGTTAATATTGCAGTTTTCGCCAATAGATGCTCCCTGAAGCACTACGGCAAACTGCCAGATACGTGATTGAGCCCCGATGCGGGTTGTTTGTACATCGGCTGCGGGGTGAATAAAAATTTCAGAGTTGCTGCTCATATAAAATTTGTAAACGGGGTAAAGTTACCCGATTTAAAGATAAAAATCATATTTCGGTAAAAATCTAATTACGTACTTTGGTAGGATTAAAACGTGAGTTTATGATACCTTCCAAAACCGAACAAAAATTTCATCACCTGTGGCACCTCATTGGGAATACACCCATGATTGAACTGGTGTACCGCTACAGCGGAAAAGAACGGAGGATTTTTGTGAAATGCGAACACTATAACCTCACGGGGAGTATTAAAGACCGAATGGCTTTGTATATACTGCAGCAAAGCTACCGGGATAAAAATATAAACCCGTCCGATACAATTGTTGAGGCCACCAGTGGCAATACGGGCATTTCGTTTTCGGCCATTGGCAGGGCATTAGGTCATGGCGTAAAAATTATTATGCCCAACTGGCTTAGTAAAGAACGAATGGATATTATCCGAAGTTTGGGAGCTCAGGTAATTCTTATTTCCAAAGAAGAAGGCGGTTTTTTAGGAAGCATTGCACTCAGTCAGAAAATGGCAGCGGAGGGGGGCGGTATTTTTTTGCCCCGTCAGTTTGAGAATAAGTACAATGCCGAAGCCCATGAAAAAACCACTGCCAAAGAATTGTGGGTACAATTGCAAAGCATCGATTTAATACCTGATGCTTTTGTGGCCGGAGTGGGTACAGGCGGAACGATTATGGGAGTGGGCGCTTACCTTAAACAAAAAGATGCCAAAATTAAAGTGCACCCGCTTGAACCCGAAGAATCACCTACACTTTCAGTAGGGCATAAAGTAGGTTCGCACCGTATCCAGGGAATTTCAGATGAATTTATTCCGGACATAGTTAAACTTGAGCGGTTAGACGAAATAGTACAGGCTTCTGACGGAGATTCGATTCTGATGGCGCAAAAGCTGGCTCGTCAGCTGGGGCTTGCCGTTGGAATTTCGTCCGGAGCTAATGTAATTGGTGCTATGAAGGTGCAGGAGAAAATGGGAGGAGATGCCGTAGTGGCAACGGTTTTTTCTGACAGCAATAAAAAATACCTGAGCACCGATTTGATGAAAGAAGAACCTGTTAAACCCGGTTATCTGAGTCCTCAAATTGAATTGGTGGAATACAACCCGATTCACAGGTTGTAAAACTAACTGCCTGTAAACTGCAGGTAAAGTAACATTACTGCTGCTGCCGACATAATTAACAGTGCCGCCATGCCGGTGATATTACTAAGGCGGTTGTTTACAAATTCCCCCATTATTTTTTTATTGTTAGATATATGAAGAATGATGGCAATTAAAACAGGAGCTGTCATTCCATACAGGATAGCGGTATAAAGTAATGCATCTATGGGAGAGATGCCGATATAATTCATAGAAAGTCCCAGCAAAAGTGAAATTGCTATAATCACATAAAAACCTTTCGCTTCGTGAAATTTTTTATCGAGCCCCTGTTCCCACCCGAATGTTTCGGTAAAAATGTAGGACAACGATCCGCTTAAAACAGGAATAGCAATTAAACCGGTACCAATTACACCCACTGCAAACAGCAAATAAGCCATCTCTCCCGCCAGAGGTTTTAATGCCATAGCCGCCTGCTCCACCGTATCAATGCTGTGCACTCCGCCTTTAAACAAAACAGTTCCGGTAGTAAGAATAATAAAGTACATAATTAAACCGGAAAACGACATGCCAAAATCAACATCCTGCTGCATATTATGAATAATGCGTTTATCCACTACCAGATGCCTTTTTTTGTGTTTCATTTCTTCTACTTCAACTGAGGCCTGCCAGAAAAAAAGGTAAGGCGAAATGGTAGTACCTAAAATCCCCACCAGAATAGCGATAAAGTTTTTGTCAGGTTTTATCCGAGGGATAAAAGTGGCTTGAAGAATTTCTCCCATATCCTGATGATACAAAAATGGAACAACAAAATAAACCAGCATAACAATGCACAAATATTTAAGAATAGAGGCAATGCGCTGATAAGGGAGGTAAATAATAAGGCCTAAAAGCATTAAAGTAAAAAATACACTGAAAAACTGGGCATCAACCGATGGAAATAATAAGTTACCTACAGCGCCCATCCCTGCGATATCGGCACCAATATTCATTACAATAGCCGGAAAGCTAAACAACAGCATAATGTAAAGCACCGGCCTCGGGTAATGTTTTTTAAGTGTACCGGTTAATCCCTGTGACGTAACCAACCCGATACGAGCACACATTTGCTGAATAGAAGCCATAAGCGGAAAAGCTACAATGGAGGTCCATAATGTGGAAAGACCATAAGCTGCACCGGCCTGTGAGTAGGTGGCAATTCCCGAAGGGTCATCATCACTGGCACCTGTTACCAAGCCGGGGCCTAGTATTTTCCAGAAACGGGTAAACCGGTTTCTTTTTTTCGTGGTCATTTGGACTTATTACGTCAAAAGTACATAGAAATGGGGGATAAACGCATTTGGCTCTTAGAAGGCTATGCTGGTTTTCATTTATTCAATTGTTTCCACGTAAAAAAGCATATTACCTTACCCTTTTTTCCTACTTTTGCCCCAAATTAATACCCATATGAACAAAGGACCCATTTCGCAATTTATTGAAACCCATTATAAACATTTTAATGCGGCTGCATTGGTAGATGCCGCTAAAGGATATGAAACCCATTTGACTGAGGGAGGTAAAATGATGGTAACCCTTGCCGGAGCCATGAGTACGGCCGAGCTGGGCAAATCACTTGCTGAAATGATTCGTCAGGGTAAAGTGGATATTATCAGTTGCACCGGAGCCAATCTGGAGGAAGATATTATGAATCTGGTGGCCCACTCGCATTACAAACGCGTGCCTAATTACCGCGATTTAAGTCCGCAGGATGAGTGGGATTTACTGGAGAATCATTACAACCGCGTAACCGATACCTGTATCCCGGAAGAAGAAGCTTTTCGCAGACTGCAAAAACATATTTACAAAATCTGGAAAGATGCCGATACCTCCGGTCAGCGTTTTTTCCCGCATGAGTATATGTACAAAATATTATTAAGCGGAGAACTGGAGCAGTATTACGAAATTGATCCGAAAAACTCATGGATGCTGGCCGCAGCACAAAAAAATCTGCCCATAGTAGTACCCGGATGGGAAGACAGCACTATGGGAAATATTTTTGCTTCATATGTAATTAAAGGGGATGTAAAAGCTACCACCATGAAAAGCGGAATCGAATACATGGTATGGCTTAGCGAGTGGTACCGGGCCAACTCATCGGGTAAAGGCGTAGGCTTTTTCCAGATTGGTGGCGGTATTGCAGGCGATTTTCCTATATGCGTAGTACCTATGATGTATCAGGATCTGGAATGGCATGACGTACCTTTCTGGAGTTACTTCTGCCAGATCAGCGATTCTACCACTTCTTATGGTTCATATTCAGGGGCCGTGCCGAACGAAAAAATTACATGGGGTAAGCTGGATGTAAATACACCAAAATTTATTGTAGAAAGCGATGCTACCATTGTGGCCCCGCTGATGTTTGCCTGGATTTTGGGCTGGTAAAAAATGTGTGCTCCGGCCGGGAGAGTTTACTTATAACCTATTTCATATAAATAAAATGTACCGAATACCTCAGGTAGGAATTTCTTGAGGCATCGTTTAGTTTTGTTTTAATAAAACTAAAGTTGGTTTTGTACGCGGCTTTGAATTTTTCCCATTCCTCGCTAAAAATGGGCTGAGAAGGAAACATCATCGGATCTTCGTCAGCAGGAAACAGTGCCGGACTATAATAGTAAGTTTCTATAAAACCGTACACGGCATTTTTCGGACATTCTATTGCTGCGGAGTCTCCTTTGAGTTTTAGTAAATGTTTTTGCACTACTTCTCCGGGATCTAAATTTCGTCCATTAGCAAAGGCACGAATTACCTCATCGCTTTCATTATGCGGCACCAGGGCGGCTAGTTCAGCACTTAAGTCAATGGAAAAATAGTACACTTTAAGATTGAATCCCGAATTATCACTGGTGTATAAGCGGTAATGATGTATGCTTGGGTGAGTAACTTTTTCCCTCAGGCTTGTATAGAAATAATCACCTTGTTCGGATATGTTTTTATTAAACCAGTTGCTAACCGTATTATTGTACGAAATCAGGTTCTTAATAGAGGCAGTGCCAGAGGTCAATTTTACGGTATCTACCCTTTCCTCCATAGATACTTCTAAGGCGTTGCCATCCTTTACTTCAACCAAAGCAATAGGTAATTGGCCTGATTCAAACGCAGGAATTATTTGATAAAAGTATGACCTGTAGGAAAGATACTTTATCTGTGCATTTACCTCTCTACCCAAAAGCAGCAAGCCAAGGATTGTTACATAACGAAGCATAATTGTGTTTTTGAGCAAGATAAAATAAGCCCTGCAAATTTTATTTAAATGGTTAAAAATTATCCTTTTCGGGGTTGTCTTGCTTTGTAGCTTATCGGGGCAGGTGTTTATTTGATAAATATCATCAGGTACATTGCCGGAATCTCTTAAATTTGCCCGACATGACCAATTTTCAGAATTCATTGCCATACGCGCAGCAGGCCGACAGGGATGACGCCCTTCATGTTTTTCGCAGCCAATTTTTATTTCCTCAGCACAACGGAAAAAATGCAATTTACCTAACGGGAAATTCATTGGGTTTACAACCCGTTACTGCAAGGGCAGCCGTAGAACAGGAGCTTAATGACTGGGCTACCTATGGTGTAGAGGGACACTTTGAAGGGAAAAATCCCTGGTTTCATTACCACAAATTTTTAACGGAAAAGGCCGCACGGGTAGTGGGAGCCAAACCAATTGAAGTAGTAGTGATGAATAATCTTACCGTAAACTTGCACCTGATGATGGTGAGTTTTTACCGACCGGTCAAAAATAGGTTTAAAATTATTATGGAAGGCGGAGCATTTCCGTCAGATCAGTATGCCATGGAAACACAGGTACGCTTTCACGGCTTAAATCCCGATGAAGCTATTGTGGAACTCACACCCCGTAAAGGTGAATTTACCCTGCGCACAGAGGACATATTGGCCACTATTGAACACCATAAAAACGAACTGGCTTTGGTAATGATGGGCGGAGTAAATTATTATACCGGTCAGGCTTACGATATGCAGGCAATTACCAAAGCAGCACATGCGGCAGGAGCCAATGCAGGTTTTGATCTCGCTCACGCAGCCGGAAATTTACATTTACAGCTGCACGATTGGGACGTGGATTTTGCGGTGTGGTGTACGTATAAATACCTTAACTCCGGACCCGGTGGTACCTCCGGTGTGTTTGTTCATGAGCGTCATGCCGCCAATAATGAATTGCCTCGGTTTGCAGGCTGGTGGGGACATGACGAACACACCCGTTTTCAAATGCAGAAAGGATTTATTCCCATGCGGGGTGCCGAAGGATGGCAACTTAGCAATGCGCAAATTTTTCCAATGGCACTTCATAAAGCTTCGCTCGATATTTTTGACGAAGCAGGAATGCAAAACCTGCGCGCCAAAAGCGTTAAACTTACAGGATACCTCGAGTTTCTGATAAACGAGCTGAACCAAATACTACCTGAAGAAAAAAAGTTAAATGTGATTACGCCTAAAGACCCGGAACAGCGCGGGGCACAGCTTTCCATTCTGGCCGGAAAAGACGGAAGAAAATTATTTGACCACCTCACACAAAACGGAGTGATTGCCGACTGGCGCGAACCCGATGTGATACGCATGGCACCGGCACCTCTTTACAATTCATTCGAAGATATATGGCAACTGATGCAGGTTATTAAAAATTACCTTACCACTTAATTAAACCAAACATGGCAGAGAAAATAAATATTATTGGCGGAGGATTAGCCGGGTCGTTACTTTCCATTTGCATGGCTAAACGCGGCTTTGAAGTAAATCTGTTTGAGCGCAGACCAGATATGCGTAAAAATCGTATTTCAGCAGGTAAATCCATTAACCTGGCACTTTCTACCAGAGGGCTCAAAGCATTGGAGCAGGTGGGTCTTGATAAGGAAATTATGAAGGAGGCTATACCCATGTATGGCCGCACCATTCACAGCCGTTCCGGTGAAATTAATTACCAGCCATATGGAAAAGAAGGGCAGGCCATCAATTCGGTTTCGCGCGGGCTGCTTAATATTCAGCTGCTCGAACTGGCCGATGCCTATGAAAATATTACGCTTCACTTTAATGCAAAATGTGTAGGGGTAGATATTGAACAGGGTTCAGCTACTTTTGAAATGGAAGGGGGAACAAAAAAAACTTTTCAGTCGGACCGCATTGTGGGAACAGATGGTGCTTTTGCCGCCACCAGAGCCCGTTTGCAGTCAACCGACAGGTTTAATTATTCTCAATCCTATTTGCCTGTTGGCTATAAAGAATTAATTATTCCTCCGGGCGAGGGGGCAAAATTTATGATGGAGAAAAACGCATTGCATATTTGGCCACGGGGAACATTTATGATGATTGCGCTTCCCAATCCTCCGGGCGATTACACATGTACGTTGTTCATGCCTTTTGAAGGCGAAAAAAGTTTCAGTAAACTGCAAACAGAGGCCGATGTAAAGCAATTTTTTGATGAAGAATTTCCCGATGCGGTTCCGATGATGCCTTCGCTTCTGAAAGATTTTTTCGCTAATCCTACTTCATCCCTGGTCACTGTGCGTTGTTATCCGTGGTCAAGCGGAGGAAAACTCACCTTAGCAGGGGACGCTGCTCATGCGGTGGTTCCGTTTTTTGGTCAGGGAATGAATTGCTCTTTTGAAGATGTGATGGTGCTTGATGCGTGTATTGATAAATACTACCCCGACTGGAACAAGGCGTTTGACGAGTATCAGAAACAACGCAAGCCCAATGCTGATGCCATTGCCGATTTAGCCATTGCCAATTACACCGAGATGGCGGAAAAGGTAGGAGATAAAGTTTTTCTGCACAAAAAGCAGATAGAACATGAACTGTGCGAGCTTTATCCCGATGAGTTTAAATCGCAGTATGAGCTGGTAACCTTCAGCACGGTTCCCTATAAGCAGGCTCAGGAAAGAGGGGTGTTGAACGACCTTATTTTAGCTTATATCATTGATCATAATCTGGAGCACCAGCTGAGTAACCGCGAACTCATTCTGCCAGTTATTAAAAATAATGGCATGATGTAAAGTGCCGGAAAATGATAAATTTGTATACAACAAAATCACTTAACCATGAAACAGATTAGTTTTCTTTTACTCGTATTAGTTACCTCGGCCTTCACTTTTAAGGCTAAGGCACAATTGGCCGGTTGTTCACAAAAAGAAGCGCTGGCCGTTAAAAACAGTATGGTATTCGTGATTCTTAAGCAGGAGTCGGATGATGTATCAAAAATTTACAATTCACTTGTAAAAGATGCAATGAAAAAATACTGGACCTTTTGTAACTATAACTTTGTAGGGATTGATACGGTTGATAAAATTTTGATTAATAACAACGGGCTGTATTTTATCCGAACATTTGATGAGCAGATACTCTCAACCAACGGGTATATCAATGTAAGTTCTATCGGAGTGCTGCGCGGGGGCAAACCATATGCAACCTATAAACACGTAGAGGAAATGGCCTGGGTGTATGTACGTAAAGATTTATGGGAGTATGCCCCCAGATTTGATAACATGGTTCAGGCATTGCAAAATACCCTGATATGGAAAGCTAATCCCGAGAACGAAAAAAAAGATATTTATTCACTCTATACAAATGTAAAACCGTTTAAAGAAAAAGTGCTTTACATTGAGAAAAGAGACTTGAGTGAAAAGCTGATTGATATTGCCAAAATTCAAAGCGTATATAAATTTAAAGTGAAGATTGTGGATGCGGATGAACTGCACAAGGCAGTGACTGCACAAGACGAAAATGTGATTTATATGCACCTTACTAATAACCGCAATGCCAGTTGCTTTTTTATTTCGGCCAAAGGCGGTGTAGTACTTTGGGAACATACTGCCGCAATCAATACTCAATTACAACTTATACATCTCGATATTCTTGAAGAACTGAATACAGCCATTGAAGCACTTAAATAAGTTTGGGTTTATTCTGCTTTTACTGCAAGCAGGTATTGCTTTGGCGCAGGCCGATGATGAGGCGGTAAAAGCGGTTCTTTCCAAACAACAAATTTGCTGGAACAACGGAGATATTCCATGTTTCATGGAGGGTTACTGGAAATCGGATTCGCTTAAGTTTATCGGGAAATCGGGAATTACCTACGGTTGGAAACAAACTCTGGATAATTATAAAAAATCGTATCCCGATACAGTCACTATGGGCAAACTCACTTTTACATTACTCGAGGTGAAAACGTGGGGCGGAACCGATGCCTGGGTTTTGGGTAAATGGCATTTGCAGCGTAGTAAAGGTGATGTGGGTGGTTATTTTACCCTGATGTTTCGGAAAATAAACGGTACCTGGGTTATTGTAAGCGACCACACTTCATAAGGCCAAACCGTAAGCTTCCATTTTTTTCCTGATAAACGGTACCATGAGGGCAAGTATACCCGATTTAATAACCGTAGCAGGCAATAACCACATAACGTTAATAGGCAACTGACCGGGAGAAGTGAAATTGAATAAAACGCTCCACAAATTTCCGGGGATAATAATAATAAAATGGGCCATTACCCCAAGCAAAAAAACTCCTCTTGCATCGGTAAATTTTTTACTGAATGACGAAGTGAAGAATGCAGCAATAGGGAAAAATAATAAATATCCGGCAGTAGCTCCTCTGAAAATTTCAGGTCCGTAAGTATTTCCCGCAAATACCGGGAAAAATAAACCTGCTATCAGGTAAATAAGCATGCTGACAAACGCAGCCATGGGTGCTAAAAATAATCCGGCTCCTAAAATAGCCAGCGTTTGTAAAGTTACCGGTACAATAATGCCCGGTATGGAAAATGAAACCTGTGCTCCGGCAATGGTAAGCGCGGTAAAAAACAAGATAGCTATACTTTTTTTAAGTGAGTTCATATATTACAGGTTTGGCCGGACTGGCATCTGTTTCGAGTGATGCAATTTGCATATTCAGCAGGTACATGCCATCGGCCACGTTTTCCGGAACATAAATAAGTTCGGTAATAGTACGTTTTCCTCCGTCAGCTTCGGCAGGAAAATTCCAGAAAGCGTGGTGGGCAAGTAATGCTCCACCGTCCTCTTCCCGGTCAACGCTGGGTAAATCAAGCAACAAATGCGTGTAACCCTGCTGCCTTATCCATAAAGCCGCTTCATGATGCATATAAACCGGATTGGTGCCCGAATAATGAGCATGTAATTTTGCAGGTGTATTGGGCAGGGTGCGTATAATCAGGGCATCGGTTTTGTGTTTCACCGCCTGTATCAATTGTTCTTTATAAATCACGTGGTCGTTATCTGGGGCGGGTTGCGGGGTTACGCTCACTACCTCGGCTATGCAATGAAAAACTTTTAAAACACTGTTGATGGTTACCCGTTTTTCAGAGATATGACCCACGCATTCGGTATGGGTTCCGTTTCCATGTGCGTTTATATGCAGGTTTTCACAATTGCAGGCACCACCCTGTGCAACCGACCCTATAAAACTTCCAACAGCAAGCGGTTCAAAACGCGGAGGTGCAATGTGAAACGCATTCACGCACTTTTCTCCCGGTATGGTGGTTATTGAAAGGTCATGTGGCTTGGTGAGATTGGCTCTGGCATGCTGGCCGTTTGGAAGTTGAAGTTGAATGAGCATATGCAAATGTAAGTTTCGCAACGGTAAAGCACAATTATTTTATCGGGGAATCCGTTATCTTTACCGCTCAGAGGATATGAACGAATACGAGCGTAAACGCAACTGGAAAATTTTCCTTTTTATTTTTGCCGTAGCCATAGGTTTTTTTTCTCTTTGGTACACCAATTCGCTGGTTAAAAAACTGGCTGCCGAAGAGGAAAAAAAGGTAGAACAATGGGCTGAGGCCACCAAATTAATTGTGAGCACCGGTTTTATGGAAGATTTTTCGTCACTCCGAACACTCGATTCAAATCAATACGTTAATCTGGATAAACTGATGGGTGAGGTAAATAATTTTCTCTCCAATATTCAGCAGCAAAATGTAACTATTCCGGTTATTCTTACCGATGAAAAGGGAAATATCAACTCGTTCCGCAACCTTGATCCCAAGCGCGAAAGAGACAGTACTTACCTGAACAAGCAATTAGAAACAATGAAGGCCGAACATGAGCCTATTGTCATTGAATTTTTCGGGAACCAGAAAAATTATATCTGGTATAAAAATTCGCTGCTGCTTTCCCAGTTAAAATACTATCCGTATTTCCAGCTGAGCATTATAGCCCTGTTTATTTTTGTATCTTATATTGCTTTCAGCGCTTCCCGCAGATCGGAGCAGGACCGGGTTTGGGTGGGAATGTCACGCGAAACAGCTCATCAGTTAGGCACTCCTATTTCTTCGATGATGGCGTGGATGGACATGCTTAAAGAAAATGCGCGGGAAGAGGATCACGCCATTTATTACGAAATGAATAAAGACCTGAAAAGGTTGCAGGTAATTACCGAGCGTTTTTCCAAAATAGGCTCAGCCCCGGCACTTGACGACCATAATCTGGTTACTGTGATTGAACATGCCATGAATTACCTGCAAAAACGGAGTTCGTCAAAAGTACTTTTTGAACTCAAATCCACTTCCCCCGAAATGCGGGTTCATCTCAATATTCCCCTGTTCGACTGGGTGATTGAAAACTTATGCAAAAATGCCATTGATGCCATGAACGGGGAAGGATCCCTTTCGTTCCATATTTTTGAGGATAAAAATTACCTCATTACCGATATTACCGACACAGGAAAAGGCATTCCGAAATCGAAGTTTAAAACAGTATTTGTACCGGGATACACCACTAAAAAAAGAGGATGGGGGCTGGGTTTATCGCTGGTGAAACGGATAATTGAAGATTACCACAAGGGGCATATTTTTGTGCTCCATTCTGAGCCTAACAAGCGAACCACTTTCAGAATAATGCTGAAAAAATAATGGCACGTATTATAGCTATAGATTACGGAAGCAAGCGGGTAGGGTTGGCGGTTACCGACCCGTTGCAAATGATTGCCGGCCCGCTCGATACCATTCATTCAAAAGATGTGATAGCCTACCTGAAAACATATATGGAACGTGAGGAGGTAAGCCTGTTTGTATTGGGAAAACCGCTTCAAATGGATGGTTCCGATTCTGAATCGGCAAGGCTGGTTGAAAATTTCTTATCTTTGCTGCGCAAAAATTTTCCCGCTGTTCCGGTAGAACGTGTGGATGAGCGTTTCACTTCAAAAATGGCACAACGTACCCTGGTTGATGCCGGTAAAAAGAAAAAAGACCGTCAGGATAAAAGCCTGCTGGATAAAGTAAGTGCAACACTCATACTGCAAAGCTACCTCGACAGCAGGATGTACCGATAAAAAAACAGGAACAACGCATGATTCTTCCAATTGTAGCTTATGGCGACCCGCTGCTGAGAAAAAAAGGACAGCAAATCACTAAGGACTACCCTAAACTCAAACATTTAATCGAAAACATGTTTGAAACCCTTGCCGATGCCGATGGAATTGGTTTGGCTGCGCATCAGGTTGGCCATCCCATTATGCTGTTTATTACCGATGCATCGGTGATTGGAGAAGGGTTTGAAGATTTCAGAAAAGTGTTTATCAATGCACAGATAGAAGAATCGGGTGACGAGTGGGATAAAGAGGAAGGTTGCCTGAGTATTCCTAAAGTGTATGAACATGTAAAACGCCCGTCAAAGCTCAAAATAAAGTATTATGACGAGCATTTTGAATACCATGAGGAAGAATATGAAGGGATGAAAGCCCGCATCATTCAGCACGAATTCGATCACAACAACGGAGTGCTGTTTATTGACCATTTAACTCCGCTCAAAAAAACACTCATAAAAGGAAAACTCAACGATATTACTAAAGGGAAAGTGGACGTAGAGTACAAAATGCGTTTTGCCCCTTCCAGAAAGTAAGCCGCAAATTACTTAAACCAACTCTGAAAATTTTTATTTACTCAGCATATTTACATTGCTGATGGTAAGGTCGCCTCCCTGAGTGTTAAACTTAATTTCGTTACCACCCTTACCAACCGCTACTTTGAGGTTATTTGGCGTGATGGTTCCTTTTAGCAGAATATCTTCAAAACTCATCAAAATGGTTTTTTTCACTGAAGTAGCCTGCAGGTTGCAATCGATTTGTTTCGGCAGCAAAATATTGATATCTCCGGTAGTTGTCTGTACATCCATTTCCATTGTTCCGGTGAGTGTAATTTTGCTTTTCCCCGATGCATTTATCAGTGTCAGTTTCCCGCCTTTGCCCGCAAAACTTACATCCGAGCTTTTGGTATTGATATTCACATCCAGATTGGTGCATTTAATATCCATATCCATTTTTTCAGTGGTTACGGCAAGCGACCCCGAAAGGTTATCGGCAAACAGCACCCCGTCTATCACATTAAGTTTAAGGTTTACCTTTAAATCTTTTATCGAAATATTGCTTTTTTCGCTGCTTATATCGCAGGCAATATCAGATGGAAGAAAAATTTCGTAGGTAAGGGTTCCGGCAGTTGAAGGTACTTTGTCGGTACGCAGGTTAAGGCTTCCTGAAGTATTGGTTAAATTTACCATGTATTTCATGGTAAAACTGTTGTAAGCTTCCAGATCCTTGCATTCCAGACTTACCCGTACTACAATAGAATCTCCGCTGTATTTACTGATAGTGTAATTACCACCCGAACTGCTGGCAGTAATGTTTTTAATCGTGGATATATGAAAACTTTCTTCTTTTACAATCTTGGAGAAGGAGAAAGCGGCCAGTGAAAGAAAATAAAGGCCTGTAAATGTTATGAGCTGTTTCATGAGGCAAAATTAAACGAATATTCTTCTTTTTCGCTTAAAAAACTATGCACACAGTAAACGGAATTTTTTAGTAGGCTCCGTTGCGTTTCCGGATAAACCATTCAACGGAAAGGAGGGTAACGATAAGGGCAAAAATGCTCTTCAGATTTACCAAATCCATTATCTCCTCCTGGCGGTAAACAACAGGTTTAATGGTGTTACTGGTTTTTATAAATTCCTTCAAAAGGTTCAGTTCATTCGGGTAAAACAGCTTTCCTTTGGTTTCATCGGCCAGTTCAGCAAGCAGCTGGTGGTCGGCCCGGGTATTAAGCAATTCGGCTACTAATAGTTTTACTAAAAAAGTACCGCTCACGCTTTCGTTTTTCCCGTTGGCAGATACGGTGGCCTTATAGCTGTAGGAACCCGCTGGCAGTAGTCCGGCATCAAGAAAATAGCTTTTCCCGTTTTTTGAAAAAGTGAAGGAATAGGTTTTTCCTTCTCTGTTTTTTAGCTCAAGCATCACATCTGCTTCATTGATTAACTCATAACTTTTGTTGTACAGTTCGGCTTCAAAAGTTACGTGTTCATTCTCGTTAAAATATTTTTTACTGTGATGTACCCTGAAGTTGCGTTTATCCTCTTTAGCGGCCAGGTATTGTATAATTTTGCTCCAAAGTTCGTTTACCGCCTCCTGATTATTGTTTTGCTGATAGTCGGCTAACCGCCACCGCCACAAACCTTCTCCAAAAATAATCCCGGTTTTGGTTTCTCCGCTTTTGTTAAAACTTATCAGCGGCATATCGGTGGCAATGTTCCCGAGCTGTTGTTTAATCAGTATTTCATTGCTTCCTTTGGTAACATAGGTGCCAAACGGAGTTTTGAGCGGAGGAAATTTACCAATGGCCTTTTGAAGCGATTCGTCAAGTGTAAATAAACCAAACAGGGTTTGTACCTGAGGCTCGGCATCGTTGTGCATACCTCTGAATCCGTTTATGGTGTACCCGGTGCCGCATAAATTAAGCGCCTGAATATTTGACTGCGTGCCTGCAATAAAAAGTGCAGGAATTCTTTTGTTCTGCATTTGGTCGAGCAGAGGCTGTATGCTTTGGTTTCCACCCGGCAGTTGATGCAGAATGACCAGACTGTATGGCTCGGTGTTTGGGTTCGGATTTTCGCTTATGTATTGTAATTTTACTTCATAATTGGCATTGCTTTCAATGCTGTAAAGGATGGCGCCCAAATCGGGATGGGGGCACTGGGCTAAGAGTAAAATCTTTTGTTTTCCGTCAAGCACATCAATAAACACATCGTATTCATTGTTGCTGTAACTTATTTCATTTTTAATCCGGCTCAGGCTTACTTTGTAATGTTGCATGCCTTTTTCATCGGCCTGCAAAAAAATCTGTTCACTGCCAAATGCGCGCGACTCAGTAAACTGCAGTGTTTTCTCAAATAACTTTTTCCCGTTTTTTGTTACCTGCAAAACCGATTGTTCTCCTGCCGAGTTATTACTTTCCGTTTCAATGAGCAATGGAAACGTATTGCCAAAATATGCCAGCTGATTGTGCCGTACATTACTCACTTTTATATCACGCTGCCGGTTGGTATCGCCCATAGCAATGCACAAAACAGGCGCTTTCAGCCGCAGGGCTTCATGGAGCGGATATTCTCCTTCATTGTAAATGCCGTCAGTAGCCAGCACCACAGCTCCCACATTCTGCTTGTCGTACCGGTTAAAAAGATCGTTGAATAAATGCGAAAGGTTGGTTTGTTTTTCGCTGAATGAGGCGGGTAAACCGGCAGTTACTTTCTGACCAAACTGAAAATAATCTACCTGATAATCTCCCCCGAGTTCATTCCCTAATTTTTGAACAGAGGCAATTAAACGCGAGCGGTAATAGGCAGAATCTTTATTTGCCACTACCGATTCGGAAGCATCGGCAGCAATAATGATTACCGGTTTTTCAATATGCCGCTGATACGATTTTAAAAGCGGTTCAAGCAATAAATAACACAGGATAAAAAGGGTGGTAAAACGAAAAAAAGTGAGTACCCACACCCACCACGGGCGTTTGGTTTGCTGTTCATCGGTAAACGGATGAGTTTTGTAAAGCAACCATGCTCCCCCTGCTGCCAGCAGTAAGCAAATAGGAATATAATACCACGGAAATTGTGTGCTAAACTGCACCGGTGCGCATGTGTTTTAAAGAAGTGAAATTACATTTCGAGTCCACCGCATACATGAATTACCTGTCCGGTAACGTACGATGACATATCAGAAGCTAAAAACAAAACGGCATTGGCCACATCACCGGGAGTGCCTCCGCGCTTCATCGGAATATCTTTTATCCATTCGTTTTTTACTTCTTCTTTCATTTGTTCGGTCATTTCGGTTTCAATAAAACCCGGGGCAATAGCATTGCTTCTGATGCCTCTTGAACCTAATTCTTTAGCAATGGACTTGGTAAATCCAATCATTCCGGCTTTTGACGAAGCGTAATTAGCCTGACCCGCATTTCCGGAAACACCCACAACTGAAGTGATATTAATAATGGAACCCGAGCGTTGTTTCATCATGGGTTTGGAAGCAAACTTGGTAAGGTTAAACACTGATTTCAGGTTGGTATGAATCACTTCGTCCCATTGGGCTTCGGTCATTCGCATCAGCAGGTTGTCGCGCGTGATGCCGGCATTGTTCACTAAAATATCGAGGGTGCCAAAGTCTTTTTCTACATCGGCCACTAATTTTTCTGCTTCGGTAAATCCGGCAGCATCGCTTTGGTATCCTTTTACTTTTACACCATACTTGGACGATAACTGTTCTTCGAAAATTTTGGCTTTTTCTATCGAACTAAGGAAGGTAAAGGCAATATTGGCACCGGCTTCGGCCAGTTTTTCTGCTATTCCTTTTCCAATTCCTCGCGAAGCACCGGTGATAAGTGCTGTTTTACCTTGTAAAAGTTTCATATACGGCAAAGATAGAATAGTTGCGCAAATATTCGCATCACCTTATCCACTTACGGTCTTTAAAAGATTAAAAAGAACACCGGTTTTTAAATTCAAGGGAGCCTTGTTATCTTAGCGCCTTGTTACTTGCTATTTAAATGAAAAAGAGACTTCTTGTATTTCTAACTTTGCCTTGGTTTTCAGCGGCTTTGGCTCAGGAAACCGAGGATAAAAAAGATAAAGGCCAGTTTTCTGGTAATTACCAGTTAAGTTCCCAGTTTTATCAGCGTGACGATAATATCGGAGCCAATACCACACAGTATTTGCGCGAAAAATCATCGGCCGATTCCTGGTTGTTTTTAAACTATAAATACTCAGGATTTTCGTTTGCGCTGCGTTATGATTTGTTTAATAATTCACCGCTTATCAATCCGCAGGCCGCTTACACCGCACAGGGAATAGGCTTTTGGCAAATAAGCAAGGATATAGACAAACTCAATATCACAGCCGGATATTTTTACGATCAGTACGGAAGCGGAATGGTTTTCAGAGCTTATGAAGACCGTAACATCGGAATTGATTACGCCATACGCGGGGTGAAGGTGGCCTATAGTTTCACCGACAACTTAAAAGTGAAAGCCTTCACGGGTCAGTTAAAAGGGTCGGGTACGCTGCGTTTTGATGTGTACCCCGAAGTGGTGAAAGGGATAAATGCGGAAAATACTTTTCAGCTTTCGGAAAATGCCTCACTCGAAGTGGGTGCTTCGGTAGTAAACCGAACCATTGATCAAAACACCATGAACACCATTGTGAGTGCAATAAACACTTATCCGCTGGCCGAACGTTTTTATCCAAAGTACAATGTATTTACCTACAACGGCTATGCAACACTCAGGTATAAAAATTTAAGCATGAATGTGGAGTATTGCGGAAAAACAAAAGACAATATAAGCGACAGCACTACCCGTTTTGTATTGCGTGACGGACGCATTTATTACGGAACTCTTTCCTATTCGCGCAAAGGTTTTGGTGCAAATTTTCAGTATAAGCGCATTGACGGTTATTCGTTTCGTGTGGCTCCTACTCAGGTTTTGTTGAACGGAGTTTTGAATTACCTGCCATCGCTCACCCGTCAAAACACCTATCGTTTACTGGCCCGCTACAATGCCGTGGTGCAGGAGCTGGGCGAATCGGCTATTCAGGGAGATATTGTTTGGTCGCCAGATAAAAAAACCACCATTAACCTGAATGCTTCACACGTGGAGCGGCTGAACAAAGAAAAACTTTATGAAGAGTTGTACATTGATGTGCAGCATAAATTCACAAAAAAATTCAAAGCCATGCTCGGTTTTCAAATGGTTAATTATAATCAGTTCAGGTTAGAGAATAATGCATCGGCTACTATGGTACATACGCTCACTCCCTTTGGCGAGTTTACCTATAAATTTACCACCCGCCACTCCATGCGGTTTGAATGGCAATACCTCGACACCAAAGAGGATTTAGGAAGTTTTGCCAATGCACTCGTTGAATTTAATGTGGCCCCGCATTATTCGTTTTCATTGGGAGATATGGTAAATAACAAACCTCACCGGCTGGCCTCTCACACCATTCCGAATAAAGTAGTGCACTACCCAACCCTTTTTGCCGCCTACACCCTTAAAACTTCCCGTTTTACGCTGGCTTATGTAAAGCAACCGCAGGGCGTAAATTGTACCGGTGGTGTATGCAGGGTGGAACCGGCCTTTAGCGGGGTGCGTTTTACGTTAACAACAAGTTTTTAATAACCTTAAAGCATGAAACAGATAGTTTGTAAATTGAGCATTGTTGCAACTGTTCTTTTGGGGTTGAGTTCCTGTAAGGAAGAACCGCCTGCGGTTGATTTCAGCGTTCCACCGGTTGACACCACTTATGTTGACGGAAGTGTGCAGGCCGGAGTGCAGTTAAAAAATGTGCTGATTGAAGATTTTACAGGCGTAAAATGTATCAATTGTCCCAAAGCGCAAACACAGGCAAAATTGTTACAGAATAATAATCCCGGACGTGTGGTAGTGGTAGGTTTACATCCTGCAGCCCCATCGGGATTTGAATCGTTATGCGCTCCTTATAATACCCCTCCTGAAGTTAGCAAATACGATTTCAGAACTGACGATGCCCGGAATATTATGCAGTTAATTGGCACGCCCGGTGGTTTGCCCGCAGGTGCTATCAATCGTAAATTAGTAAATGGCGAACGTACCATTTTACAATATAATACCTGGCCTACGGTAGTAAGTCAGGAACTGGCTGCGGGAACCAATTGTAAAATAGAATTTACCAAAAAAGTAACCGACTCCATTTTGCATGTAATGGTGGTACGGGTTAAAGTGACTTACTACGGTGCATCTACCGATTCCAATTACCTTACGATTGGTTTAACGGAAAGCCATATGATCGATTTGCAGGAAGATGGCGGAATTGTGGTGCACGACTACGAGCATAACCATGTGCTGCGAAAACTAATCACCAGTTTCAGCGGAAATCTGCTTGATGCGCCTATTGTAACCGGACGCGTTTTTGAAAAAGAATATACCGTAGCATTAGATCCTTCCTGGAAAACCACCAATATGCACGTGTACGCACTGGTTCATAAGGATGCGGTGAGTAAAGATGTACTGCAATGTGCCGAAACAGAACTTTATTAGCAGGATTTGCACTGAGTGCAGTGCTCTCGTTTTTTGCATCGTGCACTTCGGCACCTCCGGTATCCGAGGCAAAAGCATTAAGCCTTGATGAACACCGCAGTCAAAAAGATGAACGGTTTCGTGACTGGAACACATCACCGCTTCCTAAAAAAGAGATTGGTTCATTTACCGGACTTAATTATTTCCCCGCAAACGAAGCTTTTAATGTAGAAGCCGATTTTAAAAAGGTATCGGGCGAAAAGCCGTTTGCATTGCCTGCCACAAATGATACATCGTATGTGTATGTGAAGTATGGCGAATTGTATTTTACCATTCACCAAACCCCCTGCAGCCTTTCAGTATATCAGAGTCCCGAAATTGCATCGGGTAAAGGCCAGGAAGATTACCTGTTTATTCCTTTTACCGATTTAACCAATGGCAAAGAAACGTATGGCGGAGGCAGGTATCTTGATTTTCGGATTCCAAAAGAAGCGAAGGTGAATCTTGATTTTAATTACGCTTATAATCCGTATTGCGTGTATAACCCAACCGGATTTTATTGCCCCATTCCGCCTAAGGAAAATCAATTACCGGTGCGTATAGAGGCAGGGGAGAAAAATTTCTGGAATCACTAATCAGGCTGTGCCTATTTGTTTTAAGTAGAGCGTGTGCGAACGCAATGCACTCATTAAAGTGGGATGAGCTAAAACATCAACCCCGAATTCTTTACAGGTTTCCAATACAATGGGATGGATGGCCGGATAATGCACATGACTTATTTTAGGAAACAAGTGATGTTCCATTTGAAAGTTTAATCCGCCAAGCATCCAGGTAAGCACTTTGCTTCCTGCGGCAAAATCGGCTGTGGTGCGTATTTGATGCACGGCCCATTCGGTTTCAATATCCATGGGCTGGTTGGGTTCAGGCACCACCGGGAAAAAACTTGATTCAAAAATATGAGCTAACTGAAATACGCTCGACAAAATAAAACCAAGAAAGGTGGCCATAATTACATAACCTATAAGAGTGTGACCAAGACCAACCTGTGAAGAAGGAATAAGTACAAAAATGGTTATATGCACCACCTTTGAAAACCAGAAAATAAAATGCTCTCCCGGAGTCCATTTTCTGATGGGCGTATCCTGAGCTATTTTACCCGAAAAGTATTTAACAAAATCACGCACGTAAACCCAGAAGAAAAAAGTAGCTGCATACAGCAGGTAAGCATACACATGCTGATACCTGTGGAACCATTTCTTTTTCTGTCCCATATGCTGGCGTAAAAAAGGTTTCAGATCGATATCATCATCCAGATGCTCTATGTTGGTATAAGTGTGGTGATTTAAATTATGCTTTTGATGCCAGATTAGTGCATTGCCACCAAGCACATTCAGGGTGTAGGCCATAATGGTATTTAGCACTTTATTTTTTGAATAACTTCCGTGCGAGCCATCGTGCATCATATTAAACCCAACCATCGCAAACAAAATTCCAAGCAAAATGCATAAAGCAATTTGTATCCATACCTGAGGCGGAGTGAAAAAAACCAGCAGCGTATAATTGGCAATTAATAAGGTGCTAATGATGATTGTTTTTGAGTACAGCACTTCATTGCCCTCCTGGGTAATTTGGTTTTCAATGAAATACTGGTTTATTCTATTGCGAAGCGTATTAAAAAACGTTTTTTGGCCTGGCCTGAAAACTACTTCCATGTGGATTGATTGGGGTTAGGTAAAATGAAATTAACCGGAATAAACTTACCCGCGTTCAACATTTACTGCGGTAAGTCCTTTTTTCCCGTTTTCAACGTCAAACGTAACCTGATCTCCCTGTCGAATCGGAGATTTTAAGCCCGTGCGGTGAACGAAAATATCAGTATTGGTTTCCGAATCGGTTATAAAACCATACCCCTTTTCGATGTTGTAAAATTTAACTGTGCCCTTTTTCATGTATAAATCTAAATGTTCTTGTTTGTTCAATAAATTACCCTGTGCAAATGGTTTAATGAAGTTGTAGTTATTCTTTGGGTGAAAACCCGGTGCACAACAGCGTGCACTATCCTGTTCAGGACATTACAATAATACAATTAATATTCAGCAAATCGAAAAACTTTAGCACTTCCCGTTTAATCAATAGGTTATAGTTTTCATCTTCTTGCGTTTCTTTCTTTAACCACCAAACTAAATTCTTTAATTTCGTTGCCTTATGAAGATTTCACTCAATTGGCTTAACGATTTTATAGAAAACACACTCTCGGCCCCGGAATTAGAACAGGTATTAACCAACTGCGGACTTGAAGTAGAACATTTTGAAGAATACATTTCGGTAAAAGGAGGCTTGCAGGGGTTAGTTACCGGTGAGGTGCTTACCTGTGTGCAGCATCCCAATGCCGACCGTTTGCGTGTAACAACAGTTGATGCCGGAACAGGTACTCCCTTACAAATAGTATGTGGTGCACCCAATGTGGCTGCCGGGCAAAAAGTAGCCGTAGCACTGGTGGGTACTACGCTGTATCCAACCGCTGGAGAATCTTTTAAAATTTCTAAAAGCAAAATCAGAGGAGAGGTGTCAGAGGGAATGCTTTGTGCCGAGGATGAAATTGGGTTAGGACAAAGCCATGCCGGGATTATGGTATTGCCTGCTGAAACAAAAGTTGGTTTGCCACTGTCGCAGGTTTTACCTGTGTACACCGATACTGTTTTTGAAATAGGATTAACACCCAACAGAGGTGATGCGGCTTCACATCTGGGAGTGGCACGTGATATTTTTGCTGTAAAAAATTTACCTCTTAAAATCTGGCGCAAGTCATTGCCCGCGGTAAAAGGAGACTCTAAAATTGAAGTGAGTATTGAAGATAGCAGCGCCTGTCCAAGGTATTCGGGGTGTGTGGTGAGCGGGGTAAAAGTGCAGCCTTCGCCTGCATGGTTACAAAATCGCTTAAAGGCAATCGGACTTAGCCCCATCAACAATATTGTAGATGCCACTAATTATGTACTTCACAGCATTGGGCAGCCCATTCACGCATTTGATGTAAGCAAAATAAAAGGAAATAAAATTATAGTAAAAAAAGCGGAGGCGGGCACGCTGTTTACCACCCTTGATAAAACCGAACGCAAATTACATGGTTTTGAATTGATGATATGCAATGCCGTTGAACCTATGGCAATGGCAGGTGTTTTTGGCGGTCTTGACTCGGGAATAAATGAGGCAACTACCGAGGTGTTTATTGAAAGCGCTTATTTTAATCCGGCCACTATACGCAAGGCTGCTAAAACGCATGCACTAAGTACCGATGCATCGTTCAGGTTTGAACGCGGCACCGACCCCGATATAACCATCGCTGCCATGGAACTTACCGCACAGCTGATAATGGAAGTGGCAGGAGGAGAGATTACCAGCTGTACGGTTGATATGTATCCGGCTAAAACAGCACCGCATCAGGTCCCTTTTAATCTTACACGTTTTTGCAAACTGGCCGGGAAAGAAATACCGGCAACTGAAATAAAATCTATTTTACAACGCCTCGAAATAAAAATAAGTAACGATACGGGCAATGCTGATTGGGTATTAACTGTACCTGCTTATCGTGTGGATGTGACCCGCGAGGTAGATATTGCCGAGGAAATAATGCGCATTTACGGGTACAACCAAATTGATATTCCGGCTTCCATTCGTTCCTGTATTTCGGTTACGCCCGAAGAGAAATTTTTCCGTTTCCGTTCGCGTACCGGAGATTTTCTTTCTCATAGCGGATTCAATGAAATTTACGGATTCAGCCTCACCTCATCGGCCAATTACAGCGATGAAGAAAAAAAATCATTAGTTGCCATACTTAATCCGCTCAGTAACGAACTGGATGTACTCCGGCAAACCATGTTGTTCTATGGGCTGCAAACCATTCAATACAACACCAACCGCAAACAGGCCGATTTAAAAATTTACGAGTTTGGAAAAACTTACCGCAAAGAAGCCAATTCGTATAAAGAGCAAAATCACTTGGCGCTATGGGTAACAGGGAAACAAAATCAGCCTAACTGGACCACACCCGCAACCGATGTGAGTTATTATTATCTTAAAACATTTGTGGGAGAATTGCTGGCCAAAGCCGGAATTACAAACTGCGAATCGGTGCACGGTCATTCGGCTTATTTAGCTACACGCACCCAATTGATGAGAGAGGGTGTGCTGATAGGAGAATACGGAATGGTTTCAACAGCGCTGTCAAAAAAATACGATATTGAAGCACCCGTTTTTTATGCCGACCTTAACTGGGATATTATGTGCCAAACCGAATCGGCAAGTGCCACGGTGGTAACACCTGTTGCCAAATTTCCGGAGGTGCGCAGAGACTTGTCGCTGTTAATTGATAAGCAGGTGAAATTTGCCGACCTCGAACGTATTGCGCATGAATCGGAGCGTAAACTGCTGCGTGCCGTTGATATGTTTGATGTGTATGAAGGAAATAAACTTCCGGAAGGTAAAAAATCATATGCCCTCAGTTTTATTTTGCAGGATACCGAAAAAACCCTCACCAGCGAACAGGTAGATAAAGTGATGCAAAAATTAGTGGAGAATTATCGCAAACAATTGAACGCGGAAATAAGGCAATGAGCAAGGCCCTGCTTGACCAATTAACTGAAATTCAAAAAAAAGTTAAACGGCTTAAACAGCTGCTTGAGACAGAACAGACTAAAATTCAGAATCTTGAGGTTAAATTGGCCCAAATGCAGTCGGAATTAGACGCGCAAAAAAATGCCAACAAGGAACTGGAAGAAACGAATAAAATCAGTAAACTTGCAAATGCGATAACCCTGTCGCATGCTGATGTGAAGGAGCACAAGAAGCTAATCAATCAGTATATCAGGGAAATCGATACATGCATCAGATTGTTAAGCGACTGAGAAGGCGTACAACAAAATGAGTGAATTACAGATAAAAGTTAATATAGCCGACCGACATTACCCGCTGAAAATTGCGGAAGCAGACGAAGCGAGGGTGAGGGAAGCTGCTAACATGATTAACCAACGGGTGAAAGCATACTTTGAACATTTTTCCGTAAAAGATAAACAAGACGTACTAGCCATGTGCGCGCTTGAGCTGGCCACTGAAAATTTAAGCATCAAAGACGTTCAGCCTGTTGAAGACCATCGCGTGGCCGAAGCCATAACAAGACTGAGCGAGTCGTTGCGCGATATTGAAATCTGAATTCAGCCTCATTTACGTTTTTCTCCCTTTATTCCGGTGTATGGTATATACCTTATGTTAAATTATTAAATAGAAAAAGGAGAAGATGGGAATTTTAGAAATTGTATTGATTATTGCTGCTGCAATCATAGGCGCATTGATTACCTGGTTTATTGCCGGTAGTCAGCAAAAAGGAAAAGCATCAGGCATTATTGCAGAAGCCGAAGCCAAGGCCGAGGTAATTCGCAAAGACAAAGAACTGCAGGCAAAAGAACGTTTCATGCAGCTTAAGGCAGAGCACGAAAAAGAAGTGAATTCCAAAAACAATCACATTGCTCAGGCCGAAACCCGGATAAAACAAAAAGAGCAAAGCCTCAATCAGAAAATGGAAAACACCCAGCGCAAAGAAAACGAGCTGGACAAACTGAAAGAGCAGTACACCCGTCAGGTAGAAGCTGTAAATCACAAAAAGGAAGAGCTGGACAAAGCGCTTCAATCGCAAATTAAAACACTCGAAAAAGTGGCGGGTATGAGTGCTGATGAAGCCAAAGCCCAGATGATAGAAGCATTGAAGGATGAAGCCCGCACACAGGCAATGGTGATGGCAAAAGATATTGTGGACGAAGCTAAACTTACCGCGGTAAAAGATGCCAAGAAAATTGTGATCCAAACCATTCAGCGTACAGCAGCCGAGCAGGCTATTGAGAATTCCGTTTCGGTTTTCCATATTGAAAGTGACGAAATGAAAGGACGTATCATTGGTCGTGAAGGAAGAAATATTCGTGCGCTGGAAGCCGCTACCGGAATCGAAATTATTGTGGACGACACTCCCGAAGCAATTATTCTTTCGGGTTTCGACCCCATTCGCAGAGAGATTGCCCGCCTTTCACTACACCGCCTGGTGACTGATGGACGTATTCACCCTGCTCGTATTGAAGAGGTGGTTACTAAAGTGAAAAAACAAATTGAAGAGGAAATTGTAGAAATAGGAGAGCGCGTTTGTATTGACATGGGCATTCATGGCCTGCACCCCGAACTGGTGCGCATGGTGGGCCGCATGAGGTATCGTTCGTCTTACGGACAAAATTTGTTGCAGCACTCGCGCGAGGTAGCCAATCTTTGCGCCACCATGGCTGCCGAAATGGGTTTAAATGTAAAGCTGGCTAAACGTGCCGGATTACTTCACGATATTGGAAAAGTTCCTGATGATAATCCCGAAACACCACACGCGTTACTCGGTATGCAATTGGCCGAAAAATATAAAGAACATCCGGATGTGGTAAATGCTATTGGTGCGCACCACGATGAAATTGAAATGAACTGCCTTATTGCCCCTGTTATTCAGGCGTGCGATGCCATTTCAGGTTCGCGCCCCGGTGCACGCAGAGAGGATGTAGAAAATTATATTAAACGTTTAAAAGACCTCGAGGCAATGGCTCTTTCGTACCCCGGTGTCGAAAAATCATTTGCCATTCAGGCCGGACGTGAATTGCGTGTAATTGTAGAAAGCGAAAAGATAACCGATGAGCAGGCCGATGTGCTTTCGTTTGATCTGGCTACCCGCATCCAGAAAGAAATGACTTACCCCGGACAAATAAAAATTACGGTGATTCGTGAAAAACGTGCCGTTAATTTTGCCAAGTAACTAAGTTTGGTAGTTGCATAAAAAAGGCCGGAGCTGTGATGCTTTGGCCTTTTTTATTTTTGGTTGCCGTAAGTTGCTATTGCAGCACAATCGTGAAATTACATTGCTCTCCGTTATCTGCAAAAAGCGTGGCCACATACATTCCGGCAGGTAAACTTTTGCGGGTAAATTCCATCCTGTCATCACCGGTAAAAGTAGTGTCAAACCCATCGGCAATGAGTTTTCCCTGCATGGTGGTTAAACGTAGCACAGGCCGTTTGTTTTTTAAATTTTCGGGAATAGAAATATACAGGGTAGTGCCGGCAGGATTCGGGTATACACGTGCATCATTTTGCAGTATCTTTTTGTTTATACTGTTTGGGTTATCGGTGCTTAATTCGTCAATGAGCAGTTTCCCTTTGGGTACTGCAAGCGTATTATTGCTGCGGTAGTAAAACACCATCGACAGGTTGGTGGTAGCAGCCGTATTACCCGTAGCCGTAACTTCAAAAAGTTTATACGTAGCCGAAGGGGTAAATGTATAATATCCCCACAAATTGCCGGAGCCCGTAGCATATAAAATCAGGTAGGCCGAATCGGCAAAAGCAGTATCGGGCGAGTATTTGTAGTAGCCGTAAATTGTTTGTTCGGGATTAGAAAAACCGGAACCCGCCCACGAAAACGCGAGATCAAAAGGGTCAATGCCCGGATTGCCGCTCATGATACCGCTGGTAAGCGTGTCATTAAGGCTGGGGCTTTTTAAGGGAGTAATCTGTAATGAATAAAAACCGCGGTACACATCGGGCGACTGCGAAATGCCTGCAATATTTCCGTTGGTGGTGTATTGATTAAACGAGCGCCAATTGGCAGGATCCATGGCTCCACCGGTATTAGGAATGGTGTTCCAGTTTTCAAAACTTCCGTTCGTAATCGGATTTGTTTGTGCACCCGAAGGGTTGATATGCATAAAGCAACTGAGTGCGGCAAGCAGGATATAACTTGTTTTCATACCTCATGAATTCGTTAAGCAAAATTACTTTTTATCAGATACCTATTCAAGCCTATCAAACACAGTCTGAAAGATATTTTTGATTTTCCGGCTAAACGTTTAATATTGCATTGTGAGAAACGAAAAGTGAAACCGATTGCAATTACCTAACAGTTACCAACCTATTTTTAATAATTAATAATCACTTTATGACAACAAAGCTACTTAAAAACTTAGCAGCCGCTATGCTATTGCTTGCGGTACAGGATGCATGGGCACAGCGCTACAATCAGTTAATTACCAATCCGCCTTTACTAAAAAGTGCCAGTGGTAATTTTACCATTACTGCTCATGATTCAAGTCACAACTTTTATCCATCGCAAACTACTCCATCTGCCATCGGAGGCGACACGCTTCTATTTAACAAACCTATCCCTACAATGGCCTACAATCAGGCCACTTATCTGGGCCCTACAATGGTTTGGCAAGGTGGTCAAATGCTTAATTTATCCTCCGTAAACCGCATTAACGGACAAAGCACCACCATTCACTGGCACGGATTAAATCTGCCTGCGCATTTAGACGGAGGCCCGCAGGAACCCATTGAAAAAAATGGGGGTACTTTTAATACAAGTTTTAATGTAATTGATCCTACGCAAACCTGCTGGTACCATTCGCATTTAATGGATAGCACCACGTATCAGGTTATAAAAGGTCTGGCAGGAATGATATTGGTGGAGCAGCCAACCGATCCGCTTATTTCTATGTTGCCGCATCATTACGATACCAACGATTTTCCGATTGTAATACAGGACAAGGGTTTTACTTTTGGCCCTAAAACAGGAAATGTGTGCGTGGTGAACGGACTGGATACTGCAGGTGGCGGAAGCATTCACACTCCCGGAAACGGCCCTTACACTCTGGTGAACGGAGTGCTGAACGGATACCTGAAAGTGCCCAAAGGATTGGTTCGTTTACGTTTGCTTAACGGGTCGTACCGCAAAACATTTCAGGTGGTCGTAGGCAATAAATACAACACTCCCACTGCTTACGAACCCTTATACCTTATTGCCACTGACGGTGGTTTTACAGCCATTCCGCATGCAATAGATTCAATTATCATAGGTCCGGGCGAGCGCTACGAAATTCTTATTGATTTCTCTCTGAAAAATAACAGCGACACGGTTTACCTCAACAACAGGTCTTCCTCATTGCCGGCAGCAGGCCCTCCCGGAACCACTACTCCCGGTTATGTTACAGGCGGCTTTATAAATAAAAATGCATTCATGGCTTTTGTGGTTGATACCTCCATTCATCCGGCAACACCGGGCATCAAACCCGTTACTTTAAAACCGTATGCCATTGATACCACCAATGTATCGTACCGGTTAAAGGTGCTGGGCAACGACTCAACCATAGGCGGAAAAATAGGCACCTGGACTATTAACGGAGATACCATGAATATGGATTCCATAAACGATATTATACAGGTAAACTCAAAAGAAATATGGAGCATAAAAAATACTACCAATGTGTATCATCCTTTTCATATACACAAAGTGCAGTTTCAGGTAATTGATATGCGGGATACCACAGGTGCCATTGTATATAATTCTTTTTATAACGGAACATTACCTAAAAACTGGCTCGGGTACAAGGACGATGTATTGGTACCTCCATACCGCACCGTGCGTTTTGTGGCAAGTTTCGACAGTTTCCCTTCGCCCGAAATTAATCCGATGTATGCCTTTATGTACCATTGCCATATTCTTACCCACGAAGACAACAGCATGATGCAGCAATTTGTGGTGGTAGATACCGTGCAGATAAAAGCAGGTATTCGCAAACTATCGCAAAAAGGAAATTTTATTTTATATCCCAACCCTGCCGGTGATGTACTGAACCTGAAAGGAAGCAGCACCTCGGCCGGTACACTTAGAATTACAGATATTTTGGGGAGAACTTTAAGAGAAGAAAAAGTAATGCCGTTTAACGGTATCCTTCCGGTAAACATAGCCGACTTACCTCGGGGAATGGTGTTTGTTGAATGGAATTCCGGAAATACACATTTTATTCAAAAAATATTGCTGAAGTAATTTAAATGTAGTTTTTCACCACAAACGGGTGGCTGGTTTTATATCAGTCACCCGTTTCGTTTTAATATTATCATCACGCTATGCGCAGCACACATTTTCCTCAATAATCCGTCACTCTGAGCATCGCGAAGAGTCTGCCCGTTGGAGCCTTGTCCTGTTGAGCGGTCGTGGTACATCCCGTCTATACGGGGAAACATATGCCAGTTAGAACCTGCATTTTGCCAGCGGGCAACAGTTTCTTCGCTGTGCTCAGAAAGACGACACAATTTAAATTTCACCCCTTACCGTCACTCTAAGCATCGCGAAGAGTCTACCCGTTCGTGCCCTGTCATGTTGAGCGAAGTCGAAACATTGCCCATTCGTGCCCTGTCCTGTTGAGCGAAGTCGAAACATTGCCCATTCGTGCCCTGTCCTGTTGAGCGAAGTCGAAACATTGCCCATTCGTGCTCCGGAGTCCCAATTCACCACCTGTTTTCGTTGAAGCGTAGAGGTCAAACCCGGCATCCGCATTCATCCCCCAACCCCCTTCGCATCCGCTGCATCCCCACGCTGCAAGGGGGACAGGAGCGTTCCTTTTAAAAGAATATTTCAGAGAAGCACAAACCAAAGCCCCCTTGAGCGGTTGATGACGGTTTAAGAGAAACCCGAAGTGTTCAGCACAGCTAACAGGGCAGGGGTGATGTCCTCAAACTTCAAACCGTAAACTTGAAATCTCTAACTTGAAATCTCTAACTTGAAACCTCAAACTTTTAATTTAAAACTTTTTTGCCAAACTTCGAAACTTTTAATACCTTGCCTGTTCAAAGTACTAAACCATGACCTCACTCAACTTTTCTTACTACATTTCCCTAATACAGAAAGAACGGAAAGTTCGTACGCCAGACCGATTAACTTTAAAAAAATGAAAAAAATAAACCTCAACTCCAAAACCGAAAACATGAGCCTAATGTACCCTATTGGAACATTATACTCAACTAAAGGGGCAAAAGTTGAGTGTATATACTAGTTATGGGCAAGTTTAACAGACACCACAGCGTAATGGGGCGACCACCACCGTTAGGACTTTTCTTCCTTTGACAGTCATTCACGATTGACACCTGTCTCGTCCTGAAATAGGTTGACACTAAAAACGTCAACAAAATGATTTCAGAACAAAAAAAAGAAAGTATTATTACCGAGTATTTAACCTCGGAGATTTCATTCAGAGGATTAGGTCAAAAGCATGACCTTGACTTTAGAACGATTCACCAATGGGTACAACGCTACAAAGGCAAGATGAAAAGCAAACCCAATAAACCTAAAAAGGTAAAGCCTGCAATTAATTCAGAAGAATTACCAACTGATATAAAACAGTTACAAGCTGAGTTACGAAAAGCCAGGCTGCTTAATGAAGTGCTTACTGAGGTAATTAATATTACCGAAGAAGAACTAGGACGACCTATTCGAAAAAAGTCTGGCACCAAGCGGTCTTGAAAGTAGAACAACGCAAGCCTAACCGAAGTATTCGGGAGCTTTGTTCATTGCTTGGTTATAGCACTCAGGCGTATTATAAATTTCATCGCACCAAAGAAAAAAGATACCTGAGTAATGATTTATTATTGAATCAGGTAGCACGATTACGTATCAATCAAAAAAAAATTGGCGCGCGAAAAATGTTAGGGATTCTTCAACCATTTATGGAGGAGCATAATATTCATTTAGGCAGGGATGCCTTCTTTGATTTATTAAAAGATAATGGTTTGCTGGTTCGTAAACGAAAACGGAGAAAACCGATAACAACTTTTTCTAATCATCCATTTAAAAAATATCAAAATCTCATAAAAGGATTTGAGCCTACTGCACCAAATCAACTTTGGGTAAGTGATATTACGTATATCCATTTACAAAATGACTTTGCTTATTTATCACTTATTACTGATGCATACAGCCGTAAAATAGTAGGCTTTTGTTTGCATCACGATCTCTCAGCTAAAGGTACAATCAAAGCCCTGCAAATGGCTTTAAAATCAATCCCTAAAAGAACCAAACTCGATAGTCGATTGGTTCATCATTCAGACCGTGGTTTGCAATATGGGTGTAATGATTATGTGGAATTGCTTAACGATAATCATATCAGTATTTCAATGACCCAGACTGGAGATCCATTAGAGAATGCCATTGCCGAAAGGGTAAATGGTATATTAAAAGATGAATTGCTCGAAGAAGTTCATACAGATTTTGAAACTGCTCAATATAATGTAGCTGTTGCTATAAGTACTTACAATCATTTAAGACCACATAGCAGTATTGAAATGCTTACTCCTGTTGCTGCTCATCAACTCAACAGACCGCTTAAACGTACTTGGAAAAACTATTACAAAAGAAAGGAGAATATTATGGTATAACTTTTATTTGTTAACCTTATTTAGGATTAACTTTTTTGTGTAAACTTGTATTAGGATTATTAATCAAATAGTGTAAACTTTTTTCAGGACGAGTCATAGCCAAGACATTAAGACCGAGCGACAGCAAAGAAGAAATTGTAACGTTCGGACCAGGAGCAATTAATATGCCTTTTGAAACAATAGAAATAACCGACCCAAACAAGGTTGAAGCATTGATAAAATATTCAAACATTCAACTTGAAATCAATAACAATATTGACAACTTAATTTAAAAACAAATGGCATACGCAGAAAATTTATTGACGTGGTATCGAAGCACTTTAGCTTTAATAACCGAGAGAATTAATGAAACGAAAGGAAAAAATCTAACACCTGAACAAGTGGGTATTATTATTTCCAATCATTACAACTTCACAGACAATACGGAATTTTTCGATTTAGTTTGTAACAAGGGAATTATGCTATACAATGATGTTGAACAACTCTTTTAATTAAAACTATGATTGAATTTGAACTTCCCGACTTTTCAGAAATAACCGAGACAGGACAACGGTTACTTTTAGAAAAAACTGTTAAGCATAACGGAATTTGGAGAATACATAAAAGTGACCCAGACAATATTTTCCCAAGCGACCCGCACGGTGACAGAGTTGACGAGCCGGAAAAATTAAATTTATACAATGGTTTTGTTTATTCATTGCCCGACAAAATACACGTTAGGACTTTACCAAATAAAGCAATGAAATATATTTACAATCAACTTATGAAATGTAAGGAAGTTGAAATAACAAGTAAGCTGACAGCAAACAGAAATTTAATAACTTATTTGTAATGCAAAGTTACTGCGGACTGAAAAGAAAAACGCCCTATAACAGGCGTTTGGCTCAATGGCGGGTGACGTGGTTAATTGAACATTCTACCTCGCATCAACTTTTGTGGTGTATTGACAGTTTTGTGCTCCGAAATCCGCCACTGCGCCAAGCGCCAAACCGTTAGCAGTAATGGTAGGACGACCCAACCGACATCAATAGACAATGCAGAAAACGACATTTAAAATATCAAAAATGGACTGCCCATCCGAAGAACAAATGATACGGATGAAACTTGCCGACTTGACAAATATCAACTCGTTAGACTTTGATATTGCAAACAGAAAACTGACCGTTTTTCATACAGACAACCACGACCAAATTTTTCAGCGACTTGACAACTTAAAGTTTGACACTTCTATTATTGACAGCGTTTCGGCAGACAATTACACAGCTACAACAGAGAACACAGACAGAGAAAGAAAATTACTTTGGCAGGTTTTAGCGATTAACTTTTTCTTTTTTGCACTTGAACTAACGACAGGTTTTATTTCAAATTCAATGGGACTTGTGGCGGATAGTTTGGATATGCTTGCCGATAGCATTGTTTACGGACTTGCACTCTTTGCAGTTGGTGGGACAATGACACGAAAAAAGAACATCGCAAAATCAGCAGGTTATTTACAATTGACACTTGCCGTTTTCGGTTTCATTGAAGTTATAAGACGATTTTTAGGAATGGAAGCAGTTCCAGCATTTCAGACAATGATTATTATTTCAATTCTTGCACTTATCGGCAATGGACTTTGCTTATATCTATTACAAAAAAGCAAAAGCAAGGAAGCACATATGCAAGCAAGCATGATTTTCACATCTAATGATGTAATCGTAAATCTCGGAGTAATTGTTGCTGGCGGACTTGTTTACTTGACGAACTCGAAATATCCCGACCTTATCGTTGGGACAATTGTATTTTTCATCGTTGGACAAGGAGCATTTAAAATTCTAAAACTATCAAAATGACGGACGAAAAAGAACCACTACTGCTAACAGCGGTAGCTGTTGCACAACTCTATTTTGGGGGATTTATTGAAGAGAATATGGGGCTTATGAGCCCTTTTAATTTATTAACCCGGTATTTTAGTTAAAAATTTTGATGAGCTGTAATGGA
>JAIBAK010000042.1 GCA_019695215.1 Bacteroidia bacterium | reverse complement strand
TTGTTAACCTGAGAATTCCATTTTGATTATATTACAGGCCAAAAACATATAAAATGACCGAACCGACCATTAAAGCAATAATTGCAGATGACGAAAGAGCAGCACGCGAAATTCTTCACGCCATTGTAAAAGACTATTTCAGTAATATTGAAATAGTTGAATTATGCGATGACATGACTTCCTGTGTGGCTGCCATACGCAAACATAAACCCGATTTGGTTTTCTTAGATATTGAAATGCCCGGAAGCAGCGGTCTTGAATTAATGGATTTTTTACAACCTGATGAACTCAATTTTGAAATCATTTTTGTAACTGCCTACAGTGATTACGCTTTACAGGCATTCCGGCTTTCGGCTTTAGATTATTTGCTCAAACCCGTTCAAATAACCCATCTGGAAGAGGCCATCAACAAATTTAAAAAAGCTAAAATCTACCAGACAACCGCTTCTCAATTAGAAGTACTTAAAAATAACCTTACTCTGCATCAGCCCGCTCGCATTTGCATTCCATCGTCAGAGGGAAAATACTTTTTTGATATTAATGAATTAATCTATTTCAAAGCCGATGGAGCTTACAGCGAAATTTTTACTACCTCCAAGGGAAGAATCTACGTAGGGAAAAAATTAAAGTATTTTGAAGACATGCTTACCGAGCAAATGGGCTTTTTGCGCATCCACCGGTCGTATCTGATTAATGTGAGGCATGTAACCATGCAATCGCGCACCGGAAGCCATTCATTAATTATGAGTAACGGAAATGAAGTTGCAGTGGCTGGCGACCGCACCAAAGAAATTATGACTTTTGTAAAAAATTTCCTGATTAACTCAGCACCTCGGCCAGATGAAGGAAATACTCATTCACCGGTTTCCTCCTGAAAATTGCCTCGTGAAAAGGAGTAAGCACTACCTTATTATTTTCAACTCCCACCATTTTATCGCGCTCTCCCGCAAGCAGTGCATCTACCGCTCCGGTGCCCATCATGGAAGCATTAATGCGGTCGAATGCAGTTGGTGCTCCCCCGCGTTGTATATGACCCAAAATGGTTACCCGCGATTGTAATCCGGGATGAAGTTTGAGCATCTTTTTTTGAATCTCAAAAGCACCGCCTTCTTCATCTCCTTCGGCCACCACAATAATGGAAAACGATCTTTTGCTTTGTTCAAATGCTTTAAACATTTCGCCCAAATCGTGCAGTTTGGTTTCGGTTTCAGGAATAAGTACAGCCTCGGCACCACCTGCTACTGCCGAACTCAAAGCAATAAATCCGGTATCGCGTCCCATTACTTCAATAAAAAAAGTACGCCCGTGCGAAACCGCAGTATCCCTTATTTTATCAATCGCATCTAAAGCAGTATTTACTGCGGTATCAAATCCAATGGTATAATCGGTTCCGTACAAATCATTATCGATAGTACCCGGCACACCAATCACAGGAATATTATGTTCTTTGGTAAAAATTTCGGCTCCTGTAAATGTTCCGTTCCCGCCAATGGCTACTATACCATCAATTCCGTTTCTTTTTAACTGTTCGTAGGCTTTTAACCTTCCTTCAACAGTTCTAAATTCTTCGCTGCGCGAGGTTTTTAAAATAGTTCCTCCCCGCTGAATTATATTAGCCACGCTCGAAAACTCCATCTTTACCATTTCTCCGTTTATCATCCCGTTGTAGCCATTCATTATTCCGTAAACTTCCAGGTTATAATGCAGTCCGGCTCTCACCACAGCTCTTATGCAGGCATTCATTCCCGGTGCATCTCCACCTGAAGTTAACACTCCTATTCTTTTCATTTTTTATTCCTGTTTTTTATATACAAACCGGATAAACTGATTATCGGCTCCCGGTGTGGTATCGTCTATTTGCGTAATTTTAATTATACCAAACGCTCCGTTTCGCAACCACACCACCAGCAAATCGCCTACAGCTATATCTTTAACCCGGGCAACATGTGTGTAAAACGGATTATTCCACACATTAATCAACTCCTTTGATGTGGCGTTATCAAAATTAACCGCTGATGTTTTAACAAACTCAGTAAAAGAATAAGTAGCAGGCGACCGCCATCCTTTTTCCATATTAGCAGCAGCGGAATGAGTTGTATTCATCAAATCGTAATTTAATGAATCGGCTAATTGCCGGGCCGCATTGTTAACCAAATCCCATTGGGCATTTTTTGAAGTGGCGTTTACATTGTATACAACTCCATTATGCAGAACGCCCAAATCAACCGGATTATTGATTACTGAAATCACAAAGGAGGCAGATGCCCGCTTGCCCTTCAAATCGGTTACCACAAAAAAGAGGCGTATAGTAGCAGGTAAAGTTGCCATGTCGGGAACTGTGTATTCAAACGGCCAGGTAAAAGTGGTGCCCGTAAGCATTATAGTAGTGTCTGTAACCTCGGCTGCCCCGTTTAATGAATGCAAAACCTGCAGAGTAAAAAGACCGGCATTCGCCTGCGTTTTCAGATTTAAATAAACGATTCCCCCGCTGAAAACCGAAACGGAAGCAGGTTCGTTAAACGTAACTGACGGCTCATGCGGAGTGAGTTCAACCTTTTTGCTACAAGCGGCTAAAGCGAGTATAAAAATAATACCTGCCAGATACTTCATTAATGTGATCCTCCCGTTGATGGTACGTTTACAATTCCCTGTTTTCTCAAAATCCCTTTTACACGGTATCCGTAAAACGCCAGATAGGCGAAACAAAGTATCGTAATGATGTACGAAGAGTGAATATCGGTAGCATCGGCCAGCAACCCCTGCAAAGGCGGAATAACCGCTCCCCCTAAAATCATCATAATTAAAAAAGCCGAACCCTGCGATGCATATTTACCCAGCCCCATTAAAGCCACACTAAAAATACATGGCCACAAAACGGAACAGGCCAACCCTCCGCTTATAAAAGCAAAAAGAGCCGTTTCTCCGGTAGTTAATAACCCAATGACCATAGCTGCCAAACCTAATAATGAAAATGCCACAAGAGCCCTTTCCTGATTATCGCCTGCAAAAAACATGGTGGCTATCATAATTAAAATACAAATTGCATAAGGAAGCAATTTAGCCGCATCCGAACCGTGAAGGTAATTTACATACAACACCAAGGCAAATGCTACAAACGGAACAACCACCAAAGCCACTGTTTTTGAAATGCCTTTCAGGTTAAATACACTCACCGCACCGGTCCAGCGACCAATCATTAAGCTTCCCCAGTAAAGTGAGATAAATGGTGAAATACTTTTCTCATCGTATCCGCCAAATTCGGGCAGCCGGAGTAAAGCTCCCATATTGCTTTGAATGGTAACCTCCACTCCTACATAAATAAAAATAGCGAGCATACCCAAAGTGAGCTGAGGAAATTTTAAAGCACCAGCTCCCGGTTCAATGGTTTCATTATTTTGCACCGCTGGCAATTTGGAAAGAGTGAAAAAAACAGCCATCAAAATAAAAACCGATGCCACAATAAGGTATAACTCTTTAATTGCCCCGATAGAAGTATCGCCCGGATTGGGATTAGTAACAGACCCGAATAAAAAGTAGCTTACCAGAATGGGGCCCAAAGTAGTACCCAGCGAATTAACCCCTCCGGCTAAGTTTAAGCGCTGGGCTCCGGTTTCGGGTGTACCCAAAGCAATAACATAAGGTTGCGAAGCCGTTTGTTGCAGTGAAAAACCAAGTGCCACTAAAAAAAACGAACACAGAATAAAATAAAATGAGCCCGAGTTTACTGCAGGAATTATAGAAAGTGCCCCGGCCGTTGAAATTAAAAGTCCGTAAATAATGCCGCGTTTGTACCCTATTTTATTTAGAAAATCCATACCGGCCAGGCGGTAGAATAAAAATAAAATAAGCGACCCGATAAAATAACCTCCGTAAAAAGTGAGGTCGATAAGTTGCGACTGAAATTGGGAGAGCTGGAAATGCACTTTGCAAAACGGGATAAATATTCCGTTTGATGCAGCAATAAATCCCCAAAAGAAAAAAACAGTGATTAATGTATAAAGTGCCGATTGATTTTTGTTCATATAACTTGGTTCAATAATAAAAAAGCCGGCTGTATCGGTCAACCGGCTTCCAATAATTTATTTTAATTATAAATCAGATTTCGTCATCGCCTGCCGAAGACTGGGAAGCACCATTGGCATTGCGCCTGCTGAACTCCTCAAAATCATATTCAGGAAGCAAATCGCTCTTTACATGATTTACGGTTTCATTCAGTGCCTCAATAAACTTGTTGAAATCTTCTTTGTACAGAAAAATTTTGTGCTTTACGTAAGAGCCATCTTCCAGTTTCTTGGTGCTTTCGGTTATGGTGATAAAATAATCATTGCCCCTGGTCGACTTCACATCAAAAAAATACGTGCGTTTCCCCGCCCTGATTTTTTTAGAGTAGATCTCTTGCCTCTCGTTCTTGTTAAAATCCTCCATCGTTTCTAAAATTATTTACAACTTCACTGTTGGTTTGTTTTTTACATTTGTAAAGATAGAATAAGATTGAGGTTATTTCCAAACATTTCTGTTTTTCGCACCGGTTATCCCTGCCGGTATGCTTCACTCAACTGCTTTTGGTAAAGTGCAGCGTAAGCCCCTTTCAGCGCCATAAGTTCGGCATGTGTTCCCCGCTCGGCAATGGTACCGTCTTCCATCATCAATATCTGGTCGGCCCCCTGAACAGCCGAAACCCTATGACTGATAATCAATACCGTACGCCCTTCAAAAACAGTTTTAAAGTTCGATAAAATTTGTGATTCGGTAACCGTATCTACTGCCGAAAGGCAATCATCCAACAGGAGAATTTCGGGGTTGCGCACCAAAGCTCTGGCCAAAGAAATACGTTGCTTTTGTCCGCCTGAAAGTGAGATACCCCGCTCGCCAATTTCAGTTTTATACCCCTCAGGAAAATCGGTAATGGTACTGTGAACCGCTGCCATTCGGGCCGCCTCTGTTACCCTTTCTTCTATATCGGGGATTTCTTCGCTGCTTAACCCAAAAGCAATATTATTGAAAATGGTATCCGAAAACAGAAATACATCCTGCGGTACAAAGGCCATATGCTGCCGGTAAGAATCAAGAGCAAACGCATCAATATTTTCTCCATCAATCAGAATAGCACCATCACTCACACTATACAAGCGGGTGAGCAAAGATGCTACTGTACTTTTTCCGCTTCCGGTTGATCCGATAATAGCTAATGTTTGCCCCTTTTTCAAAGTGAAATCAAGTCCGTTAAGTACTGTACGCCCATTGGCTGTATAGGCAAACTTTACCCCATTAAAAGTAATTTCGCGGTGAAATTCAAACGGCTTTTTCCCTCCGGTATCTGTACTTTCTTCTTCCGTCAAAAACTCATTAATTCTCTTTTGCGAAGCCGATGCCCTTTGCACAATAGAGGTAACCCATCCCAATGCAGTAAATGGCCAGGTGAGCATGTTTACATAAATAATAAACTCAGCAATATTCCCCATGGAGATACTTCCCTTAATAACAGCCATACCACCTGCATAAACGGTAATTAGTGTACTTAACCCGATGAGCAGCATCATTAACGGAAAAAAGAGTGAATCAACTTTTGCCAGCGACATACTTCGTTGTTTGTACTGCTCACTTTCCGCCTCAAAATCCCTGAGCATGGCCTGCTCCACTCCATAGGCCTTTATTACCCGTATGCCCGAAAAACTTTCCTGCACATAAGTGGTAAGAGCAGATAACTGCGACTGAATGGCATCACTTCTTTTATTAATGATGCTGTTTACGTAATAGATGGAAACCGATAAAAACGGCAGCGGAATAAGTACGTACAGGGTAAAAACCACATTTACCGAAAGCATCATCCAGATGATTAAAATGGCCGTTGTGATCAGGTTCATGGTATACATAATGGCAGGCCCCGAGTACATGCGTACCCTGCTCACATCTTCACTTATCCGGGCCATCAGGTCACCGGTATTGTTTCTGCGGTAAAACGCCAGCGGCAGGGTTTGGTATTTGGTGAAAATTTCATTCTTTAAATCAAATTCAATATGCCGCGACATAACCACTAAGGTTTGCCGCATAAAATACATAAATCCCCCTTTGATTAAATTGAAAACTAAAATGAGAACAGCAAAAAAGAACAGTACCCCTACAAAAATGTCGTACATCTCCTCCTGAATCATGAATCCGCTGAGACATTTATACAGCAAAATGTTGTCCTGCACCATATCAAAAGCCACCCGCACAGCCTGAGCCGGAAAAATGCCGAATAAGTTGGAAAGGGTTACAAACACAAAACCCCACCACAGATAAGCCTGATACTTACGGAAATATTTACTTAAGTGTCTTAGTGGTTTCAAATGATTTTTAGCTATGCAGAAATAAAAATAAGCCTTACTTTTGCCGCAAATTTAGCCCAATTAATAGAATGTCTGAATTAAAAGAAGCCATGGAGTTGAAAGATGTGAAGTTCTTCGACCAATTAAGTACCTATGATCACGAGAATCTTGTGTTCTGTCAGGATAAGCATACCGGCCTTCGTGCCATCATTGCCATTCACAATACTGTGCTGGGTCCCGGATTGGGCGGAACAAGAATGTGGGCGTATAAAAATGATGTGGAAGCCATTACCGATGTACTCCGTCTTTCAAGGGGAATGACCTACAAAGCAGCCATTTCAGGCCTTAACCTGGGTGGTGCCAAAGCCGTAATTATTGGCGATGCAGCTACTCAAAAAAGCGAAGCACTCATGCGCAAATTCGGGCGTTTTGTAGAAAACCTGAACGGAAAATACATTACTGCCGAAGACGTAGGAACCACTACCCTTGATATGGAATACATAAACATGGAAACCAGTCATGTGGTAGGATTGCCCGAGAGTATGGGTGGTGGCGGAGACCCTTCGCCCGTTACCGCTTACGGAGTGTACATGGGTATCAAAGCTTCAGCAAAACAGGTTTGGGGTTCTGATAACCTGAGTGGCAAAAAAATAGCCGTTCAGGGTGTAGGTAAAGTAGGCGGACACCTGCTCGAATACCTTCATAAAGAAGGAGCCAAACTGGTAATTACAGATATAAATCAAGGGGCATTAAAACATTATGCCGATAAATTAGGTGCCACCGTTGTAGGGATGGATGAAATATATGACCAGGCAGTTGATATTTATGCTCCGTGTGCCCTTGGCGCAAGCGTTAATACCGAAACCATTAACCGCCTGAAATGTGTGGTAATTGCAGGAGCGGCAAATAATCAGCTGGCCGATGAAAAAGTACACGGACAACTTTTGCTTGACAAAGGAATTGTATACGCCCCCGATTTTCTGATTAATGCCGGTGGATTAATAAATGTATACAGCGAGCATGTTGGATACAACCGCGACCGCGCCTACGGACAAGCCGAAAAAATTTATGACCTTACCTTAAGCATTTTCAAAAAAGCTTACGAAGACAAAATACCAACTCAGGAAGCCGCCATTAAACTTGCCGAGAAACGTATTAACGATATCTTAAAAGTTCACTCTACGTACTAAAATTCGTCAGGCCATTCGGGGAAAAAATAACCGGATGGCCTGATTTTTTGTTCTTTAAAATCATATATGCTCAATCGCAGGCTCGTTCGCATCAAAGTATTTCAAACGCTGTATTCCTTTACGCAGGATGAGCAGGCTAATCGTAACTTCTACGAAAAACAATTACTAAAATCACTTGCGGGTATTTTTGATGTTTACTACTTTGTGCTCGCATTTCCCTCATTTCTGAAACATGTTGCCTCACTTGAACTGGAAACCGAACAGGCAAAGCATTTCCCATCGGACGAAGAAATAAAACTGCATCAGTCTATTGTTCAGAATTCATTTATCGGTTTACTGGAAAATAACAGTACCTGGCAGGAGCGTACCAAAAAATGCCCTTACAAGTGGGAGAACCACATGGATATTATCCGCAACCTGTTTATTGAGTTGAAAAAGGATGAACATTTTCGTTCTTATGCACTGGCATCGGAAAAAAAGCCGGCCGACCAGCGTAAAATAATTCAATCACTGCTTAATGATCTGGCCGACAAAAATGAGCTGTTTAATTTTCAGCTGGAAGAAACTCACCTCAACTGGCAGGACGATAAAGAAGTGGTGATGAATGCCGTGAATAAAAGCCTGAGGCAGGTAAAAGATACCGGAAGCGATTTTCTTTACCTCCCCGATTCGGAAACAACCGAACTGGAAGAAATGGCACGCGACCTTTACGGTAAAGTATTGCTTCACGACACGGAACTAAACAGCCTGATTGAAGAAAAAACAAAAAACTGGGATGTAGAGCGTATTGCCGTTACCGATACTATCCTGTTAAAAATGGCCCTTTGCGAAATCCTGTACTTCCCTTCCATTCCGGTAAAAGTTACCATTAACGAGTACTTAGAGATAGCTAAATTATACAGCACCCCCAACAGTAAAAATTTTATCAACGGAATTCTTGATGCCATTCAAAAAGAACTGAAGGCCTCAAACAAAGTGGTAAAAGAAGGCAGGGGTTTGATTGAATAATGAATTTCTTACATTTGAATTCGAAAATTTAGAGATGTATATGAAAAAAACATTTTTAGCTTCAGTAATTGCGTTAGCCCTGTTCACCTCATGCGGCTCGGATAACGGTGGCGTATCAACCGATGTGGTAAAAAATCCCGCTACAGGTGCCACTGAATTTCCTGAAATGAAATTCGAAAAAACGGTGTACGATTTCGGAACCATTGATGAAGGTGTAAAAGTGGCCTACAGCTTTACATTTACTAACACGGGGAAAAGCGATTTGGTTATCTCCAATGCTACCACCAGTTGCGGCTGTACCGCTTCCGACTGGCCCCGCCACCCCGTGAAGCCGGGCGAAAGTGAAGCCATAAAAATTGAATTTAACAGTGCCGGCAAAAGCGGGCAACAGGATAAAATGATTACCCTCTCAACCAACTGCGAAAAATCAAGCGTTATCCTTAGCCTGCGTGGTATTGTAAACCCTAAAAAAACAAATTAATTAAATTGAACACTATGCTCCATATTTTATTAGCAGCACCTGCCGGACAGGGCGGAGGCGGAATGGGATTCAACATTATGTTGGTTCTGGTATTAGTTGTGTTTTATGTATTCATGATTTTACCTCAGGTACGTAAAAGTAAACAACAGAAAAAATTCAGAGAAGCACTTGGTAAGGGTGATAAAATTATTACCATTGGAGGTATTCATGCCCGCATTACCGATGTAGGCGAAACGCACTTTATTATTGACAGCGAAGGAACCCGTTTACGCATTGACAAAACAGCCGTATCCATGGAAGCTTCGCAACCTTTGAACAAAGACAAGGAAAAAGAAGCCAAAAAATAAGCTCATGCTTAAAGTAGGTATAACAGGCGGTATCGGGAGCGGAAAAAGCACCGTATGCCGCCTGTTTGCATTAATGGGCATTCCGGTGTACGATGCCGATTCGAGAGCAAAAACCTTAATGACCACCAATGCCTCCCTTGTGAAATCGGTAAAAAAGTATTTTGGTGCCGATACCTACGATAAAGCGGGAAATCTGAACCGGAAATTATTAGGATCCCGTGTTTTTAATGATAAAGAAAAACTGAATCTGCTCAATAGCCTGGTGCACCCTGTGGTGCAAAAAGACCATGAACAATGGCATCGCAAACAAAAAAATTGCCCGTTTACCATTAAAGAAGCAGCCCTGCTGTTTGAAAGCGGCTCCTATAAACAACTCGACCTGATTATCACCGTCACCTCCCCGCTTGAATTGCGTATTGAACGTGCCATGAAACGTGACAACGCTACCCGCAAAGAAGTAATGGCCCGCTTAAAAAAACAATGGACCGATGCCCAGCGAAAAAAAGCAGCCGACTTCATTATAAACAACAACGAGAAGGGTAGTTTAATTCAAAAGGTGGAAGTGTTGTACTACTTTATTTGTTTCTCTTACACCTGATGAAAAGGTTGCTTCTGTTTTTTGTATGCATCTCCGGTTTTTCATTAGCCGCCACAAGCCAAACCCTTTCGATTTCCTGCACCGTTTATTTTGAAAACAACTCCCCGCAGCTAACTGCCATCGAACAACACAAACTTGATTCGTTTATCCAATTCATAAAAACAAAATCAACTATTACTTCATCCCTTGATGCATGGTGCAACGAGAGCGGCACCGACCGGCTAAACCAGGAGCTATCGGAAAAACGTGCACTGAGTGTGAAACGATATATTGCAACGCTCGGAGTAGATACCGCCAAAATACAAAGCACTGCACATGGTAAACTAAACGGTAGCAAAACCGATAGCCTTAGCCGAAAAGTGATTTGGCAGGTAAATTACCCGGCTCCGGCTCCTGAGCCAAAACCTGCAACCACACCTGCCCCTGCCGCAAAACCTGATACACTCCTAAGCGATACGGTGCTTGAAATAGGTAGAACCATTGTATTAAAAAATATCAATTTTGAAGGCGGAACAGCCAATCTGTTGCCGCAATCAAAACCGGCTTTGGAAGAACTGATTAATCTGTTGCAAAAAAACCCTTCATTGAAAATTGAAATAGGCGGACATGTGTGCTGCTACAACGATATGCCGCTCTCGGTAATGCGGGCCAAACGCATTTACGATATTCTGGTGAGTAATGGAATTGATGCCTCGCGTTTAACCTACAAAGGTTACAGCAATACAAGGCCCATTGCCATTGATAGTGACGAAACCGAACGTACTAAAAACCGCAGAGTGGAAATTAAGATCCTTTCGCTCTGAAAATTACTTTAAATATTCTCCCTTTTATTTTTTTGTGTAATTCATTCAAACAGGAGGATTGTTTTAATACAGAATAGAAATAAATGTTTCAGGCGTCAGTACCTTAATTGCAGATTTTTTATAGTCTTTAATATTTCGGGTAATAATCATGGTCAGGTTGTTTTCAATTGCGCAACTATATTGAATAGCGTCCTCGAAGTCATTGAAATCGGATGCTACCGCTAAATCTATCGTCTTACTGCTTACAGGTAACACATTTACTATGGTTTTAAAAGTTCCTATTATTTTCCGGGAATGAGTCGCTGAATATCGGGAACGTAATACATAATCTATATTGGCAAAAGAAAGTGATGAAACGTAAATTTTAATTTTACCATTGTCGGCAAGGGAAAATAATATTTCAGCTGTTTTATTAAATGGTTTTCGTCCCGACAGCAAGTCGATACAAACATCGGTATCAACAAATACCTTAGTCATATTATTTGGTATATTTAGTAAGCAGATGTTTCTTATAGTCCTTTTTGTAATCAAATTTAGCAGGCAGCTCCACTACTCCTGACAAACTTTTCACTAAGGGCGTTATTTCCTCAGCATCCTGCGGGTCCACAAGTAAACCAAGGTATGATTCGATTAATTTTGAAAGGCTGGTATTTTTCCTTTTTGCATACGACTTTGCCTGCTCAATCACAGAATTGTCTAGTTTTAAAGTTAACTTGGTGTCCATATATGGAAATATTATACGTACAAATTTAATTAAATGGTACGTAATAGTCAAATTTAATGTTCAACACACGCCATATTTGAATAGCCAGAATTTGCCCGAAAGCAACATTTCAGTTGCAGGCCTACAAATTTACTTTCTGTACTCCAGGATATCTCCGGGCTGGCAGTCGAGCACTTCGCACAGGGTTTCGAGTGTGGTAAAACGAATGGCTTTGCCTTTACCTGTTTTAAGAACCGAAAGATTCGCAACGGTAATACCCACTCTGGCCGAAAGCTCATTCAAACTGATCTTTCGTTTGGCCATCATGATATCTAAATTTACAATGACTGGCATAATTTAAATAACTAAATCAATCTCATTGTTTAGATCAACACCTTTTTTAAATATAAAGGCAAATACATTGAGAAAATAAGCCAGCATAAGGTATTCAAAATGGAATATCCGGATGTTGGCCCCCGGAGTAAGCAACTCTTCGAAATAACTGAGGTGAATGCTGCCCACCCCATCGGCAACAAAAAACAGTAAGGCAAAAAATGCCACCAGCGTTATATGCTCTTTCGATTTTAAATTTTTAAAGGGATCTGTTCTGTCTAAACTTTTCAAAAAAGCAGTGAAAAAAAACATCACAGCTCCTATCAGCAGCAGGCGCAATACATCATATACACACATGCATAAAAAGGCCGTAAAATGCTCTTTGTACAACGGCAATATATTTACCCCCGACAATACCTGCCTGAAATGATTGGTATCGGGGTTAATGGTGAAAAGCTTGTAGAGAAATGCTCCCACAAACAAGAGCGTAAAGGCAAATACCACCCTCGAAATGGCAATCAAAGAGTCGATGGATTTTTCGTGCTTCAGGTTGAACATTCCGTTCATCTTGTTCAGCTTCTCCGCTAAGGAGGATTGCATTGATTTATTTGTTTCCATATTCAATAAATTTTTAACAAACTTCGATAATTATTTATCGATAAACAATAAATTTTGAATAAAAAACAATAAATTAGTATAACTTGCTTATTTTGAGGAAGTAAAAATCCCATCCATTTATATTTTCTTTCACCCGCCCCCACTCCTCTTAAAAATAAAAAGCACAGGAATCTCCACTCTTCGGATTCCCGTGCTTTCACCAATTTGTTAAATGTATTTATTTAAAACTCCAGTACGGTATAGTGTCGTTTATAAGCGCTGTTTGTATAGACCAGGCAAAATCTAATTTAACCTGCCCCTTAAAAAATGCCGGGCTGTTTACATCTACATACTGATCGGTATTATACCCCGTAGCATTGGAAGGAACCGCCAATGCATGGCAACTCATACAATTGGTTTGCATACCGTATTTAAAATCGGGGAAAGTGAGGTTGGGTATACCAAACGTGGAAGGACCAAAACCGCCTTCCAAATAGGGATTATAACCAAACATAGGGCCCGCAGTTGCTGCACTGCTGTTATTAGGTGTGGTCATTACATAAGCGGCATTTAAGGCATAATGGCGGGCAGCGCCTTTTACCTGTGGCGGTATAAGGCCGGCTGCTAAGTTTGAACTTGGCGCACCGGGCGTGGCAGGTGCAGGGGTCCAGTAGTAAGTTTGCCAGGTCCAGTTGGCTGTTTCTTTGGTGGTAACGTGCATGGCCACTAATAATACCCTGTTACCGGGTTCTGCTTTTCCGTATCCGCTGGTCGAATTGTTCATACCCTGAACGCTGTCCTGTGCATTCATAAACGCAGCCATGGTTGAGTCAATAGAGAAATGGATGAAATCACTGAGGTTGCAGGTAGCATTGGCTATAGAATCTTTGTTTTTACTGTTAAGCGAAACAGGTACCAATTGCTTTCCTTTGGGCTGACGGTTTTTTACATCTACATACACGCACAGCGGAAACTGATCGGGGCCAAACACATTTAACGCACCGGGAGGATTTGGCGGGTTTAACCACACAGGCATTTGCAAAATAGTAGCACTTGCCGGAAATTCTAAATAGGTAGGTTTTATAGAAATGGATGCTGCCGGAAACTGCGGAACACTGCCCACCGCACTCGCATTGTAATAGCTGTTGAGCACTGATTGTTTAAATAATTTATTGTTGATGGCATGACAGGCCTGCTCCGGATTGTACGATACGGTTACCCATAAATCGGTAGCTGCTGCAGTATCGGTACTGTTTAGTTTAGGCATTTGATTTATGGCAGTGGCTAAATTACCTGCATGTCCAAACTGAGTGGGGCGGGTAAGCATAGGGCGGCCTGTTTTCTTTAACTCCCCGCTGCTGCAGGGCAATCCTGCCACTATATAATCGCGCACTTCGTTTAACCCCATCCACGTTTCAAATACTAATAAATTTCCATCGGCTTTGGTTACCGACTGGGTGGTGGCTGCCGTTAATCCGGCCCAAATACCCCAGGCATGTTTGTAAATACTCACCGAATCATAATACCCTGCAAAAGCCGGATTGTTTACCCATCCGTTTATGGTGTGCGAATCGGTGGGAAATGTAATACCGGTAATGCTATCGCCCGGAAACGACTGCGGAATGATAACGGTGCTGCCCACCACAATGGGCGAGTTGCACCGCGTGGCAAAAAACAAAGTGACCATACCAAGCATGGCCAAAAGGACTGTACTTTTTTTCATAAGGAATTAGTTTTGTTCTACTCGTAAGGCTTTTCGAATTCCGCCCTGTTTTTTTACTGTTGCAGCCAGTTCGTTTTTGTAGTGGGTTCTGCTCCACTTTTTATTTGTTAATCAGTTACCAATTGATTCAACTGTTTTATGTGCGAAGTAATAATTCCCAAACCTACCGTTATAAAAACAACCCCGCAAGAGGGAAAACCCTCTAATTTGAAAGAAAATTGAAGATACCCGCCCCCGTCATCAACTTTTATTGCATGAATGACATGTAACCGGCAACAGGCCGCATGCTAAATACTGTTTTTGGAACGAGATTAGGGATAATGAAAACTGAAGACAGGAAAAGCTGACCGAAAAAAAATGTTCTGCTTATATTTGGGCATGCTTCCTATTAAACGCATCATCCGCTTAGTTGCTGTAAACACAGGGGTATTCCTGTTGCTGTTGCTTCCTGTAGAGTTAATATTTGGCGACTGGCTGCATCAGAACCCGCTCCACGAACTCAATATCATCAGAAACCAGCAATTGAAAGTAAACCTGAACAACCTGTATCCCCACCCCACCGGTACTATCACTTACTCGCGCGACCGCTACGGACTGCGCGGCACTGCATTTAATAACCCTTCGCGTATTGATGTACTAACCGTAGGCGGCAGCACCACCGATCAACGGTATATTGACGACCAACACACCTGGCAAATGCAATTGGAACAACGCTTCGCAAAAAACGGGTATCCGCTCATTTTTTCGAATGCCGGTATTGACGGACATTCTACCATAGCCAATGTACAAAGTACCCAAAAGTGGTTTAATCATATTCCGGGCCTGCGGCCTAAGTATATCCTGTTTTATACAGGTATTAATGATTTTTGCATCACACCCGGCCATGCCCGCGATAAGTTGCTTCTTAACCCTATTTTGCACCGAAGCGCCCTGTATCAATTGTATAAAAAACTTTATGGCCTGTATGCCGCCCAAAGGCTAAAGCTGCTTCACAAAAAAACAAACCTAACCCAACTGCCTTATACCACCCAGCCGCTTATTACCGACAGCCTGCAATACAAGCGGCTTTCGCAAAAGTACCGCAGTGCCTATGCCGAACGCCTTGTGCAGTTAATTCAATACGCTAAACAAATTGGGGCCACCGCCATATTTGTTACACAGCCTGTGGGGTACTATCATATTACCTCGCAGGGCAGGGTAAACGGGGTGAATGAAACACTGTACTATGATGTGCCTATAAACGGAGTGGATTATTACCACCTGAAACAATTACTTGACGATACCTGCCGTAAAGTGGCCGCACAATATAACCTGCCCTATATTGATGTGAACCGTCTGGCTCCGTTTAACCCCGAAGATTTTTACGACTACGTACACCCTAACCCAACAGGAACCCGAAAGCTGGCCGAAGTATTATACCCCGAACTGGAACGGATAATGAAACCGGAAAAATAGATACTGCGAAGTAAGAATCTAATTACAGGTTTTAAAGGTTTGGGCGTGTTTTGTTCAACCGCCTCCTCATTTATCTTTTGATTTGTAAGCCATCAGGCCAACCATCATTAGCAGGGCGGTGAGCATGATTACCTGAATAATAAGAGATTTATTCACCAGCGATATGGTATCGGTTGCCTCAATGGAAAGAAATAACAAAATGGTAATTAACCCCCGCGGAGCAATAAACAACAAAGGCTGCAGCGGCAACCCCGAAAACCTGAGCTGCACTGCACGCAACACAAAAATTAAACCCACTATCCCCAGTGCCCACACAAATGTTTGGGCATTGAGCACTTCGCTGCTTTCAATCAGGTACCCAAACAGCAGAAAAAAAAGAGCCCTCACCAAAAATGCCGCCTCAATGGTTAATTCTTTAAACTTTGTCACCTCTTTGCTCAGCTCATCCGGTTTAAATTTTTCCATCCATTTAAATTGTTTCAGCTTGTTCAGGTTGCCAAGTGCCAGCCCGAACAACAAAATAAATATGAGCCCCGGTAAATGATAAATTTTTGAAACCGCATACACCAACACCACCAGCAATATGATAGGAACAAACTTTATATGGTGTTCAATTTTGCTTAACAAAAACGAAAGCCCTATGGTAGCAATAATGGAAATTAAAGTAATAAGAAGAAGCTGCAGTGCAAAATGCCCAAAGGAAGCAGTATCAATGGTTTGGTTGAGTGCAAAAAAGTTAAAAATTAAAACTCCTAGAATATCCGACAAACTGCTTTCGTAAATTACAAACTCCTTATGCGGCCCGGCCAGGTTACGTACACTGGGTATGGCAATGGCGCTGCTGATTACACAAAACGGAATGGCATTAACCAAACTGCTCTTTAAACTAAAGTGCCCGAAATAGCTAAAGGCATACGCCACCGCAAAAGCCATAAGCAGCATGGGAAACAAAGCCGCGAAAAAGGATTTTCGGATAAGCCCCCATTTTGACTGATTCAATTCAAGTTCCAGCGAACCCTCGAGCACAATTAAAATAAGCCCTACCGTTCCTAAAACCGGAAGCATCGCTGAGAAATCGGGTAATTGCATATGCAGCCCCATTGTTAATTGCCGGGCGGCCCATCCCAACAGCAATAACAAAATTACCGAAGGAATTTTGGTGCGGGCCGAGGTTAAATCAAACACATAGGCCGCGAGCAGCAAAATACAAAATGTAATGATGATGGTTGTCGTCATGGCTTGTACCTGTTTGCCTCGATAAAAATATTATTGCCTTGTAAAAATGATAATAAAATGGGAAAAAGTCAAAAACAAGTCTAAGCCGAAGTGAAAATCCTAAAATTCTATCCGTTCTGAATTTGTAATTCCAAACAGACAGAAATAAAAAAAAGGGGAGGCAAGCCTCCCCTTTCAGTTTAATCCATTTATAAATAACGTAACCTACCTCGCAGCGGTTAATTGGGCGGGGGCTGCTTTGGCGGTTTCGGGCACATCGGCTTCTACGGTTTGTAAAAAAGTAATCAGTTCTTTTACCTCGGTATCGGTAAGGTCTTTATTTAACTGGGCCTTTCCCATCACTTTTATGGCCGTGGCCAAATCGGCTACACTCCCATCGTGAAAATACGGGTGGGTTTTGGTAATGTTGCGCAGCGAGGGCACTTTAAACATATCCTTGTCTGCCTCTTGTTTAGTTAGGTCTTTCCGTCCCTGGTCGTTGCCTTTGCTGCCGGTAAGCGGTCGGTAATCGTTAACCAGGCCAAATTTTTGAAACATGGTTCCGCCCAGGGTGGCTCCCATATGGCAGGCAGTGCATCCGCTTCTGATAAATGTTTGCATGCCCTTTTTTTCATCGGCAGTAAGGGCGTTGTGATCTCCGCCAAGGTATTTATCAAACCGTGATGGGGTAATCAAAGTACGTTCAAAAGCGGCAATGGCTTTGGTGAGGTTATCGTAGGTAATGGGGTCTTTATCTCCCGGAAAAGCAGCGGCAAATTGTTTTTGATACAGTTCAATACCTTTGAGTTTTTTTACCATAAACTCTTTGGAGGGAATGGCCATTTCAACGGGATTAAGAATGGGCCCACCGGCCTGCTCTTCCACATCTTTGGCGCGTCCGTCCCAAAACTGAAAGGCGTGTAATGCTGCATTGAGTACCGTAGGCGAGTTGCGCCCTCCGCGTTTGCCTGCATCGCCTTCCGATGTTACTTCGTTATCTACCCCAAAGGTGGCTAAGTTGTGGCACGAGTTGCAACTGTTGTGTCCGGTTTTTGAGAGGCGGGTATCAAAAAACAGGAGCTTGCCCAATTCAATTTTTTCAGGGGTAAGCGGGTTGGCTGCATTTTCGGCAGTAGCAGGCAGTGCTTTAAACATGGCTTGTGCCTGTGTGAGTAAATCCTGCTCTTCTTTGCTTATGGAAGTTTCGGTGGTTACGGGGGTGGCTTCGGGCGCTTTTTGCTCGCTGCCTGTGCCGCAGGCTACCACAAAGGCTGCGGCCGGAAGTAATATTTTTAATGCTTTCATAAAACTATACGTTTAAAAAATGTGCTTTTTAATTTCTGGTAACAATATGCTCGCGCAATTGTTCTATTTTTTTGTAAAGTCCTTTAAAAAACTGGTTGCGTTGTTTCTCTGCCACCCCGCTCAGTAAGGTTGCTTTGCTAAGCAGGTTGTTCATCCAGCGTTCGTTTTGTTCATTAAAAAAACGGTTGCCTGTGCCCATGCTGTTAAAGGAATTGTAGCTGATATAGGTAGTAAATTTACTTTCGGTTTTAACTAATATATTGTTGGTGCCAATCATCAAATCGCTCAGGTAAAAAACATAATCAACCGGGGTAACACTGCCTGCACTGTTAATTTTTTTCCCAACCTCGGCCTGTTTTTGAATATGCTGAATCATTCGGGTAAGGTCGTCAATTACTTCAGTGGCCTGCGCTGCCGACTGAAAAAATCCGGCATCCCAGTAAAAATGAATCTGCTTAATAGTACTGAGCATGGTTTCTTCGGTCCATATTTCAACACTTGGTATTTGCAGGTAATTTTTATAGATGGCCGCGCCTGCCTGCAACAGTCCGGGCTTCACAAAATCTGATTTATACGGCAAACTTTGAAACTCCGGAATATTTAAAATGGATTTGAGCCAGTAAAAAATTTTGAATGCCGAGAGTGAGGTTTGAGAAAACTGATGAAACATGGGAATATCTTCCGAGGCGTAATACATCCGTTTGTTTTCAAACCGGTTCATGGTTTCCAAATCGGTGAGTATGTTTTGCAGGTACTGCGCAAAAGAAGCCTCGTCCTCGAGCCGGTTACTGAATTTAAATGTAACCACCGATGGCATTTCGTTATTCAACGCCTCCAGTGGAATGTCGAAATGATGGCAAAGTTTCACCACTTCATTCAGGGTTAGGTCTGTTTCGCACCTGAGTCTTCGATAGGTGCTGTCTAAGCTAAGGCCAAGCAGTGAGCTTATTTCATTAGCCAGCGAGATATTGGCCGGCACGTGGTCTTTTAAAATATTGATGAAGCGTGTTTGGTAGGTTAATTCGGCCATATTAAAATCGCATTATGCGTTACAAAGCTATAAATATTTTTGCGCAAATCCGTAAAACAGACCTGCCCCGTAAGTGTAAAACGCAAACCTGCTCCAATTTTCTTTCTTAAATCCGGCATATTTACTAAAAAGCCAAGGCCACTACTGTTTTACCTGCAACGCATCGTTTCCCTAAGCAACACCCCATGCGTTGTTTTGTAACAAATATATAATCTCATGAAAAAACAATTTTTAACACCGGCCTTTAGTTTATTACTCATTCAACTATTTGGCAACCTGCAGCAGGGAAATGCGGCAGGCCCCGAAAATCCTTCTATGGCTTTTATTGAGGTTGACACCCGAAACAGCCATACCAATACCCCGTCCAATCCTGTAACGGCCTTAACCCGTGTAGAACTGGAAAAACTAAAAAAGTACCAGATTCTGGATAAATACGATCTGGAATACCTAACCCAAAAAGATTCTCTTAAAATGGGCAATTGCTTCAGCAAATTATGTCTTACTGAATTGGGCAGGAAACTGAAGGTAGAAAAAATGTTTACCGGCTCGGTCGAAGAAATGTCGGACCAGATTATTGTTACATTTAAAATTCTGGATGTGAACAGCGGTCAGTTCGAAAAAATACAGGTCAATGAATTCCTAAATATTCCGTCAGAAATAAAGAGTATGATTAAGGTAACCGTAAATGAAATGTTTGGCATACCAAACGATGCAGACCTTATTTCAAAACTTACCCGTAAAGATGATTACGACAATGCTGTGAATAATCCCTACCAGTTGCGTTTACGAAGTGACGGGCCACGTATGGGTTTTACCTTTTTTACCGGACATACAGCAAGTGTTTTAAAAAGTCCTGCGTCAGAAGGCGGGTTTAATGCTCACCCGCTTATGTTTCAGTTTGGATACCAGTTTGAGAGGCAATACCTGAATGAAGGAAATTTTCAGGCATTGTTTGAATTTGTCCCCATGCTCACGGGCCTTGATCAGGGATTAGTGATTCCCAGTTTTACGTTTATGAACGGACTTCGGAGTAACAAAACAGGATGGGAATTTGCCTTTGGCCCCAGCGTGGCGGTAGTAAAAAAATCGAGCGGATTTTATGACAGTTATAACAACTGGCATCTGGCAGGCGACACCACTGAACAATTTATGCCTCGCAATACACAAATGCGTTTAGACAGCCGGGGCGATCTGGCCTTTCAGTCAAGTTTTGTATTTGCCTTTGGTAAAACATTTAAATCGGGCAAGCTCAACATCCCCGTAAATGGATACATTATTCCGGGCAAAGAAGGGACACGCATTGGTTTCTCCTTTGGGTTTAATGCCCGTGAAAGGTACAACTTAACTGCAACAAGATAATTTGCATCACTTAGATGGGTTACCCCTATGCGGAAATCTGCGTTTTCTGCGGGAAAGAAAAAGTGTTCCCGCTGAATTCGCAGAGGTTCGCTGAAATTAGATTGATGATGCTCACAAGGATTAAATGAGCCCGGTTAAATCGGTTGCCCCGATGGGTCGTTCAATAGTAAACCCTTCGCCATATTTGGTTTTTATCAACCGCCCGAATTGCAGGGCTCGGTATTCTACAATAGCCAAAAACTCGGGAGTTGAAATAGCAGTAACCGGCTCATTAGATTGCGGGTTGTAAAACTGGCTGCTGTAGGCTTTAATGGCTTCCATTTTTTTGTCTATAAACTCCGTAATATCCGTTACTAATTGCGGCTCTATCCAGTTATCCTGAATATAATGATACACGGCATTTGGCCTCCATGCTTGTTGGGGTGCTCCGTCAAGTTCAGTTTCCAGCTTTATTAATCCCGCTACAAAACAGGCCTCGCTCACCAATTGTGATGCGCGGCCATGGTCGGGATGACGGTCGCTTACGGCATTGCACAGCACTATATCGGGGCGGTATTTACGAATGATGGTGGCAATGGCCACTTTGTTTTTTTTATTGATTTTAAAAAAGCAATCGGGCATGTTCAGGTTTTCGCGAATGGAAATACCCATGATGGAAGCGGCCCGTGCAGCTTCTTCATCCCGCAATTCGGCACTGCCTCGGGTGCCCATTTCTCCCCGGGTAAGGTCTAAAATACCTACCTTTTTTCCAAGAGCAAGGTGTTTCATAAGTGTACCTGAACAGGCGAGTTCCACATCATCAGGATGTACTCCAATGGCTAATATATCTAATTTCATATGGCGAAGTTCATTCAAAGGGTTAAGTAAAGCAGTTATTCAAATCCAAGCGATTTTATAATCATTTCTATCTGGTAATCTTCTACGGGGTCGTACTCCTGACGCAAATTACTCCCAAACATTTTGGCCATGGTTTGCCAGAAAAAAGTACCGGCATTTCCTTTGTAATCGTGCAGCAGTTCGTAGGTAGTATGTCCGGTTTCGCGGTGTATAAGTTTTACCAGAATTTTTCCCTGCGTAATGGTGAGTTTGGTGAGGTCGTCCATAAATTGTTTTTTAATGGCGGCCTCGGTTTGTTTGATATACGCTTTTTTTTGCCTCCCGTCCGACATAAGAGCAAGGTTTTGCTCCATAAGCTGCAGGCGGTAGGCAGCCATTTTTGCATAGGGAAGTGTTTTGCGCACATCGCGCACTAATTTTAAAAACTTACGTTGCGCTAAGGAATCTTTTATCTCTACTTTATTAAATCCGGGCAAGGTGTAAAAATAGATGGTATCGTTATCTACCACCTGATAGGTGGGCATGCGGTTGGGCCTGTAAATGGTATCCTGCGCCCCGGCCGGGCTACACGTGATACTCAAAAGCAGAAACAACCAGACAAACTTCATGGTGATGTACAATCTATTTGGTTAACTCTTTATTTTTAGGGTTTCGCAGGTAAATAATTCCGGCCACTCCTATCAAAAACAACAGTGCTGAAATAAGTTCGGCCTGCGTAATGCTGCGGCCAAAAATATGGTAAACACTGTTCACGCGTATTTTCTCAATGAAAAAACGTTCGGTACCGTTGCACACCAGGTAAATACTAAACAGCATTCCCGGAGTTTTTATTTTTTTGCGAATGCTCCACAAAAATGCAAACAGCAACAGCGATACCACAATTTCGTAAAACGGAGTTGGATAAACCGGCTGCGGAAGCATATAGCAATATTTCCCAACGCAACCTTCTATAGGAATTCCATCACGCACCACATTATGCGGGTATTGGTAGGCCCAGGTCCAGTCGGGTAAAAAACTCATCCATTCGGGCTTGGGATTGGTGTTTACAATGCCCCAGTCGCCATCGCCCGAAACCTGACAACCGATACGTCCCATGCCATAACCCAGCATAAGTACAGGTGCGGCTGCATCGAGCATATGAATAACCGAAATACCATTTTTACTTGTGTAGCGCAACACAGCTGCACCACCTACAATGAGTCCTCCGTAAAAGGTGAGTCCGCTAAAGGAGAGCAGGGAGCCCACGGGATCCTGAAAGAACTCATCTAAGTTTTCGAGGTTATGAAAAATTTTAGCACCCAGAATACCGCCTATGGCCGCATTCATAATGATATTTCCCATGTGCTGGTAAGGAGCCACCGAAACAGAAACGGTTACAGGCTCGGGCAAACGTTCTTTAAGGTCTTCTTTATAACGCAGGTAAAAACTGAGCAACCCACCGGCAAAGGCACCAATTACATTTCCATCGGCACTCAGTATAAACTCCTGCGGATTTTCGACCAGCAGGCTATACCGCAACACCATATCAAGCAGTTTGTATCCGATAACAGCTCCTATCAATGCTGATACGGCAAAATCAACAGGAGTGGCCGCTTTTCCTTTAATGAGTTGTTTGATATTGGGGTGCATCAGTCCGTCATGCTCCTTGCGTTTCATCTCGAGGGTGAGCACCTGATAACAGGCTATAAAGGCAATGGCCACAAAAAAACCAAAACTTTGTATGGGTAGCGGAATATTTACTCCGAATAAATCAAATAGAAGATCGGAAAGGGTTGGATACATAATTTATTTTTTAGTTTATCAAGTGCCGTGATGCAAAACTTCTGACTTAATCTCTCCGCTCACGGTTTCATCTTCGGGATTTAGTTGCTGCAATTCCACCCACGCCAGTTCATTTATGAGCAGCGGATCGTAAGGTACTTTTACTTTGATATAATTTTCGGTAAACCCGTGCATAAATCCTTTTTCCTGTTCGGCTTCAAACAATACTTCATATGTTTTGCCTAAATGCTGCTCGTAGAAAAACCTGCGCTTTTTTTCAGAGAGAATATGCAGCATGCGACTCCTTTCGGCCCGTTGCGCACCGGGTACTCTTCCTTCCATTTTGTAAGCCGTGGTATTTACCCGCTCGGAATAAGTAAACACATGCAGGTAGGAAATATCGAGTTCATTTAAAAACGTATAAGTATCCAGAAAATCTGCCTGCGTTTCGCCCGGAAAACCAACAATCACATCCACCCCGATGCAGGCATGAGGCATGAGTGCTTTAATTTTTGCCACACGGTTCACGTACAATTCGCGTTGGTATTTTCTGCGCATCAGGGAAAGAATTTTATCCGACCCCGATTGCAGCGGAATATGAAAATGCGGAACTATTTTTTGAGATACGGAAGCAAACTGAATGATTTCATCAGTGAGCAGGTTGGGTTCAATAGAAGAAATGCGGATGCGGGCAAGTCCTTCGGTTTGCTCCAGTTCGTGTAATAACTCCAGAAAAGTTTCTCCGGTGTTTACACCAAAATCTCCGATGTTCACCCCTGTGAGCACAATTTCTTTAACGCCTTTGTTCACTATTTCGCAGGCACTTTTAAGCACATTGGCTATGGTGTCGCTGCGGCTTTTGCCCCGGGCCAGCGGAATAGTGCAAAAGGAGCAGAAATAATCGCAGCCGTCCTGTACTTTTAAAAAAGAACGGGTACGGTCGCCCACCGAATAGGCCGCGTTATACGAATCAACATCCTTAATGCGGGTATTAAAAACCTCTCCCCGTTCCCGTTTGGTTAAAACAGAAAGATGCTCTATTAAATTAAATTTTTCAGCGGCTCCCAGCACCACATCTACTCCCGGAATACCGGCAATTTCCTGTGGTTTTAACTGGGCATAACATCCAACAATGGCCACAAAAGCTGCCGGATTAAATTTAAGGGCCTCTTTTACCACCTTGCGGCATTTTTTATCGGCATGGTCAGTAACCGAGCAGGTATTGATAACGTACACATCGGCTCCCTGTTCAAAATCCACACGCTCAAAGCCTTGCTCGTTTAACTGGCGGGCAATGGTGGACGTTTCAGAGAAGTTAAGTTTACAGCCTAACGTATAAAAAGAGACCTTTTTAGTGCTCATGAGGCGGCAAAGATACAGAATTAACCAAGGTTCAAAAAGAGCAGGAAGTGGAGAGGTGGCATGAAATTTTCTTACATTTGAAACTATTATAAAAAAATCATTCATGAAAAAAATCATCCTCGCCTCCCTCACCCTTCTTTTATCAGCAGGGGTTTTTGCTCAAACTCCCAATGGACAAAAGCTTTCTTTAAGTTCAAGTAAGGCTACATTTTTCTCTTCCACTCCGGTAGAAAATATTGATGCCACCACCACCAAAATGACCGCCAAACTTGACCTGAGCCGCAATGTGTTTGCGTTTGTCATTCAAAACACCACGTTTGAATTTAAAAACAAACTGATGCAGGAGCATTTTAACGAGAAATACATGGAGAGCGAAAAATATCCGTCAAGCAGTTTTGTAGGTAAAATTAACGAGGCCGTTGATTTATCGAAAGACGGAGAATATAATTTAACCGCAACCGGTAAATTAAAAATTCACGGAGTAGAAATGGATCGCACTATCCCCGTTAAAGCCACGGTGAAAGGCGGTAAAATTTCTTTTGTTTCGGAATTTAAAGTGAAAGTGGCCGATCATAAAATTGAGATTCCTACATTAGTAATGGCCAAAATTGCCGAGGAAGTTTCGGTAAAAATTGAAGGTACGTTTTAATCTTCGTCAGGAAGATTAATCATATCGGGTACGATAAACGCTTTCGAAAATTTCCCCGACTGCTGAAGTTTATAATAATCGGGCTGCGCTTCAGCCTGATTGCGGTAATCGCCCACCCGCACTTTAAAATAAGGTTGCTGGTAAATAATATACGCTTTTAGTTCAGGGAAATTTTTTTGCAATTCACTTTTCACTTCCAATGCCCCTTTACGTTCGGTGCCGGTATATAACTGAATGCGGTATCCTTTAATTTCGGGAGCCCGCTCATTGCGTACTTTAGTTGAATCGAGCAACGCATCTAACCGGATATCGCGGGTGATGGTGCTTTTAAATCCGTTGAGTTGCTTATTTGTTTCCTGTGCACAGGCAAACCCGCCCGAAACGAGTAAAACCGTAACAAGAAAAAAATATTGTTTACTGAATGGAATCATTACTTGCTACCATTTCAATACTGCGCGATGCCCCGATACGTTCGGCACCAGCTGCAATTAATTCCAGCGCAAAAGCAGCATCTTTAATTCCTCCGGCAGCTTTAATTTTAATCTTGGCAGGTAATATCTGACGCATGATTTTTACCGCTTCAACAGTGGCTCCCTTATCGGCAAAACCGGTTGATGTTTTTACAAAATCAACTCCGCACTCGGTGCAGATTTTACACACTTCAATAATCTCCGGTTCGCTGAGGTAGGCCGTTTCAATAATAATTTTAACTACTTTGTTTTGCAGGTGACAGGCTGTAACCACACTTGATAAATCGTTGGTAAAAGCAGGCACATCGCCCGATTTAAATGCGGCAATATTCATCACCATATCAATTTCATCGGCCCCGTCAATAAAAGCTTTTTTCACCTCTTCCACTTTTGAACCAACAGTGGAATAGCCTAACGGAAACCCCACAACGGTAACTACCTTAACAGAAGATTTAACCCCGAGTGTTTTTTTTGCCAATTGCACATAGTACGGAGGAACGCATACTCCGTAAAACGCATGGTCATCGGCCTCACGGCACAGTTGAATAATATCTTCTCTGGTGGCAGTTGGTTTTAATAAAGTGTGTTCAATATGTGCTGCTAAATTTATTTCCATAGTGTTATGCGTTTAATTCTTTTCCGTGACATTGTTTATATTTTTTACCGCTTCCGCAAGGGCAGGCATCATTGCGTCCCACTTTCACCACTCCTTTTATCTGCTGTGGTTTTTGAATTTCCTGCGTATTCTGCATTTCAGGTCTTGGTCCTTCTTCGGTTCGTTTGGTTTGCAGGCGGGCCGTATCCTGTTTAGGCAACGGACGTGCCTCGCGGTAATTTTCGGGTTGCTGGGTTACAATGTATGCTTTAAATAACATGGCCAGCAAATCTTTGTTTACCCTCGAGAGCATGGATTTAAATAAATTGAACGATTCCAACTTATAAATCAGCAACGGATCTTTTTGTTCCAGCGCTGCATTCTGAACCGATTGTTTCAGGTCGTCCATTTCACGCAGGTGTTCTTTCCACTCATCATCTATTATGGACAAGGTTACAAACCGTTCAAAGGTGTGAATGATTTCTTCGCCTTTGGTTTCGTAAGCGCGTTTTAAATCAACACCTACCTGCAAATTGCGCATACCATCAGAGAAAGGAACTCCGATAAACTGCACCTGTTGTCCCTGATTCTGGTATACCTGTGAAATAATAGGCATTGCCACTTCACAGATATGGTGGTTTTTGTGCTTGTATTGTTCTGTTAATTCATCAAACAACTGCTGCACGAGCTCTTCGTGTTTTTTACCCTTAACAAATTCCCCTTCGGTAATTTTAGTTTCATAGGCCAGCACACGCAATACTTCCAGTTTAAAGTCGGCATAATTGCCTTCGTATTCGGCAACCAATTCATCACACAGGTCGAACAGCATGTTGTTTACATCCAATGCCAGTTTATCTCCAAACAGGGCATTTCTGCGTTTGGTATAAATCACTTCCCGCTGCGAATTCATCACGTCATCGTACTCGAGTAATCGTTTACGAATGCCAAAATTGTTTTGTTCCACCCGCTTCTGAGCACGTTCAATATTTTTTGTGATTAACGGATGCTGAATTACCTCCCCTTCCTGCAACCCGATACGATCCATTACTTTCGAAATACGCTCGGACCCGAACAGGCGCATCAGGTCATCCTCAAGTGATACAAAAAACTCGGATGAACCGGGGTCACCCTGTCTTCCGGCACGACCGCGTAACTGCCTGTCGACCCTGCGGGATTCATGGCGTTCGGTACCTATAATGGCCAATCCTCCGGCTTCTTTCACACCGGGACCTAATTTAATATCCGTACCACGGCCTGCCATGTTGGTAGCAATGGTTACTGTTCCGGCACGGCCTGCTTCGGCTACAATATCGGCCTCGCGCTGGTGCTGTTTTGCGTTGAGCACATTGTGTTTAATCTTACGAAGATTAAGCATGCGACTCAGTAACTCCGAAACTTCCACCGAAGTGGTACCCACCAGCACCGGACGTCCTTTTTCGGTTAACGCCACAATTTCGTCAATTACGGCATTGTATTTTTCGCGCTTGGTTTTGTAAATTTTATCGTCTCCGTCTTTACGAATTACCTGACGGTTGGTAGGCACTACCACCACATCTAATTTGTAAATCTCCCACAACTCGCCTGCTTCTGTTTCGGCCGTACCGGTCATACCACATAACTTATGGTACATTCTGAAATAGTTTTGCAGGGTAATGGTAGCATATGTTTGTGTAGCGGCTTCCACCTTCACATTTTCTTTTGCTTCAATAGCCTGATGCAACCCGTCAGAATACCTTCTTCCATCCAGGATACGGCCTGTTTGCTCATCAACAATTTTAACTTTCCCCTCCTGAACAATATACTCCACATCAATTTCAAACAGGGTATATGCCTTGAGCAACTGAGTGATGGTATGAATTCGCTCCGATTTAACGGCAAACTCACGCATCAGTTCATCTTTGCGGTTGCGTTTAGTTTCTTCGTTATCAGCCGAACGTTCTATCTCGGCAATTTCACCACCTACATCGGGCAGCACAAAAAACTGCGGGTCTTCGCCCGAGGCGGTAATTGTTTCAATTCCTTTTTCAGTAAGCTCAATGGAGTTGTGTTTTTCATCAATTACAAAATACAATTCGGCATCGGCTTTATGCATTTCCTTTTGCTGGTCCTGCAGGTAATAATTTTCAGTTTTTTGCAGAATGGCTTTAATGCCCTGTTCACCTAAAAATTTAATCAACGTTTTGTTTTTGGGCAAACCACGGTAAGCTCTGAATAAAGCAAGCCCTCCGTCCGCTTCATTCCCCGACTCGATTAATTTTTTGGCTTCGTTAAGGGCAGAGTTGATGAATTTTTTCTGCAAATCAACCAATCGCTCAATACGCGGTTTAAGCAAATGAAACATTTGATCATCGCCCTTTGGTACCGGCCCCGAAATAATGAGCGGGGTACGGGCATCATCTACCAATACCGAGTCCACCTCGTCCACCATGGCATAATGGTGTTTGCGCTGAACCAAATCTTCCGGATCGCGGGCCATATTATCGCGCAGGTAATCAAAACCAAATTCATTATTGGTTCCATAGGTAATATCGGCCATATACGCCTGACGTCTTTGGGGAGAATTAGGCTGATGGTAATCGATGCAGTCAACCTGCAGGCCATGAAACTGAAACAGGGGTCCGTTCCATTCACAGTCTCTTCGGGCCAGGTAATCATTTACCGTAACTAAGTGTACACCCTGACTGGCCAATGCATTTAAATAAGCCGGCAAAGTGGAAACGAGTGTTTTACCTTCGCCTGTGGCCATCTCTGAAATTTTTCCGGAGTGAAGCACCATACCGCCTATAAGCTGCACATCGTAGTGCACCATATTCCAAACCACTTCGGTACCGGCTGCCTCCCACGAATTTTTCCAGTAAGCTTTGTCGCCTTTAATGTGAACAAATTTTTTGCGGGCGGCCAAATCACGATCGAATGCAGTGGCCGAAACTTCAAGTTCAGTATTTTCTGTAAACCTGCGGGCAGTTTCTTTTACCACGGCAAATGCTTCGTGCAAAATATCATCGAGCACCTTTTCTAATTGCTCATCGCGCTGCTTTTTAAGCTTATCAACCTGGTTAAATAATTCTTCCTTTTCATTTAAATCCATTTCGGGTTCATTCTTAACCCGTTGATTCAATTCATCTAATTGCGCATCAATTTCGGTGAGGTACTCCGAAATTCGATTTTTAAACTCTGCCGATTTGGCACGGAGTTCATCATTGCTCAGTGATTGATACTGTTTATAAAATTCATTAATCTTTTCTACGCGTGGCAGTAGTTCTTTGATATCCTTATCAGACTTGCTTCCGAAAATTTTGGATAATCCTTTTACGATGTAATTCAGCATTGTGTGCGGCAGTAATTCGTCTTTTTTTAATTCGTAACAAAGGTGTAAAAATATATAAAAATACTTTCACTGCCTATCGCTACTTTTGTTCCGGGTAGCTGAATTGTCAACAACCTTACCATAACATACTTGTCATGAAAATATTGCTTATAGGCTCAGGAGGCCGCGAACATGCATTTGCTTTTAAGTTAAAACAGAGCCCTCTGTGCAGTGAACTTTTTATTGCCCCCGGCAATGCAGGAACAGCATTGTGTGGCACCAATATTCAAATTACTGTGAATGAATTTGATAAACTGGGCGATTTTTGTAAAAAGGAACAAATAGGTTTGGTAATAGTGGGGCCCGAAGACCCGTTAGTAAACGGAATAAGAAACTATTTTGAAAAAGACGCGCAGCTAAAAACCATTCCGTTTGTGGGGCCCGATGCCGCAGGGGCTCAGCTGGAGGGAAGTAAGGATTTTTCGAAAGCCTTTATGCAGAAATACCATATTCCCACAGCAAAAGCGGCCACCTTTACCGTTGAGACTTATAAAGCAGGCGAGAATTACATTTTAAACCATGCACTCCCGGTTGTTTTAAAAGCCGATGGACTGGCTGCCGGAAAAGGAGTAGTTATTTGTGAAACACATGAACAGGCTCTGGCTGAATTTAATTCTTTTGTGAAAGAGTCAAAATTCGGGGAGGCCGGCAAAAAGGTGTTGATTGAAGAGTTTCTCACCGGTATTGAGCTCTCCGTATTCGTACTTACCGATGGGAACCATTACAAAATACTTCCCGAAGCAAAAGACTATAAACGCGTAGGCGAAAAAGATACCGGGCCCAATACCGGAGGTATGGGTGCCATCTCTCCTGTGCCATTTGCCGACCGCGCTTTTATGGAAAAGGTAGAAAAAAACATCATTCTGCCCACCATTAACGGATTAAAAAAAGAAGGTATTCATTACTCCGGATTTATTTTTATCGGGCTGATGAATGATAAAGGAGAACCTAAAGTAATAGAGTACAACTGCCGTATGGGAGATCCGGAAACAGAAGTGGTTTTACCCCGCATAAGCAGCGATGTAGCGCAACTGATGCTGGCCTGCGGCAAAGGCGAACTGAATAAAGCCGAACTGGTAATTAACGAACAATATGCCACCA
>JAIBAK010000004.1 GCA_019695215.1 Bacteroidia bacterium | reverse complement strand
GCTGCATATAATAAAATTAGCTATGCGTCCGGGTTTAAGACTGCCGATAAGCGCTTCGGCTTTGAGAAACATGGAGGGGTTGGTGCACATTGCCCTCAACAGGGTTTCTTCATCCATTCCGCACTTCATCATCAGCCTGATGTTTTTCCAAAAGGTATTGGGGTCGCTCACCTCTTCGGCAGAAAACGAAAACGGAACTCCTGCCCGGGCCAACAGTTGTGCGTTATTAGGGGCGCTGTTCCAGTGGCGCAAATCACGGGTACTGATGAGTTCTTTATTTTGGTTGGTGATGCGATAAGGTTTAGGAAGGGCAACCGGAATAATTACTCTTGTTCCAAGGGCTTTTAGCTGTGCGGCAATCAGGTATTCGTCTCCTGCCCCTTTTATTATATACGACTGGCCAAACTCGGAGGCCACTTTTTGCGCACGCAAAAGAGAAAGTTTGTTTTCCGCTTCGAACACCTGAGGCAAATTCCTGAGCAGGTTCATTCGCTCAAGGGCATAATTGTACTCCTGTTTGTTTCCTCCCTTCACATACCAGTCGGCATCGTAATAGGTTTGCCTCAAAAGGGCAATACTGCCCATAAGCGAACCGGGATATACATCGGGGGAACTGCCTTTGTTGAACGAAAAGTGAGCTGCGCTTTGTTTGGCTAAAATCAGTTCGTTTTCCAGCCCGTTTCCAAGCAGTACCAAAGCAGAAGAACCGCGGGCTATGCCATCTCTTACCAGGGAAGATGTACAACCATACCCCATTTCGAGCATAGCTGCTGAACGTTTTTCGTCAGGAGAAAAAAACTCAAAAGCATCGCAGGCGCTGCGAATGGCCGGATTCCATCCGGTAATACTTGTGGCTGGTTTTTTATACCTCCACTCTTTTGCAGGCTGTATTCCATACGTGCTGAAAGGGTCGATAAAGGACGGATAGATATATGCGCCTTTTACATCAATCACCACCGCTTGTGCCGGAACAGAAATATTATTTCCGCAGGCGACCACTATTCCGTCTTTTATTAAAAGGATAGCATCGGTGTAGTGTTGGTTTTCGTCAGCCCAAATGGTTGCGTGGGTAATGGCAATGGTGGTAAGTTTCGGATCTTTTACCTGCGTTTTAGGGAAAGTAACCTGTGCCGCAGCAAGGGCCGGAAACAGTAAAACAATCCAGAGTAATTTATTTGCGGTCGCCATGTTTTTCTCTCCAGAGTTCATTAAAAGATTTGGGGGCAAACTCGGGAAATGTTCTTCGTTCGCCCCAGGGTTTTTTAAAAATGGTTTTCAGGAAAAAGTTTTTCATTCCTGCACCACGATTCATTTTTTTACGGTCGAGCACCCCTTTTTTCCACGCATACCACATCATTTTTTCCTGACCTTTGGCCATGCCTTCTTCATTAAAGTCTCTGCGATTGGCCAGCAGGTTCATGTGCAGTGGTATTTGCACCGGGCACACATCGGTACAGGCCCCGCACAGGGTAGAGGCGTGACTCAGGTGTTTGTAATCTTTGCTGTTAACCTGAATGGGAGTTATAACTGCGCCAATGGGTCCGTTGTAAGTAGTTCCGTAAGCCTGCCCCCCGATGGTTTTAAATATAGGGCAAACATTGAGGCAGGCGCCACACCTGATGCACTTTAGTGCCTGCCGTTGTTCCTGTTTTTCTAAAAGATTGCTTCGTCCGTTATCGAGTAAAATTACAATCATTTCTTTGGGTCCGTCAGTTTCATCGCTCATGCGCGGCCCGAGCAACAGCGAGTTGTAGGCGGTAATACGCTGGCCTGTGCCATACGTTGCCAGTATAGGGAGCAGTACTTCTAAATCGCCCACAGCAGGAATTACCTTTTCAATACCCGCAATCACTACGTGTACATCGGGCCACGAAGTTCCCATGCGTGCATTGCCTTCGTTTTCGGTAATGCTTACGGCACCGATATCGGCTACCAGAAAATTAGCTCCGGTTATGCCGAGTGAAGAAGCCGTGAAATGGGGCCTGATTTTTTCACCGGTTTCTGCAGCTATTTTTTCAGCAGTATTGTTTTCCGCATCCATATGCAACAGAGCAGCTATATCATCAACCGATTGATGCATGGCCGGCACCACCGGATGAAAAGGTTTTTCCTTTGCCTGCTGCTGAATGTATTCGCCAAGGTCGGTTTCGGTAATTACAATATTCTTTTTTTCAAGAAAAGCGGCCAGCCCTATTTCTTCGGTAGCCATCGACTTGCTCATTACCACTTCATCGGGTTTAAGAGCGGAAATAATATTTTCAAGTTCCTGCAGGGCGCTTTCGGCATCGGGGGCCCAGATTACTTTTCCTCCTCTGCGCGCAAAATTATTTTCAAACTCAAGCAAAAATTTATCAAGGCTTTCAATAGCTCTCCATCTCGAGTAAGAAGCCCGCTCTTTGGCCAGCGCCAGGTTTTCGAACTGAGTTAAACCCAGTGCATGATTTTTTTGGTAGTTGCTGAGGCTGGTTTCAATTTTCTGCCGCATGGCTTTATCAAAAGCCTTTTTCTCTGATTCTTCGAAAAAGCGTTCCTGTTGCGACATTACTTCAGAATAATATTATCAATAAGGCGAACGGCACCCAGTTTAACCGTAATGCAAGCTACAATATTTCGGGCATCGTTCCAACTTTCTACCGGGAGCAGGTTTTCTGTTTCCGAAATTTCAACGTATTCGGGCACAAGCTGCCGGTAAGACTTAAGTTCGTTTAATATCCGGTTTTTTACCTCATCCGGGGTAAGCAGGTTTACCTGTTCTTTGGCGTGCATCAATGCTTTAAAAATAGCCGGAGCAATGGCTCTTTCAGCAGGAGAGAGCCTTACGTTGCGCGAGCTCATAGCCAAACCATCCTCTTCGCGGGCAATAGGGCATATTTTGAGCTCAACAGGAAGCAGGTAGTGATTGATGAGCTTTTTAATCACTAAGCATTGCTGAAAATCTTTTTGTCCGAAAAAGGCCATATCAGGAGTGACAATATCAAACAAGCGTTTTACAACATTCATTACTCCGTTAAAATGACCGGGTCTGAACGCGGCCTCCATTACCAGCCCGATATTGCCAAGCTCAACGGCAAAATTTTCATCTGTTTTATATACATCGTTTACCTCATCGGGGGCATAAACAAGAATATTCTTAAATCCGGCCAGCAACTCCAGGTCGTTTGCCAAAGTGCGTGGATAATGCTTCAGGTCTTCGGCATTGTTAAACTGGGACGGATTGACGAAAATACTGCAAACGGTTACATCACAAGCTAATGCTGATGCCTGAATTAAAGAGATATGCCCCTGATGCAGGGCCCCCATTGTAGGAACAAAGCCAATTCGCTTACCGGAGGCACGTAAATGCTTTATTTCTTCTCGTAAATCGTCTGATAATTTATAGAATATCAAATCCTTATTGGTAATAACGCGGCCATATTATAAAAAGAATCTGACAAATTTATACCTAAAGTCTCCAGAATTTTCTATATTTTTGCACACTGTTTTCAAAATTAACTACATTCTTATGGTAAAAAGTTCTAATCGTAAACGAGTTCTTTTCGTTTCATCAGAAATGAGTCCTTTTCTAAAAGTTTCCAGTGTTTCAGAGTTAGCCCGCAGATTGCCGCAGGCCATTCAGGAGAAAGACAATGAAATCCGTGTGCTGATGCCCCGCTTCGGATGTATTAATGAACGAAGAAACCGCCTGCACGAGGTGGTAAGGTTATCCGGTATCAATATTACAATTGACGACAACGACAACCCGCTTACTATTAAAGTGGCTTCTATTCCGGAAGCTAAAATGCAGGTGTATTTTCTCGACAACGAAGACTACTTCCACCGTAAGTTTGTGTTCTCAAACGAGAAGGAAGAGTTTTATGCCGATAATGACGAGCGCACCATTTTCTTTTGCAAAGGCGCTTTGGAAACGGTAAAAAAACTTGGCTGGGCTCCCGACATTATCCATTGTCAGGGTTGGATGACAAGTTTGATTCCGCTGTATATTAAAACCATTTACAAAAACGAGCCGGTTTTCCGCAACGCCAAAGTCGTATTCTCGGTATTCGATAACGAATTTGAAGAAAATCTTGGAAAAGATTTTGCCCGTAAAGCAAGCCTCAACAATATTGACGAAGGCCAGATGGGTACATTTAAAGACGGAAACTGCTCCAGTTTGTATATGGGAGCCATTGAGCATTCGGATGCCGTGGTTAAATGCAGCGAAAATATTGACCCGAAAGTAGCCAAGCAGTTAACTGCACAAACCAAAAAAGGAACTGTGGTGGTAGATCATGCCGAAGACGGGTTTGCAGAAAAATATGCTGAGTTATATGATTCGCTGCTTGTCCGCCAAAACTAAGCTACTCTTTTTTCTTATTGTTTTTTTCTCTCTTGCTTTGGCCTGTAAAAAGGTTGACACCGAAGTGATAGGAAAAGACATATTGCCTAACGGAGACAATATTGTGCTCACTGAAACTGATACATTTGAGCTGGTAACGTATACCCAAAAAGATGATTCGGTGAGAACGGATGAGCGGCCGGTGAGCCCGCTGGGAAGAATGAACGACCCTGTTTTTGGTGCCACCACCACCAGCATTTTTGCCCAGTTCCGTTTGCCCGAAAATAACCTCGACTTTTCGTCTGTTACCATTGATTCGGTGGTACTCTCGCTCCGGTATCAAAACAAAACAGCGTATTGCGGCAACCTTAACAGCACGCAAACCATAAAAGTTTTCGAGCTTTCAGAAAGCCTTCGCTCCGATAGTATGTATTACTCTACCTCGTGGGCGAATTTTGACCCTCAGGAAATAGGAAGCTGGACAGGACAAATGAACCTTACCGATAGTGTTACCGTATTGCAGGGAGCAGCAGCTAAAAAACTTCCGGCACAATTGCGTGTTCATATCACCAACCCTGCCTTTATTACCAAACTTAAAAACGCAGGGCCAAACTTTGCAACCACCGAAGCCTTTTTACAATACCTGAAAGGGGTGGCCATTGTTCCTGTATCACCGGTGCCTTCTCCCGGAAACGGAGCTATTGCGAGCATTGATTTTTTAAACGGCTACTCGGGACTTACTATTTATTACAGCGATTCGTTATCCAAGTTTTTTCCGATTAATGAAAATTCGGCCAGATTCAACAACCATGCGCACGACTACAGCGGAACTGTTTTGGCCGGGCAGCTTAACCTGAAACAAAACAGAGATACCTGCTATGCCCAATCAATGGCAGGGGTTAAAACTCTGATTAAGTTTCCTACGGTTTTCGATTTGGTTAAAAACAATAACAACAAAGCTGTTTCAGTACTTAGTGCCGAGTTAATTTTACCTACTTACGCCATCAACAGCACCATCGATTATGCTTTTCCGCTGCAAACCATGTTTATCGAGGCTGACTCACTTGGCAAAAACAAACAAACATCGGGGGTGGTGCCTTTTGGAACGTATAATTCCGACAAGTCGCAGATAAAAACATCACTTACCTACTCACTGCTGCCTAAAAATTACTTTCAAACCATTTTAGACAATTACCGTAAAACGGGGGTAGCTACCGACAACGGAATTTTCTTTGTTACCTCATATAATTATGCAGGAATGGAGCGAATCATTTTAAATACCGCAAAAACAGGCGTAATTCGCCCAAAACTAAAACTCATTTACACTGTTGTTCCATAAGTAGCCGTGATTATAGTATTAGAAAAAGATATTACCCCCGAAGCCACTTCACACATAATTGGTAAACTCCATGAACTTGGGTTGAAAAATCATGCCGTTCATTTAAACGGCCAATCCATAATTACAGTGTCCAATGCTCCCGTTGATTTTGATACCCGCGTATTAAAATTACTTCCCGGAATAAAAGAGGTATTTGAGGTAAGCGAGCCTTACAAAATTGCCAGCAAAAGCTGGAAAAAAGAGCCTACCACTTTTGAGGTAAACGGAACTCCGGTGGGCACATCGGTTATAAACCTGATGGCCGGTCCCTGTGCCGTTGAGTCGGAAGAGCAGATATTTAAAATGGCCGAGTTTCTGCACAGCCGCAATGTTAAATTTATAAGAGGCGGGGCTTATAAGCCGCGGTCTTCTCCGTATTCATTTCAGGGATTAGGTAAAGAAGGGCTCAAAATGCTGCGTGCTGCAGCCGATAAATATGAGCTGAATGTGGTAACCGAAGTAGTGGATTTAAGTCTGCTTGACGAAGTGTACCAATATGCCGATGTGCTGCAGATAGGAACCCGCAACATGCAAAATTTTTACTTACTGGCCCAGCTGGGTAAACAGGACAAACCGGTTTTACTTAAGCGGGGCATGCAGGCCCGCATACAGGAGTGGCTTATGGCGGCCGAGTATATTTTATCGGGCGGAAATGAGCGGGTAATTTTATGCGAGCGCGGAATACGTACCTTCGACACCATTGGCCGCAACACGCTTGATGTATCGGCTATTCCCATTGTAAAAGAACTAAGCCACCTGCCGGTATTTTCCGACCCGAGTCATGGAACAGGAATAAGAAACCGCGTAGCTCCTATGTCGCTTGCCTCTGTGGCAGCCGGAGCCGATGGATTGCTGATAGAAGTTCATCATAATCCTGACAAAGCCCTTTCTGACGGGCCTCAATCTATTTTACCGTCTCAGTTAGATGAGCTGATGAGCCAGCTGAGCCCATTGGCAAATGTAATAGGCAGAAAATTAGACTATCAATTGCAAAATAGTTATCTTCGGGCCGAGTCCTAAATTCTAAAACTCTCATTACTAAAAGAAATTAAACTACTATGTGTGGAATTGTTGCTTATATAGGTAAGCAGGAGGCTTATCCAATCCTGATAAAAGGGCTTAAAAGATTAGAGTATCGCGGTTACGACAGTGCCGGAGTGGCGCTGCTTGACGGTGGAATTAAAACATACAAAAAAGCCGGTAAGGTTTCGGAACTCGAAAACTTTGTTCAGGACAAAGACATCAAAGGCAATATAGGCATTGGCCACACCCGTTGGGCTACGCACGGAGAACCCAACGATCGCAATGCGCACCCGCACCTGTCGCAGGACGGAGGGCTGGCGATTATTCACAATGGAATTATTGAAAATTACGCTTCACTGAAAGAAGAGTTGATTAAACGCGGTCACTCGTTTAAAAGCGATACCGATACCGAAGTACTCATTCATCTGATTGAAGACGTTCAGAAAAAAGCCAACGTATCGCTTGAAGAAGCGGTGCGTATTGCCCTCTCTGAAGTAGTGGGTGCCTACGCCATTGTGATTGTTTCTAAAGACGACCACAATATGCTGATAGGTGCGCGCAAGGGAAGCCCCATGGTGGTGGGTATTGGAAAGGACGGAGAATATTTTATTGCCTCCGATGCTTCGCCCATTATTGAGTTTACCAAAAACGTGTATTACCTCGAAGATGGAGAAGTCGTATATATTCAGGACGGGGAAATGGTGGTAAAAACCATCGACAACAAAGTGCGTAACCCCTATATACAGGAGCTTGAAATGAATCTGGAGGCTTTGGAAAAAGGCGGCTACGAACATTTTATGCTGAAAGAAATTTTTGAACAGCCCCGTTCTATCATTGATAATTTCAGAGGAAGAATACGCACCAACTCGTCACAAATTGTGATGGCCGGTATTGACCAGTTCGACCATAAGTTTAAAAACCTTAACCGCATCATTATTGTCGGGTGTGGTACCTCGTGGCATGCGGGCCTGGTAGGAGAGTACCTGCTCGAGGAGTTTACCCGCATTCCGGTTGAAATAGAATATGCTTCGGAGTTTCGTTACCGCAATCCGGTAATAACCGAAAACGATTTTGTAATTGCCATTTCTCAGTCGGGCGAAACAGCCGACACCCTTGCAGCCATTCAACTGGCCAAAGAAAAAGGTGCTACCATTTTTGGTATTTGCAACGTGGTAGGTTCATCCATTCCGCGCGCTACCCATGCCGGAGCCTACACGCATGCAGGACCCGAAATAGGGGTGGCATCCACCAAGGCTTTTACCGCTCAGGTAACTGTGCTCACATTAATGGCATTGAGCATTGCGCAAAAGCTGGGACATATTACCCAAACACGCATGCAGGAATTGTTGACCGAGCTGGAATCAATTCCTGAAAAAATTGAAAAAGTACTGCGCTCCAATGAATACATAAAAGGAGTGGCCGAAAAATATAAAGACGCCAAAAACTTTCTTTATCTGGGACGCGGATACAATTTTCCAGTAGCTCTTGAGGGGGCATTGAAGCTGAAAGAAATTTCCTATATACATGCCGAAGGATATCCGGCAGCCGAAATGAAACACGGACCCATTGCGCTGATTGACGAAGAAATGCCGGTGGTTGTGGTAGCTACCAAAGACAGCATTTATGAAAAAGTAATCAGCAATATTCAGGAGGTAAAGGCACGCAAAGGAAAAATTATTGCCATTGTAACCGAGGGCGATGACAAGGTGCGCAGCATGGCCGATTTTGTAATCGAAATTCCGGAAGTGGAGGAAGCCCTTGCCCCGTTAGTTGCTACCATACCACTGCAATTGCTGGCCTACCATATTGCGGTGATGCGCGGGTGTAATGTTGATCAGCCACGCAATCTGGCTAAATCAGTTACGGTAGAATAAGTCTCGGAAAAGCAAAAACACTAACGGGCGTGATTTCAACCAAATACCGCTGTATTTTTGTTGCCGTTCCAAAAACGGGCTCCACCAGTATACGCAAAGTGGTGGGATGGCCTTTTAAGCACCATCAAAACCTGATGGAACTTAAGGAAGAAATACCTGAATACGCTTACAATAACTTGTGGCTGCCAAAGCGGATAGAACTGCTGCTGCCGGGAGCCAGAAAAAGGTATACCGAAAAAATATTTCATTCCTATTTTAAATTTGGGTTTGTACGAAACCCGTGGGATAGGGTAGTGTCTCTGTACAACCGAAACGAAGGCATTAAAATGCGGGAGCAAATGAGCTTTGAAGAATTTGCTGAGTGGATTGAGCTAAGCAGCGATACCAGTGTGCACCCCACGCCTCACAAATACCAGCTCGACTGGTTTAAAGACCACAGCGGCCAAGTGGCGGCTGATTATATAGGGAAGTTTGAAACCCTTGAAAAAGACTGGGAGCTTATTTGCAACAGGCTTCGTATTTCTCAACCCCTCCCGCACGAAAACCACAACGATAAAAACCAGCGGCACTATACCGAATATTACACCAACAAAACACAACGCCTGATAGCCGAAAAATTCAAAGAGGATATTGAATATTTTGGGTATGAGTTTGGGAAGTGAAGGGAGCCGGAAGTTTAATTTATTTGTTTTTCTTGTTTCTTTTCACAACTTTTACACTATGAATAATTGAAAGGGTTTTTATAGCCTGCCTTCATAGGCAAGGCTAATGAAAAAATGCTATAGTTATAAGGAACGAATAAAAGCGAAAAACATCTCTATCTTTGTGCAGAAACATGACCGAAAACATTCACATAGAGGTTAACCATAAAGTCCTTGTTTGGGCAAGGGAATCAATTGCACTCAATCGTAATCAGGCGGTAGAAAGAACAGGAGTATCTGCAAAGAGATTATTACAACTAGAAGAAGGCGAAAAGAAGATCACGTTAGACGAGTTGAAGAAGATGTCAAAAGCATACAAACGAACCATTGCAACTCTGCTCTTAAAAGAACCACCGAAAGAAAAACCGTTGCCAAGAGACAGAAGAACCATTGACTCAAAAGACCTTGGCAACTTTCACGAAAAGTCAATCATGGCAATTCGCAAAGCTCGGGCATTATCACAATCATACATTGAACTCAAACAAGAACTAGGGATTGAAATCCCCAAGTTTAATTTTTTTGCCTCTTTAAGCGATCCACCACAATCTGCTGCAAAAAAACTACGCAAGTTTTTGAACCTTGGTGAGTTGAGAGAAATCAAAAATATCAACCAAGCCTTGGAAGCATATATTGAGAAGGTTGAGTCGCTTGGCGTTGCAGTGTTCCAGCTAAGTTTAACTCAAGATAAGTTGAGGGGTTTTTCATTAATAGACGAAACAATTCCAATTATCGGAATAAAACGAGGAGGCGAACCTGTAACCGCAAAAATATTTACGTTGTTTCATGAGTTGGGACATATCATTTTGAATGAAGGAGGTTTGTGCGACTTGTCGGAGAAATCTACAATAGAAATTGAGAAATGGTGCAATGCTTTTTCGGGAGAAGTAATAGTTCCTTCTGCTGAGATTCTTCAAATGGATATTGTGCAACAGCAAAAGAAGGCGGGCAATAAAATTTGGGCTAAGGGGGAATTGATTGAACTTGGAAATTATTTTCATTCTGGACCTTTAGCCATTCTAAGAAGTTTGCTTGAAAACAAACTTACAACCTCCGTATTTTATAATGAGAAACACCAGGCCTGGAATAAGCCAACATTTGGCAGAGCAAAAGCACCCGAAGGAAGAAACCTTGCTAAAGAAGCAATTCAGGAAAAAGGCAAGACATATATCTCTCTTGCGTTTTCAGCATTTGATCAAAATCGGATTGATATGAAAGACCTCTCTGACTTTTTGGGCATTAAATTCTCATATATTAATAGAGCCCGTCAACTACTGAATGCCCGATAATGCAGTTAGAGCTCAACCAGGGACAGACAATTTATGTCATTGATACAAACGGACTAATAAATCTTGAGCTCTTGTTCAAATATGACAACCCTGTGTTCAAGGCAATATGGGATGAAATCGAAGACATGATTACACAAGGTACATTTAGAACGATTGACTTTGTTGAAGAAGAGATAAATAGCTATGAAGGCAAGCAAGATTTTTTAAAGGGTTGGGTTAAGAAATGGAAAAAACGTTTTGTTATGAGAACAGACGGAGTAAGTATAAATGCTGCAATTCCGATTGTGAGCGAAGAATACAACACAGGATTCTTCGATGCGAAGAAACAAGCAGAAGGAAAGGAGGAAGCAGACCCTTACCTAATTGGGTATTGCAAGGTTCACAATTGTGTTTTGATAACAAACGAAAGTAAGACGAAACACAATAAAATTCCTGCTGTTGCAAAGAAGAATGGAGTAAAGTGTATTGATATCAATGACTTTTTGAATGAAAGAGGTTTAAGGATGGAAAGAAGGAAATAGACACTATGCTAAGAGTTGGTAAATCGGATTGCAAACCAATACTTCGGGGTTTTACAATCCCGAAGAGCGAAAGCTTTACTCACTCCACTATTTCCTTTCCTGGCACAACTCTACCAGAAGTCCGTTGGTGCTTTTGGGGTGTAAAAAAACAATAAGCTTATTGTCGGCACCGGCTTTGGGTGTTTCATTTATAAACACAAACCCCGCTGCTTTAAGCCGGTCTATTTCACTGTAAATATCGGCTACATCAAAAGCTACATGGTGCATGCCTTCGCCCTTTTTATCAATGAACTTTGCAATGGCACTATCGGGCGAGGTGGCCTGCAGCAGCTCTACCTTGCTTTCTCCGGTGTGAAAAAAGGCCGTTTTCACGTGTTCTGAGGCCACTTCCTCTTCTTTGTAGCACGCGGCCCCCAGCAGGGCGGCAAATAATTTTTTAGAAGTCTCCAGGTCTTTTACGGCTATGCCCAAATGTTCAATTTTACGCAGGTTCATAGAGCAAAGTAACGTTAAAATGATAAAATGAAAGAGAAATCCGCATGTTATTTAGAATTATTCTATCTTTGTGCCCAAGTTTGGTAGCAATACACCATGATTACAGTAACAGAAAAAGCAAAAACACGGTTAGTAGACCTGCGCACGGAATCAAATTATGATGAGCAGTATTTTTTACGGGTTTCGGTAAAAAGCGGAGGCTGTTCGGGGCTGTCGTACGATTTGAATTTTGACAAGGAACTAAAGGCCGGTGACCAGGAGTTTAACACCGATGGGGTAAAAGTGGTGGTGGATATGCGCAGCATGTTATACCTTTTTGGTTCGGAACTCGACTTCTCTGACGGGCTCAACGGAAAAGGTTTTGCTTTTACTAATCCCAATGCCAGCCGCACCTGCAGTTGCGGAGAAAGTTTTTCGGTATAAACCCGTTTACGCAGGCAACCTGCGGCTCAATACTTCTTTTACTTTCAGGTAAAATTGCTGCGGAGCTAATTTTCGCCATTGCAGGTCGTCAAGCTCTCCGCCAAAGTTGAGGTAATAATCTAAATTGTGGTGCTTAAATTCGTCCAGCACGTGCTCCTGAAAATTAATGGCAGCAATCCATCCGTCTTCCACATCCTGAAACCACTCTTCGTAGTAGCTGTCGTCAGAGCTGTGAAAGTTGAGTACGTTTTCGCCAATCAGAATAAATTTATTTATCCCTTCGTCCATCAGCAATTCGGCCACATCGCGCTTAAGCATCATCACATCGTTGTTAATGGCATCGTTCCATTCGCCTATTAATTCAAAAATGGTGTATCCTTCTTCGTAATCGGTAAATAAAATTTTAAGGTAAAGGGTGGTAGAGCCTATATCGTCCCACTGCGGGTGAAGCAGGTAATTATACACCTGATTGGTGTATTCAAACTCACTGTATTCGCGTTCAAAAAACGGGGAGTCGGGGTCTTCTTCGGCCCGGTATAAATGCCTCCAGTTAAAATGCGGTTCAATTGTGTGCACCGTCAAAATTAACAGAATTTCCACAGTAAATAAAGTTATTACACGCTAAACTTATCTCGATGTTTTAGTATTATTGCTTACTCGTTTCCACTCATGCTCCGCAAATTTTTCAGCAAACTGTTTCATTTTTTACCTGCACCGGTTCAGTTCATTCTGCTGATTTATGTGCGGGGACTACTTATTTTCTTCCTGTTCCGCGTGGTGTTTTTTGTCACTTCCCTCAGCCTGATGGAAGACATGATTCTGAAGGCAAAAATTTTATTTAACTGGTGGGGTTTTGAAAAAGGGGTATTGTTCGACTCGGTGGTGAGTTGTTATTTGCTTGCACTTCCGGCTCTTGTTTTAACTGCAGCTTGGGTAGCCGGGCACACCAACACCGCCAAACTTTACCGCGTTTCATGGTACTATCTGGTGGTAATGTATTCACTGGCATTTTTTACCTGCGCGGCCGATATTCCGTACTTTCATTACAACTTTTCGCGCCTCACGGCAGCCGTTTTTAACTGGATGGGAACACCCGGATTTGTAGTGAGCATGATTGTGCAGGAGCCAAGTTATTTTATTTACTTTTTTCTTTTTGTGGCGTTGTTGTGGGTGTTTATGCGGGTTACTAAAAAAAGACTGCAGCCCTTTTTTCACCATGAACCGGATGAGGCCGGTTTAATCCGTAAGCCGTTGTTTTATGTGAAACGCACTGCGGCAGCACTGTTGTTTTTGTTTGTGGTGTTTATGGGTATTCGCGGCCGCAAGCAGGCGCCCATTCGCATTGAGAATGCATTTGTGTGCAACTACGCATTTCCCAATCAGCTGGGATTAAATCCGGTGTTTACCTTAATGGTAAGTTACTTTGATAAAATTGTACTGATAAACGAACAGGAGGCCATAGCCAATGTGCGCACCTTTTTTGGCACGCAGCATTCGGGGTACGAATCGCCAGTGGCGCGACAAATGACTTACGAAGGGGAGCCGGTAAAAAAGAATGTGGTGCTGGTGTTAATGGAAAGTATGTCGGCCAACAAAATGGGACGCTATGGAAACAAACTTAACCTTACACCCACGCTTGACAGTTTAGCCCGCATCTCCCTTAGTTTTGATCAGATTTACTCGGCCGGCAAACACACCTACAACGGTATTTACGGAACACTGTTTTCGTACCCGGCTTTTATGCGCGAGCATTCCATGAGTGTTTTGAAAGTTCCGTACTATAGCGGATTTCCATGGGTGATGAAACAATACGGCTACTCCAATACGTATTTTACCACACACTACGAAATGTTTGACAATGCCGGAGGTTTTTTATCCAAAAATTATTTCGACCGCATTATTGCACAAAAAGATTATCCAAAAAGCAGGGCACACTCCATTTTCGGGGTACCCGATCATTATATGTTTGAGTTTTCCATTCCCAAAATAAGGGAAGTGTGGCAGCAGGGAAAACCGTTTTTTGTAACCATGCTAACCACCAGCGATCACGGCCCGTACGTGTTGCCAAAAAACATAGCGTTTACCCCTAAGCCGGGCGCCATTCAAACACAAATTGTGGAATATGCCGACTGGTCTGTCAGGCATTTTCTTGAGCTGGCCAAAAAAGAAGCATGGTATAGCAATACGGTATTTATTTTTATTGCCGATCATGGCGGAGTGGTGGGCACTTCCCCTTACGATATGCCGCTGAGTTACCACCATGTTCCGCTGATTATTTTTTCGCCCGACACCTCGTTTATAAAACCACAGGCATATGATATGATGGGCGGACAGCTGGATGTTTTTCCAACGGTAATGGGGTTGCTGAAACTAAATTATGTGAACAATACTTTCGGGATTGATTTGCTCAGGGAAAAACGGCCTTACATCATGTTTTCGGCCGATGATAAAATAGGCTGCATTGACCATCATCGTTTTTATGAATGGAGGCAGCATGGCGAAGAATCTTTGTACGATTACACAACCAACAATCCTGAAAATTATTTTACTGCCGAACGGGCAAAAGCCGATAGTATGAAAACCTATGCCATGAGCATGATACAATGCAGCAAGTGGATGGTGGAACATAACCTGTGCGGTCCGGTAAAAAAATCAAACGAATAAATACCTCTTTTTAACGAAAAGAAAACCTACTTGTTTACAAAAAAATTATTTTGAATTTTTATTGTTGTCTTATGAAAAAAATTAATGCTTTGTTTTTGCTCCTGCTTCTTCCAATTGCCAGGCTAATGGCCGGAGGCTGCAACCCCAACGACTCGGTTCCGTTTAGTGTTGACAGCACGCACCTTACGGTGTGGAACGGGACTAAGTATGTTCCTTTTTTTGTAAAAGGAATTAATCTCGGGGCATCGGTTCCGGGAAAATTCCCGGGCGAACTGGATGTTCCCAAACAACAATACGTAAACTGGATTGTTAAAATGAAAGCAGCGGGTTTTAATGTGATAAGACTTTACACGCTGCATATGCCGCACTTTTATCAGGCACTCGACTCAATTAATGATGCCAATCCACAAAACCCCGTTTACATTTTTCAGGGGGTGTGGCTGGACGAAGATGTTCCCAATTACCATCAGGACGTGTATGAACTTACTTCTGTTTTTGATCAGGAGATAAACGATAATATTGATTGCATGCACGGCAATAAATTTATTGCTCAGAGAACGGGAAAAGCGTGGGGAACATTTGCAACCGATGTGTCGAAGTGGGTATTGGGATATATTACCGGGCGCGAAGTTTATCCTGATGAAGTATTAAACGCCAACCTGAACCACGCAGGCAACAACTCGTTTACGGGGCCACGTATTTCCATAAGTGCTGCCACCCCCACCGAAGCCTGGATTGCCGAAAGGCTAAACCATTTGGTAACTTACGAGTACCAGTATTATCAAACTATGCGGCCGGTAAGTTTTTCAAGCTGGCCCACACTTGATCCGCTCGCTCACCCCGAAGAGCCGAACAGAGGAGAAGATACGGTTTGGGTAAATCTTTCTAACCTTGATGTCAGTAAAGCTCCTGCCGGATATTTTGCCAGCTACCACGCTTATCCTTACTATCCCGATTTTATGAGCAACGACCCTAAGTATGCAAATTTTACGGATGATATCGGGCAAAACAGTTACCTCGGGTATCTTACTTTTTTAAAGCAGGCTTACAAAAAATTTCCGCTTATCATTGCCGAGTACGGAGTTCCTTCCAGTTGGGTGTCGGCTCATTTTGCACAAAGCGGCATGCACCATGGTGGTTTTGACGAAAGGCAGCAGGGAGAAAACAATATGCGCATGTTGCGCAATATGCAAACCGCAGGCTGCGGAGGAGGAATGACCTTTGCCTGGATTGACGAATGGTTTAAACGCACCTGGATTGCCGACCCTTTGGATTACGATGCCGACAGCCGTATTCTATGGCACAACCTAACCTCGGCCGAGCAAAATTTTGGGCTGGTAAGTTTTCAAAAACAAAGCACCCTGCAAAGCTGGCAAAGTTTTTCTCCGGGCTCATCCGTTACTACCATTAAAGCCGCAGCCGATTATGATTTTTTTAAACTGAGACTTGATTTGGCAAATGCCCTTGGCCTGCCCGATACGCTATGGATTACATTCGATACCTATGCTGCTTCGCTGGGCGAATCAACCCTTCCCGAAGGACAAACAGTGAGCAACCGGGCAGAGTTTGCGCTGCGCATTACTAACTACTCGGCCGAGTTATTTGTAACCGAAGCTTATGATTTGTTTGGTATATGGCATAACAGTACCACAGCCTCCCAGGTATTCCACTCGGTAGTGAGCAACGGAGGCAAATGGAATCTGGTGCGCATGCGCAACAACAACGTATATTCCGATGTGCAGTATATAGGAAACCTTCAGGTAAATAAAGGCGGATTATTAGCCTCATCAAAAGATGCGGTAACTATTTACGATGATCATATAGATATTAAACTTCCATGGAGCTACCTGCAGTTTACCGCTCCTGATAAAATGAAAGTGTTTCATGATTATAAAAACATCACCGGACCCAAAGACACTACCTCTGACGGCATTTCGGTAACGGTTTTTCACAATGGATTCACTTTAACGCCCTCTACCCGCTTTAGCTGGCCCTTGTGGAATACAGCCCTTGATGTACAGGAGCAATTAAAAACTTCGTACTATGTAATGAAAAATCAGTTGCCGCTGTTCAACAGCAAAGCCAACGCTCTTTGCGACCAATACACGGTGTTAAACACGCAAACGCCCGCAGCGATAAACGCAGCCAATGGAGTAATAAAAAACGATTTTGATATGGATGGCAATGTGCTCGAGGCGGTGATGGTTACAGCCCCCGCACACGGCAACCTTACATTAAATAAAAACGGCTCATTTACCTACACGGTCGATGCCGGATATACCGGACCCGACTATTTTCAGTATTGTGTGTATGATGGGGTAAGTTTATCGGAGCCGGCTGATGTGTACCTTACCGTGTTGTTTAATACCGGAACGGTTAAGGCACATACGGCAACACCTGCTTTAAGGCTGTATCCCAATCCGGCACACCAAAACCTTATGGTTGAAGCAGCAGAGGCCATACAGCGGATTACCATTTTTACAATAGCAGGCGAGCAGGTGGCAGATTACGCGATGAACGAAAAAAAGACTTCTGTTTCAATTGTGGGGTTGGCTCCCGGAATTTATTTGCTAAAAGCTGATACCCGCGAGCAATCATACATGCAGCGGCTGGTGGTGAGGTAAAGTTTAAAATTTTTATTTGAACAACCACGGAGAAAGGAGAAGAGATTATTTTTTGGATGGGGCAAAAATAAAACCCTAATTTAGTGACCGCCAAAAACGGGATAACGAAGGATGAACTTAATAGACACAGGAATAGAAAAAGGACTTATTCGGCTTGACGAAGACCGAAACTTTATAACTTACATTCACCAAAACAAAAAACGGAATTACAACAACCCTGAAGAGAAAGTGCAAGCCGAAACTTTCTTGACTTTGGTTTTAATATATGGCTATCCTGAAAATAGAATTAAGCAGTTTATTCCTGTTCAAATGGGTTCTGAGACAAAGGAAGCCGACATTGCTGTTTATTCAGACGATGAATGCAACGAAACCTACATTTTAGTTGAGTGTAAGAAAGAAGACTTAACCGACCAGCAATTTAACATAGCCGTTGATCAGGCATACAGCTACGCAGTTGCCGAGGGAGCTAAATACGTTTGGACAACATCACGAATTAAAAATCAGTATTACGAAGTTCCTGACAAGAAACCAAAAAGCAGAATTGAAATTCCCGACATTCCGCAATTTGGAATCAAAAAACTTGCACCATATAAATATGTGAAAGGCGGCATTTCGCAAACCGATACAGCCGACACGACTATTGCAGCCGAACCCGACCTAAATGTAAAACAGAAATTTTTTGAGCTTCAGGTAGTAAGCGAAAGCGAGCTGACAAAAATTTTCATTCAAGCCCATCAGGCTTTATGGGATGCCGGAAGAAGACATCCTTCCACTGCTTTTGATGAATTTGATAAGTTAATTTTCTGTAAGATTTGGGACGAGAAACATCCAAGAAAAACGGGGATACCGTACGATTTTCAAATTTTTAGAGATGAAGACCCCGAGGACTTATTAAATCGGGTAAAGAAGATATATGCAGTTGGGGAAAAGGACGCACCCGAGGTATTTTCGGAAGGTATTAAGCTTACAGCTCAGGAAGTGTTAACTATTACTAAGTACCTGCAAAGGGTAAACCTTAACAAAACAGATCTTGATGCAAAAGGAAAGGCTTTTGAGACATTTATGGGCAGCTTCTTTCGGGGGGAGTTTGGACAATTTTTTACTCCGCGCCCTATCGTAAAATTCATTGTCGACAGCTTACCAATTACACATAAATCCAGAGTGCTTGACACCAGTTGCGGAAGTGGTGGCTTTTTGCTTTATGCCTTAGACAAAGTGAGAGAACAAGCCAACGAGTTTTATGACCCAGTTAAAGACGAGAAAGACCATTACAAATATTGGCACGACTTCGCTGAGAGAAACTTATTTGGCATTGAGATAAACGAGCAGATTGCACGAACAGCCAAAATGAATATGATTATTCATGATGACGGGCATACCAATGTGATTGCTTCGGATGGACTTTTGAGTGATACCGAAATGCAAGCTAAATCGGGCAACAAAGAGTTCAAATACAACTCGTTTGACTTTATTATTACTAACCCGCCCTTTGGCAGTTCAATAAAACTTTCAGAGAAAGCTTATTTGGGCTTATACGAATTGGGAATAAAAGAAGTTGACTGGCTTGATATAAAAAAGGAGGTAACAAAAAGGAAAACCCCGAGAGACAGCCAAAGCACCGAAGTTTTGTTTTTGGAGCAGTGCCACAAGTTTTTAACTGAACACGGTTATTTGGCAGTGGTAATTCCTGATGGTATTCTTACCAACAGTAGTTTGCAATACGTGCGGGATAATCTTGAAGAACTGTATCGTATTGTTGCCGTTGTTTCTATACCTAATACAGCTTTTAGTGCCACAGGAGCGGGTGTAAAAAGCTCTGTTTTGTTTTTGCGTAAACACAAAAACAAGCAAACCGAAAAAATAAGCAACCAAAAAATAAAACTCAAAGAGAAGATAAAAACCGACACAAAATATGCGGCTACTGTTGAGAAATGGGAAAAAGAAAAAGCAGATGCCATAAAGAAATTAGAAACAGACGCAAAAGCCAAAAATCCGAAAGCCAATAAAAAGGAAATTACAGAAATGATACAAGCCGATAAATCGGCTGTTCAATCTGCATTTACAGACAAAGTGAACTTGTTGAAAGAAGAATTGACTGAAAAATATTTTTTGGCAAAACAAACTGCCCTGAGTGAAGTCGAAGACTACCCTATTTTTATGGCAATTGCCGAAGATATTGGCTATGATGCTACCGGCAGAAACACCACCACCAACGAGTTGATTGAAATTGGTAAAGAACTTTCAAAATTTATTGCACACATTAACAAGACCGAGAAATAATGCCGGGCACATTTTCACAAATATATATTCAGGTGGTCTTTGCGGTTAAAAACAGAGATAGTTTAATTCATTCCGGATGGGAGGAGGAATTATATAAATATATTTCAGGAATTGTAAGAAATAAAGAACAGAAAATGTTGGCGATAAATGGAATGCCCGATCATATACATTTTTTAATTGGAATGAAACCCTCCTGTTGCCTATCCGACTTAGTGCGTGAAATAAAGAAATCATCCAATGAGTTTATCAATGAAAGGAAATTTTCAAATTATAAGTTTAGTTGGCAGGAGGGTTACGGAGCGTTTTCTTATAGCCATTCGGCTCTTGACGATGTGATTAAATATGTTGTTAATCAGAAGGAGCATCATCGCAAAAAAACATTCAGAGAAGAGTATATGGGATTCCTAAAAAAATTTGAGGTAGAATTTAAAGATGAATATTTGTTTGAATGGATATCATAGCAACGAATCCGAAGGATTCATATATTTATAGCAAAGACAATAGCAATTTAAACCCGAACCCAAAGGGTTCAAATGTTTATAGCAACACAACCAATGAGATTCCTTCGACCCCCACGGGGTCGTATGGTCTTTACATTTCTTTATTCTATAAATATCAAATCCCTTCGGGATTAAAAACCGGAGGTATAAACAAATGAGCGGTTATACTATTTCACCAACACTCAATAAAAGCCGGGTTTTCATTTTGCAAAAAAGCGAATTGGAAAAATCTCTTAGTCCGCTTTATTACTCCACATTACCAAAGAAACTATCAAGTTCTAGAAAATTAAAGGAAATTGCCTTCATAAATCCAACACGAGAAAAACCCAAATTCAATGATGATGAATTAGTGCCTTATGTTGGATTACCACAAACAGACGAACATTCAAAATCAATTATTGAAGTCGTATTAAGACCTTACAAAGAAGTCAAAGGGAGAAATATAATTTATCCAAACGAATTACTTTTTGCTCGAATTGAACCAAGTGTTTTTAATAAAAAATATATTCTAACTAAAGATTTAAAAGGCTATGATTTTGCATTTACATCAACCGAATTTTATGTAGTAAAAGGAAATGAAGTTGATAACGAGTATTTGCTTGCAAATTTTCTATCAGATTATGTTTATAAACAGGTAGAAGGAAAGACAACGGGCAGCACAGGTAGAAGAAGGTTAGATACAGAAGTTTTTGCTGATTTGATTTTCCCTTTCCCAGAAATTGAATTGAGAAAAAAAGTATCTGAAATCATCACTAAATATTTTTCTCAAAAGCAAAATAACGAAGCAGAAGCCGACAAACTACTTTCAAGCATTGACGATTATTTGTTGAAGGAGTTAGGAATAAAACTACCCGAACCGCCTAAGAATACATTGAAGAATAGAATGTTTGTTACAAACATCAGCGAACTTTCAGGCAGTAGATTTGACCCTCATTTCAACAAAATATTTTTTAAAGAAGTGTTTACCTCTTTTTCCAAAGGCAAATTTTCGATTTCTAGAATTAAAGATGTCGTGGATAATATCAAAACAGGAACAACACCACACCAAAAGTTAGACCCATTCACAGATAATGAAGGCGTTGTTTTTTTGAGAAATACAAACTTGAAAAAATATCAAATAGACTTGTCAGACACAAAATATGTAAAAACAGAATTTGCTAAGGAATTAACTTATTCTGTAAAGGGCGAAGTAATTATGTGTATTGCAGGAACAGTTGGTTTATCTGCAAAAAATGATGTAGAAAATCCGATTTCAATAAATCAAAATGTCTCAGCATTAAAATTTGATGACACTAAGATAAACCGTGATTTTGCTGCATATTGGTTTAATACAAACATCTTTCTTGAACTTACAAAAAGGGCTTGTTCAGTTGCGACAATATTTTACTTGAACAATGACAACTTGAAATTATTACCAATACCAGTTCCCCCACTTGACAAACAAAAAGAAATAGCGCAACACATTACAGGCATCAGACAACAAGCACAACAACTCAAAGACAAGACAACAGAACTTTTGAAAAAAGCGAGTGAAGAAATTGAAGAAATACTTTTAGGTTAAGCTAAGTTTTATGAACCGCATAGATTTTTTAAAACGGTTGGTTGGTGTGGCAGGTTTGGGTGTGCTTCCGGTAAGCGCCCTTTTGGCTAAGCGCAAGGTTTACCTGTTACAGTGTTTTGTAGCGGGTTTCAGGCACTACAAGGGAATGGAGTTGCTTGAGAAAATGGAAGTAAATGATTTTATTGAATTACGAAGGGAACCGGAAAACGAATATGATGATTTTGCAGTGGCTCTGTATTGGCAACAGGAAAAAATAGGTTTTTTGCCAGCCGATTTTAACGAAACCATTGCCCGGCTAATTGATGCGGCTGCATTGCCTTTATTGGCAGTAATTACACATTTAAACCGGGAAGTAAAGCCCTGGGAAAATGTAGTAGTGGCCGTATATTTTTTGCAGGAAGAAGCCACTTCTTTGCCGCCACATGCAAGTTATCTGCAGGAACTTGCCATTCCCGAATATACTACTTTAAAAAAAAGCGGGAACGCAACCGGTAGCCCGGGGCAAAATGGGGACGAAAGCTTAGCCGATGATTTTTATAACTATACCTGCCGGATTATTCATCTTCCTTCTATAGACTTTGCTGAAGCACGGGACTATTATCAAAAGTATTACGGCCACAATAAAGTACTGGTAAACGGTGTGGAGCATGTGTTGGTGGATAATGACGGCCATTATCATTATATGTACCATAATAAACCTAAAAAGTGGGTAAGAGCCGATGACGGAGAGGAATATATTTTATTTGAGTTCGATAAACGCATTTAACATTCACCCTGTGGTTCTGGTGTGAGTAAGCACCAACTAAAGCCGTTAATCACAACACCTCCTAAAAACGACTCGATAAAACAAAACACCCCGACAGGAATTCTGCCGGGGTGTTTTGTTTAGCGTTAGAAACTATTTATTGTGAAACTAATTTCATTTCATTAATGAGGTTGCTGGCTTCACCATATTTTTCAATAATGAATAACACGTAGCGAATATCCACGCTAATGGTACGCTTGTATTTAGGGTCGAAAGCAATATCTCCACTCATGGCTTCCCAGTTACCGTCAAAAGCCAACCCTATCAATTCTCCGTTTCCGTTAATTACCGGGCTGCCCGAGTTTCCTCCCGTAATATCGGTGGTGGTAATAAAGGCAACAGGCACATCACCGTTCTCGGCATAGCGGCCAAAATCTTTTTTGTGGTAGAGTTGTTTCAATTTGGCCGGAACCTCAAACTCATCATCGCCCGGCTGTTCTTTTTCCATCACTCCGCTCAGGTGAGTCATGTATTCGTAGTGAATGGCATCTTTACCATCGTAGCTTTTTACGGTACCGTAGGTAAGGCGCAGGGTGCTGTTGGCATCGGGGTAAAACACTTTATTGGGTTGCATTTCTCTCAAGGCTTTCATATAGGCTTTTCCTTCGGTAGTAATTACCTGGCTGTAGTCTTTCGCGTATTTGAGGTAGTTGTTGTTGTAGTTATCCGAAAACGATTTTATATAACAAAAGGCCGGATCTTTCTGCAGCTTTTTCAAGGAAGGTTTAGCTAAAAAGGCACGCACCTTAGCCGAGTCGGCAAACAAGGATTTTTCAAAAATCATTTTGGCAAACGCTTTCGCTTCTTCCTTATCTCCTTTTTTGAAAATTGTTTTTAAAAGGGCTGGATGCTGGTTTTTGGGAATGTCTTTATAAAAATACCACAGCATGGCGGCCAGAATTTTTTTATCCGAAGCTTTGTTCATGAGTTTGTAGGAAGGAACCAGTGCTGCGCTTATGCTTTCAATGGCTTTGCGCATGGCCGAGGTATCGGTTCCCAATCGTTTCATCGAGGTATCGGTAGCTGCTTTTTCCCAGGTTAAAAACATCGAAGCTACATTAACCAGCGTAGAGGCATAAATACCTTCGCTCAGGTAAGTTCCATGCAGGTTATAGGGCCGGAAAGTTTCGGTAGCTGCTTTAATATTGGCGAGTACATTTTTGTATTCGGCTTTATCGGCTGCCCATTTTTGAAACTCGGTTTCTTCGGCTGCTTTTTGCTCATACACTTTCAGTCGTTTCAGTTGTTCGGTTTGGCCAATATAATATTTCCAGTAATTGGCAATTTGCGCGTAGCGTGATGAAAGCTGTAAGTCAACACTCGAGTCGGCATCCATTTGTTCTTTCATCAGCTCAAGGCGCTTGGTACGTAATTTTACAATAGCCGGATTGCTTTCGTCAATGGCCAGCTTTACACCATACGAAGTTTCGTAACGGTTAGTTCGTCCCGGAAACCCGTACACCATAGCAAAGTCACCGTCTTTTACTCCCTTTAAAGAAACAGGCAGCGAATGGCGAGGTTTGTATGGAACATTATCGGGGCTATATGCAGCGGGCTTATTGTCTTTATTGGCATAAATGCGAAACATAGAAAAATCTCCGGTGTGGCGGGGCCACATCCAGTTGTCGGTGTCGCCACCAAATTTTCCAATAGCTTCAGGCGGTGTTCCCACAAGGCGCACATCGGTAAATTTTTCAAACACGAATAAATAGAACTCATTTCCTTTATAAAAACTGCGAATAGTGGCATCGTAACCCACGCCTTCTTTTTTGGCTTTATCAATAATGGGTTTTGCCACTTCGGCAAATTTGGCGTTATACTTATCCGGGCTCACTCCGGCCATAGCTGTGTTTATTTGTGCCGTTACGTCTTCCATGCGCACCAAAATGGAAATGGAAACACCGGTGTTAAATAACTCCTGCTTGGTGTTTTTTGCCCAGAAACCATATTTAAGAATATTATTGTTATCCGTACTCAGACTTTGAATGGCTCCGTATCCGCAGTGGTGGTTGGTGAGCAGCAAGCCCTGATCAGAAATAATTTCGGAAGTACACCCGTTGTTGAACCATGCAATCGCATCTTTCATGCTCGAGTGGTTAATGTCGTAAATTTGTTCTGGGGTAAGTTTTAACCCCATTTTGGCCATTTGGTCGGCCGGATATCCTTTCAATAACATGGGAATCCACATGCCCTCATCAGCCTTTAATGTGTTGATGGCAATGAGCAGGGCAAAAAGCACGGTACTTATTTTTTTCATTTCACTTATTTTTTTAAAAGAGAACCGCAAGTTTACACCATTTTGCCGAAACCTGTGTTTAAACAAAATATCAAAATCCACTCGTCAAACCGCCAACAAATTGTAATTTTGAGCCGATAAAATGAATCCACTAAAACAAACAGTTATCTTCATTTTTTTGCTTGCCCCTGCCACTCAGGGGTTTTCGCAAATGCGATTTACCGACCATTTGCAGATTGGTTTTGATTTGAACCCCTTTTACAGTAACAGTAAGGTAACGGCTAACGCAGGCGGAAAAACGATAAAAGAGGAGCGCGACACCTACGAAAAATTTAAAATCGGCTGCCAGTGGGGGGTATCTGTTGCTTACGTGGTGAACAAAAACCTGAAACTAACGGGTCATATTTATTACACCAATCCGGGAGAGCGTGACATACGCAATGTTACCAATAGCGACTCTTCGGTTACTTCCATCAGGCGCAACCGCTCATATATTTATTTTGGCGGAATGGGAACCATTGATTATACCATTACCCCGCCATGGAAACGCGATTGGCTCGCGAGGGTATCCGTAGGGTTGTGTGGTGAAAAATATTATGATGCACGTGAGCGGGTGCGCACTCAAAATGAAGGTGGCGGGAGCACCGTAAGTAAAGAAAAAATCAATATGACGTTGCGGGGTGGACTACAATCATTAGCTGTAGCCGGGTATATGGGTTTCGGGTACGAACGCTCTCTGCCCGGGACAAAAGTACAACTGTGTATTCAACCCTATTACAAGTTTTATCTTACTTCGGTATTTGTTGCTAATAACGGTGCCACCAATTCAAAGTTCACCAATCTTGGGGTAAATCTTTCGGTGGCCTACCGCATTTCACACAAAGTAATTCACTAACTAAAAAGGGTGCGGGAAATTTTATAGCTTTGCCCAAATTAAGCGTTAATATTTTGACCTCTTCATCACTCAGCATTTACAACACCCTTACGCGGCAAACGGAAGTTTTTAAACCCATTCACGCGCCTTTTGTCGGAATGTATGTATGCGGTCCTACCGTTTACAGCAATGCACACTTAGGCAACGCGCGCACATTTGTTTCGTTCGATATTATTTACAGGTACCTTACCCACCTGGGGTACAAAGTACGTTACGTGCGCAATATTACCGATGCCGGCCACCTTGAAGGAGATCAGGACGAAGGAGATGACAAGTTTGCAAAAAAAGCAAGACTTGAGCAGGTAGATCCCATGGAAATAGTTCAACGCTACACGTTGGATTTTCATAAAGTGCTTCAACAATTTAATACCCTTCCGCCAAGTATAGAACCTACGGCTACCGGACATATTATTGAGCAGATTGAAATGACAAAAAAAATACTTGCCAACGGATATGCCTACGAAAGCAATGGCTCGGTTTATTTTGATGTCGAAAAATTTGCGAAGGAGTATTCCTATACCATACTCTCCAACCGCAACCTGGAGGAGCTGCTGAATAATACCCGTGAGTTAAGTGGTCAGGATGAGAAAAGGGGACGACTTGACTTTGCGTTGTGGATTAAAGCCAAACCCGAGCACCTGATGCAATGGCCAAGTCCATGGGGAATGGGATTTCCGGGGTGGCATATTGAATGCTCGGCCATGAGTTCAAAATATTTGGGCGAGGAATTCGATATTCACGGAGGTGGAATGGATTTGGTTCCTACCCATCACACCAATGAAATTGCACAGAACATTGCCTGCCACCATAAATCTCCGGCAAGAGTTTGGATTCATACCAATATGCTTACGGTAAACGGGCAAAAAATGAGTAAATCATTGGGGAATTCGTTTTTGCCACACGAGCTGTTCAGCGGAAACCACAAGCTGCTCGACAAAGGTTACAGCCCCATGACGGTTCGGTTTTTTATGCTGCAGGCGCATTACCGCAGCACCCTTGATTTTAGCAACGAGGCATTGCAGGCAGCCGAGAAAGGATTTACCCGACTAATGAATGCCATGAGGCTGATACCCGATTTAAAAGTGAGTGCAAAATCATCGGTTAACTGCGCGGAGCTCGGCAAAAATATGTATGATGCCATGAACGATGATTTTAATACTCCTGTGGCGCTGGCTCATTTGTTTGAAGCAGTGCGAATCATTAACAGCCTTAATGACGGAAAAGAAAGCATCACAGTTGCCGATAAGGAAGAACTGAGCAAGCTGATGAACGAAATGGTGTATGGAGTATTGGGGCTTGCTGAAGAAAAAGCAGCGAATACCGATAAAATAGACGGGCTGATGCAAATGATTTTTGAGGTGCGCAGTACAGCTAAAGCAAACAAAGACTTTAAAACCAGCGACCATATACGGGACGAACTGAAGCGGATAGGATTTGAAATAAAAGACGGAAAAGACGGAACATCATATACCATCATCAACTAATAAACGTTTACCAACTACCGCTGTAAAAATGAGCAACCCCCGTATTTTATTTTTTGCGCTTACCCTGGTTTTTTTCTCCTGCGAAAAAGAAAAAAAAACACCGCCTCCTGCACCTGCGCAACAGGCACAGGCCCCTAAACTTTCAGCCCCTTCGTTTAATGCCGACTCGGCTTACTGGTTTGTAGAAAAGCAGGTAAAGTTTGGTCCGCGCAATCCCAATAGCCGCGGACATGCTGAATGTGCCCGCTGGCTGTCGGCCGAATTAAAAAAATATGCCGATAATGTAATTGAACAAACCGCAGCACTACGCGCTTTTGACGGCAAAATGCTGAATGCAGTAAATTTTATTGCCGAGTTTAATCCACAGGCGGCTAATCGCATTTTGCTGTGCGCCCATTGGGATACCCGCCCGTTTGCCGACCAGGATACCGCGCGTAAAAATGAACCCATTCTTGGAGCCAATGACGGAGGAAGCGGAGTAGGAGTATTGCTTGAAATGGCAAGACAATTAAAAACACACCAGCCCGGTGTGGGCGTAGATATTATTTTGTTTGATGCCGAAGATTACGGACAACCCGAAGAAAGCGCTTTCACTCCGCAGGAAGACACCTATTGCCTCGGTTCGCAGTACTGGGGCAAAAACAAACACAAAAAGGATTATCAGGCTCAGTTTGGCATTTTGCTCGATATGGTTGGCGGAAAAGACGCCCGTTTTGTATGGGAAAATACTTCGGTAAATTTTGCCGAGCGCATTTTAAGTAAAGTGTGGGGAGTGGCCAACGAAACAGGATACGGAAGTTATTTTAATTATTTCCGCAAGGGAGGACTTACTGACGACCATTTATACATCAACCAACTCACCGGAATTCCTACCATTGATATTATTGAATTTAATATGGGATCACCTTCGGGAACGTTTCATCCTGCCTGGCATACCCATGCCGACAATATGGATGTAATAGACCGCAACACGCTAAAGGCAGTAGGGCAAACTTTGCTTGAGGTGGTGTTCAGGGAGAAGTAGGGGGGATAAGCAAATAATCATGGAACAACTTAAACCCAATTGTCATGCCTTCAAAAATAAACAGTACTTATTGCAAAGTTTTTTTGTTTTTACTCGTAAGCATTTTTGTTTCCACCACAAGCATGAAATGCCGGCACGAGAATGAAAACGACTGCCTTGATACCACGCCCACCGCGGCTGCCTTTAAGGTGTACGAGTGGATTGAGTATCCTGAGTATAAGACCGGCAATTTGGAGTGGGTTACCTTATACGGTGAAACCGACAGCATAATTAATCATACCAGCTTTCAGGCATTGCCCGGCATGGAAATGTACCGGTGGCGTATTGGCAGCGAGGCTAACGACCGCATTGGGCGTTCGGTATCGGTAAACTTCTATCTTAATTTTGACACCGCCTTTGGAACGATTCCCATTAAACTTATCGCCAACAAAACACCTAACTACAAATGTTACCCCTTAGATGTGCCGGCCGATACCGTTGTAAAAAACATTCATGTGGTAACGCTAAGCCAGTCACCACTTATCGGAAAATTTACGGGTTATTTTGAGCATAACCCTGATAGTATATTTACTATTGAAATTAAAGTGGACTCGCTATCTCCAGGCTCCTGCATTTTATCAGGGTTACAGGATCCCAAATGGTGCTCTCTGACTGGCCATAAGGTACATATTGGAATAGGGTTCTACATGTTTCCGATTAATGATCAATGCTTGGGGGGGGGGTATGGAAAATTAGATAAAAAAACCCGCATACTCACGCTGGATTATATGGGCAATTTTCAATGGGGGGTAATGCAACACAGACTATTTACCGGAACTAAATTATAACTATTAAAAAACCAATTCATGAAAAACATATACTTGTTCTCTGTTGCTTATGTTTATCAATAGCCTCCCTATGGCAACAGCCGGTGCAACTCTTTTATCTTTTCAATTAACAATTCTCTTTCGGCCACATGCTGCAAGCGCTGGTTTTCCATCAAAACTTTGTAATTACAAATAGTTTCTTTTACAGCAACGGCTATGAGCATCAATACTTCATTAAACTCCTTGTCGTTTAAAACTCTTTCGGGGTTATGTTCTATTAATAGCGCAACAGGGTCTATTTCTAAAACGCTGCATATCTTTTTCAAGGTACTAAAAGCAATATCATCTCCTTTATGTTCTAATTTGCTGTAGCCCGATTGTTCCATACCTATTTTATCAGCCATTTCTTTTTGCGAAACACCTTTCTGTGTCCGTATCCGGGCTGTTTTTTCGCCAAGAGTGAGTTTTTTCATACCCCAAATTTAATAAATGAAGGGTAAAAACAAGCCAAAAACTTCTGATGTTTCATTGGTAAATATTCCAATTTGGAATATCGCTTGTTTTTATTAAAAATCCGCCCCACCTTTGATGGTATTAATTTATAAAAAATATGAAAACCAAATTAATTTCTTTCTTATTGTTGAGCGTAGCGGTATGCGCCAAAGTGCTTGGCCAATCCTATCCCGACCCTAATTACTTACTTTATCAACAGCAACAGACTTCAGATTTCATTATTGAAGGTGAATTGCTTTCAGAAAGGTACTATCCTGATAAGGATAATCCGTGGAAATACCGATATCAAATAAGGACATATAAAATACTCAAAGTATTCAAAGGTCTTATTGATTGTGGAACAATTGAGGTTCTTACACGGCAAACAGGATCTGGTGGATTTGACCGATTCATGGTTACAAGAAACGGTGATGATAGTGATCTTGTATTCGGAGAAGCATTCAAATATTCGGTTCTTTTTTTAAAAAAGAATTTGAGGAATTATTACAATCCACAGACAGAACCTGTAAAGGCTACAGTACCATTTCGGACAAGAGCAGATTATGGCTTCATCTGCATGATAACAAACGAAGTCTTTATTAAAGAAGTTGGTATACTGAAATTATCTCAAGGGAGAACGTTCAATTCTTACAACGATTTTCGAACATATTTTGATAAGATAAAAGGAATGGCAAACCCTAAAATATGTGCTCCGGGGCCTTTCGATTCTACGCCCTTGCAACAGTCAATCCCACAGCAAAAAAAAAGCGAAAAAAGAAGTAAGCTTGAATCACTCAAAATAAATCGAGTTACCGAGGAAGAATATTGGATGTCGCACTCGGGAGTTGAAGTTCAATATAAGGGCAAAACAAATGCCTCACCTTATCTTATAGAGTTTGATTACGGGAGTGTTAGCAACACCGGAACAAATAAGGAGTATGTTGAATTTGATGTGTATGTTAAATGTGACCAAGTCGGAACTTATCTATCACGTGCAACTTTTTTCATACAGTACAATACTGCGTTATTTGGAACAAACGTCTCTACAAACAGCAAAATTTTTGTAGAACCAAATATTTCTTGGGACAACTACGAGCCCTCTGTTATGGATATATCTGGAGGTAGTAATAATGTTGTTGGAGTTGGAATTGATTACGACCCAACCAATACATCATCCTTAGAGCACCTAACAACTGCCAACGTTTTATTGTGTAGAGTATATTTGGAAACTAATGGCAGTTGTAATATAGCCAGTAATATAGCTTTTCACGATAGAGTTGTTGGAGGAACCCATTTTACTGGAGGACGATATGAAACCAGTGCTACCCCTGGCTTTGGAACTGCGTATGATAATTTTACGATTTCCACAACTGCAATTACAATGGTATCATGTGTTCCAGGAATTTCTACTATTTCTACTGTATCTGGTAATTTTTATGGAGGAAAAGGTGGAGCTGGTGATGTTTTAACAATTAACGGATGGAACTTTGGTTCATCCCAAGGCAGTGGTAAGGTTTATTTTTTAGATGCTAATAATCCTACTGGAACTACCTATAAAGCGATTGATCCTGAAGATTATGTTTCCGGAGAATGGTCAGACAATCAAATCAAGATTAGACTTTCCGGTCTTATTGGAAGTGCTGATGATGCGGTTCCTTGCTGTAGTATGCAAGTTTCTCAGACCGTAGGTAGCCCTACACCTGTATATTCTTCTTCTCCTAAAGCGATTGATATAAAATATTCTATCATGTCATATCGAGTAGGAAGCACCTCTCCGTTCGAAAAACTGAATATGTTTCCCGCTAACAAAAATAACAAAGGCGGCTATAACATTGTAGTAGAACCAAGTGTATATAGTAATAAAGAAGCCATGAGGTGTATTAGAGCAGCAATGGATTACTGGACATGCAAAACGGGAATAAACTGGCGAATTTTGGATAGCTACACTATTACTGATCCTACTGTGGAAAGCCTAAATGAATGTTATATTGAAGATGTGGCGGATTTAAGAGGAACGGATGGTCAACCCAAAGCAATGATCACTACAAGATTCGACAACATTTGTCCAGAACCAGTCGCGATGAAAAATTTTAGAATTAGAATAAACAGTGATGAAGATTGGTATTATCAAATGCCTGAAACTGGCTCTTGGGCTGGTGGATCTAATGAAGATTTTTATGAATCAATATTGCATGAACTTGGTCACGCGCTTGGATTGGATCATATAGCTACTAACACAGATGTTATGTGGTATATGGCAACTCCCAGATTGGAGGCTCTTACTAACAACAGCATAGCTGGAAGCCAATATTTTATTGATGACGCGGTAAGTAAAACATTTTCTTGCTCGACAGCAACAAATCCTCTCTATGGATCATTAACACCAACAGCTTTTGACTTATCAATGATCGACTTTAATAATGATAGGGGAAATGAACCAGATTACGAGTCAGAATATGGAACTTCACCGAAGCATTGGAATATTTGGAATAGCCCCGATATCTGGAATAGATTAAGTTTGAGTTCGGGTGTTCATACAAACCCACAGTATACCGGCCCTACTGGTTATAATTACCTTTATTGGAAAGTTCGGGCTAAGGCTGGATGTCGAAGTAACGCTAATGGAACATTGAAGCTGTATTGGACTTTAGCATCAACTGGTGAAAAATGGCCAAATGACTGGACTGGATTAAGTCCACAGTTGAATGGATATGATGTTGGCGGTGCATTAGGGAGTCCAATTTCAATATCTTCTTTAGCACCTGGAAGTACAGCATCTAATTATGTCTCCTGGGTGCCCCCTCGCCCGCAAAATTACGATCCAATGTTAACTTTTTTTGATGTGTGTATTTTAGCTAGGATTGAGACAGCATCCACAAGTCCGTATGGAATGTCCATAATAGAGACAAACGATAATAGCAATGTCGGAACAAATGTATTTAACAATAACAATATTGTTACCCGTAACATGATTGTCTATAACCTAAATGGTTTTGCAAAGTCTGGAACTGGAAGTCGACCAATATTATTTTCAAACACTCTTGATGCAGCTGCTAATTTCGATTTTGTTTTATCAGCAGGCGTGGATCCAAATAATGCTCACAACTTCTTTGATGTTGGTTATGCAGCTGTATATTTAGGCGAAGAATTATTTGGGAGATGGGTAACTAATGGATCAAATGGATCAAGTATTACAGTTGATGAATTAACTTATTCTATAAGGTTAAACTCAAGCACCTCAAGAATTGAAGATATTGATTTTACTGAGGAGGAACGGCAGCTTGTACAGGTGAGTTTCCATCTATTTGATAGTCTTGAAACATTTGATGCCGACACCTTTTATCTTTCCCTTAGTCAACATAGAGTGGGTGCCCCTTCGGGTGAAATGGAAGGCTCTGTTGTGTATGAAATTGATGTGGATGATACTACTGAAAGCATGGGTGGGATTAGAAATCAAGATAATGGAACCGGAGTGAAGATATTTCCAACCGCAGTAACTGACATACTTGTCGTAAAAGCAGATGAACCAATTTCTCAGCAACCTACTTTTGAAATCCTTGATGTGCTAGGAAGAAAAGTGATGGAAGAAAAATTTAATGGAAAAGTCTTCCTTTATTATAAGATAAACGCAGAAACACTGTCTCCAGGTGTCTACTTCATTAGAGTTAGCAATATCGGAAGGAAACCAAAAGTTTTTAAGTTTGTAAAACACTAAATTATAAAAAGGGGGCTCCAAGGCCCCCCTTTTATACAATCAAACCTAAACATAGAATATTTAGGACATTTTTCTTACATCCGGTATTGCCATTTCTCCTTGCTCTTTATTTCAATTATTCTGCTTGTTTTTAGTTAACAAAACTCTACAAAAACGCGTTTCATTTATTCAATCACTCCAACCAAAAATTAATGGATTGGAAAATTGAGGAGAATATCCCAAAATTTTGTGAATGGTTCGTTATGTATGTTTGGCTCCTTTTTCTTTTGATAAAAGTGTCGGTTCTGTAAGAGGTAGACATGCTAAGGCTTGTTTCTTAATTACAGCTTGACCGTTGAGATAGATTTGACAAAAAGATGCCAGAACTAATATCAACACTAACAGATCCAAGAAAAATTGTATGGTAGGACAACTAAGTTGAATAATTATGAAATAGAACCTCTTACAGAAAGTAGTTAAATGTCAAGTTACTCAATAAAACACCCAATCGCTTTGGTTTTTTTTACCGTTATTTCTTTGTGTTGCGAAACAGCGGTGAGAGCATCCAGCAATTCATGTTGGGTAATCACCTGCCGTTTTTGCCCCACGGCATAAGCCCAGTTATCAATGCGGCCACTGTATAAAACGGTTGCTTTTTCATTGAGCACAAATACTTCGGGGGTAACCTTTGCGCCAAGCAGCCGGGTAAGTTGTTTGCGGTCATCTCGCCATACCGGCAGCGAGAGGCTGTAGGTTTTTTTAAACTCGTTTATGGTTTGGTTACTAAATGAGCTGTCAGGTATAATGGCGTAAAACTTTACCGAGTCGTTTTCAAATTGCTGTTGCAGCTGCCGTATGTTTAAAGAATAACTTTGGCACAGCGGGCACTGGGGCGAGAGAAAAAACACCACGCTGGTTTTGTTGTGCTGCCACTCAGCTGACGAAACCCTGTTTCCATAGCTGTCTTTAACGGTAATGGAAAAAACGGCAGGTGTTTTTTGGCAGCCTGCCAGTAAAACCACCACACACATTAACGCGAAGTTACTCGCCTTTAAAAACCGGTTTACGCTTTTCATTAAACGAAGCCACTCCTTCTTTGTAATCGGCTGTATTGCCTGCAATGCCCTGGCAGTACATTTCATATTCGAGCATGGTATCTAAATCTGAATGAAACGATTTGTTGAGCATTTTTTTCATAAGTGCAATGGCTTTGGTGGGTGCGGCAGCGTAATAGGCAGCAACCTCGGCCACCGTTTTGTCTAATTCCTCTACGGCTACCACGCGGTTTACCATGCCCCATTCAAAAGCCTGCCGGGCACTTACTTTATTTCCCATAGTAGAAAGCTCAAAGGCGCGGGCCGAGCCTACTAAACGAGGCAGGAAATAAGAAGACCCCGAATCGAGCACCAGGCCAACATTAATAAACACTTCAATGAGCGATGCGTTTTCTGCTGCCACAATAAAATCTGAGGCCAGTGCCAGCGAACAGCCTGCTCCGGCAGCTACTCCGTTCAGTCGGCAAATAATGGGCTTGGGCATATTGCGCATAGCGCGTATAATTGGATTGTAGCGTTTTAAAAGGGAATCGGCCAGCGAGCGTTTTTCAGCTCCGGCAATGGCTTTTAAATCCTGTCCCGAGCAAAAGGCTTTTCCGGCACCGGTAAGTACCACCACGCGCACGTCTTTGTCTTTATCGGCTTTTTTAAGGGCATCCTGCAAATCATAACTCTGCTGGTCGTTAAATGCGTTGAATGAATCGGGACGGTTAAGGGTGATGGTACACACCTTATCTTTTACTTCGAATAAAATCGTTTCGTAACTCATGCGTTAGTGTATTGTGAGGGGTCAAAAATACAAATTCCTTTTTAATTAAACCCTGACAGGGTTTTTTGCCGGGGAAAAGACTAAATGCTATCTTACTCAAAAAATACGCCCGTCATTGCGAAGGAGTCACGACTGAAGCAATCTGCTAAAATGGGACAGATGGCTTCATTTCATTCACAATGACGTTTCGCGTGATAGTATTTTTTGCGGGAAGGGTAATTAGTTTAAAGAAAAAACTACAGCATCATCCACATGGGAACAAAACCCACGGCCAGCCCGGTAAGGTACTCTGCTTTCGAGTGGTCTCCGGCAATATTGCGCGCAGTAAGAATAAATCCGCAAAGCAGAAGGGATAGTATGAGCAGCGGCCTCAAATCGGTAGAGGTAAAAAACTGAAGTGAGCAGATTAATCCAAGCAACGCTCCGGCACCCACGGCATGCAAACTTATTTTATAAAAATTATTGAGCAGGGAAGTAAAAATAAGAATGGTTGCTGCCGAAAGCAGGTAGCTGAGCAACAGGCGGTGCACATCAAGTTTTTGAAACAGGTAATACGACATGATGTAGAGCAGCGAGATGAGAATAAGGGGCAGTTTGCGTTGCTGTTTATCGGGCAGGTCGTAACTTTCAATTACCCCTTTGTGTTTCATCATGCTCATTAAAATAAGCGGCAGTACCACCACATTCAGAAAATAGAGCCCCAGAATATAACTTAATCCGGTTGGGGTGTACATAATGCGCAGCGCGGGGATGCACAAAAACAGCAATACAAAACCAAGGTAGTTTAAAAACAGCGGATGTGTAATAGCCGAAAAACGCCAGGCCCAACGCAAACCCATTACATTTCTTTTCTTAAGCGCGCTACCGGAATATTGAGTTGCTCGCGGTATTTGGCTACGGTTCTTCGGGCAATATTGTATCCTTTTTCTTTCAGAATTTCCATGAGCTTTTCATCGGGCAAAGGTTTTTTCTTGTCTTCGCTGCCAATGGCATCCTGCAAAATTCGTTTCACTTCGCGGCTCGATACTTCTTCGCCCTCATCGGTTTGAATGCCTTCGGAGAAAAAGAATTTTAACGGAATTACTCCAAAGTCGGTTTGAACATATTTGCTGTTGGCTACGCGCGAAATGGTAGAAACATCCATTCCTACTTTATCGGCAATATCTTTTAAAATCATGGGCCGGAGTTTGGTTTCGTCTCCGTCAGTAAAATAGTCATACTGGTAATGCAAAATGGCATTCATCGTCATAAGCAGGGTGTTTTGCCGTTGCTTAATGGAGTCGATAAACCATTTGGCACTGTCGAGTTTTTGTTTGATAAACTGAACGGTATCTTTCAGGTGTTTGTTTCCTTTCGGATTTTTTTCGTAGCTCTTCATGGTATCCATGTACGAGCGGCTTATGCGCAGGTCGGGAGCATTGCGCGAGTTAAGTACTACGCCCAGTTTTCCGTTGTTTTCAACCAAAATAAAATCGGGAATCACATACTGAATTTTGCTGTCGGTATCTGTTTCTCCCGGTTTAGGATTAAGGTGAGTGATTAAGGTAATGGCTTCCTTCAGTTGCTCATCGGTGAGTTTTAATTGCCGCATTAGTTTTTCATAATGCTTTTTAGTAAAATCCTCAAAATGGTGTTCAATAATTTCCTGAGCAATTTTTACTTCGGGATGATGGTGATCTTTGCGATGCAGTTGCAGCAGCAAACATTCCTGCAGGGTACGGGCCGCAATTCCTGCGGGGTCAAGTCCCTGTACTTTGTGCAGCACTTTTTCCAGTTCGTCAACGGTGGTTTCGGTATTGGCGGTAAAAAGTAAATCGTTGATGATAGCTTCTAATGGCCTGCGCAAATAACCATCTTCATCAAGGGTGCCTATAATTTGTTTTCCCAGTGCCGTTTCGTGGTCGGAGTTGGAAATGGCCGTGTATTGTTCAATGAGGGAATCATAAAAAGTAGAGCCACCGGCTATGGGCATTTCCTTGCGGTCTTCATCTTCCCCGTCATCCGACATCTGAAAACTGTCGTTATCATAATCATCGTTGCTGGTGTATTCCGAAATGTCAAACACTTCGTCATCCATCACATCGGGCAATTCTTCTTCGCGCTCGGCCTCGGCAGCGGGAGTTTCGTCTTCGGCTGTATTTACCTTTACATCTTCCGAAATATCTGAACTGTATTCGTCCTCTTTCGAGTTTTCAAGTGCGGGATTTTCAATCAGCTCCTGCTCCACCCGTTGTTCCAGATCGGTGGTGTTGAGTTGCAACAGTTTAATAAACTGAATTTGTTGCGGAGAGAGCTTTTGAAGCAGCTTTTGTTGTAAACCTTGTTTAAGCATGATGCCTGGTCAGTCAAATAATGTTCCATTTGTTTTAACCCTTACTTAAATAGGGGGAAAGCCTTATTTTTGCAAGCCGTTTAAAACCGAAACAAAGTTACACAATGTATATTAAAGATTTATCAAAATACGAAGGACAGGAAGTAACCCTCAGGGGTTGGGCTTCTAACAGGCGCAGCAGCAAAGGGCTTGAGTTTGTGATATTGCGCGATGGTACAGGATTTTGTCAGTGTATAGTTGACGCCACCAAAGTGGCTGCTGAGGTGTTTGAAAAAGCCGGAAAATTAAAGTTAGAAAGCTCTTTCTCGCTGAAAGGCAAAGTGGTAAAAGACGAGCGCCAGCTGGGAGGCTATGAAGTGCATGTGAGCGAACTGGAAATTTACCAGATAGCCGAAGAATATCCGATAGCCAAAAAAGAGCACGGGGTTGATTTTTTAACCGACAACCGCCACCTGTGGTTGCGCTCTTCGAGGCAGTGGGCCATTATGAAAATTCGTAACCGTATTATTTATTCCATACACCAGTTTTTTCAGGAGAACGAATTTGTGGAGATGGATGCACCCATTTTTACCGGAAATGCCTGCGAAGGCACCACCAACCTGTTTGAAACAAATTATTTTGACGAAACAGCCTACCTCTCGCAAAGCGGACAGCTGTACGGAGAAGCCATGGCTATGGCAATGGGAAGAATTTATACGTTTGGCCCTACGTTCAGAGCCGAGAAATCGAAAACACGCAGGCACCTTACCGAGTTTTGGATGATTGAGCCCGAAATGGCCTTCTTTGATATTTTTGACAATATGGATTTGATAGAGGCGTTTTTGCGCAGGGTGGTGAGCGATGTGCTGCGCGACTGCAAAAACGAACTTACCATTATTGGCCGCGATACCGCTGTGCTCGAAAATATTACCAAACCTTTTCCGCGCCTTACCTACGATGAGGCGGTGCGCATTATTAAGGGCGAACAGGACGTAAACGGCAAAAACTCTATTAAGGAATTAGAAACCGAACTGGCCTCGGTGCTTGCAGCTATTGAAGCAACCAAAAAAGAAATAGCCGAGCGCGAAGAAAAAATAAAAACGCCCGGAATGAAAAAGGGTGAAATAGGGTTTAATCAGTCAAAAATTGATAAACTCAAACAGGAGCTGGCCGATTTGGAAGAGCAGGCGCGCAATATTCCGCAATGGCTGAACAGTGCCCGCAACTTTACTTACGGAAATGATTTGGGCGGCAGTGACGAAACCGTAATTACCCGCCTGTTTGATGTACCTATTATGGTGTACAACTGGCCGCATGCCGTAAAGGCTTTTTATTTGAAACGTGATCCTGACGACAATCGTTTTGCCCGCGGAGTAGATGTGCTGGCACCCGAAGGTTATGGAGAAATTGTAGGCGGTGGAGAGCGTGAAACCAACGAGCAAATGCTGCGCGAAAAAATTACCGAGCACGAATTACCCATGGAGGCTTTTGAATGGTATTTAGATTTGCGCAAATACGGCTCGGTGCCTCATGCCGGCTTTGGTTTGGGATTAGAGCGCTTAGTAACCTGGATATGCAAATTACCTCACGTACGCGAAAGCATTCCGTTCCCGAGAATGATGGGAAGGTTACTGCCGTAGGAACAGTTAATTATATCGGTGTATTCAATTTTCGCGACTATAGGACTTTGTAAATATCACGCATGAGCATCTGGCATATTCAACCCAAAGCGGCAAGCAAACTCGCGCTGTGGCGCATCAACGAAACCGAATTCAGGGTAACCCGTTTTGATGCGGCCGCCCCTTTGCTCACAAGTCCCAGCTATATTTTATTAGATAAACTATTTGAGCCGGTACTAAGCCAAATGAAAGAGCAGGTTAGCTGGAAACCTGCGGTGATACACGAACCCCTGAGACAAATAGAGTGGAGTAATTTTAATGACTTAAAAATAAACACTCAGTTAGAGGCAAAAGCCATAAACAAACTCGATGCATCCGGATTTAAAATATGGGTTTATGCCGGAAAGCAGGTGTTTTTATCGGAGCCGGCCAAAGAGGTGTTTGAAAATTTAGCCAATGGTACTATGCAGTTTACTCCGGCACCTGCTTTTTTTAAATCGATTAAATAACCGTGAGTTGCAGGGGCAGCTATAAAAATTTTCCATGTCGCCACCGGAGTCATTAAATCTTTACTACCTTTACACTACCTAAATAAAGCACCCCTTATGAATACTTTTTGTTCTTTTATGATTATTGATGACGATGCCATGAATAATTTTATTTGCAAAGCGGCAATTAAAAACGTGGTAAAAGATGCCCATTTAATTAGTTTTGAAAAACCCGTTGAGGCCCTTGAGTACATAAAAACTAATTTCAGTACTGACAAACCTGCAAAAACGTATATGCTGTTAGACATAAATATGCCCATATTAACCGAGTGGGAGTTTTTGGAGGAGTTGGAAAAAAATCACCCCGAATTGCTTCCCGGGTTTTTAATTTATATTTTGTCTTCCTCTATTGATGTTCGCGATATAAAGAGGGCAGAAGCCAACCCCAACGTAGTTGATTTTGTGTCCAAGCCGCTTACCAAAGAAGCCATTAACCGCATAGTTGCCGCTTAGTAGTACTTAGGCGTTATCCGTTTAGTTCAGGTCGCAGTTAAACATCCAGTTCATCCCGAATTTATCTTTAATCATTCCAAAGCGGGCTCCCCAAAAAGTGTCCTGCAAAGGCATGGTAATGGTGCCGCCCTGTGCCAGTTTATCAAATAGAGCATCCATGGTTATTACCTGCGGAATATTTACCGAGAGGGAGTAGTTATTTCCGGGGATGTATTCCGATCCAGGCATGGCATCGCACAGCATAATGGTGTTGCCTTCAAACTGAAGAGAGGCATGCAGAATTTTATTTTCATAACCGGGAGGCATGGGCATAGGCGCGCCCTCATACCGGTTGACCGAAGTAATTTCTCCGTTAAAAACAGATTCATAAAAATGAAGGGCTTCTTCGCAATTGCCGTTAAACGTTAAGTAAGGGATTAGTTGCATGATAAAAGAATTTATATTTTGTTTCAAAGCTGTGAAATAAATCAGGAAAGTTCTCTGATAAAAATCAGGTTCAGGTGAAAGAAAAAAGCCCGCCCGCCATTGAAGGCGGAACGGGCTATAAGGGTTTTTGGTTGGGTCGGGTTGTTTTACTTACGCATTAGCGGCAAGGTGCTTGTTTTTCCTTCGGTTTCAATCAGAATAAAATACAGGCCCTGCGCCATGTTTTCCAAATGAACGGTAAACCGGGAGTTGGTAAGATGGGTTTGTTGCTTTTCAACTACCACCTGTCCCATAGCATTCATCACGGAGAAGGTCACCGTTTCGGCATTTACTCCGTTAATAAGCACGGTTGCTTCTCCGTTTCCGGTTGGGTTCGGATATACTTCGGCTGCTATTTTTGTATAGAGAGACGCTCCCGATGAGGCAGGAATAAAGTTAAACGGTACCGAGGCAATTTTACAGCCATTGGCATTTGAAATTTCAACTACATAGCTTCCGCTTTGTGTTGGTTTATACTTTTGTGAAGTTGCTCCCGGAATATCTACTCCGTTGCGAATCCATTTGTAAGTTACACCGCTTGCGGCAGAGCATACCAACGTATCTGCCGATGTTTTTGTTACCGTTGGTATGGCAGGAGCTATATCTATAGAAACCGAAAGCGCCTGGGTAGAGTCGGTATTACATCCGGTGTAAATAATGGCGCGGTACTGGCGGCTGGTGAGTGCGGTTACGGTAGTGGCAGTATTCGATTGCGTAATGCTGTCGGAAGTTGAATTGTAAATATTCCACGGTCCGTTGTTGTCACGGAAAATCCAGTACTGAATTTGTCCGATATAACCTGCAATTTTTGCTGAAGTAAAGTTGCCGCTGCAAATGGCTGAATTAGCCGTAACCGGAACAATACTTACGTTGCCGGTAGTATTGGGGTTGATGGTTACCGATACGATATCGGTAGTGTCTATAGAGCAGGTAGCGGTATTATAAACCAGTGCCACATAGGTACGGTGTTTTACCGTAGAAGTAAATGTGCCGTAATGAGTATAGAAGTTTCCGCTGCTTAACTGATTCCAGTTGTCTATTACCGAGTCGCGATACATCCACACCTGTACGGTAGGGTTGCCTGTAAACGAAAGCGTAATTCCCGTTCCCGAGCAAATCATGCTTTGCGATACCTGAGGTTTGAAACTAAGGTCGCTGCCTTTTCCAAGGGGTTTAATAACAACCGTGGTGGCAACCGATGTATCAAGACTGCACGCGCTTTGGTTGCGGATAATAGCGCGGTATTCGCGGCTCACCTGTGAGGTTACGGTGGTGTTATAATCATTGTAGCTGTTGGCTGCATAATTGGTGAGCACCGTCCATGCTCCGGTTCCTCCATCGCGGTACAGCCAGTTTTGTACATATCCGTTAACAGGGCTTAATGAAACAGAAGACAGGTTTCCTGAGCAAATCATGCTGTTGGATACAATCGGAGATTGAGTGCTGTTTCCGGAGGTGAGCAGGTTAATGTTAACGGTTACGGCATTAGTTGTATCGTAGCTGCATGCTGCAGTATTATACACAATGGCGCGGTAATTACGCACCGTGTTGCTGCCCACATTGGTATTATAATCATACATGGTAGATCCTGATGTACCTAAAGAAGTCCACGAACCTGAACTTCCGTCACGATACAGCCATTGCATCACATTGCCTGTGGTAAGACTAACGCTTACTGTATTGCCCGCACACACCGTTGAGTTGGCTGCTGCAGGGGTACTGGTTGAGTTTCCTTTTCCAATAGGGTTAATGGTTACGTTTACTGCATTGGTGGTATCAATGCTGCATCCGGTTCCGCTTAAAATTAAAGCGCGGTAACCTCTGGTTATGCTGCCGGCAACGGTTGTGTTGTAATCGTAATACGTGGTCGAACTGCTGTACGACCCGTCAAGCCAGGCACCGGTATTGTTATCACGGTACATCCATTTTATTACTGAACTTCCACCGCCAATGGCAACCTGAGCCACCACTTGTGTTCCCGAGCAAACAGTGCTGTTGTTTACGGTTGGGGTGGTGCTGCTGTTTCCATACGTACGCGGACTGATAGTAATACTTAATGTAGCAGAGGTGTCAATAGTACATCCGGTTGATGAACTGATAACAGCGCGGTATTGACGAGTGGTGCTGCTTCCTACATTGGTGTTGTAATCATTGAAACTTGTGTACGGATAGTTGTAAGTTGTCCAGCTTCCGCTATTGTCTTTATAAAGCCAGTAGTTCACTGTTCCGCTGGTTGAAATACTGATGGTAACCGAAGAACCCGAACACACATTGGTGCTCGATGCTGTAGGTGCGGTGCCCAGGTTTCCATAGGTACGCGGGTTAATGGTAGCAGTAGCTTCAGCCGAAGTATCAATGCGGCACACACCCGGTTTATAAACAAGGGCGCGATATGATTTAACAGTGGTTGACGAAACAGAAGTGTTGTAATCAACAAACGAAGTGGTGTTGTATGAAATATATGTTTGCCATGCTCCTGTATTGTTCAGCCGGTAAATCCAGCCATAAACGCTGTTGCCGCTCCCCGGATTAACAGATACACTTACTGCTGCACCGGTGCAATACGAGTTGGTTCCGGTTGGTGTAATGGCGTTGTCGTTTCCTGCTCCCACCGGATTGATGGTAACAGTTACACTGTTAGATGTATCAATAGTGCAGGCGTTTCCTTTCACAATTAATGCACGGTAGGTGCGCGTGGTTACCGATGATACATAAGTGTTATTATCAGAAATTGCTGTTGAAGTTGAATAAATGGAATTCCACGTTCCGGTACTGTTATCTCTGTACAGCCACCGTTGAATGCTGTTGCCCGACCCGATGGCGCTGATGCTTACACTTGCGCTGCTACCCGAGCAAACGGGGCTTGGTGCTGTAAAGGTAAAGCTGTTGTCGTTTCCAAAAGTGCGCGGGGTAATAGTTACACTTACCGAGTTAGATGTATCAATATGACAAGGGGAAGTGGTATAAATTAACGCGCGGTAGGCTTTAGTAGTGGTGCTGCCGAAATTGGTGTTGTAATCGTTGATGCTGGTGCTTGTGGTATAGCCAAAAGGTATCCAAGCTCCTCCGTTTACATTGTACAACCAGCCTACCACCGATGCACCTGTACCGGGATTGATGCTTACCGAAGCAAAATTACCAACGCATACAGTAGAATTAGTCACCGTAGGATTAATGTTGGTAGTACCTAACGTTACCGGATTAATTGTTACACTTACACTATTGGTGGTATCATCGCTGCACAAAGTAGTGTTATAAACTATCGCACAATACTGGCGGGTAGTGGTTGATGCAATTACGGTATAGTTATCCGTTACACTGGTGGAAGAAGTATAGCTGAGTATGCTCCAGGCACCGCTGGTTCCGTTCCGGTATAACCACATGGTAATGGTTTTACCGCTTCCGGGAGTAAGAGATGCTGTTACCGAACTTCCGGTACAAACAGTACTGTTGTTTACCGAAGGGGTTAGGGTATTGTCGTTTCCTTTTCCTCTTGGCAACAGAGACAGGGTGTATCCGTCAGTGGTGTCGTTGCTGCACGCTCTGCGAATGATTACGCGGTACACACGTGTTTGTGGGGTGGTTACATAGGTGTTGTAATCAACGATGGAAGTACTGGTAGTGGTTGAAAAGTCGAGCCACGTGCCCGTGTTGTTGTCTCTGTAAATCCATTTTATTACGGAGTTTCCGCTGCCCGGAACTACACTGATGGTTGCGCTGTTTCCGTTACAGCTCACATTGTTTCCACTGGTTGGGGTGAGTCCGGTAAAGTTGCCGTAAGAAAGGGTTTTTATAACAACGGTATCCGAAACAGAAGTGTCTTCGCTGCACGAGGTGGTTAAGAAAATAGCACGGTATTCGCGGCTGGTGATACTTGTTACGTTGCTGATATTATGTGAAACAAAACTTGAAGCACTTGACGGAATAATATTCCAGCTGCCGCTGAAGTTATCGCGGTATATCCATTTAAGCACGTTGGATGCCGAAATACTCATACTTACCGAAGAAGTTCCGATACACACGGTATCAACCGAAATAACGGCTTTGGTGGTGCTGTTTCCGGCTGCTCTTGCTTTGAGGTAAACAGCTTTTACTTTTGAGGTGTCGGTGGAGCAACTTGCGTTTTTGAAAACCAAAACATAATATTTTCTGTTTACTCCGGTGCTCACAGTAGTGTTATTATCGGTTAAAGAATTTACTCCTGCACTCGAAGGAATAATGTTTAAAGGTCCGTTATTATCGCGGTAAAGCCATTTGATAATACTGCCCGTGGTGGATATAGATAAATTGAGCGAAGCAGAAGAGCAAACGGTATCAACAGCCGAAATAACCAAGGTAGTATCGGTTCCAAATGACTGAAGATTGATATTAACCCAAACCGAGTTGGTGGTATCTAATCGGCAGGCTGCATTGTTTCTTACTACTGCACGGTAAAGCCGCGTTGCTGCCGAACTGATATACGTATTGCTGTGTGTTACCGATGTACTTGCGCTGTTTAATATATCGTAAGTTGGCCCGCTGAACGAACCAGTTGGGTATTGGGTATAAATCCATTTATAAACAGAGTTGTTTGCCCCGGGATTAACGTTTAATGAAACACTGTTTCCGGAGCAAATTCCACCTGTTGGATTTGATGTTGGGGTAACCGAGGTAAGCGCTCCGGTGTTGATGCTCCAGGGCATAATGGTAACACCAAGTCCAAGTGAAGTGTCTCTGCGGCAATTGGTGCTGCTTTGTATAATGGCATAATAGGTTCTGGCCACTGTAGTTTGCACCTGCGTATTATTATCGGTAAATGATGTGCCGGTTGCCGAGGTATAGAAATCTTTTAACGGCCCGTTATTGTCTGAATAAATCCACTTCACCATCGTGTAGCCTGAGGGAAGGCTTACACTCACAGTAGCATTTTGTCCGTAACAAACGGTAGTGGAAGTAATAGTTGGTGTAACCGTATTAATGGTTCCTCCGGCAAGCGGGTTAATGGTAATGGCGGCAGTTGCCGATGTGTCTATACTGCAGTTGGTACTGCTGCTGGCTATAACGCGGTATTGACGACTAACCGCAGATGAGACATTAATATTATAATCATTAAGGAAAGTAGTAGCCGTTGAGTACGGGAACTCATCCCAGGTTCCGCTGTTGTCTTTGCTTTGCCAGCGAAGCGGGGTGTATCCGGACGGAAGCGAAATGCTGGCACTACTCGATGATGCAGTAGCACAAACACTGCTTACCGATGGTGTAGGAGCATTAGTAAAATAACCATTTGTTTGTTTATTAATAACCACCGTTACTCCGGTCGAAGTATCAATTCCGCAGCCGGTGCCACGTGTTACCAAAACGCGGTACTCCCGGTTAATATTGGACGCAATTCCGGTGTAAGTGGTTTGGTTAAAGGTGGTGGAGGTAGTAGTTTGTCCCGGCATCCAAATACCGTTGTTGTCGCGGAAAATCCATCCTTTAACGGTAAGCGAACCAATGGTGCTGCTCACATTTACCGATGCAGTTACTCCTGCGCAAATGCCAGCAGACGATGCAACCGGAGTTACCGATGTATTTACCCCGTTTTGCATCGGACTGATGGTTACAGTTGCAGCCAACGAAGTATCGTAGGAGCAGTTGTTCGAATTATAGAATATCACACGGTAGTCGCGGGTGGTGTTTACACTTACGTTTGTATTCTGATCAGTAACGTTGGACGAAGAGGTGTACATCATATCTCTCCATGCTCCGGCATTATCGCGGTAAATATATTTTTGAACCTGCTCTCCCGATGCAACCGAAACAACAATGCTTATTGAAGCAGTGGCGCAGGCAGTTGTAGGGCTAACCGATGGAGCCACCATTTTTGTTCCGGAGGTGCGGGAATTAATATTAACCGAAACGGATGAAGTGGTATCAATCACACAGGCACCGCTGCGGTAATGTATAAGACGGTAGCTTCTTAAAATATTGGAAGAAGTTAACGTATTCGAGCTTGGGTCTGAAAAACTATTGCTTCCGCTATTGGCATCAAGCCACTGGCCGCTGTTGTCTTTGTAGGTCCATCTTAAGGCATCGGTTGAATTAACACCCGAAGATGCATTGATGAATACCGATGTTCCCGAACAAATGCTGCTGGCCGAGGCAGTAGGCACATAGCTGCTGGTAGTCCCTCCGCTCACCGCCTGAATGGAAACACCCAGCGAAGCAGAAGTATCAATAGAACAGGTGTTGTTATTGCTAAAAATTACACGGTAAAAACGTTGGGTGTTTACCAGTACTCCCGTTTTAGTATCGGTGTAACTGGTAGAGGCGCTTGAGCCCGAAACATCCAGCCAGGTACCGGTGTTACCGTCCCGGTAAATCCACTTTTGCACCGATGTTCCCGAGGGCAAATTAATATAGGAAGAAATGTTTTTTCCGCTGCACACCAAACCGGTTGTGCTTAGTTGCGGAGCCACGCTGTTGTTGGCTGTTCTTGTTCTTAGGTTTATGCTAACGTAAGTGGCTGCCGAGGTATCAAAACGACATTGGGTACTGCTGTAAAACAACGAGCGGTACTCGCGGTTTACAGATGCAGTAATGGTAGTACCATTGTCGTTAACGCTGGTTCCTGAACCAAAGTTTGTCCAGAATCCGGTGGTGCTGTCGCGTCTGTACCATGCCTGAACCGAAGTATAGTTGGCCGGCAAAGTTGTGCTGAGAGAAACTGAAGTTCCGCTGCACACACTTGTTGCTCCTGCCGTTGGAGCTACCGAGGTAAGGTTTCCGTAAGCCCGTGTATTAATAGCAACGGTAGCCGGCTGGGTGGAGTCGGCAATACATATTTCGTTATTGCGAATAATGGCACGATACGTACGGTTGGTGTTTGTGCTTACAGAGGTGTTGTAATCATAGAGGGTTGAACCTGTGCTGCTGTTGTCGGTCCATGTTCCGGCATTGTCTTTATAAATCCATTTTAATATCTGGTAGTTTCCGTTTAGCGTAAAACCAACCTGAGAAGTATTGCCGTAACAAACCACGGGTGTAGTTACGTTAGGTGTAACCTGATAAGGTAAACTCCCGTAAACGGTAGGTTTTATAGTAATGCTTGCCACCGAACTTGTGTCAATGCGGCACAACGAATTATCACGTACCAGCACCACGTAGTCGCGGTTGGTGGAAGCTGTAACCGTTGTGTTGTAATCATAAACCGTTTGTCCGCTCGAAAAATATTGCCAGGTGCCGCCATTGGTGCGATACAACCAGTTTTGCACGTTTACTCCAGAGGGAACCGAAAGCTGCGCATTATAGCCTGAGCAGATGGTTTGATGTTGTACCAAAGGAGAAACATTTGTAGTATTTCCGTAAGTAAAAGGATTGACTAAAACGGTAATTTCTTCCGAAGTATCCTGCCTGCACAGGGCAGCGTTTCTTAACAATATACGATAGGCTCTTGTTGTAACCGAGGTAACATTAATTGATTGCGAAATGGAAGTAGATGTGCTTGAAAATATATTCCAGCTCCCGATATTATTGTCGCGATATAACCAGCGAATCACAGAACCTGAATAACCTGAAGAAACCGAAACGGAAGAGGAACTACCTGAACAAATTACCGGAGTAGTGGTTGCAGGTTTTAAGCTGCGCAGATTACCCGAAACGGGAGCGTTAATGAGCGCTGTAATAATGGAAGAAGAGTCATAAGTACATCCGGTGGTTGATTGCAGCACAACACGGTATTCGCGGGTGGTGTTTGAGGTAACCGTAGTATTGTTGTCTGTGGCATTGGCAGAAGCTGAAAAATAAGTCCAGCTGGTGGTGCCGCTGTTGCGATACAGCCAGTTAATACTTCCCGAAGAGTAAGAGTTTAGCTGAAGACTAACTGAACTTCCCGAGCAAACCATAGGGGTACTGGTGGAAATTCCGATGGCAGGGTTTATTACCCCGGCACGCGGTTGAACAGTGATGGTGATGCTTTGTGAACTATCAATCTGACATGAGTTGGGCTGACGGGTAAGTACTTTTATCTCCCTGTTGGTAGTAGTGCCCGCAGAAAATGAGGTACTGAATTGATTGGAACCACCAAAATAGTTAAACGAACCAACTCCGTTGTCGCGATAATACCAACCGCTTACCTGAAGGTCGTTGCGAACACTGAACATGATATTGGAACCCGAACAAACGGTATTTGTGGAAGTGGCAGGTATCAGACTGCTGTTTCCGTAAGTAGCCGGTACTAATGTAACCGATGCGGCCAGCGTTGTATCGGAGGTACAGCCTGCTGCCGAAACCACCGCGCGGTACTCACGTGTGGTGGTTGTACTCACCGATGTGCTGTAATGCGTGTAGGTGGTGGTAGAGCCGGTAAACATGTTTTGCCACGAACCGGCATTGTCGCGGTAAATCCAGGTGCTAACCGGCAGGCCAAATACCGTCATGGTAACGGAATTGCCCGAACACACAGTTGAGGCGGATACCACAGGTTTAATTTGTGAGGCAATTCCGCATTGTGCCTGCGAAATGGCGGGGTTTACAACCATACCCAGAGCCAGTGCGAGTAAGGCGTAAAAAAAGGTAATTGTTTGTTTCATATTGTAGAGTTTTAATTTTGCAGAAAAACAGCAACCAAATGTATTTAACAAAAACAGTAACCATGCGTCATTTTCGCTCAATGGCGAAATGAATCGGTGAATGCTGCAAAAGCAAGGTGTAATGCCTATACTTTAAATCGGCTTTTTAATTCGGAGAGGTAGTTTTTACTAATGTCAAGGTGTTTGTCAACCCCTTTCATAAACACAATGGCATTCTCTTTTCCGTATCGTTCTATTTTGTCAACAAAATCGAGGTTGATAATGGTGGTGCGGTGAATACGCTGAAAGTTTTTTTCGGGCAACTGAACTTCCCACTCACGCATTTTACGCTGTACTAAAGCATGATCATTATTTATGGTGACTAACTCTGAATAATCACCGGCAGCAAGAATGTATTTAATATCACAAATTTTTATAAAATTCATTTTACGGCTCAGGGTAATCAACAGGCGGTCATCGGGAGTAAGTTTAGGCAATTCGTTCGCAGCTTCATGCTCGGCACTCACCTGCTCGCCTAATTTTTTTAACGTTTGTGCAAGGCGTTGTGCATTCACCGGCTTAAGAAGATAATCGATAGCATTTACTTCAAAAGCTCTAATGGCATATTGATTATAGGCAGTTACAAAAACAGTTTTAAATTCAATATCGCACAGGTTGAGTAATTCAAAACCATTTTCTCCGTTCATCTCAATGTCCAGAAAAACCACATCGGGTTTATTGGCTTCAATCAGTTCCACCGCTTCGGTGAGTGATCCGGCCTCTCCGGTTAATTCAACCTGACTGTGGGGTGCAAGTAACTCGGCCAGTTCGGCACGTGCATAAGGTTCGTCATCCACAATTATTGCTTTCAGTTTTGCTTTCATGTTTCGTATGGAATTTGCAGTTGAATTTTTTTCGCGTTTCCGGTTTCAATAATTTCTAATATTCCCTTGTTTCCGTATAGCTCCTGTAACAAAATGTGCACCTGTTCCACTCCCTCTTCCACATCACTTTTAGGAACAAAAGCACCCGATGGTTCTTTATCAGGAAGGCATCTGGGGCAGGAAACGGAAAGAACCAGATTTTCATTTTTCAGGAGTGCGTCAAGAGCTATTTGTTGTCTTCCGTTTTCATCTTTGTCAGCCCTTTTATAAACTAATTCTACCAGGGGCTGCAATAGAAAAGAGGGAATTTTTGCCAGCAAAATATTTTCGGGAATATTCCATGTCATCATTATGGTATCATGAAAACGATATGCCTGTAGTTGCAGAAAAAGTCCGATTCCGGTTTTTTCCTCACCCAGTGTGGTTTCAAAATGATCAAGTTTGTGCAGGGCATAGCGCAGGTATTCGCTGGCAAGGGTTATCATGTTTGTGGCCTTTTCGGTGTCTTTTCGGGTAAGAGCTCTCACCGTGTTCAGCACGTTAAATAAAAAATGCGAACTTAGCTGATATTTTAGCCCCTGCAGGTGAAGTTTGTTTTTATCCATTATCCTTCACTTAATAAAATGGTAACAACCGAGCCCTGAAGCGAATCTTTTTTCACCTCAATTTCAGCCTGCATAATATTCAGCATTCGTTTAAGAATGCTCATTCCTAAAACGCCATCATCTGCAGTAGTTTTTTGGGCAGCAGGGTCAGTCAGCTCGTATCCCGCCTTGTCTCCTTTTCTCAGCAGTTTTATAAATACCTGCGTGTTTGAAGCCGTATTTTTTAAAGAGTTTGCCAAAAGATTTTCGGTTACCTGTGTCAGCAACCGGGGATCAGCATGCACATGATAATTTTCTCCCGAATTTTCTAATCTGAAGGTAATATTTTTTTCTCCGGCTTGTTGTTCAAACTCTTTAAACAAGTCGTCAAAAAATTTGTTCAAATCAATACGCTCCGGATTGTTTTTCATTCTTCCCTGCTCAATGGCATTTACGTCAAGCAAATTGCTGATGAGGTCAACCATTTTGGCGGCAGCTAATTTGATGTTAGCCGAGTGTTTAAGGATTTTTTCTTTATTGAGCTTATCAAAATAATCGGCCTGCATGCGGCAATAGCCTATAATGGTGGAGAGCGGGTTTTTTAAATCGGTTGCGGCTAAGCTTAAAAACTCGTTTTTTTCCTGATCCAGTTTTTTGAGTTTTTGATTGGCCAGTTCCTTTTGCTTATACATGCGCATTAATACAAAAAGCAGCAGCACCACCACAGCCGAACCGGATAGAATAAGGTAAATGTACATTTGTTTCCGGCTGTTTTCTGCTTCTTTTATTTCGTTGTTTTTAGCCAGTATTTTTATTTGCTGTTCCTTCTTTTCGGTTTCGTATTGAGTAGTTAGTTCCTCCAGGTGATTCCGGTTCTCAATATTCATCATGCTGTCTTTTAATGCCACGCTCAAACTCAAATATTCATGAGCTGCCGCATAATTTTTCACCCCTTCATAGCATTCGGAAAGCGCCTCGTAGCTCGACCGGATTAATTCCTGATACCCGAACTCTTTTGCCACCGTCAGCCCTTTATTAAACCATATTATGGCTTCGTTAAAATTTTCCTGATCCAGAAATATTTCTCCGATATTGTTCAGCGTATTGGCAACCCCCTCTTCGTCTTTCAGTGTTTCTCTTATTGCAAGGCTTTTTTTCTGGAACTCGAGCGCTTCTTTAAACCGCCCTAAAACCGTGTATATGCGTCCAAGGTTTCCGTAACTGGAAGCAATACCATACTCGTCTTTTTGCTTTAATCTTAATTTCAGCCCCTCGTTAAAATACATCAATGCCTGGTTGTACTTTTTTTCCATCGCATACACTGCACCTAAATTATTGTAAGCCGAAGGAAGGTATTTATCCAGACCCGCCTTTTTTGATTGTTCTATGCACTTCAGGTAGTACGATTCAGCCTTGTCTAATTCATTTAGGTTGAAATAGAGCGCACCCAAACTGTTATTACAGGCCGCAGTACCAAACAAGTCGTGGTGCGATTCAAAAATTTTGAGTGCCTGTAAATATGCATTACCCGATTCGGAGTAATTCCCGGTTTCTTTTAACCCGATTCCTTTGTAGCGCAAACCCTGTGCTTCATAATTCCAGTTACCTGATGTGCTGCCCAATTCGGTTAGCTCGGTTGCGTAGGCCAGTAATTTTTCGGGATCAGCCTTCATATAGTCACCGCAAAGCATGAGTAAAATACTCATTCGGGTAGTGTCGGTGGTGGTTGAAAGCAAAGCCTCGAGGCTGTCAATACGTTGTTGCTCTCTGCTTACAGCGCTTGCTGAAAGAATTGCAAAAGAAAGAAGAAATAACAGGAGGTTCTTTTTCATACAGCAGAATTTATTGGGAACTGTACAATAAAACAACAACCTGCACCGGGCTTTGATTCGCAGCTGATATTTCCTCCAATTAAATCGGTGAGTTTTTTTACAATGGAAAGCCCCAGACCATTGCTGCTTTCGCCTCCGGTAGGCCGGGCACTTAACCGGGTAAACTTACCGAACATTTTTTTCTTATCCTCGTCATTCATTCCGGGTCCTTCATCCCGTATGCTGAAGCCGGCAGTCTTTGGGTCAGCAAAAAGATCAATAAAAATTTTCTTTCCGGCAGGAGAATATTTTATGGCATTACTTAAAAGGTTTTCGAATACCTGAGATACCATATACCGATCGGTGGTTACTGCCAGAGAATCTTTACGGGAAAGCACAAGCTGAATATTTTTCTGATGTGCCGCATACTCGAAATTCGACAGGGTTTTGGTTACCTGTTCATACATATCAAAAAATTCCGGATGGCTTCGTATTTTTCCCTGCTCAATGGCATTGATGTCAAGAAGGTTGTTAATTAACTCAATCATTCTGCGCGCAGAGACTTCAATGTTTTGCGAATATTTAAGAATTTTTTCTTTCGAGAGTTTATCAAAATAGTCGGCCTGCATCTGGCAAAACCCGATGATGGTTTGTAAAGGGTTTTTTAAATCGTGGGCGGCAATTCCCAAAAATTCGTTTTTTTCCTTATCAAGCTGTATAAGTCTTTTGTTGGCGGTTTCTTTTTGCCGGTACATAAGTAAAATAATGCACACCAGCACCAAGGCAATGCCCAGTCCGGCCGAACTTAACAAAAGGGTGTTGTGTTTTCGTTCGTTTACAATGTCATTAATTTTCTTTTCCCGGGTAAGCAATGCAATTTGCTGTTCTTTTTTTTCGGTATCGTACTTGGTTTGCATTTCAGCAATCTGCCTGTTGTTTTCCTCGCTGTAAATCGAATCGCGATAAGCGTTTCTTAACTTAAAAAAGGCGAGTGATTTTTTGTGATCTCCCGTTGCTTTATATGCTTCCGACAGGTTTTGATAATAATTTTCCAGTTCATCTTTCGCCCCCAGTTCCTGTGCAATTAAAAGTCCTTTATGCAGCATCTCAAGGGCAGGGTCAAATTGACTGAGGTGCATTTGAATTTGAGCGGTATTTAAAAGGCACGAGGTTTGACCAACTTTATCATTCAGTTTTAACCTGATGGCATACGATTCGGTAATGTACTTCAGGGCTTCTTTATAGTTCTCTAAACTTTTGTAGCACGAGCCTAAATTATTAAGTGTACTGGCCAAATAATAAAGTTCTTTTCTTTCCCTTTGAATTTTCTCGGCTTTCTTAAAGTGGATAATGGCTTCGGTATAGTTTTTCTGAGAGAAATAGATATTGCCAATATTACTTAGTGAGCCGCTTATTCCGGACAGGTCATTTATTTTTTCTTTAATGGAAAGAGACTGCTTGTGAAACTTAAGCGACTCATCGTACTTGCTGAGGTTGTAATAAATAATGGCAATATTGTTCAGGCAATACGAGGTGCCATAATCAAACGAAATGGCCTCGTAAATTTTTAAGGCCTTAAACTGGTAGTCGAGGGCTTCTTTAAATTCCCCTTTGGTTTGATGTAAAATTCCAAGTTTGTTATAAATAGCTGCAATGCCTTTTTCATCTCCAAGTTTTTGCCTTATCTTTAAAGATTCATTGTAGTATTCGCTTGCTTTTGTATAATTTCCCTCATCAAAAAACAGAATACCCAAATCGTTATACGACTGAGCAATTCCTTTCAGGTTGTTTGTTTTTAACGAAAGCCGCAGCGCCTCCGTTCCAAAATGTTTAGCTTTTTCCGTATCGGTTCCGCGGTAAGCAAAACATAAATCGCCCAATAATTGAATACGTGTTGAATCGGCAGAAGAGGATTGCAGAACCTTTTCGAGGCTATCAATTGCACTCCCAGAAACACTTAGTGAGGCTGATAGCAGAATTAGAAAAATTTGCAGTTTTATAAGTTGGTTCATAACGCCCGGCTCATGTCCCTTTTATGAGGCCAATATACTAATTTTGGACTCAGCGTGCCATCAAAATTTTTAAAATCGGTTAAAGAAGGTTACGAATTGTATTTAATAACACATCGCTTTCGTAGGGTTTTTTAATAAATGCTTTTACGCCTTTGGCCGTACTTTTCTCCATAAGCTCGCTGCTTATTTCGGCCGACATAAGAACAAAGGGAGTATTTGCCGCAGCGGTTGTGCTTATTTTATAAAGTAAATCCAGTCCGGTTTCTTCTCTTAAAAACATATCACAAATAATCATATCCGGTTTTTGCCGGCTTATTTCGGCTAATGCTTCGGTACCCGATGAAACACCTATGGGTTTAAAATCCTCCAGCTCCAGCAATTCGGTCAGGTATTCGCGCAAAATAATTTCGTCATCTACAACGAGTATTGTTTTCATGCGTACAAATTCAATAACCTAGGGCAACTTTGCAACTACATTTACCCGTAAGCAAGAATTTTTCCTTTAAGAGGTGTTTTTTTATCGCTGAGTCCGTACAGTTTTATATATTGCGCATTGGAACAGTTTTTGACAATAAAGGTTTCTATGCGAATTTTAACATTTTTTCTTCCGCTGTTACTTCTGCCCCTCATGGGGTTTGTGGTGCGTCCGGCCGAGGAGGGAATTAAGTGGGAAAGCTGGAATTCAGGCTACCCCAAAGCCACGAAAGAGAAAAAAATTGTATTGGTAGATGCTTATACGGCCTGGTGCGGCTGGTGTAAAAAAATGGACGCAGATACATACACAGACCCCGAAGTGATTAAAACCATTAACAAGTATTTTGTTCCGATAAAATTTAACCCGGAGATTGCCGATATGCGTTATGAATTGAACGGACAAACGTATAGCGGAGCCGAGTTGCTAATGATGCTTTCTAATAATCAGCGACTTGGATACCCAACTACCTATTTTATTCTTACCACCAAAAACCGTTTGGTGATTCAACCGGGTTACATGAAACCCGTTGATTTTAATCAATTGCTAAATTCAATAGTAAACGAAGCCGCTTCAACGAATTAACGTAATAATTCCCTTAGCGCTTATTCCTCCGGCCGAGGTAATGATATAATAATAAACCCCATCGGGGCAGTTACCCCCGTCCCACTTAAATGAAATGCGATTGTTGGTGTAAACCGCCTGCCCCCACCGGTTGTAAATGGATACATTAAACAGATTTGCGCATTGGGCTTTAGCCCCCGAAAGGGAAAAAGTTTCATTTACCTCGTCACCATTGGGAGTGAATACATTGGGCAACTTAGTCAATTCTTCCTGCAAACTGTTTTTAAACCTTACCCGCACATGATGAATGGTGGTGTCAAAGGAACTGTCGCGAGCATATAAGGTAATAAAATACGGGTCTTCCTGCACTTTACGACAAGCCTTACGAAAACATAAACGCGTTTGAAAAGTGCCGGTTCCTGTTTTTTCAAGAAAATAAGCGGTGCTATCGCGGTCAATAAACAGCTCCGATTCTCCCCAGAGAAAGACAGAGTCTCCCGCCTCCGGAGCATTTACAACTATCTCAATGCACGTATCCCTGTCGGCTTCAAGAGTAGTATCGCTGTAGTTGGGCAAAACAAAAACAGGAGGTACATTTTGCGCAGGCGCATTCAGTACCATCAGCAAAAAAAATAAGCAAACTAAGCCGCGCATTACCTTGCGAATTAAAGCAAATGCCGGAATTTATCTATTTTCGAAGCCTTGTTTTATGAGAAGAAAAAGCCACAACCAGATTATTTCCTCACTGAAAATAGAAAATGCGGGTTCGGAAGGAAAAAGCATAGCCCGACACAACAACAAAGTTATTTTGATTGATTTTGCGGTGCCGGGCGATATTGCGGATATAAAAATTACCGGCTCGAAAAAAAGCTACAATACCGGAATTATTGAGCGGCTTATCGAGCCATCGTCCGAGCGCATTGAGCCTTTTTGTACTCACTTTGGAACCTGCGGAGGGTGCAAGTGGCAGCATATGAGTTATACCACCCAGTTAAAGTATAAACAACAGCAGGTGCTTGATGCCTTTCAGCGAATCGGGAAATTTCCTTTTCCTTCGCTTCAATCTATTTTGGGTTCGGAACAAACCGAATATTACCGGAATAAACTGGAGTTTACCTTTACCCACCGCAAGTGGCTTCAGTCGCTCGAAACAAAGGATGACCTGAGCGAAGCAGAACATGCAGGGCTTGGTTTTCACATTCCGGGACGATGGGATAAGGTGCTTGATATTGAACACTGTTACCTGCAGGCCGACCCGGCTAATGCTATTCGTATTGCCGTAAAAAACTTTGCCGTAAAAAATGACATGCCCTTTTTTAATTTGCGCAGTCAGGAAGGGTGGCTGAGGCAGCTTTTTGTGCGCAATACCCTGAGCGGGGAACTCATGGTGATTGTATCTTTTGCCGGTGAAGACGAAGAGAAAAGAGTCGCTCTTTTACAGCATATACAGCAGCAGTTTCCGCAAATCACCTCGCTTATGTATGTAATCAACGGCAAAAAAAATGACAGCATAAGTGATTTGGAGATTCAGCTGTTTGCAGGGAAAGACCATATTATTGAGAAACTGGAAAATCTCGAATTTAAAATCGGGCCCAAATCTTTTTTTCAAACCAATTCGCAACAAACGTTAAACCTGTACAGCAAAACAAGAGAGCTGGCCCGGCTTACCGGAAACGAGCTGGTTTATGATTTATACACCGGGGTTGGAACCATTGCCGCATTTGTAGCTGCTAAGGCAAAAAAGGTAATCGGAATAGAATATATTGAACAGGCCATTGCCGATGCAAAAGTAAATGCCGGTCTGAACGAAATTAAAAACACCGAATTTTTTTCGGGTGATATGAAAGACGTGTTGAATGATGAGTTTATTGCACGACACGGCAAACCCGAAGTAATTATAAGCGACCCGCCCCGTGCCGGAATGCATGAGGATGTGGTAAAAAAAATATTAGAAATTGCTCCTAAGCGTGTGGTGTATGTAAGTTGTAATCCGGCCACACAAGCCCGAGATATTGCCATGATGCAGGAGCAATATGAAGTAACCCATGTGCAGCCGGTAGATATGTTCCCGCATACGCACCATGTAGAAAATATAGCTTTATTGGAAAGGAAATGAATAAAGACCCTTTTGAAGAAGAATTAGAAAGCCTGAAAGCCGATGTAACGCATTTTAGTGAGCAACTGAAAGAGGTTGCAGCCGATGTGATTGCCGAAGGATTTTCAAAATTCCCGGTATTTGTTGCCCATAGGCATGAGGTAAAACTGGGGGAGGTAATTTTTGATCGCGAATCGTACAACCGTACCTGGACCTTTAATGCAACCATACTTGAAGAATTAGTCGAGAAAAAAGTAATTCTTGAGTACAAGAGAGAAAATTTTGAAAAGGCTTTTAAAAATCCCCGTAAATACGCCTGCATTTTTTGGGTAACACCTGACGGGGCCAGCTTTGTGTTTATTCCCTACCGAAAGAAAAAACAAGAAGGTGAAGTATCCTAAGGTTGCTGTGGTAATCGTTCACTGGAACAGAAAAAATCTGCTCGAAAAATTTCTTCCTGCAGTTATGGCTTCTGCTTATCCGAATATGGAAGTGGTGCTGGCCGACAATGCTTCGGACGATGATTCGGTTGCTTATGTGCAAAGCCATTTTCCTGAAGTAAAAATTATTATCAATGAGCAAAACTACGGCTATGCCGGTGGTTATAATCATGCGCTAAAACAGGTAGAAGCTGATTATTATGTATTGCTGAATAATGATATTGAAGTGCCAAAAGGATGGATAGAGCCTGTGATTGAAGCAATGGAGTGCGACCGCAGCATTGGAGCCTGCCAGCCAAAAATGCTCGATTACCACGACAAGGCGCTGTTTGAATATGCCGGTGCCTGCGGGGGATTTATTGATAAATACGGATTTCCTTTTTGCCGCGGCCGTTTGTTTGATACCCTTGAACACGACTACGGACAATACGACAATCCGGTATCTGTTTTTTGGGCCACCGGTGCCTGTTTATTTATCAGAGCCAATTTGTTTCATGAGGTAGGTGGTTTTGACGAAAACTTTTTTGCCCATATGGAGGAAATAGACCTGTGCTGGCGACTGCACCTGCGCGGCTGTAGACTTAAAGTGATTCCGCAGTCAAAGGTATATCATGTGGGTGGGGGAACGCTGAGCAAATTAAATCCGCAGAAGACATACCTCAACTTTCGCAATTCGCTGGTGATGCTTTACAAAAATTTGGAGAGTCGTAAATTGTGGTGGGTTATTTTTGTGCGCGCTACGCTCGACCTTATCGCGTCAATTCGTTTTTTAACGGAAGGGAAATTTGGCCACAGCGCGGCCATTCATCGGGCACATTCCGATTTCTTTTTTAAATTGGGTAAATGGCACAAGGCACGGCAAAAAACACAGTTAATAGCCAATCATCGTAATGTATCCGGAATGGTTTCTTATTCGGTAGTTTGGAAGTATTTTGTGCTGGGAAGGCGAACCTACAACGAAATTACTGCCCGGTAAAATACCTTACAGCCATTTCATAACCTTTTAACCCAAGTCCGCTGATGATGCCTATGCAATGTTTTGATAAAAGCGAAACATGACGAAATTCTTCCCTTGCAAAAATATTGCTGATATGCACCTCGATTACCGGAGTTTTAATGGCTGCCACCGCATCGGCTAAGGCCACCGAAGTATGGGTGTATCCGCCTGCATTTAAAATAATGCCATCATACTCAAAACCCGTTTCGTGCAATTTGTTTATGAGCTCCCCCTCTACATTGCTTTGGTAGTAGGCAAATTCAACCTTTGGGTAATGCAGTTTAAGGGTTTCAAAAAAAGATTCAAAACTTTCGTTGCCATATATGCCGGGCTCTCTTTTGCCAAGCAGGTTAAGGTTGGGACCATTAAGAATGAGTAGTTGCATGCCCTGCAAAAGTACACAAGACTGAACAGCTACACGACATTTTACCCGCACATTTTTTATTTTAACTAAAAATATTCATTCTTACACACCATACCACCTCCCTTATGAAACTTTTAACTTTTATTACCCGTCAGGTCCCCATCACTATCCTCACGCTGTTGCTTGTGTTTGTTTCGCTGGTTTGCCTGCAAGAAGTTTCATTAATTGTAGAAGTTTTGAGTAAAAATGGTTTTAGTGTATCTGTAGCTTTGTACTTATAATATTGTTTTAATTTCTCGTTTCATAAAAAACAATAAAGCTCACAAAATGTGTGAGCTTTATTATTGCGCAAATGGTACTATCTGAAATCTACCCTCTCTAATGCATTATAACAATTTTTTGCTTGTGAACTACTTGCCCTTTTTGTTCAACAATTAGTAAATAAACTCCGGAGCCTAATTGAGACACATCATAATTGCGGGTTTTAACTCCTGCATCATTAGCCACAGATAAATCAAACTCCCTTCCTGTAATATCAATCACTTTCACCCTTGTCAACATACCCGATTCTATATTTTCTTTTGAAACCAATACTAGTTCATTATCGGCTGGTATTGGAAATACTTCAAATGCAAGAAAATCTATACTGTTTTTATCTTTTTCAGCACTTATTCTTTTCACAGCAAATACGTTCCAATCTCCATCAGATACTGTTTCACCATCCCATCTCGCACATTCAATTACATTGCTGCTAAGGTTAGGGCTGGCCGTTAAAGTAACCGCGGTGTTGCTATTTGAATAATCAACCAGTGAAAAATACGATGAAACAAGATAATTAACGGTACTACCACCCGACTGCATCTCCCAATAATTATTCGAAATATCTAAAGCTCCATAATTCAACGAACCGTCAAAAACATAATTTGAAGGATTGGGATTCATAATAAAACTATTGTATCCATCTTCTATTGCGAAAACATCAACCTCATGTAAAAAAATGGAATATTGAGATGAGTTGCCAAAATTGTTGTACCCGGCATAGTCAGTTGAAGAATTCAGCCGAGTATAATTTTGTACGTTATCAATTTTGAGTGCCCCGTTTATTTTGTAGATATGGCCATAATCATTGTTATTAAAGTCTGAACATTTGACTGCGCAAGTTCCGTCTCCTAATGAGTAAACTCCCCTCCCACAGCCTTCAAACGTTGAACTGTAAACAAACAATTTGGCATCCGCATTACCTGCGAAATCTATACCATAGCTACAATCTTCTGCCCAGCCCAAAAATTCGCTTGGCGAGGTCATGTCTACCGCCTGCCAGCCCCGGGTACACCCGGTAAATTTATTATACTTCAATTTTAATCCATGTCCTGTTGTGTAAATAGCTACGTCACAATTATTGAATCTGCAATCCCCAATTTCAACATTCGTGGTTGGTGATGCACTGCCAATTCGCTTAATAGCCATATCAGCATCATCAAAAGAACAATGGCGGATATATACATCCGATTCATCTTGTCCACGAAGCACAACCCCTCTGTAATTTCCCGTTGCACCCGTTGTTTTTACAAAGGTCACATTCTCAATATGTGTGCTAGCGGAATACAAATCTATTTTGGAATATACATCCATTTCAACCTTACAGTTTTGCAGTGTAAATAAATTAAGCGGATATAACGACCCAGTTACTGAGGTAAAACCATCCAACGATGAATGTAATTCCAATACCTTATCATTCGGGTCGGCACCGGTAAGATTAATGCCACAGTTATTGTCTTTGGCAAATACGTTGGCTCCGCTATACGATTGCAAATCCATATTGAGAAATCCGTCTCCTGTAAATGTCAAGGTAGTACCAGACTCGAGATGTAGTGCCCCATTGATAACAAGTACTGAATTGTCGTCAATCAAATCAATGGTAACATCAGGCGAAAAATGTACAATAGCACCCGGTTCTATAATAAACTGCGAGTTTTTGTAGAGTGTTAGTTTACTCCCTGTATTAAAATAAATAGTTGACCCACTAGTAAGTCGCAATGTCCCTGAGTTACTCAAACCAGCATCCCCTAATCTTATTTCACCTCCGTCTTGAACCAATATATTCACCGAATTGCAGCCCTTGGACACTGTGTGAACTTCGAAATTAGTGTTGGCATTATGCTGGTTTAGGGTCTCGCTGGCCAGCCCAATTGTTTCATCACAAGCAACGCATAAAATTCCATTGTTCTGTATATTTATGTCCCTCAGTTTGTCAGTGGTTTGTATACCACTTGAAGGTTTCCCGAAATTGTATATTTGATTTAAATTACTCAAATCATCCAAGCTATGATTTACGTAATCGAATAACTGCTCTCCAATCCACCCATCATTATAATTAGAGATTTTGGTATGAAACTCATTAAATCCAATCCCGGCATCTGCACCCATTGACGTTGTGGTTACAGGGGCAATATAATCCGTTTCAAACGGACTGAGAGATGGGTTTAAAATAAGAGCATTTTGTACATTTAGGTATGGATTTGTTGTATTCACATGTAAAGCACTGCCCGTTGGTACGAAAGCAAAACCTGATGCATGGAGGGTTGTACCTGCCGGAAGTTTATTCGGCTTTAAACCCATGTATTCCCAACCATACACTCCTGCCGGGAAGTTCTCATACGAAATCCTACTAGCCATGGAGACTTTGACATTGGTGAGGGTAAACACATTTAGGAAGCCAAAAAGTCTGATATCAGCCTTTCCTCTATATATCTCCTTTGTCCCCTGAAAAATATCAGGCATTGCTTGCAAAGTAAAATTCCCAGACCCTCCTCCTAAAGCCATTTTTATTGGCTTTTGGTTGTACGGGTACGAATTAGGGTTTGCCCATAAAACCGGTATAAAAAATTCCGAGGCATTATTTATTGTCACTAAAAAATTGTTAGGCGCCACCTGTTGTCCCAGTCCTACTTGCGAGCCATTGGCTACCGCTTTTACTGCACATTGCGAAGGAAAGCCAAGGGCGCTTAAGGCAGATATGTAATCGGCATAATCGGTAGCACCTGCATAAATATTGTAAAAAAGCATTTGTCTGGCAGCAGGTGTTTTCATCATATTCACGGCTGATTTAATTTGTGGAATCACATCAGCAAAAATCCTTTTACCTGCAATTTTGTATTCATATAAATGGTAAAGCATAAACTGAGCTGATAGAGGACCATAGGCTCCTTTATGTGGTGCATCAAACGAAAGGTAAAGACGAGTGTTGTGATCTTCTGTTGCATTCTCCATCGCTTTAAGGGCGATGCGTGCTACCACTCCACCCATGCTGAAGCCCACCACCGTATTCTTCTCTGTTGAACCATTTTCATCTAACGCATCATTTACACGGGTTATTACTGCACGAAGCAGGGCAGCGTTGCGCTCCACGGCATCGGCCCCATTAAAATTATCCACGTATACAATGTCATATCCTGAAAGCTGGAGTTCCTCCCTCAATAATATTGGAACGTCAAAGCGGATAAAATTATCAAAGTTCAAGTTATTTCCAAACTTAGGCGGATCAAAACCTTCGGCCACTATTAGAGGTTTTATTAGTTTGGAATGACCACAGCCGTATGCAATGCTTACCAAACCACCGGAGTGATTGGCCGTGGGTTGCACATACCAGAATTCATCGGGTATAGCCACTGGGTCGGCCAGTGCCCAGTAGCCACCACGGTTTCTGTAGTTAAATTCCCACTTGAGTAATTTCACTTTTCCGCCCGGAAAAAACACACGAAACAATACGACCTTTTTCCCAATGGGCGATTCATAGTCAATCGGTACCACCGCATTCATGGTTAAAGGCACAAATCCATTTCCGTCATCAAAATCTGCTTCTACATAGTCTATCATATCTCCGGTAAGGTTTACAACCAATTCTTCGGGAAGTATAAAGTTCACCAGACTGCTGTCGTGTTCCTCCGTCATGCCACTGGCCGCACACATGGTTTGTTCCTCAAAAGGGTGCCCTCGCCAGGGACTGTTTTGTCTAACCTGTATACCATCTGCAATCAGCAAACTATCCGTAAAAGCATTCGATTTGGTTTTGTTGTACGGCACAAAACAATTCCTATGGGAACGTATCCACTATCCCTGTACAATTGCGCTATACTGTCGTAATCGGTAACATAAGGCAGGCGTTGGTTGGTATCGGTGCTACCCCAGTAGAGCGCTCCGTAAAGTTGCAGCAATGTACCGTAATCACAGGTGTCATCATGAATACTATCACCCTTAAAATCCATATATGCGGCATTCACCAAACTTTTTTCAATCAGGATGTCAGTATCTACAGAGTCTTTATGAATAAGTTTAAACACTGAATCAATCATTACAATGGGGTCATCTGTAATACTATCGACAATGCGGGCAGTAAGTGTGTCGTTTAAAAAGTTCTCAGGAAAATAAAAATCCTGCTGTGCAAATCCGGTATGGCACAAGCCAAACAAGATAATAAAGAGTAGTATTTTTTTCATATATAAAAGGGTTCAAAGGTTTTAATTGTATACCATATCAAAACGGCCTTGGGTAATATGCACCAAGGCAGAATCTTCTCGTACTGCATCAAAGTGAAAGGTGCCGGCCATGATATGTTTTTGTTTATCCCAGTAACGGATGTGCAATTTGCCGGTATGTGTTGGGTTGGTTCCAAATGCTTTGGCAAAGGGTGGGGGATAATAGATTGCAATTCTCTTGGTCTCAATATAAGTTAAATCGTACTCCCCTGTATCAATAACCGATTTATCATTAAGGGCTATGTAAACACGTTCTCCATCCCGGTCAATGTATAAAGTGAGATCATTCTGGTAATATTCAAACGAGTACCCATACAAATCATGTTTTATTGGTATAAACACACGACCGTTTACCAGGCATCCCATGGTATTAGCGCCTATTTGGCTGTAGGGTGGCAATTGGTCGGGGGGTTTGGGGTCGTCATTCTGATTCCAGCAGCTACACAGCAGCAAACCTAAAAAGGAAAGGGCAATAATGTTGTTGGGGCTATTTTTCATAATTGGATGTTTAAATCATACACAAAAATAATTAATTGTTAGTTATAAATCATATCGAATCGGCCATCAGTAATGTGTACAATGCTTGAATCATCTCCAATGGCATCAAAATAAAACGTCCCCGCCATGATATGGTGCTGTTTGTCCCAGTACCTAATATGAAGTTTACCAGTGTGCAGTGGGTTAGTTTGAAAACCGGGGGCGTAGGGAGGAGGCAGATAATACACTTCCCTCTGGGTGCCCTTATACGTTAAATCATACGCCCCGGTGTCGGTAACTGTTTTGTCCCAAATACCAATATATACCCGCTCACCTTTGCGGTCAATGTACATAGTTAAGTCATCATCATGACAGCCAAAGTATTTGCCTTTTAAATCGTGTTCCCGTGGTATAAACACACGCCCGTTTATCAGGCATCCCATGGTATTAGCACCTATTTGGCTGTAGGGTGGTAATTGGTCGGGGGGTTTGGGGTCGTCATTCTGATTCCAGCAGCTACACAGCAGCAAACCTAAAAAGGAAAGGGCAATAATGTTGTTGGGGCTATTTTTCATAATTGGATGTTTAAATCATACACAAAAATAATTAATTGTTAGTTATAAATCATATCGAATCGGCCATCAGTAATGTGTACAATGCTTGAATCATCTCCAATGGCATCAAAATAAAACGTCCCCGCCATGATATGGTGCTGTTTGTCCCAGTACCTAATATGAAGTTTACCAGTGTGCAGTGGGTTAGTTTGAAAACCGGGGGCGTAGGGAGGAGGCAGATAATACACTTCCCTCTGGGTGCCCTTATACGTTAAATCATACGCCCCGGTGTCGGTAACTGTTTTGTCCCAAATACCAATATATACCCGCTCACCTTTGCGGTCAATGTACAGGGTTAAGTCATTTTTATAATATTCAAAAGAGTATCCATACAAATCGTGTTCCCGTGGTATAAACACACGTCCGTTTACCAGGCAGCCCATGGTATTAGCACCTATTTGGCTATAGGGTGGCAATTGGTCGGGTGGGGTAGTTTCATCTTTTTCGCAATGCACATTCATGGTCAGCAACGCGGTAAAAAGAAGCAATAATTGATGGTGTATTTTCATAACAAATAGTTATTAGATAACAAAGCTAACAGCTAAATTTTGGTAAAAACAAATTTTTGTTAAACTAAAGTAAAAATTACCCTTTAGGGTAACAAAGGGTGTGCCTTTGTAAGTATTGGGTAATGCTGTTTAAGGGTTTCAAAAAAAGATTCAAAACTTTCGTTGCCATATATGCCGGGCTCTCTTTTGCCAAGCAGGTTAAGGTTGGGACCATTAAGAATGAGTAGTTGCATGCCCTGCAAAAGTACACAAGACCGAACAGCTACACGACATTTTGCCCGCACATTTTTTATTTTAACTAAAAATATTCATTTTTACACACCATACCACCTCCCTTATGAAACTTTTAACTTTTATTACCCGTCAGGTTCCCATCACTATCCTCACGCTGTTGCTTGTGTTTGTTTCGCTCAATGGCCAAATCCATAACCTTGCGCTGGCGTTTCTTTCCTCGTCTACCCAAACCATATTGGGTAGTTTGGGTATTATTACCGAGCTCAAGTCTGCGGCAGCTTCTTTGGGTTCATCACACCTGCCTTTACTGGGCGGAGCAGCGGGCAACCTCACCACCGATTTGAACAAGGCGTTTGACTATGTAAGTTTCGCTGGTTTGCTGGTGGTCATTCAAACCCTTATCCTTAAACTTTTTTCCGCTTCGGTGTGGTTTAAGCTCCTTCCGCTGGTTTTTTTAGCGGGGAGTTTTGTTACCCGCTTACGAAGCTTTTGTGTAAAAATGGTTTTGGTACTGCTGCTCGTTAATCCCGGACTCAGTTTATTTGTATATGGAACCTCGGTGATTTCGGCAAAAATGCACTTTGATCTGGGAGGTACACTACACGAACATCTGATGCAAACCCGTACCGATTTTCAACAAAAAGAACAGGCGCGAAAACAGGCAGAAGATGCCCGCAACCAGCAGCAATTAGAGCAGGCCGAGGCAAAAGGCAAAGACCATATCAGTTTACTGCGCAAGGTAGAGGACGCAGTATCAGACGCAGGGGCGGCTGCAGCACTGGAAGTTGAAAAAGCAGCCGGCATTTCATTTGACGTGCTGAAAGCATCAGGGGCAAAACTGACGTCTATTGTACTAAACCTTTTGGCTGTAATAATCATTATTTTTCTTGTGTTGCCCTTTGCTTATGTTTATTTATTAAGCCTTTTTGTAAAACGACTTTTTTATAAGGAAATTACCATTGCAGCGGCTACTAAACCCGCTCCCGAAGCAACACCCGCTTCAACAAATGAAACAAACGAAAAACAACACCCATAAATATGAAAAAGAAACACATTTTTTGGCTTGGAGCAGTAGTGCTGTCTGCAGGCCTTGCATCCTGCACAGGCAACGAAGCAAAAAGCAATGAAACTCCTGCCGACTCAGCCAGCGTTGCACCCGACACGTCAACCCAACCAACACCAAACGAGGCAACCGCTCAGGATCCGTTGCTTGAGCAAACCGCTTCGGGTATTGATGTATCGCATTTTCAGGGAAACGTAAACTGGGAAGAGGTAAAAACTACCGGGTTTAAATTTGCATACTCTAAGGCCACCCAGGGCATGGGCTTTGTTGACCCCAAATTTGCCGTAAACGAAAACGGCTCGGGCAAAGTAGGGATGCACCATGGCGCTTACCACTTTTATATTGCAGGAGATGACCCTCTGAAGCAAGCCGCACTATTTATAAAAACCTGCAGGGAACTCGACAACAACACCCTGCCGCCAATGCTCGATTTAGAGCAGGGCGGGGTTCAGAAAGCAGTTAACCCGAAACAATTTCAGCAGGATGTATTTACCTGGCTGAAAGAGGTGGAAACAGCGCTTAATGTAAAACCCATTATTTATACCAACACCCCTTTTAGCAACCAATACCTCAATCACCCTGATTTTGCGAATTACCCATTGTGGCTGGCTGAGTATGGAGTGAAGGAACCGCGTATCCCAGGCACCTGGGCAAAAAAGGGCTGGTTTATCTGGCAGCGTACTGACAGGGCCAAAGTAGAAAACTCATTAACCACCTATGATGGCGATACCCTGAACGGTCCCTTTAAAGACCTGCTCTTAGAAGAGAATATCAGGTAAGATTCGATTTGCTTAAATTAAATAAAACCGGGACGCAAATTCCGGTTTTTTCTGTTTTAAGTTAACCGCGGGTCACCTGCTTTCCCGATATTCGCACACAAGGATGAACTGGCAGGCTTACCTCAAAGGGTTTCAATCATGGCTAAGGCTTGAAAAATCGCTTTCGCCCAATAGCGTGCAGGCGTATATTCACGATATTGAAAAACTGCTTCAGTTTCTCGAGTATAAAAATTTGTCGCGTACCCCCGAATCCATTTCATATAACGACCTCAAAGAATTTGTGAGATGGATTAGTGAACTCGGAATGACCGCAAGCAGCCAGGCCCGCATCATCAGCGGATTAAAATCATTTTATAAATACCTGCTGATGGAAGATGTGGTGAGTGCCGCCCCCACCGATTTATTAGAGTCGCCCAGGCTGAAAAGGCAGTTGCCCGATGTATTGAGCGTTGAGGAGATAGATAAACTGATAGCAGCAATTGACCTGAGTAAACCCGAAGGCATTCGCAATAAGGCAATTCTGGAAACCATGTTTAGTTGCGGATTACGTGTGTCGGAGGTAGTAGGCCTGCAAATAAGCCATATTTTTTTCAGCGAAGAATTTGTAAAGGTAACCGGCAAAGGAAATAAGGAACGACTTGTTCCGGTTGGTGCAGCTGCTATTAAAGCCATTCGTTTGTATATGGACAGCATTAGGGTTCACCTCGAAATTAAACCGGGCAATACCGATATTTTATTTTTAAACCGGAGGGGAAGCAAAATGAGCCGGGTAATGATTTTTTTAATCATAAAAAAACTGGCTAAAGATATCGGGTTGAAAAAAAGTATAAGTCCTCACACCTTCAGGCATTCGTTTGCCACAGCACTGGTGGAGGGGGGAGCAGATTTACGCGCTGTGCAACAAATGCTGGGTCATGAAAGTATCACCACCACCGAAATTTACACCCACCTCGACCGGGAGTATCTGCGCGAAACCTTAATACAGTTTCACCCCAGAGCTTAGTGCTGAATTACCAGCGTGGTTGCTTTGCCTGAGCCGCTTCTGATAAAATACACACCGCTTTTCCAGTCGGTAGTATTGATGATAAGTTGTGTTTCTTTCTTTAAATTCAATACCTGAATTTTTTCTCCGATAAGCGAATATATTTCTATCTGCTCCGTTTCCACACCGGTGTTTTCTAAAACAAAAAAACTTCCTGCCGGATTCGGATACAGGCGAATTGTTTCATTGAGTGCTTTGGGTTTAGCAGGTATTCCCATGGCAAGTGTATCCTGTACCAGCCGGATTAATGCTTCGTTGGTGATTACCGGTTTTTCATAATCAAAATAAATATAGGCTTTGTTGAGAATTTCAGTACCTATGGGCAGGCCTTGCGCCAGTTTTGACGAATACCGAATCCAACCGTGGCTGCGGGGTTCATCGGTTTTTACCGGAGGAAGCATAATGCCGTCAAATCGCCAGAAAAGAACATTGTTTATTACCGCAAAACGATAGGGGTGACTGGCCGAATTGATGGTGATTTCTTTAAGCGGTAATCGCGTATCAACCGTATCAAGTACTGTTACTCCGTAAGCGGTATCGCTGCCTATGTTTTGAAAACGTATCTGGTAGTCTATCTTTTTTACACCGGGCAACACATAAATATGCGGATTCGATTGTTTGTCGTTGGGGTCGTGGGCAGCAACAACTTTTTGGTTCAGGGTATCCATATTGTCCAATGTGTCCTTATCAATTAAGTTAAATGCGGGTGACGAAGAGGCCATAAAAATTAATGCTTCACCTATATCAATGCTGTCAGGTCCCGGAATGCGGTAACTAAACATAATTTGCCGCTTACCTCCAACTGCTATGTTAGAGATATCAAACCGCAGCGTTTTTCCGGTTACATTATCCGGATTGGTACCTATAGATTCTAAATTTCCTTTGGCCGGAAGCTTCATATATACAGAGAAAGTTCCGGTAGCATTACTTCCTAAATTATCAATATGGAGTACATAATTTTCAGCAAAGCCTCTGCGGGCACGCCAGCCCGAATGCCCCACAAGAGAAACCTGCACATCGGTAATATTGGAATCGCGCCTGATGGAGAAATCATACCCTTTTATAACGCTGTCCATAAAACACAACGCATTGTATTTGCCCGTTCCGCCCGGACAGGTACGTGACCAGTTTTTTCTGCTTTGCGCCAATCCCAGATTATACACTCCTGCCTTTAGGTTTGCGGTATAAACACCATTTTCATCTGTAGAAACATATCCGTTTCCGTGATCAATCATTTCATTTTTAATCAAGGGCTCACCTGTATCATACTGGCAATTGTTATTTTGGTCTACGTAAACCTTTCCGGTCATGATACCTCCATCTGCTAAAAAACCTCCCGCATAGTTGATAATGTCCGTGCCATAGGTTGGCATACCACACAACAAAATATTGGCAGGTTGGTAATCGTATGAACCGGTATTGAAAAGTGAATTGGAAGGGACAAAAGAAGGTGTTTTGCAAAACGATTTTCTGGTGGTGAAATCTTTGTAAAAATAATTATCGGTACCCAATGCCCAAAAACTACCTTGATACCAAAACACAAGAGGTAGTGAAGTGGTTCCGTAGCCGTATGTCTTGGGTTGCAAGGCCGGACTTATTGCCCACTCTGATGTGGTTCTCCATCCGTTGGCCGAATTAAATACGCCATACCTGTTTAAAACAGATGAATAAAACAATACACCTCCATACTTGTTTTTTGGATAAGAAATAAGCTGAGAAATATTATCGTAAAAAAGCTGGTCACTGGAAGTGTGTGGTTTTATTTTGTCCCAAACTAATGAGTCAATACCATTACAGAAAGCAAGTCCAGTAACAGAAGAATTACCCCCTACAGACGTAAAAGTTCCATGAAGAATAAGTACATCATCTGCAGCGATGCCTTTAAAATAATCACTGAAAGTTAAACCGGTTGTGGTATTCAGAAAACCCTGCGAAAGGGCTGTTTTCCCTACAAAATTCCATGAGCTGCCGTTCCACCTGGCCAAATTATTTACCGTTTTGGTTCCGGCCTGTTTAATTTCTGCAGCAACAATCAGCTCTCCTTGCCAAATGAGCATGCCCCAAAAGGCTTTTGATGCATTAATAGGACTCAGTTTCATTACATCAGAGAACATAAATCCTCCGCCCACACTTTGATAAAAGTTTCCTGTCCATTTAACAATTCCGGTGCTACCTATAATTCCGGAGATGCTGTCAAACATACCGGTGATGTATAATTCATTATTAAACATGCACAGGTTTTTAATAAAATAATTGGCTGCCGGAATATCCAACGAAGAAATGGCCCGGAGTGTTGGCAGGTAACTCCAGCTGATGCCATTCCATTTGGCAATTTTTATGGTGTATTCAAAGTTGCTTCCTATTGAGGTGCTGCCCATATTAGTTACCACGTAAGCATCGTTTCCATAGCTGTAAATGGTTTGAATGTTTTGATTAAACTGCTGCAACCCTTTATCAAGGGGTCGTATTAATTGTCCGTAACCTGATGGAGACAGGAGGACGTTTACAAAAAATAAAAATATATACTTTTTCATAATGCTTACTGCTTAAAATAGTTTGTACATAATACCTGCGTTTAGTCCGTATGAAAACAAGGTTTCCCTGCTAATGGAATTGCTGTTCATAAGCGGGTTAATGCTTCTCTTAAATACGGGTTCTGCCATAATATAAAATCTGGGTTTCACGGCATAATATAATCCCAAAGCTAATTGGTAGCTGTAATTAATGCTGCGAACCGTTTGGTCTTTGGCCGACAATTTTGACAGAGTGAGTGCTTCGGGGTCAACAACCGTGGCGTTTACTAATTGAAGTTTTTGAATGCTTCCTCCGGCCCGTATTCCAATTCTCCATTTAGGAGCCACCTGAAAGGAGTAACCAATTAAAAACGGAACTTCTACATACGAAAATGATTGGCGGCTGCTTAAATGCGTTCCTGCCGAATCGCTCACCTGAACATAGCCCAGAATGGCATGTGTTGCCGAGTCGCGCACCGGAATTTCGGTCACTTTATAATTGTAATCGGCAAAATATCCGCCCTGCGTGTAGGATACCCCAGTTTGAAATCCCAGCGAGGCACTTATTTTACATTCGGCATAGAGGTTAACGGCAAAGGTTGGCATTGGTTTATCCTGACCGTTTCTGATATTCTGATAATCTTTGTGAGCAACAGAAGCCTTGGTGGAGTTCATGCCAAAACTTCTAAAAGCAAACTGAGGGGTAACACTTATACCCACCAGCCAGCCTTTACTAAAAACAGTTTCTCCTGTAGCTTTTTTATTGGCAATCGCAGGGGTAATACTGCTGTCGGCTGAGTTTATTGCTGAAACAGGTTTTTCATTCTTTAGCGAATCCTCCACCTTTTCCGGGCCGGTAATTTGGTTAACAGGGATAGTTTCTTTGTTTTTGCTAATGCTATCCTCGTTTTGTGTAATCAAAATTTTTGCTGATGTAATTTCAGAGGTTTTGGTTTCTGAAGCAGAATTATTTTCTAAATCCGGGGCAGTATCTTTTATAACTTTTTGCTCAGTAGTTTTTACAGCAACTATTGAAGGCATATGAATGGACTTTCCTTGTTTTTTGCTTCCGGCCGGCTTTAAAACGGAGGCGGGGTTTTCAGAATTACTTGCTGCTGCTTTCTGTTGCGATTGATTTTTTACAGACACCGGAGACGGAGACACCGATTGTGCCTCCCTCCGTTGCCTGAAATCAACAGATCCAATTGTTTCCTGGTTCTGTTTTCCCCCAACCGTATTTTTTATTTTTGATGAAGATGTTACCTCTCTGGCTTCCTTTTGAAGCAAGCCTGTTTTTCCTGTATCCGTATTCAGTGACGGCATAAGCCAAAGAAGCATACCGGCAGCCACAATAAGGGTTGTGGTAAACATCCATCCTAAGCCCCGCTTTTTATCGGGGTTTCCGTCAAGAGTATCGGCAAGTCGGTTCCAGTCATCGTCCTCAACGGATGGCCTGAGCGACTGCAACGCCTCTCTCAGTATTTCATCCAGTTTTTGACCTTTCATATTGCCTGTGTTTTAAATTTTTTCCGTTCAATAATTCTATCATCATCCCGCGGGCCCTTGCTACCAGCGATTTTGAGGTTCCCTCTTTTACACCCAGCTGTTCTGCAATTTGCCGGTGAGTAAAACCATCTACCGCATAAAGATTAAGTGCAATCCGGTATTTGTCGGGTAATTGCTGCATTAAGTGCAAGGCCCCTTCACTGCTTATTTGCGAAGGAATATCTGTATTGTCAATTGTATCTTCTTCCTGTACCTCCAGCAAATGCTCTTCATCTTCCAGCCGCACGTAGTTATACTTGCGGTTGTGTTTTTTAATATGATCAATGGCCGTGTTTACCATAATATGACTAAGCCAGGTTTTCAGTGACGACTCCTCGCGAAAGGACCAAATGCGGGTAAAAACCTTCACAAATCCATCGTGCATTACATCTTTTGCTTCTTCGCGGTGCTGAGTGTACCGTAGGCAAATACCCAACATATCAGGAGCGTATCGTTTAAACAATTCCTGTTGTGCACCGCGATGCTTCTCCTTACACTTCTGAATGAGTTCGCTTTCTGTCACCGGCCTGATGCTTACTGAGTGAATAGACTATCATTATGCTTATGGTTGCACAATTTTATAAAGATAACAAAAACGGGCGATATACGGGTAAAGCTATTTTGGGGTTAAAAAACGTAACCCATTGTAAATCCGATTGTAAATGGAAGAGGGGAAGGCTTGGCAAAAGAAACCGAAGGGCTGCCTGAATATGTTTTTTTTTCGGTTTTGGTAAAAAGATTTATGCCTAATCCGGTAAAATAATCAATGAACAATCCGGAATCATAAACCGCCCGGTGCCCGATTTTAATATTGTATGGAATGCAAATAATTTTAGCATTCATTACCGCACCAAATGGCACATCAACGGATTCTTTAATGTATCGCCAGGATAAAGCTGAGGCCAGATAGCCGCCATCATTATAAAGGCCGTCTCCGGGGTTAAAAAAATATTTAACCTCATAGTTCAAGCCCCTAACCGGTCCATATGTTACTCCATAGCCAGAGTATGTCTGGGAATAGCCGAGTGAACTGTGCCCCGTTAAAGAAAGAGACACCCGGTCATTAATAAACTGTTCATACCCCAGTTCGTAAATAATATTTTGGTATATAGAATAACTGGAAGAAGCATCCTGAAGTATGGAATTATAGTACAAACTATTTTTAATTACATGCTGTGCCTTTATTTCGCCACTATTACATGCGAGGGAAACCAGCACAAATACAAGTCGGATGGTTTTCATGTTTTATCAATAGCTAATGCCAAAGCGTTCAAAAATTTTATTTACCGGAATGCAAAAGCCCAATCCCTCAATTCCTTCACCAATTATTTTCATGGTGATAATGCCAATTACTTCCCCTTTTTCGTTGATGAGCGGTCCTCCGCTGTTACCTTCGTTGATGCTTACATCTGTTTGAATGTAGGCAATATCATTTGTTTTGCGTTTTCCGCTCACAATTCCCTTGGTAATGGTTTGTCCAAGCTGCATGCTGGTAGGAGTGCCAATGGCCAGCACATCTTCGCCAAGTTCAACCGAATCGGAGTTGCCAATTACCAAGGCGGCAAAATCTTTTCCGGCAAGTTTTAAAAGCGCAAGGTCTGCCTGTTGATCTGTTTGTAAAACCTCAGCCGTAAGGCTTACTCCGCTATTAAGTTTTACGGTTACCTGTTTTCGCTCCTTTACCACATGGTAGTTGGTAATCACAAACCCGTCAGACGAAATAATAAATCCACTGCCAAAACCTTCGTTGTGAGAAACCGTAACCACAGCCTGTGATACATGTTTTACCAAATCTTTTGTTTTATCAAACACCGGTAAACCAGGTCTGGCAATTATAAACTTCTTCGCTTTTGCCAGCGACTTAGTTGGTTCCGAAAGGGTAGAAAGGTATTTAATAGCCATTTCATCGCCAAGTAATAAACCATAAGATTCCATAAAGAGCGAATCAACCAAAGCCCGGGTAACTTTTAATGTGCCGGCAAATTCACAGTTGATGGTAAAGGATTTTATCACCAGTTGTCCCCCGCGCAAATCAATCACATTCCAGTCTACCTCCATTTGCCCTTTCCCGTAATCGAGTCCTCTTATTTGTTTAATGTCGGTATAAAGTTTTTTTACCACTGGCTTTAATGCATAAATGGGGCTTCCCATAAAATCAACTAAAGGAGATGCATTGTTGTTTTGCATACAGGAACGAAAGCGTATATGCTGGCTTTGGGAATGCTGGCAAATCATATTTTGAATTGTTTTGCGGGATCCCAATACATAATCATTCAGCTTAAAATACATTTTCTCTTTTCGGTAGGTCCCGATAAACTCTTCCTTTTCAAGGCCAAATTCCGGCTCCAATAATGAAAAAAACAGGGTATCAGCAAAAGCAGTTGCTTCTTTTTTCAAATTAGAATTGAGCTTCGGATCCAGTAATTGTTCAAATGAATGAAGCGGGATATCAACAATACATGGAATGCATAACAACATCGCATCTAAAAAAACGAATCCTTTTTTATTACCTGTTTGAAAAGTATGTATATAGGGTTGATACCCTTCTTTTTTTAAGGTAATTTTATAAGCGCTTACCTTAGGAATTTGAATATTAAGCGGGGTTTTACCTAAAAAATTTCCTGCTTCATCATAAACTTCAGCCCCGTCAGGATTGGAATTGATTTCAACAGTTGGTTTTCCGCCTGAATGACTAAACAAGGTCGCACAGGAGGAAAGCAGCAAAAAAACAGAACTTAACAGAAAAGCAAAACGTATTGGCCGCATATGCTGTTAGTTGAGCGACATGGTACCGAACTTGTAATTTCTGCCGCGTTCTCCGTAAATAACTACATCCTTGTCGTTGATTTGCTGGTAAAGTTTTGGCCGTAGTATAGTTGCTTTGTCTGTCTTGGCATTAAACAATGGTTTGGAGTCAATTTCTCCGGTAGCCATATCTATGGTATAAAGCATGGCAACTGATTTTTTGGGATTCGACATCATCTTAACCGGAACTCCCTTACCCTTTTTGGCGTTTGCTGTAGCGAGCAGTTTCATGTTTTTAGGGTTATCGTTAAACAGGAAAAAAATCTGGTTGCCTTTTACACTGATGAGGTAGGAAGAATAAAACCCTCCGTCATTAACCGAATGCTGCGATTTGGGTACTCGTGTTACCCAGGCAATGCTTGCATCCGGATTGATGCTGGCGCAAATAATATCTTTGTAGTAATAGTGAAGGTCGCAACGCTGAACTGTTAAGCCGGTACCTGATCCCGAGGAGCGGCAAACCTCCTGAACATAAAATTGTTCGGCAACCAATATAGCTCCACCATCTTCCCGTAAAATAAAATGACGCATATCAAAAGAATAAGCCTCTTTTCCTTTAGCCGCTTTTTTCTCTCCTATAAACTGCGCCAGAAACTCTTTCCCGAAATCTTTAATTCCCTTTTCGGTTACTTCTTTTGAGTCTTTATTTATGCGCATGTAAAAAACCCCGGCCATGCCAGCTCCCGACTTGTTGGAGTAAAAGCCTGCGCACACAATATTATTATGTTTCGGGTCGTCAGCGTAAGTTATATCACTTATAAATTTACCCTTAAGGTTTACATGGTATTTTTCCATTTTATCAGCAGTGGGATCATACTCGATAATGTAGTAGGTGTAGTTGGCCTTTCCTTTCTCTTTTTTCTCGTTGGTTACTCCGCATTGTGCGTAAACCTTTCCGCCAACATCTATTTTATATCCTCCCACCGATGAATATTTGTCTTTAAAAGGAAGTTCCATTTTTTTCTCCCAAAGTAATTTCAGGTTTTGATCGAACATTTTATAGAAAAACTTTTCGCGGCTGTCTTTTTTACTGGAACGCCTGCAACCTAACAACTACGATGTGCATGCTTATTACCTCCCCAACGCTGACGGTGTTATTGACGAGGTGTTCGTATATCAGGGTGACGTATTTATTGGCACCTGCCAGCGAATTAACCAATACAACGAAGCAAAAGCCGAGTGGGTGTCCGGGCAGGACGATGTGGCCTATAAAGAGCAGGCCGCGTATGTGGGCCGATTCGATGCCAAAGTAAAAGAAGGCAAACAGAACCTCGCCAAACTTACCCTTATCAACCCCGAAGTGGTGAACGAAGCTGCACAGCAAACCGCCACCGTAGTGGAAGAGCAGGAGAAACAAGAAGAGAGCCTCGAAGACCTGCTCAACAACTACTCAGCCGATGAGTACGCCCGCAAATCAACAGAAGACCTTTAAACACCAATTAAACCGTAAATATGATTACAAAAGATTTCCAAAACAGAATTGTTGCAGCAGTAAAGGCGGCACGCCCGCAGTTTGGCAGCGACAGAAAACACGCTGTAAGCCTCGGCATCAACGTGGCACAGTACAGCCGTATTACAGGCGGAGACACCGATAAGGTTTTGTCGGACGCAAAATGGATTACCATTGCCCGCACGCTTGGCGTAAACCTGCGCGGTCAAAGCTCATGGAACATTGCAGTAACCCCCGTGTATGCTTACATAACCGAGCAGCTCAAACACTGCAAGAAAAACAGCATGGCCGGGCTTTTCTGCGACAAAGCCGACATCGGTAAAACCGTTGCCGCCAAAGACTTTGTGCGCAAGAACGAAAACGCGGTTTACATTGATGGCAGCCAGGTGAAGAGCAAGCAAAAGTTTGTACGCTCTATTGCAAAAGAGTTTGGCGTAGGCCACACAGGCAGGTACGCAGACGTGTACGAGGATTTGGTTTATTACCTGAACACCATTGCCAACCCCATTGTTGTTATTGATGAAGCGGGCGACCTGCAATATGATGCTTTCCTCGAGCTAAAAGCGCTGTGGAATGCAACCGAGCGCTCATGTGGCTGGTATATGCTTGGAGCTGATGGCCTGCAAGTGAAAATGCGCAGGGCCATAGACAACAAAAAGGTTGGCTTTGCCGAAATATTCAGGCGTTTTGGTAAGCGCTACCAAAAAGCTGTGCCTCACGGCAAAGAAGAGGAGGAAAAATTCACCAGCATACAAGCCGCACTGATTATTCAGGCGAATGCACCCAAAGGCACAGACGTGCAAAAGATGCTGCGTAAAACAGAGGGCAGCTTAACCCGGATTTATAACGAATTAACCAAGCTCAACTAACCTATGCGCAGAGCCGTTTCCGTAACCCAATTACACAGCGAAAAGTGGGTCGAATACGACCTAAAGGGCCAGTGGTTCGAGAGCTTCGGGAAACCGGAGCGCTCGAATGTATGGTTTGTTATGGCTGAAGTTGCCAGCGGCAAGACCACATTTGTTGCAATGCTGTGTAAAGAACTGTCACAGTTTGGAATAGTGGCATACAACAGCATCGAGGAGGGCAAAAGCAAGTCCCTTTCCAAAGCATTCAAACGGGCCGGTATAAAATCAGGTTCACGCAAAGTTATTGTGTTGAACAAAGAATATTTCACCGAGCTGTGCGCACGCCTCGACAAACATAAAAGCCCTCAGATAGTTGTTATTGACACCATACAACACAGTTGGTTTACACGCGCCCAATACACCGAACTGAAAGAAAGATACCCAAACAAAACCTTTGTTATTATCAGCCACATGGACGGCAAGAAGCCCGAGGGAAGCGTTGCCAAGTTCATCTATCAGGATGCTGGTATAAAAATAACCATACGCGGTTTTGTGGCCTTCGTTAAAAGCCGTTACGTGGACGGTATGCCAAAGCCTTTTGTCATTTGGGAAAAGGGCGCAATAGATTTCCACGGTTTCGATTTCATTAACAAATTCAAAGCAGCATAACACCATGAAAAAATACAGAGTACATTATAAGCACACCTGGTTTAATGGAAACTGGGAGCTGAACTATGTTGACCTGACCGCAGAGACTGAAATCAGCGCTCAGGAATTAGCCTACACAACTGTTGTTCGACAACTGAACGACATATCTGCCCGCAACACATTCAATTACGTGCGTGAAATTTCAATAACAGAAATCGAGGAGGTTAAAAATGCCTAATCCATTCACAAAAGAAGTGTGGTTTAATAGCGATGAAGAGTATGCAGCATTTCATCTTATCCTGATGCAATACAGAAATCTGGAAAAAACCAACGAACCAGAAATGAGCAATATGCGCATGGCTGATTGTGTTTCCGGCATGGCCGAGATAATGCGAAACACAGCCATGCAGGCACAGGGCGGAAAGGCAAATCACTCCGATGTGCAGCACGAGGCTGCCATTGTGGGCGCACAGGCCATGCGCATGCTTGCCAATTACAAGGAGGTAAAAACATGAATATACAGGAGCGAATTACTGCAATGGTAGGCGTATCGGCAGACGACTATGCCCGCCTCGTTTTTGAAACAGGTATTGAGTATGCCGGTATGCTCACCGGTGGCAATGAACAAGCTGTAAGCAGGGTAATACAAACGAAAACCTTTTGGAAGTGGTTTAAAAACCAATGGCAGCAGATTGACGAGGTTTTCTTAGCCGCATACCGTATTGCCGACAGGAACGATTCAGACGTGCGCGAAAGCCTGCGCCTGATGTGGATTGAGGAACACAACCCGGAGGCCATTAAAGCCAAGCCCGTAAAACAGGTAGTTGACGAAGTAAACCGGGCGCTTATGGCTTGCAGAAAGGAGGCTGTACATGCTTAACCTCGACCCAAAAAGTTTGTTCCGAATCTCAGCCATGTTACAGGAGTTCTCCTGCCAAATATCCGATGAGGTGGGCTGCCGCGTCACACTCAAAATTACTGAAATAGAACACGCCAATATGAGAGATAACACCGCAGAATTGATTACAGTAAAAAGCGTGAAAGCTGCCGTTTGTGAACACTTCGGAATAACCGAAGAAAAACTGTGCAGTACCTCGAGAGAAAGGCCCATGCCCGAGGCACGATTCATTTGTTACAGGCTTATAAAAGAGAAGCACCCCGATATGCCACTAAAAACCATTGGCATGATGCACGGCCACCGCGACCACTCTTCGGTAATACACGGCATGCAAACGCTGAACGACTGGCTCGAAAAGGAGAAAACAGTACAGGAAAATTACAAGGCCATCAATGAAATATTAAACCCCACACAGCAATGAGCAAAGACGAAATGCAACAGGAGGTTACGCGCCTCGAAACCGAACTGAAACAGGTGCAGGAACGCAAAAGGGAAAAGCATATACCCGAAAGCACATACGTGGCTTTGGTGGACAAGAGCAACTACCTGCACGGCAAAATACAATCCATGCAAATGGCAATAGCACAGAAACAATAAAACAATTTTCAACCATAAATAACAACAAAATGACAAGAGTAAAAAAGAAAGTGCTTACCGGCACAGTTGACAAAAACACAGCGGAGGAAGCGTTTGCAGCCTATGCAAAGGCAGACGCAAGAGCCAAGCAGCTAACGGCTAAAATGGACGTGGAGATTACCAAGATACGCGAAAAGTATCAGGATGAACTTACGGAGTTGCAAGACGTGAAAGAGGAAGAGTTCGAGAAACTGCAAAGCTACGCTGAGAACAACCGCGCTGATTTTGGCAACAAAAAGAGCATGGAGCTTACGCATGGTGTGCTCGGTTTCCGCACCGGAACCCCGAAGCTGAAAACCCGAAAAGGTTTTACGTGGGGCAGCATTACCAACCTGTTAAAAGAGTTCCTGCCCGAGTACGTTCGCACAACCGAAGAGCCTGCAAAAGACCGGTTGCTTGCCGACCGCGATGCACCGGAAGTGGCAAACCTGTTCCCGAAGGTGGGAATATTGGTTGACCAGGACGAGACCTTTTTCGTAGAGCCAAAAAAGGAGGTAACCGCCTAAACGTATCGGCAACGTGAGGCCGTGTGCATTTTAAAAGTACGCGCAACAGGTCACGCGACAAATGCCCGCCCCATAGTGCTTAAACTTCCCTCATGGACACCACAGGTGCCCACCCAAAAGTTGAAAGCATGAGACAGTTGCACAGGGGTAACGATCATAGGCTGATGGGCGGGAATGACCTGATTTATTGAACAACCATTAAAAAACAAATAATGCAAACACTGGAAATTACAAAGGCTAATGCCCTCGCAGCTTACCAGGCTGCCAACGAAGTCGGTAAAAAATTGTTATCCGACCTCTTCGGTGAGAAAACATTCTCCGAGAAGATTACAGACATGGTAAAAACATTCGAGGATGCCTGCGCCATCCGAGGTGTAAACCCCAACGATGTGCTGCCCTATGCAAGCCCTGTGAACAAAGAGCAAAAGGCCATCAACGCCATTGCCAAGATCAGCTTTATACGTTCCGTTCTGAACGAAGGCTGGCAACCCGACTGGACTAATAACAGTGAGTACAAATACTACCCATTTTTTGATATGACTGCCGGCTCGGGCCTCTCGTACTTCGATTACGATCACTCGCTCTCGTACTCGGATGTCGGCTCCCGCCTTTGCTTTAAATCGGCAGAGCTGGCCCGGTATGCAGGCAGTCAGTTCGCTGACATCTACGCAGATTTTTTCATCATTTAAACCCCATTGAAATGAAACACAAAATCAAAACAGTTGCAGACGCTTTTAAAGCGGTGGGCTTAGACCCAAACAAATTACCCAATGTGTCAGGGCTTCCCGAAAGACACGCGCAGGCAGTAGTTGATTACTACAAAGCCGTAGTGGTTGCAGAGGCATTGAATGAAGGTTGGCAACCGGACTGGAACAACCACGATGAATGGAAATACTATCCTTGGTTCGATGTGAAAGCCTCAGCCAAAAAACTTGCGGGCTCGGGCCTCTCGTGCTGCGATTACGGTTACCCGGGCTCGTACTCGTTTGTCGGCTCCCGCCTTTGCTTTAAATCGGCAGAGCTGGCCCGGTATGCAGGCACACACCCCCCTTTCAGAAAGTTGTACGAAAGCATGTTTCTGCTTAAATAGAAAGAAACCCGGCTGTGCGCTGTGAGGGCGTTTGAGCGCTCCGTGTGCGTGTGCAGGCTCAGGCCTCTCGTACTACGATTACGATAACACGAACTCGAACTCGAATGTCAGCTCCCGACTACGCTAAGAACTTAAACAGCGCAGGCCATGCCAACAGTTGCAAAAAATAACATAACACAAAAAGGGCGCTGGTAGCAATTGCGAACGCGACCTGATTGAAGCAAAGGAATGAAACGTCTAAAAAATCTGTACGAAAATATTATCTCGGTTGAAAACCTCGAGCTGGCAGACCTAAAAGCAAGGAAAGGCAAATCAAATCAATATGGGGTACAATACCACGACCGGAACCGGCAGGCAAATATCCTTTCGCTGCACGAATCATTAAAAACTGGAACATTTCGCACATCAGCATACAAAACATTCAAGGTTCACGATCCAAAGGAACGCGATGTTTATTGCCTTCCGTATTTCCCCGACCGCATCGTACACCACGCCATAATGAATGTTTTGGAGCCTGTGTTCGTTGCAAACTTCACTGCCGATACATATAGCTGCATAAAGGGCAAAGGCATTCACGCTGCCGCCTCCGCAGTTCGCAGAGCCTTGAAGCACGTAGCCGGTACCACCTACTGCCTGAAACTGGACGTAAAAAAATTCTACCCCAGCATTGACCACGACATACTGAAAAGCCTGTTACGAAAGAAAATTAAAGACCGTAGGTTGCTGGTTCTACTCGATGAGATTATAGACAGCGCGAAAGGTGTACCCATTGGAAACTACCTGAGCCAGTATTTTGCCAACTTCTACCTGAGCTATTTCGACCATTGGCTCAAAGAGGTGAAGCGAGTAAAGTATTATTTCAGGTATGCAGACGACCTTGTTATACTGTCTTCGGATAAAGCAGCGCTGCACCAGCTTTTAACTGACATACGTTTCTACCTTTCCGACAACTTAAAATTAACGGTAAAAGACAACTACCAGGTGTTCCCGGTTTCAGCTCGTGGAATTGACTTTGTGGGCTATGTATTTTATCATACACACACACGATTACGCAAAACAATTAAACAAAGATTCGCACGGATGCTTGCCCGGAGGAGAAACCCCGCGTCCATAGCCTCTTACTATGGTTGGGCAAAGCATTGCAACAGCAAACATTTATTGAAAAAGCTATTACATGACAACACAAGCATTTAGTTTTAAAGACCTCGGAATTAAACCTAACACTAACGGTGTGTTTATAGGTCAGAAAATTCAAATACAAAGGCTATTCAACAAACAGATAACTGTTCATGCCTACAAGATTGAGAACTCCAAGTATGAAGGAAAAGGCAAGTGCCTGCACATGCAGGTAACTGTTGACGGAGTTCAGAGAGTTGTGTTTAACGGCTCAGTCACACTCATGGAAATGATTGAGCAGGTGCCTAAAGACAAGTTCCCTTTTACAACAACCATAGTTCAGGAAGGGGAAAGATACGAGTTTACATAGAAACCATTTAACAAATAAACAAATGAAAGTAGGAACAAAATCAGTTTTATTCGGAGCACATTGCTTTTTTATTCACCCGTGGTTTGTGGCTTTCGCATGGTGGAAGCTATACGGTTTCCCTTTTGACCCTCGCCTGTGGGTTGCATTTTTTGTACACGACCTCGGGTACTTCGGCAAATCAAACATGGACGGTGAAGAAGGCGAAGCACACCCGTATTGGGGAGCTTGCCTTATGGGTTTTCTCTTTGGGAAAAGGTGGTTTGACTTCACACTATACCACAGTCGTTTTTTATCAAAGAGAAACGGAGCGCATTACTCTCGGTTGTGCGTGGCCGACAAGCTGGCAATATGCCTCACACCTGCATGGCTTTACTTGCCAATGGTTAGGGCAACCGGTGAGATAAACGAGTATATGAAAGATGCTGCACGAAACAGCAACGGGCAAATTGCCGTTCAGGATTCACAAAAAAAATGGTATGCTGATGTGCAGGTATATGTCAGGAATTGGGTTGAACAACACAAAGACCTGAAAGCCGATACATGGACACCTCAAAACAGGCATGCAGTAACAGAAACAGGCGTATGGAAGTAAATAAAGTTATATGCAATAGCATCGGGTCAACTCACCTGTGCAATGGTTGTGGAGCCGCCCAATTACATGCGCCACATAGCTGCGAACCTTGCCCAGTTAATAAGGATTCACACTGCCACACTCCTTGCAAATGCGAGTGTCACAAATACCCGGGAGTGTACAGAACAAATCCATGCTCTGTTTGTGGGCATACAGATAGCGAGGGAGCATTTACGGGAGGATTCCTAAACGGTTACTGGATTAAAAAGTAGTTGTAATATTATGAACGATAAAGATTTTAGAAAGCTGGTAGCCGAAATGCGGCAGGCTCAAAAGGATTATTTCAGTACACGTTCGAGTAGCCATTTAACAAGGGCAAAGCAACTCGAGCGAAAGGTTGATGCAGAGGTAAAGATTGAAGTAAAGCCCGACAACCAACAAAGCATGAACCTGAAATGAAACAGTACAGCGTCACATCGCCCAAAATGGGCGGAGAAATAATTTTCAGGTACGATGAGGAACGTAATCTAACCGGCTTCGACTTCGGCCCCGAGGTAGATAAGATTTCGCGCATGTGGGTTTTGGAACATCTGCCAGTTTGGGAAAATGCTTTGCTGGCATGGCCCAGCAAAAGCCCGCACATCAAAGTAACCGAGATACCGCAAGACCTTTCGTTTGAAAGTTTTTGGAACCGGTACGCTTACAAGGTGGGCGACAAGAGCAAGGCAAAAAAGCTGTGGGAAAAACTGGGCGATACAGAGAAAACAAAATGCCTGAACTCTATAAACCGGTATAACATTTACCTGCGCGACACCAGCATTGCAAAGGTGTACCCCGAACGTTACCTCAGTCAGCAACGATACAATAACGATTTCAAGCAATGAAAAAGCACACACTAACTTTATTTATCACAGCCATGCTTATGCTAACGGCAGATGTCCTTCAATCGAAAGGAATGTATTTACTGGAAGTTTTGTTTTTGTGGCTTGCAATAATTTTATGGATATACTTATACCTGACAAAATGAACTCAGCACAAAACAGAGCATTCCACAAGCTCTTGAACGACCTCGGACTGAACAACCCGGAGGACAAGGAGAACATAGTACGCGGGGCCACCAATGGCCGCACCGGCAGCAGCAGACAAATGAGCTGGTACGAAGCGGACGAAACCATACGCGGCCTGCGTTCCCAATCGGAGGACACCAACAAGTTGCGCAGAAAGGTGTTGAGCTGCTGCCATCAGCTCGGTTGGTATGTACGCGACCCTGAAACCAACGAGCTGCAACTGCGCAACAATAAACCGGTGCTGGATATGGAAAGGATTGACAGCTATTGCACCAAACATGGAAAGGGGCACAAGCCATTGAATGAATATAAGGCCGAAGAGCTGCGCGGAAATGGCGGCCTCATATTCCAGTTTGAAATGATGCTTAAAAACCGTTTAAATGCCCAATGAAACGCCCTAAGCTAAACTATAACGATATGCAGGGAATTACCGAGGTGGTGCAGTTGTACATGGCCACTTGCAGCGTTATGCCCGGGCACCACAACGAATGCGTGGGCCATGTGCTTGCGCAGCTCCTTACCCGGGTGCAAAGGCAGGTGGCCGGTTTTGTGCGTGAAACTTACCGCGTAAAGCTCACACCGGCAGAGCGGGCCGCCATACTTTACGTGCGCAACGACCTGCACCACCTATTACATTCCGACAACGGAATTGTAAGGCTTTTACGGAGCAACCAGTAATGCCGCAGAGTTTGGCCCGTAAAATGCTTAATTTGCAAACGCTAAACATTTACCAGCACATGAAAAAAACAATACTCCTGCTTTTCATTCTTATGGCCTCTGCTGCCGTGTTCGCACAGCAGGCCGACAAACAGGCCGAGGCCGAAAAGATAGCCCGGGAAAACGCCCGCATTGCAGCCGCAGAGGATAGCGCTTTTCAGGCAGCCAGGTTACAACGCGCCTCCGCCACCAAAGCCGACAAAGCCCGCAAGGATTCATCCGATGCCGCCCGGGCCGTGGCCGATAAATACCACGGTGCCGATTCAGCCCTGTTCGTTAGCCAGTACGGCACACCCGAAGAGTACCGGCAGCAGGAGCAATACAAACGCATGAGCGCACACGGTTGCCGCGTGGTGCTGGCCGGTTCAACACCCATTTGGGCCAATGAGCTTTCGGCCTACATTCAGAAACGCGGATTTGCCGAGCAGGGCGTTACCGGTTCCGGCAGTTCATTCACCACCACGTTTGCCGAAAAGGTGGCCGTTGGCTCCACACCGCAAACCCTGCGGGTAGTTACCAACACTGCCGGTGGCCGCATCAGCTCGGTAACAATTACCGGGTCGTTTCAGGCAATGGCCGACCTGTTCCTTTTTTACTGGGGCAGTACCACTTTTAAACAGGACGACATCAACGGCAAAAGCAATGTGGTTCAAAGGTTCATTTCCGACAAGATTACGTGGAACTGGAACGTGGGTGCTCCGGTTATTACGGTCGTGAAGAACTGAGCGCAGGCAATGGCTGTATAAAGCTCCGGCAACCCCGGGGCTTTTTTTATGCAATGTTGAAAAGTGGCAGAGGCCGCATTTAAGTAAGTCCCGAAACGGGATTATATCTTTGTACTGTGGCAGTTGTCAAAGAATCAACCATACAGTTTTACGAATCGGTAAAAAAGGAATACCACCGCCTGCTGAACATAAAGGCGGACGGCATACCGGTTTACACGCAGGATTATATCCTTTCCCGCGTAGGCAAAAAGTTTTTCCGTTCTGCCCGCACTGTCGAAAACATCGTTTTTAATCGGGTATAACAAACTCCGGCAATCCTGTTTCCTGTGGCTCTGCATCCGGCAAAGGCTCGTCCGGTTTTTCCGGGGTTACTTCAAGCTCTTCCGATTGTTCGTACTCAACGAAGGCCGCAGCATCAACCAGGTTGCATTCAAACATGGTGAGGTATAAGTTACCAGCTCCGCCCGTGTCAACAGGGTTAAAACCCGTCCTCCGCATTTCTGAGTAGTTATCTCCGGTGGTGGCATGCAGCTTTGCATAAATGCTGTTCAGGTGTTCCAAAAATGCGAGGGCCGAATCCTGGTTAACCGAATCTTTGTAGGTGTCGGCAAACGTTTCGTAATACAGGTATGCTTCCACCTGAAGGCGGATGGTTTGCAGTTTCTGCCCTGCGTCTTCCGTGGCTATGGTTCGGAAGGCAAGGAATATGGCCGGGGTTGGGAACTCGTGCTCATCGTCCAAAAATGTTATTTGGTTATGCCAAAGGTCAACCCATTTGATGCCCTCTATTTCGGCCAACTTGTCGGCTATCTCGAGGTATAAATCTTTCCAGTTTTGCATATTATCCTAATCCTTTTTTAAATGCTGTTTCAATCTTATTCAACAGGTAGTTATCAATCTTTTTGTTGAGCACATGGCTGTGCCCGATGTATTGCCGTTTGGGAATGCGTATTGTTAAGTAACGCTTTTTAGTAGTGGCAAGTCCTTTCCATTTCTCGTCCTGTGTTTTCTTGAACATGGCCCAAAAAAACTTGCGCATCTTTTCCGATACCCGGAGCCTGATAACTCCACCGTTGTTGTGTATTATTCCGTATGGTAATGTTGTGCTCAGTTCAATTCTGCTCATGCGTTCCTCTCGCACTTTAAGGTCTTGCATCAGCGAGTTTGTAAGCATTAGTATTTTGTGCGAAAAATGGTCTTTGCGTTTGGGCCATGCAACAAAACCGTAATCGGTAAAACCCTGCTTTCTGAAACTGCCTTTAAAATGGCTCAGGGCCATTTGCCCCACATCGTGCGGTATCTGTTTAAGCAGGTCTCTGCCTATCTGCTCAAAATCAATTTCCCTGTTTACTATCGCCATTTTTATTACCTTTGTTACTGAAAGGGGCTTGGGTTTCCTCCTATGGTTTGCTAACCATAGGATAAGTTACTCGGCCCCTTTTATCTTGTCTGTTATCGAGTGCAGTTTCAATGTACCGTCCCGCAGCTCCACCACGTTAAAAAAGAAATCTCCCTCGGCAGCTTTGAAGTAAAGCCAACGGAGGTATTGGTACCGCCCGCGTGTTTCCGGTGCCTCCCGCACAAACTGCGCACCGGCAAAAACATCGCTCAAGTTGTAAAGCAAATCGTTCCTGTCGAGCTGGTCTTTGTGCGAACCGCCTGTAATGTGTTTGATGTCTGCGTTGGAAATCTTTATACCCTTTGCAACCTTTTCATTTTTGATGGACTTGCCGCTCAATGAGCCGTAAGCCCAATCGCGCACGTCCTGCCGGTTCTTCTGTACCAGGTACGTTTCAATGCGCTGCCTCACCTGCGGCACACGTTTGGACAGGATGAAATACGGGTGAGCGCTTTTGCCATCTTCGTTAAACACCTGATGCGTCAACCCTACATTGATTCTGAACTCGGGTTTTACTTCCGGTACTTCCGTTGGTATTTCTTCGCTTGGTGTGGCTGCTGTTTGCACCACATAGCACCGGCACCTGAAACCATTGGGCGGATAGTACCGTTTCCAAAAGTCGCTGTCAATGGGTGCAATCTTTCCGTCTAAGCTCCGGTGGTCGTCCCTTACGCGGTCGTCTCCTTGCGTTTTATATTTCAGGTTGGGATAAAGTTTTTTGTTGCGCTGGAAACTCTCCCACTGTGCGGCCATTGTGCTGCTGTGTGCCGCTGTTTGATACTCTGCCTGTGCGTGGTTTATGTTCAGGTTCTTGTTGAGCTTTAAAGCCTCCTGCAAAAACTCCTCTTCACTTACACGCTGTCCGTCCTTTGTGAGCTTGCTGTTCATTTCAAGAAGCATGGCATAATTCTTTGCACCCGAGAAGCGGTAAATATTCCGTTGCATCAGCAATGCGTCACGGCTTGGCGGTTTTTTCTCATTGCTGTTTTGCCAGCCTTTGCCGTACCCGCTTGCAGCACCTTTGTTCAGCTCTTCAAATGTTTTCAGCAGGCTTTCCCGGTTCAGTTGCGCGGGCTTCAAATTTCCCTGTTGCATTTCGGTTGCAAGGTGCTTTATCAGCTTTTCCCAACCGCTCAGGTCAATGGCTTCAAGCTCGGGTGTTTGGCACTCAGGGTGTCCGCATTGCCCGGGCTTTCCGTAGTATGCCTCTACGCGGGAAAACATGAATTTAAGAGAGGCACGCAACAGCCTCTCGTTTGTTACTTTCCCGCGTCCCCACCTCCGGGCGGCAGCGTAGGAATATTTTGCTTAATGCCGGTAATCGGGATGCCTGTTACTTTGGTTATGTATTCCGGGTCAATGTCGTAAAGACTTCCAAACTTTTGTATAGTGTCAATAATTTGGATTTGGGTAAGGCTTTCCGTGTTATCCCAATCAAAACGGTGGTTTGCCAAAGGAGCATACACAGGGCTGAGGTTTATTAGCATGGGCTTTACATGGGCGTTGAAAATGTATTTAAACAGCAGTTTATCGGCTTCGAAACGGTCGCGTGCCAAACGGAACTGAATCTCGGCAGCACCTACAAAGCTCTTTTCATCGGTAAGCCCTGATCCTCCCAGTATGCGTTTGCTTATTTCGCTATTGCAAAGTTCGATTAACGCCTGGTGAGGAGCCACGCCCGGGCCGCCTACATTACCAACCTCGAATTTTTCCTGCCCGCGTCCAACCATGAAATTGTTGCTCTTGAATTTTGAGGCAGCAGTCCACAGCTCTTTCAACCGGTTGTCGTCTTCCCGGTCGGTGGTAATGAAAATGGGCGGTACTCCGAATTTGTCCACGTAATCGAGGAAAGAACCCATGCCCAGTTTTTTGGCAAGCACAATGGTTGCTATCTGCGCCAATAGCCCTAAATCGTCATTGCGTCCAATTTGAAGGTAGTTTTGTGCGAAAGCTCCCTCGCGATAGTCCCACCCGGTTGTGTCGCCCGGTGACTTTAAAATAAGCCCTTTTACCGTATTGAAATGCGCCTGCGGTATTTCGGTAATGCAACCGAGTTCACCTTCGGCATTCAGCTCGAAAATTTCCAGCAGGGTGGTTCCCTTAAACTGGCTCATCAGCACTTTCCAAATAAGGTCATTGAACCACGGCCTTTCAAACAGTTTTGAAATGTCGGGGTTCTCCTTGTCGTCCTCGCCAATGAATTTGAATGCCGAGCGCTGGCAAAACAGTATGCGTGTTTCAATGGTGCTGGCGAGGTGGTTGTCGAGCATCAGGTTTTCGTAAAGCAGTTCCAGCGCTTCGCGGTTTGGCTCTTCGGGGTCGGTGGCCTGGCTTATGGCATCTTTCCAATCTTTCAAAGTCTTTGCGGCCATGTTCTTTGCCTCAAAGTCCAGCTTGCTGCTTTTCTTATCGTCAGCGCCACGCCTCAGTGCGTTTTCCACCATTATTGTTCTGTCGTCAGTGAGGCTAAAAACTTCTCGTTGCAGCCACTTAAATAAACGTGTGTCTTGTATGCCCATAGGGTTAAATGTAAAAATCAGGGTTGGATATATTTCCGAATATGGCGTTGCTTACCGCGTTGCCGGTGCTGGAATCAATGCGGGGCGGAAGTTCCAGCGTTACGCGACCCGTCTGTATTTTTTCCAGTTGCTCGAGCGCCCATTTGTAATCCTCACGGGCATCGCTCGGCACCTTGCGCGCAGCATTTCGGCTAATGATTTTGTAGCAGGTAATTATCGCAATAATGTTTGCGAGGTGTTCGTCACGTATCGGCTCCTCTTCATCGAACACGTCCTCCACATCGTAACGGCTCAGGAATGTTTTGCAGTGCGCAATTGCTTTCTTTTCTGCATTGTCAACAATGGAGCTGTCGCCTCCCGTGCTTTCGGTAATGAAGCGCTCGAAGCTCTCTAAATTAAGGTCGTCTTGTGTTAAATAAATCATATCCTTTCATTGTGGGGAAGCATTCGCCCCGTTTGAAAATTGCCCGATGCTTTACCCATAGGGATATATTTTTGCAGAAATTCAATGCACTGGTGTTGCGCGTCAGGCCAGTCGTCTTTTTTCTTGTTTCCCGGCTGTGTTGCGTATAACTGCGCCAAGCCTGTTTGCGTGTCCTTGTGCGATTTCTTTTTGTTGTTATAGTATATCCGGCTGTTTTGATACCGGGGCTGTAATTGCAATATCCTGTCGTACTTGTTTCCGGTGGGTGTTGGTATTTTGCTTATGAGCAGCAGCACGCCCATTTCTTGTTGCACCTCATCAATTGTTCGCTCTACTTCATCGTTCCAAAACTGTGCTTCAAACTGCCAGTGGATAATAACAGTTTTTGGAAGGTTCTTTTGCACATCGCACATGAACGCGATTGCATCGCGCATTTTACATTGCTTTACAAAACAGTCAATGTGCCAAAAGTCTTTATCCTTCAAACCCATTATTTCAACCGCATTGTAGTCGCTTGTTTTTGTACCTGCATAAGCAACGTCCCAGTGCCCAACGATAATTTTAAAATGATTCAGCGCAGGCATATCGCCCCACTGTATTTGTTCCTCTTTGAATATCTCCCCCTCAACATGCGGTTGGTTGTTGTACTCGGATAACGCTGCTATAATTCCTATCTCGTCTTCCAAATCCCTGAAATAGTTATCAGGGTATTTTTGATGCCATGTAGGTTTGTATGTTATGGGGTCGTATGCGGGCACATCGTGAACAAACCATTTGGGGTGCCGCTCCTGCAATATGGTTTGAACCATTGTTTCAGCATAGCGGTTGTGTGCATATATCAACCTCCGTACAGGGCCGTCCATTGTAGGAATTAAACTTTTCTCAACCCACTTGGCTAACCTGATTTGTCGTTCAGGGTTATTGTTCAGCTCTTCGGTTTCGATGTCGTCAATTACAAGAAGCGTTGGCCGCCTTCCGCGCACTCTCAAACCGCGAACGTTTTTGCCAATGCCCAAAGCCTGCCCGATAAATCCGCCTTTGGTTACAAAGAATTTACCCTCCCAACTTCCCAACTGTTTTTGTTCTCCGAAGTGCGCAATCATTCTCGGGTTTACTTCCAGCTCGGCTTTGATGTCCTCGATAAGCTGCTCTGCTTTATCGGAGCTGCTGCCGATAATAACCAGGTACGTGGGTTCGCCCATTATAAAGTGCAGCCAAAACGGTATAATTATATCGTTCCAAACACTCTTTGCCTGACCTCTTCCCCATTGGCAAAAGGCTTTTATTTTCTGGTCTCGGCCAACCTTTTTTGCAAATTCAATTTGGAAGTCTGCGCATTCAGATGTTGCATAATGCGGAAATAAATATCCGACCATAAACGGAATGTCCGTTTTGCATCGCTCAATGATTTCCCTTTTTTCCTTTGCTGTTTCAAACGTTACAGATAAACCAGCGCTCCGTATAAGCTCTAATTTCTTTTTGTACCGCTCGACCGCAACTTTGTCTTTTGCCCTCATGCAAGTTTCTCGGTTATGTCAGCCAAGTGGCTTTCCTGAAAGTCTAATGTTTGAAGGTGAAGGGACGGGCTAAACGCCTGCATGGCTCTGAAAATCTCGTCCATTATTTGCAGGTACATGGCAAGCGTTGGTTTGTTATCTTTCTCAACAACCTGCAACGCCTTCGAGTACATGGCAACTTCTTGCCCGATGGCAACCGCCTCAATCTGTAACGCGGCCACCAGCTTTTTATCTCCCGCACTTTTTGCCTCAACAATTTCCCGGGCTATCTCGAGCCTGCGTTCTGTTATACTTCCAATAACCTGCTTTATGTCTTCCGTCCGTTTCTCTGCCGAGTTCATGCGGGCTATTCGCTTCTCTTTCCACTTTCCTGCCTTTGCCCAGTTGCTTAATGTCTTTTCAGAAACACCGAGGGTTTGCGCAATTTCTTTTTGTTGCTTCCCCTGCTCTATGAACATTATTTCAGCAGCCTTTTTCAGCTTTTTGGTATCTGCCATTTCGTGCTATTTGTGTCACAAAATTGGGTTGTAAACGGAGTGTATTTTTTTGCTTATTCCATTTCGGTATTGCTTCAATCCTGATTCGGGAGTTATGAGTTCCTGAAACGTGGAACCGATTTGCGCGGGCCTTTAAAGCAGATGAATTTTGCCCTCGATGAAGCTGAAAAAAACGCTCAGAATAACCGCAGATAAGCCCGTTAAAAAAACGGGAACTGTGACTGCCGAAGCCAAAGGCGGCAAAGCACTTATTAAGATACGCGGCTACCTCGGCTCTGAAACATTGAATGCTGAAAAGGTGGCCGAGATTGTTGACGAGTTTTTAGGCAAGGGCATAAAAGACGCTGTGGTTTATCTCAGCTCACCGGGCGGAAACGTGTTTGATGCAAGCGAAATGGTTGCAGAGCTTAAACGTTTCGACAGCGTGCAAATTCAGGTGGGTGCAATGGCTGCCAGTGCGGCAACCAGGTTCCTCACCGACTTCCCTTCCGAGGCACGCCCCAACTCTCAGTTTATGATTCACAAACCAATGATGCCCACCGGTGGAAATGAAACTGAGATTGAAAACGACCTGAAATTGTTAAAGGACATTACCGCAGAATATCGCAAGGCATACGCCACCAAAATGGGCAAGACCGAAGACGAGATAGAAAAAATGTGGTCAGCCGGTGACAAGTGGATGACAGCAGCGGAAGCAAAAGAAGCTGGCCTCGTTGACGATGTGACAGGCACAGACGAACCGATAGACGCAGAAGCCGCAACCATGTTACAGGCTTGCGGAGCGCCCAATTCAAAACAGACACAAAAACCCAAAAAAAAGTATATGGAAAGAGACGAGCTAATCTCGAGTCTCGGTCTGGATGCTGACGCAACGGACGAGCAAATTAAAGAGGCGCTGGAGGCTATGAAAAAGAAGGCTGCCGACAACGATAGCGCCCAAAAAAGTGCAGAGGCAAAAGCAAAGGCAAAGGCTGAAAAAGCGGTGCTTGCTGGCATTACTGCAAAGAAAATCCCCGCCTCGCAAAAGGAAATTTATGTGCAGGCATACATCAACGACCCCGAGGGCACAGCAGATGCCATTGAATCGTTGCCGGTACAAACGCAGCTTTCTGCCGAGCTGGACAAAAACAAAAAGAAAGCTGACCTCGAGGCCAGCCGCAAGGACTGGAAGCTCGAAGACTACCTCGATAAAGACCCGGAGGCTTACAATCAGATGCGCAAGGACGACCCCGAGCGTGCCGGTCAGCTCGAAAAGGACTACTTCGGAGGTAAGTAAATCAAAGGTACTGGACAAAAAACTTTCAAACATAAATGGCACAATTAGTAAACGAGTTAGCCGAAAAAGAACTTATTAAAAAGTTCAGGCATGAACATACCTGGTTAGGTCAGGTAAAATCGAAACCCAACTGGGTGAGCAAAGATGTTATTAAAGTACCTAAGCAGGGCGCAGCCCCCGAGGTGCTTATCAATAACAACATTTACCCTATCGTGAGCAACAAGCGTGAGGACGATTACGCAACGCTTGCCCTGAACAAGTACGACACCACCAACACAGACGTGAGTGACGATGAGCTGGAAACCTTGCCTTACGAGAAAATCAACGATGTGCAGGTACAGCACCGCGAAGAGCTGGAAGACAAAACCGCAGAACATGCGCTGTTCTCCATTGCCCCGGCTGCGCACAGCTCAACTACCCCGGTAATTTCCACCACCGGTGCAGACGATGGAACAGGCCGTAAGCGCCTTACCACAACCGACCTGATCAACTACAAAAAGAGGCTCGACAATTTGGGCGTACCCAAAAAAGGCCGCATGCTCATCCTGTGCTCTGACCACGTAAACGACCTGCTGCTCGAAGACCGTGCGTTCTATACCCAGTATCAGAACATCAAAGACGGTTTGATTTCAGCCAACTATTTGGGCTTTGAAATATGGGAGGACTTCACACCCGTAAGCTACAAGGTTGTTTCAGGCACGCTTACCAAAGAGGCTTTCGGTGCTGTGCCTACCGGCAAACCTGCATCAGTGGTGGCCTACGTTGGCAACCTGGCTAAAGCCGCAGGCAGCGTGAAAAGGTACATGAGCGTTGCAGACACTGACCCGGACAACAGGAAAAACAGAGTCGGTTTCCGCCTGTACTTTATCTGCGTTGCCATCAAAAACGAAGGCATGGGCGCACTGGTAAGCGGTACTGTTTAACCCTTAACTGAAAGGAGACAATAGTAATGTCAGAAAACACATACCAGTGGCCTCACGGCCCGGTTGACGAGATCAGCGCAGAATACGACAGCGAAATTTCTGTTACCATTAAGAACAGCAGAACGCAGCTCACCATCGGTGAAATGGAAGACGATTCCACGCTCAACCTGAATGTGAATGAGCATGTGCCGGTAGGTGCTCAACTGCTCATCAAAGTGAGTGCATCTGAGACCAGCTCACTTACTCCCGGCACAGGCATGCAAGGCAACGCCCTAACCATAACCGCAGACAAAAGTTACACTGCGCTGTACGAGTATGACGGCTCAAAATTCCTGCACGTAAGCGACAAGCAACTCAACTAACGGATGCGGGAGATAAACTACATAGTTGTGCATTGCACCGGTGGAAGTCCCAACGAGACGATACCGCAGCTTATAGCCGGTTTCCGTTCAAACGGATGGAAAAACAACGGGTACCACATTGTTGTTGACGGCTCCGGTGCAAGGCACAACATTACTCCTCTTGAACAAATTGCCAACGGTGTGCAGGGCCACAATGCGAAAAGCGTGCATGTAAGTTACATGGGCGGCAAGATCGTAAAGGGCAAGGGTGTTGACACCCGCACGGATGCACAGAAAGCGCAACTGCTTTCCATCCTGCGCGAACTGCGGGCAAAATTTCCCAAAGCCAAGATCGTAGGGCACCGAGATTTCAGCCCTGACAAGAACGGCAACGGTGTAATTGAATCGTTCGAGTGGATAAAGGTTTGTCCCTGCTTTGATGCAAATAAAGAGTATGAAAAAATTTAACACACGTACACTTTTCCTGTTGCTGGTTTGCGTGGCCTTCATCGCTTCACAGGGATGCCGAACGGCCAAAGTAACCACCCGTGAAACCCACGATACGGTGTTCGTATCAAAAACGATTACCGTTACTGATACCGTGTTCAAAACCGAGGCTACACAGGTTTCTGAATGGTTGCCTATCGACAGCCTGCTAAAACCGGATTTAAACCCGGTTACAAAGCAGTTTAAAAATGCCCGCCTCACCATTACCAGGTATGCGGGTGGAATAAAAGCTGATTGCGATTGCGACACCCTCGCCATTAAAGCGCAGCTCATCCATACGCAGGAGAAAGAATACCGGGCACGTAGCCAAACAGAAACAAAAACGATTACCATAAGGGAGCGATACGTTCCGGGCTTTATCAAATTTTTAGCTTGGAGCGGTGGCATCTTTTGGCTTGCACTTATTGCATACTTCACCTTTAAAAAATTATTCAAGTAATGAACATATCAAAAGCAGAGCTGCAAAAAATTGCAGCGCCCATGTTTGAGGAACTCAACGTGAAAAAACTTTACGGCACCACTGACGGGCAAATATTCCTGCTCGACAGCCGCGCCCGGCTTCATGCTGGTAAAAAACTCACCGTGTACCAGCTCGATAAAGAAGAGCCGGAAGCAAAAACGGCTGCCACCAAAGCCAAAACGCCTGATGCAAACGCAGGTGAAGGTGCCGGACAAACAGCCAATGCGGATAACACCGGCAACAATGGCGGAGGTGAAGTTTTAAACCTGCCGCTCTCCGTTAAAGCCATTACCGAAAAGGTGGCCGAAGAAACCAATATTAATGTGCTGAAAGAAATGCTGCTTGCTGAGGTGGGCGGCCCTAACCGCAAATCTGCGGTGGCGGCCATTGAGAAGGGTATCGAAAAATTAACCGAAGGAAAAGGAGAGTAAGCACATGGCAGAAACATTTGACGGTGTAAACGTAGCCAAGCTCAACGGACTGTTGGGCGAAACAGCCCCGGGCGAGGATAATATCGTAGCCCTTATTTACGGGGTTGATGGCGAATACCTTCCCGGTACAGCCCAGTTGTACCAGGCTTACGAGCTTTTGCAGCCGCAGGATGCCATTGATTTGGGATGCACTGCCTCATACGATGCCAACAACAGCGTGTATCTGCTCGGTTCAATCAAAGACTTTTTCAGCTACGCGCCTAATGCAAGGCTGTACCTGGTACTGGTTGATGTAAACGAGGAAATGGCACCCTCCACCCTTATGGCCTTTGCGCCTGTTCAGGCGGCCATACGCTCGATGCCGAAAGTTAAAGGCATCAGCTTTGCCGGTGTTGATTCGGATGCCGCAAACCTCGGCACCGAAGTGGAGCTGGTACAGGCACAAATCAATGCCTTTGCTGATGAGCACAGGTTGATTGACTTTGTACTGATTCAGGGTAACAAGGGCAGCTCTGCTTATGTTACCGGCAACCTGCCTGACCTGCGCACCAAGAACGCCCCACAGGTAAGTGTCTCGATTGCGCAAGACCCATACATTGCCGCACAGGATGCAGCCTACGCCAAGCAGGCGGATATTGGCAGCGTGTTGGGTATGCTGGCTGTGCGCAAGGTGAACGAGAACCTCGGCTCTGTTGACATTGTGAACAAGCCAAATGCGTACAAGGCCGACCCCAACTACACCCTTACCCGGGCAAACAGGTGGGCAGATGCGAAGCTCTCGAACGGTACCTATATCTCCACCCTTTCAGCAACAACCAAAACGGCCATTACCAACAAGGGTTACATTTTCGTTGGAAACTATGAGGGTTACGATGGCATGTTCTTCAACGATTCGCCAACCTGCGTAACGGCCACAAGCGACTACAACCGCATTGAGAACAACCGCACATGGAACAAAGCAGCCCGCCTTATCAGGCAAGCATTGCTGCCGCGTGTAAAAGGTGTGGTGAAGAAAAACCCCACAACAGGGTTTATCAAAAACTCCACCATTGGCGGATGGATTGGCGCTGCAAACCGGGCGCTGCAAACAATGGTTACGGCTGAGGAAATCAGCGGCTATAAAGTGACCATTGCGGCAAACCAAATACCCAATGCCTCAACCCCGGTTAAAGTGCGTGCCGAGGTTGTAAAAGATGGCATCGTACACGCATTCGATGTTGAACTGGGCCTCACCAATAACGTTTCATAAGCATGGCAGAAGTAGTAAAAAATAAATTCGGAACCCTTGTTGGCTGGAACAGAACAACAGCCAACACAATGGGCCGCGACCTCGAAGGCATCAAACGTATTGCCTACAACGACATCGTGGACAAGCAGAACGCATACGGGGCAAACAAATACCCCGTAGGGCGCGAGGAAATGAACTACAAGGCTGAGGCAAGCATCGAACTCTATCAGGAGGAGGTGCGCGGCCTTATGGCCTCCCTGAAACCCGGAGACCGCATTCAGGACATTGCACCGTTTGACATTACGGTTGAATATGAGTTGCCCTCGGGTGTTATCCTGCGCGACCGCATTTCCAACTGTGAGTTTACAAACAACGGTGTTGATGTAAAGCAGGGCGATGGCTCCATTGTTACGGAGTTCAAACTGCTGTGCTCACACATTGATTGGAACACAATTTAAACGCTCATGGAAGGAACAAATTATACACCCGATGAGGTGGTGCAATGGAAAGCCAAGTATGGTGAAAACAACCTGCGTTCGGTTACAATCAAAACCGCTGACGGGCAGGAGGAGGAATATGTTTTGCGTGTTCCCGGACGCGCAGAGCTGGAAGCGGTAGGCAGGCACGGAGCAAACAAAGACGTGTCGAAGGCTAACCAGGTACTTATTACCAACTGCGTGTTGCGTGGTAATACCGAACTGTTCGACAAAGACGGAACCGTTTACGCGGCTGTTCTTGACGAACTGAGCAAGCTGATGCGTAAGGCGGAGGCTACCGTAAAAAAGCTTTAGGCTTTTGGGAGTTACAGATTTCCGAAGACCCGGAAGCTCCCGACCCGAAAGCAGTGGCAAAGGGCAATGCGGTAATACGATACCATTACCGCATTGACCCCGATGCACTAACAGACGAGGAGTGGGCAAGGTACTTAGAGGAGTGGAAATACATGCAAAGACTGCAAAGCCGCATATTCAAAAACAATCTCCGAACAGTGCTTGGTGAGGCGATAGAGGCGGTTTACGGGAAGGGTGAAATTTAAACCCTTCGTGCAGGTTTGAAAATAACCTGAAACCAGGTGAAAATAAATGCACCCACAACTGCGGCAAACACTACCTGGTACCAAAAGAAGTACAACAGCAAAAGAATAAGTGCAAGTGCTATGAGCTTTTTCACAGCACAAAGTTACGGATAAATGGCGGAAAACAAAACAAGCTGGATTATTCAACTGATAGACAGGATTACCGGGCCGATGAGGCAGGTAAACAATTCGTCCGAGGATTACCACGAGACGATAAAGTCTATTACACACAGCTTGGATAAAATGGACGCTGCCGGTAAGGAAACCGCACAGCAGGCAATTAACGATCATAAGAACCTGACCTCTGAAATTGAAAAGGAATCTCAGAAGGTAGATAACCTCAAAAAGCGGTTGTCTGAAATACCGGACGACCCTTTAGCCACCGGCCCGGTGGAGTTCGACATCAAAAATGCCGAAACCAAAATAAGGCGGTACAAAGAGCAGCTTGTAGAAATTGAACACGAGCTGGACGAGATCAGCAAAAAACCAGATGCCGAGAAAGTAGGCATGAACTGGCGGGATATTACCCTGCTCACTAACCAGGCGGCAGAGGCTGCACAAAAGTTTGGCGACAGTATGGAGTTTGCGCAGGAAATAAAAGACCTGCAACGCAACGTGCAGTTAATGACAGGAACCAGCGGTGAAGCGCTGGAAGACCTTACGCACCGATCTTACAAGCTCGGAAAAGAATTTGGAAACGATGGACAAGAGGTTGCCGCTGCCGCCAACGCCATGAGCAAGCAAATGGGTATAAGCATGACCGCAGCTTTTGACCTCATCGAAGCCGGGTACCTGAAAGGTGCAAACCTGAACGGTGACATGCTCGAGCAACTGAAAGAGTACAGCGGGCAATTAAGCCAATCCGGCATTTCAGGTTCCGAAGCAATCGCCTTAATGGCACAGGCGGGCAAGCAGGGAATTTTCAGCGATAAGGCCATTGATTCAATTAAAGAGGCCAATATGTCGTTGCGTGAAATGGGGCCAGCGCAAATAGAAGCACTTAAAGGAATCGGGTTGAAGGCGAAAGACTTTGCCGGTAAAACCTCAATGGAAGCCATGCAAATGATTTCTGCTGCGATGGATGGCAAAAGCATTCAGGCAAAGCAGCTCGTTATTGCCGACATCTTTAAAGGTGCTGGCGAGGACGCAGGCTTGTCGTGGGTTGAAGGCTTTAGCAAAATGGATATGGACGTAAACAACATGCCCAACGTTGAACGCGCAGGCACTGGCATACGTTCTTTACTTACTGACATGGAACTGTGGTTTAGCGACAGCATGGGCAACGTTGCCATCACTCTGCAACAGCTCTCCGGCCCTGTGCAAACGGTGGCCGGTTTCATTCCGATATTTCAGGCGCTTGGAAAGGTACAGTGGATTGCTTCACTTGGTACCAAAGCAATGGCAGCCGCTCAGTGGCTTTTAAATGCGGCCATGACCGCAAACCCCATCGGCATTATAATCGTTGCCGTTGGTGCCCTGATTGCCGCAATAGTGTGGGCATATAACGAGTTCGAGGGATTCCGGGCAGTTATAGACGGTCTTTGGGAAACGTTCAAACTGGTCTTCGATAACATATACAGATACATTATGCTTTTGCTTGCACCCATACGGTTGGCCTTCGGGTTCCTTACCGGTGGTGTGGCCGGGTTTAAAGAAGCGCAGGCAGCCATCAAAGCCGATGCGGTTAAAATGATGGACAACACTGTAAAAATTGCATCCGGGCAGGCCTTTAAAGAAGGTTACAACAACAGCCTTGCAGAAAGTGAAAAGGATAAACAGGCAGAGGCAGACGCGGAAAAACAAAAGCTGGCCGGTGTTGACGCATCAGTAGGAAACAAACAAAAGCTGGACGGAAAGATTACAGACCCAAACGCTTTGAAATCTCAGGGCATGAGCATTTCGGGCAGCGGTGGCAGCAAGGCTATTTCTATGCGAGTTGAAGTTAAAAACTACTTCAACAACATAAAAAGCGATTTGGACATACAGCAGGCTGCCGACAAAATAGCAGGCATGATAAACGACCGGCTGAAAGACACACTTGTAATGGCGTAAGGGAATGGCAGGAGAAAGAGATATACGTTACGATGTGGGTCAGCTCTTCCAGCTTGCTTTCGGCACAAACTTCCCTGTAATGTTCCCTTATGTGTTGGAAGTGGTGGAAAGAAAGCTGCCAACATTCCAGTTGGGTGAAGGAACAAAGCCAGAGGATTTAAAATTTCAGCAGGTATCATTAAAAGACACTGTGCAGGGCACTGGCCGCATAAGCCAGTACGGGCACCGTGTTATGTTTCCTATACAGCTCATTGGTGGCAACTATAAAAAGTTTGACCGCTTCGGTGTTTTGCGTGACGTGGAAATGAAAAGTTTTTACCTGCCCGTTACCACAATGGTGGATTTCAGCCGAAGCAAGATTATGCAGGAAACACCGCAGAGCACCACCGAGGGCGGGGTTGTTGAGATGTACGGTTTCGAGGCTTGGAATATACGCATACGCGGCCTGTGCTTGGACGACCCTTCACACCCTACACACAAAACGGTTGCGGAACAGGAGCAAGCAATACTCGAGTGGGAGGACTTGGCTTCCGGCATTTATGTGGCCGGAAAAAAGTTTGTTGAGAAGAATATTTTTTACATGGCAATTAAAGAAATCAACCTGAGCCAAATTGAAGGCAGGCCCAACGTGGTGCCTTTCGAGCTTACATGCAGGAGCCTGATTGCCCCGGAAGACCAAACACTATGAAGATATTAACTGCACTCATATCGTTACCTGATGGAAAGATTATACAAGCCATCCGCAAGCCGTCCGAAATTCATATTGAAACATCGTTTAAAGAGCTTGTGGCTCGTGCTGAAATAAAGTTTGCCCGCAACGTGGAGTTTTTCTACAAATACCAGGTGCGCGATGTGTTCAAGCATGGTACACCCATTACAATAGCATTCGGTTACGATGGCGAACTCGTGGAAGAGTTTACCGGCTACATTTCCGAAGTTTCTGCCGACTTCCCTGTTATAGTGAAGTGTCAAGACGAAATGTGGAAGCTGAGGCGTATGCCTGTGAATTACTCGAGCAACAGCGTAACCCTCGAAAAAATGTTGAAAGACATTTGCAAGGGTTACACAATAAACGCGCTGGAAGGCGTAAACCTCGGTTCGGTTCGATTTGCTAAAACCAACGTTGGCGAGGTGCTGGACAAACTTTCCAGCGACTTTAATATTTACACCTACATGGACGGTAAAACTGTTGTGTCGGGCAAGTATTACAGCGACAACACCAACGACCCCGTGTATCAGGTGAACTTGGACACATACATAGCCGAAAACAACCTCGAGTACCGGAGTGCCGAGGACATACTGCTAAAGATAAAGGGTAAGTCGGTAGGCATTAAAGGTGGCAAGGTTGAATTTGAAATTGGCGAAACCGGAGGCGATGAGCTTTCGTTGTCGTACTTCAATATAAAAACACAGGCTGAACTTAAAAAGCTGGTGGAGCTGGATTACAACCGAAGGAAACGTGGAGGCTACACAGGTACAGTTACCACCTTCGGCACACCGTGGTTTAAACACGGGCGAAAAATAGAGCTGGTGAGCAACCTGTTTCCCGAGCGTGCAGGCGTGTACTACATTGACAGTGTTGTTAAACATTTCCAGCCTTCAGGCATCAGGCAGGAATTAACATTGGGAGGAAAGGCAGCGTAATGGGCGACAAGATCAGGCAGCTTACGGATTCACTAAAGGAAATGGCGAAGCGCCAAGTTAAAGTTACAACCGCGTGGGTTACTGTGAAAGCTGTTGACTGGGACGAAAAGACCATGACAGCCACCGGCCTGATGGACGACCTCGATTATAACGATGTGCTGCTCGGCATCGGTTCTGTTTACACCAAACCGAAACAGGGAACAAAAGCCCTGATAGGCTTAATAGAAAATCAGGACGCGGCCACATTCCTGATTGAATGCGAAGAGGTGGAAGAAATGCTCATCAACTCTTTGCAGATAACTTTTAACGATGGAAACAATAAAGGGTTGGTGAAAGTTGACCCGCTGAAAACAGAGCTGCAAAAGCTGAACACAAATAATACGATACTCAAAAATGCGGCTGCTGCGGCCATTACAACCCTGAGCGGTTTGCTGGATGGTGGAGCTACTGCAACAACATTCAACACGGCTGTGGCCGGTATGCAAACGCAAAACCTTACGCAGCTCGAAAACGATAAAGTGAAACACTGATGGCAACGGATATTTTACGCGATGAGCAAGACGACATAGCAATTTCAGAAACGGGCGACCTGGTACGCGGGGAAAGCCTGTTGCAAGAAGTTGGCCTCATCCTGCGACTTAACCCGGGAGCTGTACAACATGCCCCGCTCATTGGCCCAGCAATTACCCGGTTTGTAAAAGCCACGATGTCGCAAGAAGAACTGGAAAGCGTTATCGCGTTGCACTTCAAAATGGACAACAAAGATTACAGGGAACTAAAAAAAGGAATCAGGATAAAATGAAACAACTGAACTACATGCTTAACGGTTTCGGGTACGAAAGCTCAAACGATTTTCAACGGGCACTCTGCGGGTATTACAACTCGGGTGTTGACATAAAGTTTTTAGCTATGGCCGCACTCGGTGCGTTGCGAATGGTTATTACCAATTATGTGGGCATTGACCTGCCGGTATTTTGGGCATTTACTTTTCTTGTTGCAGCAGAGTTTTGGACAGGTGTAAAGGTTGCCCGCAAAATCAGGAACGACAAGTTCCGCTCCCGTCCAATGGGACGCATGCTTTTGAAAATAGGCACTTACATCGTCATTATTTCAGTGCTGAACACATTTGCCAAAAGCATTGATGCACCGGATATAATGGGCCTTTCGCTCAATCCATTTGTTTGGCTTTACTACACGGTGTTTATAGCAATCGTGTTTCAGCTTCTTATTAGCTGGCTCGAGAACCTCGGCTCACTGGGCTACAAAGAGACAAAGACCATTGCAGGTTTTATCCTGCGCAGATTTAACAAGTGGTTTGAATTTGACGGAAGCAAGGACAACGAAGAATGAAACAGGTAACGGTAACAGCAGGACAAACGATTTACGACATAACCACAAGGCACTACGGTTGCTTTGAGGGCATCCGCCTTTTAATGGAGGATAACCCGGGTTTTGGACTGAGCACCGAGCTGGTGGCCGGGCAGGTTGTAAACGTGCGTTACCCTGTGCCTGCACTTACCAAAACAAACCAAGCTGTTGTAAGGCAATTTGAGAGCAAAAATATTTCGGTGAACAGCACCTACAAATACATACCGAATGGCAACTGTTACGTGGCCCCCGGTTATGTGAACCCCGGATACGTGGGCTGTGAAACCGGAGGCAATAATTACGTGAACCCCGGGTACGTGAACCCCGGGTATTTGAACTGACAATAATTTTTTAAGCGATATGGCAAAAACATTCAGAGACGAAAAAGGCGAAAACCTTACCCCTGCGGAAGTAGATGCAAATTTCAGGGATTGCGATGCACAGGCAGCGGCAGCAATGACTGCGGCCAACGGTGGCAAAGCTACATATACCGGCAGCGATGTGGCCGACATGCTCGACAAGCCCGCAAAGGTTGGAGACACCTGCAAGGTGACGGATTTAAAAGCAACATTCAGGCTTACGGCCCTGCCCGCATCCGAAGAGGATAACTGGGAGGTAATAGGTATTTACGAGCTTCCCGAAATCGTGGACAACCTGACCACGAACGATGCCTCAAAGGTGTTGTCGGCAAAACAGGGCAAAGCATTGCAGGACGGCAAAGCAGCGCTGGTGCATACGCATTCACAGGGCGATATTACCGGCCTTGCGGCAGCGCTTGCCTCAAAGGTAGGCTACGACATTACCGGAAAAGTGGCGCTGTCAGACCTGCCCGATTCAATCCTCGGTGCAACCAAGTTCAAAGGTGTTTGGAATGCCAACACCAACGTTATTGATAGCGAAGACGAGGACATTGACGGGGGGGCTATTCCTGCCGCCTCTTCCGGTAACGTGGGCTGGTACCTGATTGTTACCACAGCAGGCAGCACCACGGTGGACGGTATCAACGAATGGGGTCTCGGTGACTGGATTATAAGCATAGGCACCGCATGGAAAAAGGTTGACAACACCGATGCGGTTATTACCGTAAACGGTCAGGTTGGCGCGGTGGTGCTGGATGCTGACGACATCGCAGAGACTGCAACACGCAAGTGGGTTTCAACTTCTGAAAAAACAACATGGAACGGGAAGGAGGATGCCACCAACAAGGTGGGCGACCTTTCAAGCCCCAACACAAACACCTACATACACACGCAAGGGCTTGACACCATACTTGCCGGAAAGCAGGGAACCATTACAAAGGGAGTGGCTACCATAAATTCAGCAGGAGACAATGTAATTGTAGCCACGGCAGCAGTTGCTCCTGGTTCAACCATTTTACTGACACAAAAAACCGGTACCGCCAGCGGTGACGATTCTTTCATCAGAACACGCTTAGGTGCAATTACCAACGGTGTGAGCTTTGAAATACTTGTTGAAAGCGCTGTTGAATCGGACACAGACATATACTGGGCAATTATCAACTAACACACAATGCAGACAGCAGACGAAATAGAAGCACAGATAGACGCTGAGATTGCAGGGAAGCCGGAATTTGACGGCCTGACAGCCTCCACCGTTTCCGAGTGGAAACAGTGGAAAATGATTTTCGTAAATGCCAGCCTCGGCCTTCAAATGCTTTGGGAATCATTCAAAACGGAAATCCTCGGCCTCATGGCATCTAACAAATACGGAACGCCTGCATGGTTCAGAGATCAGGCTTTGCGCTTCCAGTTTGGTGACCCAACCATTGAGGTAAACGGGGTGGTGCAGTATGCTGTTGTTGATGTGAGCAAGCAAATTATTACCCGCGTGGCTGCTGTGAGGCTGAACAAAAAAGCGGTTATAAAAGTAGCCAAAGAAACCGGCCCGCTCACCACCGAGGAACTGATTGCCTTTGATGCTTACATCGAGGACATCAAACCTTTTACCATAGCTCACCAGGTCGTAAGCTCCAGTGCCGACCGTGCGAAAACAACCATTGTCATTTATTACGATGGAAAGCTGAAACCTGCTGATGTAAAAAATGCCGTTGAAACAGCGATTAAGACCTATTTAAAGAATGTGAAGTTTAACGGCAATTTCAACATCAACGACATGCGTGCCGAAATCAGGAAAGTATCGGGCATCGAGGACGTGGACGTCCTCGAGGTTAAAATACGCCCTGCTGCCGGTGTCTTTGTTACTGTTACCCGCGAGTATGAGCCCTACAGCGGGAATTATGAATGGGCTGCACCTGACGACAGCATTGTTGGCGACAGGTCGGTTATAACCTACATACCGCAATAATGAACTACGGGTGGGATATAAAAAAGTGGGTGCGCATGCAACTGCCGTGGCTTCACCGGAAGCCAAAGAGGGAAGCCATACTCACGGGGTTGCTTGCAGGTGTTAAGCGCAGCGATGTGGGCGAAGAACCGGACAGCGACAAAAGCCTGTACCGGCAGTTCATTGATTTTATGCTTTACGTTAACCTGCGCGTGCGATACAACTCACAGCAAAAAAGTCTCACCGCTTTACTGAACAAAGTTTTTGACGCATCGCTGAAACGCATTTACCTGGTTACCTCGTCCGACATTATCGAACACCTATACGGAAAGCACAGCGGTGAAATGGTTGTTACCATTTACGGCAAAAAGGGAGGTGAGAGCGGGGCCGCAATTTATGGGCACCGGGCACCTGAGTTTAACAATGTGTTTGACGGTTACGTTTACGTGCCTTACGATTTGGTTGAGCAAGAGGCGGAAATAAAATCGTGGGTAAACTACAACCTGTTTTTGGGGCAGTCATACAAAATAATTTACTTTTAGATGAAGACTATAAAATTTGAAAACGGAGGCTTCCCGGTACTCGCTGAGTTTTGGGAACACCTGCAAGGCGGAACAAAAGACGCTTTCAAACACCTTTCCTCGTATTACGGAAATTATGCAATCCTGTTCGGTTGCGAACTCGGCATAAATACGCCCAACTCGGCCAATGGTACCGGGTACATGATTTTTGACGGTGAGGTAATGTTCGTACAAGATGGCCTGTTTGCCCATACCGTAGGAAATACCATTGTTGCCTACAAGTCAAACGAGGCGATACCATGCCCTGAGCTGTACAATGACGGCAACCAGTACGACATGGCAATAAACACAACAATAAAATTCAAGTCTGTTGCCACGCCAGGGGTTGGCGAGATACCCGTTTCGCAATTCAAAAACTGGACATCAACCTCGTGGCAGAATATTCCGCAGGTTGGTTCAACGTGGGTTTACGCTGACAACACCAAGTACAACGCTCCTCAGTGGAAACGAGAGGCAAACCGTGTGTATCTGCGAGGTGCAATAAAGCCAGGTGACAGCATTTCTGTACCGACAAATAACAGCCCCCTTTATACATTCCCGGTGGGTGCTCGTCCGCTGGTAAACAAATATTATCCAGCCCTTGTAATTACGTCAATTACCAATGGGTACATTTCAATGACCGCGCCTGAAATGAGCTGGATTTACATAAAAACTGACGGCACTTTATGGGCAAACCTAAACATACCCGGCACGTTAATATTTGACATCCCCCCTTTTGAAGTATGGTAATAAAAAACAACACGATATGTTAACAGCAGAAAGGCTATTGGGCGGCAGAAAGCCCTACTTTATGAATGGCGAGGACGCCTTGCCCGAAGGCAAAAAGGTGTATTACATCGCTGTGCTTGCCGACACAGAAATTACCACGCTGAAAAGCGGGGAAACTGACCACCTCGGTGAAGAAACCGGCATGAACATACCAGAAACCCTTAAAGCGGGTGCGTTCATTTACTGCGATGGCGATGCGTTCTTTACCGAAATCGCTATTGCCAGCGGGCAGATTGAGTGTTTGGAGGCGTTATGAGAATACCAGGACCTTTCCAATTAGGACCGTTTGTGCGTAAAGATGGGGCAAGCGCACCCGCTCTTGATGCCGATGCGCAGGCATTTATTACGGCTACCGGTATTACTGACCAAACCATTGTTTCTGCTATAAATGAGCTGGTTTTATCCTACAAAAGTGCAGGTATATGGACAAAACGCAAGGCCATTTACCCCGTGGTCGGTGGTTCGGCCACGTATCATAAGTTTAATTTGAAAGACCCACGAGACCTGGACGAGGCCTTTAGGCTAACATTTATGGGGGGCATTACTCACAGCAATACAGGTATGTTGCCAAATGGTTTGAACGGATATGCCCGCACATATTTTGTCCCTTCTATAGATGTAACGGTTGATGCAGGGGGCCTTGGGTATTATTCAAGAACCAACGCGGTGAGCTCTTCTATTGACATAGGGGCTTATGGTAGTGGTGGCGAAAATGATATATACATCAGATACAGTGGTGGGGTATCTTTTTTCCTGTGGAACAGCTTGGGAACAGCCACCCCAATAGCAAATTCAGATTCGCGCGGATGGTTTGCAGTAAACCGAACACTCGCTAATCAGCAAGGGTGGAAAAATGGGATAAAGGTGGTAGATGAGGCTAAAACTGCGGGAGCCTCGAACCGCGAAGTGTATTTAATGGCTGTTAATGCAGATGGCTCTGCTGGGTATTATTCAACGAAAGAATGCTCCTTCGCTGTTTTAGGCCACTCCTCACTTACCGATGCTGAATCGCTGGCAGAGTATAATATTATACAGCAATTTCAAATCAATTTAGGGAGGCAAGTATGATAGGCTACAAACTGACTGAATCGCAAAAAAATGAACTATTGGGCAAGCCATTTTGCAGCGATAGTTATTTCAACCCTGTTCAAGACGTGAATGGAGACTGGTTTATTTCTCAATCCGAGGTTGATAATTGCTCAAATGAGGGATATATGTGGGTAAAACAATTGCAATCGCAGACTTACACTATAAACATACATCCAGCACCGGAGAAACAGTAACGAACAACAGGGGAAATAAAAAGCCCCTGTCTCATTATAGCAAAGCTCTCACACCCGCTATAACATAAAGGTGCATACACACCACGACAGAGGCAAAGCCTTTACGGTGTGTATGCACCTTATTTTTTGTGAGAGACTTCAAAAATATAACTTATAATGAACAAAGAGAATTTAGAACTTAAAATTGTAAAAGAAACAAAATCGTTCGGGCCTGTGGAAATACGGCCCGTTGAAAAGGCGCTGGCAAAGGAAATGATCGTAAAAAACCACTATTCACACAAATGGAATGAGGGAGGTTTCGGGAAATACAACTTTGGTATTTTCAAGGCCGACAACCCGGGCGAATGCCTCGGGGTAGCGGTTTATGGGTACATGAAAAACCCCAATGCTAAGATATTTTCGCACCCCAACCCCGGAGCGTGGATGTCAGAGCTTAACCGCATGTGGATTAGCGATGTTTTGGGTATGAACGCTGAAAGCATCCTGATTGCGGCCAGCATAAAGCTGCTCAGGCGCATGAATCAGGATTGTGTGGCTATTCAGAGCTTTGCCGATGGCCGGTTAGGTTGTGGAACCATTTACAAGGCCGCAAACTTCAAATATTACGGGTTCCACTATACAAAGTTTTTGGAAAACTCACGTACAGGGGAGTTTACGCATGAGCAGATATTCACCAACACAACATGCACCAGTTCATACCTCCGGGCTAATATTGCCTACCTTATCGGGGACATGAAGGTTTACGAGGTGAAGACTTATAGGTATATTTACCCACTTTGCAAGCATTTCCGGTTTAATAAGCCGGAGTTGCCTTACCCCGAGTATGAAAGGGGCATGACACAGAGCTATTGGAGCCGGGATATTGACAAAATAAAGTATAATATTGTGTCAATGCTGGATAAGGTTTCCTCAAAAAAGTAGGGCGTTTCGTTTTTCATAACCCGGCATTTGGTTTTTCAAATTATATTTTTGTACATTTCCTGATGAATGACAAGAATTTTACTCTGATCTTCCGATACCACAAATTGAAATGAACCCTTATTGGCAATTTTATCAGAGAATAATCGGTCAATTTCAATCCGGTCTCCTTCAGGTTCGCCCGATTCACTCAGGTGCTCGGCATACGCAATATTTCGGTCCGCCTTTTTGTCGTAATGCGAAGTAAACATAATAAGCTTTCCGCCTACATAGTAGATTCCCTCGTATTTCATCTTACCCAGTTCTTCGTCTTTCAGTTTTATCTCATGAGAGTATTCCATCTCGTGACTGGTGGTATAGCGCTCAAGATAAAGTTTGTCGGCATAAGTAATAAGGGCAGAGGCAACCACATAGTTTCTCACCGCATAATATCCGTTTTGATCGTGGCCTACTATGGCCACAATGGTTCCGCCTTTATTTTCTTTTAGTAATGGTCCCCAGCTAATATCTATGTCCTGCGAATAGGAGATGTGCACGCACAGCAGGTAATTCACAATTACCACGATGAATTTTTTCATTTTTGAAGGTGTTTTGAGGTGGCAAAATAATTCAAATTATTGAATTGTCAGATTATTCTTTGCGGGATGCAGTAACCTTCCCTTTGTTCAATCTTTATAAATAGTCTAAATTGCGCC
>JAIBAK010000041.1 GCA_019695215.1 Bacteroidia bacterium | reverse complement strand
CCAAACGTACCCAGACCACTTGCAGTAGCAGGGGGCAACTTGTCTATTTCCTCTTCCTTTTTGCATCCGGCATACAGGAAGTAAATGCAACAAAAAAGAACAAAAACTTTATGCGGTTTATTCATTTGAGTTTTATTTTATTAATTACAAAATTATAGCTATTTTAGTTACAAAAACAAAAAGCATTTTATTGATAACCACATATCGAAAAAACTAAACACATTGGTGGTGGCCATGGCTTTTTCTATTAGAATACCTGTTGACACCTGGCTTAGGTCAACATGTTTAAAACAGGAATCCATCATTTCCCGGTAGGAATATGTTATGGTCGAATCTGTAAATAACGAATCGTCCTGAGCGCTGCTTATTTGAGGTAAACAAAAGCACCACAAGGTGAACAGAAAAATGATTTTTTTCATAAGTAAAAATTAATTGGTTAATAACTTATATCAAAACGGCCAGATTCTACCTTTACAGAAGTAAGTCCATTATCATCTAATAATGTGAAACCGAACATACCTGCGGCAAATCCATATACGGTATCAAGCCGGGTAATATTTACCCAGGCAAATCCACCTGCATTGATGGGATGATGGGAATCATATGTGTTATTAATAATTTCTACGGAACATGATCCAAGATAATCATTATTAGTGTCGAACCAGGCAATATAATTACCCGGTTTTGTTATATTTTTAGTTGAAATCCGAACCCATTGCGAATCAAAAAAACTCAGCTCAGAGGCTTTTATATAATAGCCAACACTTAGCACTCCATTTTCATAATATGCCTGCACATAATGAAAACCTTTTTCATATATAGGCCATGCCTTCCCATTTATAAGGCAACCAAACGTACCCAAGCCACTGGCTGTAGCCGGAGGCAACTTGTCTATTTCTTCTTCTTTTTTACAGCCTGCATACAGGAGAGAAATGCAATAAAGCAGAACAAAAACTTTATGCGGTTTATTCATTTGAGTTTTATTTTACTAATTACAAAATTAAATGGGTTTTATGTGGCAATTGCAAAAAAAAATAAGCAGCATTACACTTTTAATGTAGGGATCCTGGGTTCGAGTCCCAGCGGGATCACAAAAAGCAGTCAATTTTATTGGCTGATTTTTTAGTTTACCTTAAACCGTAAGAAAAAACTACCGCCTTCTTTTGGTAGTTGTGCCGAATAACATACCAAACAAACCCCTTACCACCTGCCGGCCTATTTCTTTGGTAACCGGACTGGAAAGAATTTGCTCGGCCATTGTTTTTTCTTTGGGTTGCCTTCCGCGTGGCTCCGGTGTTTCCTTTTGCAACGCTTCTTCCTCTGCGTTACGGTTCATTCGCTCGGTGAGTATTTCATGGGCACTTACCGAATCTTTTCCCGCTCCATACTTCTGCATCATTTCCGAATGTTCAGTCAACGAATTAAAATCAGCTTGAGGCAACGGGCCCATCATAGCCAATGGAGGAGTAAGATGAGTAACCGCTACCTCGGTAGGAATACCTTTTTCATTTAACACCGTTACCAATGCCTGACCAATTCCCATTGAAATAAGCGCCTCTTCAATTTCGTAAAAGTCGGAACGAGGATAGGTTTTTACCGTCTTTCTTAAATTTTCGGCATCGTTGGGAGTAAATGCACGCAAGGCATGTTGAATGCGATTTCCCAATTGCGCTAAAACCGTTTCAGGAATATCGAGTGGCGACTGGGTACAAAAAAACACGCCTATTCCTTTAGAACGGATTAATCTAACCACTTGCTCTATTTGTTCTAAAAATGCTTTTGGGGCATCCTTAAATAATAAATGAGCCTCATCAAAAAAGAAAACCAGTTTAGGCTTATCCAAATCACCGGCCTCGGGCATGGTTTGATAAATTTCGGCCAAAAGGCTCATTAAAAATGTAGAATATAACGCGGGCTGTTGCTGTACATCCGAAATATTCAGCAAACTGATCACCCCTCTTCCATCTGTTTTTTGAAATAAATCATCAATATCAAAAGAAGGTTCTCCAAAAATATTCCCCAGTCCCTGCTGTTCAATGGCAGCAATTTTTCGCAAAATGGTTCCTGAGGTAGCTGTAGAAATTTTTCCGTAACTTTCTTTTATTTCTTCTTTGCCGGGGCCTTCACTCAAATAACTCAGTACCTTTTTTAAATCAGATAAATCAACCAGCGGAAGTTTATGGTCATCGGCATACTTAAACAATACAGATAAAGTTCCGGTTTGGGTATCATTTAAATCAAGAATTTTGGCCAGCATCACCGGCCCGAATTCCAAAATGGTGGCTCGCATGGGAGCACCCTTTTTACCCGACAAAGAATAAATTTCTACCGGAAAACCATCGGGCTTGTAAGTAAATCCTAAAGCCGATGCACGCTCTTCAAGTTTTAAATTGTTGCTTCCGGGCGCATTTAATCCCGATAAATCTCCTTTTACATCAAGCATAAAAACCGGAACTCCGGCATTGCTCAATTGCTCGGCCAATACCTGCAGGGTACGCGTTTTTCCGGTACCTGTTGCACCCGCTACCAATCCATGCCGGTTCATCATGCGCAACAATAAGTTTACTTTCGCTTCGGCTACAATTTCCTTATTAAGTACCCCGGCTCCCAGGTAAATATGAGGAGCATCTGCTTTATACGACTCCTGAATTTTTGCAACAAATTTTTCTTTATCCGCCATGCGCTCAGTTCATTTTTTTTAACCTGTTCATTTGCTCCTTAGTACCCAGCAGTATCAATTTCATATCCTGCTCCAGTGCTAAATCCACCTCGGGATTTATGATATACGTACCATCGCTCTTTTTCAATCCTACTACATTTACACCGGTAGCATGACGTATATTTAATTCTTTAATGGTAGAACCATGTAATGATTGCAAATCCTTCAAACTGATTTCTTCTATATGAATATTGGAACCCGATTGTCCGGTTACCAAATCAATAAATTCATTTACATCCGGATTAATAACTAATGAGCCCATATGAGCACCGCCAATTTTATCGGGCATAATAATATTATTGGCACCGGCTCTTCGCAATTTACTTACCGAAGTATCAAGGCTTGCACGACTGATAATGAGAATATTTTTTGAAACCTCGCGGGCAGTGAGCACCACAAACACATTTTCCGAATCGGAAGGCAATGTAGCTATAAGTGCCCGTGCCCTGTCAACACCGGCTTCCATGAGCACGTGTTCATGGGTAGCATCATCAATAATGTAATGAAGTACATCGCCAAAATCGTGATCATTAAATGCTGATTCTTCCTTTTCAATCACCACAAATGGAATCCCGTGCCTTTTAAGGGTAGCACAGGCTTCTTTTCCATTGCGACCAAAACCGCAAACCACTACATGGTTGTTTAGGCGTGCAATTCGTTGTTTCATTTTATTTAATCGGTAAAATTCGGCAAAATGTCCGTCCAGAAAAAAACTGCTTATTGAACTAATGGCATAGGCTACAACACCTATATTAATTATAATCAGCAAAATAGTAAAAACCCTTCCTGAATCGCTCAGAGGCTTTACTTCTCCATACCCAACGGTGGCAATAGTGGTTACCGTCATGTAAAGTGCCTCCAGAAAAGTATAATCTTCCAGAAGGATATAACCCATTGTTCCTGTGAAAACTACACCAAAAACAAGCAGGCTGGTGAAAACGATTTTAGCTTTAAGCTGTTTAAACATTCAGTGCTTCAAAATTAGTTGATTCGAGGCGTCAAAAAATATTTTCATGAATAGTTTTGTTATTAAATTTTATTGTGGGTACTTTCGTTGCACAGGAATTCGCAAGTAAGAATTATTCTTTAAAAAATATGGCGAGTAAAAGGCCAACACCTGCACAGGCACAGGAAAAATTAAACGAACTCGGATTGAAGATAACTCATCCGCGCATTGTGATATATAATGCGTTGCTCAATCTGAAGGACCATCCTACTGCCGAAATCATTTACAAAAGCATTCATAAACAAAACCCGAGCATTTCGCTGGGAACGGTTTATAAAACGCTTGAAACTTTTGTAAATATCGGCCTCATTAATAAAGTAAAATCGGCTGAGGATAAAGTGCGTTATGATATTCGCACCGATATTCATCACCATTTATATTGTGCCAAATCAGACAGGGTAATTGATTTTTATGATGAAGAGCTGAAAGAATTGCTTACCCGTTTTTTTGAGAAAAGATCAATTACCGGATTTAAGGTGGAAGAAGTGGCATTGCAGATTAGCGGAGAAGTTTTGGACGAACATGCCGAAGAGTTTTTGGTAGAAGGAAGCGACCCCATTGAAACGGCTGACCTTATGGAGAAAAAACCTTTACCTGCAAAGGAACCCAAAGCACCGGCCGCTGATAAACAGAAAACGAAAAAAGCGATACAGGAACCAACTGTGCCGCCCAATCAGTTAAGTATATTATAAAAATTAAAAAGAGATACAGATATGACCATGTTAGTAGGAAAAAAAGCTCCGGTTTTCACCGCCTCAGCAGTAGTAAACGGAGGCGATTTTGTTGAGAATTTTTCATTAGAACAGTACATCGGAAAAAAGAATGTCATATTCTTTTTCTATCCGCTTGATTTTACTTTTGTGTGCCCTACCGAAATTATTGCCTTTCAAAAAAGACTGGCTGATTTTGAAGCCCGCAATATTGCCGTGGTTGGTTGCTCCATCGACAGCAAACACACCCACTGGGCCTGGCTCAATACCCCGCAAAATGACGGAGGTATTAAAGGAGTTACTTATCCATTAGTAGCCGATGTAAACAAAACCATTGCAGCCAATTTTGGTGTGCTGGCCGGCTATTATGATTATGATGAAAACGGACAGTTGGTATTTAACAGCGACAAAGGAGACGATGCCGTTGCTTACCGCGGTTTGTTTTTAATTGATAAAAACGGACTCGTTCGCCATCAGGTGGTGAACGACCTGCCTCTTGGCCGAAGTGTTGACGAAGCCCTGCGCATTGTTGACGCCCTCCTTTTCAATGAAGAAAACGGAGAAGTATGCCCTGCCGACTGGACTAAAGGTCAGGAAGGCATGAAGGCTACTGCCGAAGGGGTAGCTACTTACCTTGCCAAGCATCAATAGTTTTTATACATGCTTTTGTGTTTGGGTTTGATGAACCACCCCGCCCTTGTGGCGGGGTTTTTTATTTTATAATAACCGGCTATTCATAGGTAAACCTTTTTAAAGCTGTGGCTTTTGCTGCGGTAATGCCCACCACCAAAAGAGTTACACACCCACCAAAAATAACTGACGGAACTGTTCCCATAAGTTTAGCTGCAACCCCGCTTTCAAAAGCTCCAATCTCATTGCTTGAACCAATAAACATGGTATTCACAGCCGATACCCTTCCACGCATATGGTCGGGGGTTTGTAACTGCAAAATATTGCCCCGCACCACCACACTCACACTATCAAAGGCTCCGCTCAGGAACAGGATAAAGAGAGATAAATAAAAATTGGTTGACAGGGCAAAAGCAATCATGCATAAACCAAATCCGGCCACGCACCACAACAGCATGATACCCGGGGCGCCCTGTGGTTTTCTAACCGAAAGCCAAATCATTAAAATGCTGGCTCCAAGGGATGGTGCAGCCCGTAACATTCCTAAACCTTCGGGACCGGTTTTTAAAATATGTTCTGCAAATACAGGAAGCAGGGCTACTGCGCCTCCAAACAAAACAGCAAATAAATCGAGAGAAAGTGCGCTTAGAATAACCTTATTGGAAAAAACAAAACGGATACCTTCGGTTAGTCGTTTGCCAATGGTCTCATTTACGGCATTGCCCACTACCTGTTTGGGCTGAATAAAAAATAAAGCCGTCAGAGCAAGTAAACCAAAAAACACCACAGAGGCCGCAGCCACCGTAATTCCCGCCTTTGCAAATAAAAAACCACCTAAGGCAGGCCCAATGATGGAAGCCATTTGCCAGGAAGAACTGTTGATGGTAGATGCAGTGGTAAGTTGCTCGCGTTTTACCAGATTATGCAAAAAAGAAAAAGCAGTTGGAGCATAAAACCCACGGGCAAATCCGCTAATAAGTATAAACAGATATAAAAACCTGACTTGCGTTAAAGCACTGAAACCTTCCTGTACCTGCGGTAATGTTACCCACAAGATGCCAACTGAACAGCACAACAACACGCTAAGTGCCGTGATAAGAATGGTACGTTTATTATGTTTATCGGCCAGATGCCCGGCATACAATGCAATGGACAAAGCAGGGATAGCCTCGGCCAATCCAATTAAACCCAACGATAAAGGATCATTGGTGAGTTTAAATATCTGCCAGCTTACCATCACATTTTGTATTTGCAAGGCCAGGGTAAGCAATACACGGGCACTTAAGAAAAAACGGTATTCTCTATTTTTTAAAACGGTGCGCAACATTCAGGGAGCAAAATAATCACTTAGAAAGTGATTCCGGATATGGTTTACCGCTTTATTTAATTTTCGCTGTTTTTTTTTGCCTGAGTGTTTTAGTAAAGTATATTGCGCCTAAACACTTTGCAGGTATGGTTCAGTTTCTTCGTAGCATCTCCCATTCATTTAACAGCGAAAACAAAGAAATTGCTTTCGTAATAAATGAAAAAAATTACCCTTATTCATCAATCGAACAGTTGATTCGTTCAATTGGAATATTGCTTGCCGAAAAAACCCGGAATGAACAGCGCATCGGAGTTATAGTTGACAATTCTATTGAAATGTATGCGTCTGTTTTAGCCATTCTATTAAGTGGCAAAACATATGTCCCTATTCATCCCGCTCATCCCGATAATAAAAATGAACAGATCATTACGCAAGCCGGATTAAAAACCGTTTTGGGAAATGCGGAATACGTTAAAAAAAACATTTTCGATTCGGTTACGGTATTACAACCTCAACTTAAACCCGATGCCGACTTTGAATTTAAAACCGACACCAACCCGCAAACTGAAGCTTATATCCTGTTCACTTCCGGCACTACAGGTGTACCCAAAGGAGTTCCGATTACCTACGGAAACGTGGATGCTTTTTTAAATTCCTTTTTTGAAATTTACGATGATTTAAAATCGGGCGACAAATTTCTTCAAATGTTTGATCTTACCTTCGATTTATCGGTCATGTCTTACCTTGCGCCTTTATGTATCGGTGCATCGGTTCACACACTGCCCAATGACGGAGTAAAATACTTAAATATTTACAGTACCCTCGAAGACCAGCAAATTACCTTTGCTTTAATGGTTCCATCCATGATTCAATTGCTTCAGCCATATTTTGAAGAAATTAATCTTCCGGCATTGCGCTATTCTCTTTTTTGCGGGGAGGCACTGCTGCAATCAACCGTGAAACAATGGAAAAAGTGCATTCCCAATGCCTCGGTCTGGAATGTGTACGGCCCTACAGAGGCTACCATTTTTTGCACGTGTTACAAGTTGCCGGAAACGGATGTTAAAACCTATAACGATATGGTTTGCATAGGGCGCGAAATGTCGTCAACCCAATGCATATTGATTGATGAAAATCAAAATGAAGCGGCATCGGGGCATAAAGGAGAATTGTGCATTTCGGGCACACAACTTACACAGGGGTATGTAAACAATCCCGAAAAAAACAAAGAAGTATTTTTTGAAAAAAACGGTGTGCGGTTCTATAAAACCGGTGATGTATGTTTAAGAGATACTGACGGGGATTTGTCGTACTGCGGAAGAACCGACCATCAGGTAAAGCTTCAGGGATTCAGAGTGGAGTTAAGCGAAATTGAATTTTATGCAAAAAAAATGACCAGCGGGGCAAACAGCGTGGCCATTGTTAAAACCAATGCAAAAAAAATTGACGAATTACACCTGTTTACCGAAGCCGCTGATATAACAGATGAGCAACTCCTTGACTTATTAAAAACCAAACTTCCTGCTTACATGATTCCACAGTTTATTCACCGCGTGAGTACCTTTCCTTTAAATGCCAATGGAAAAACTGACCGCAAAGCACTAAGTGCACAACTACCCGAATGAGCAGACAAATTACCATTAAACAGGCCACGGCAGCTGATAAAGATTTTATTATTGAAACCATTATTGAAGCTGAAAAAAGCGGAACCGATTTATTAAGCTATTCGGCCATTTTCAATATCACCGAACAGGAGTTTGTAAAAGTGCTGGGCGAAATTTTAGAGGAGGATATGATTGGCCAGGAACTTTGTGTATCGGGTTTTTTAATTGCACAGGTAGATGGAAAGCATGCCGCTGCCATTTGTTCGTGGGTGGAAGGCGAAGAAGGATCGAGCAGTATGTTAAAAGCAAACGCGCTGATGTATTTTCTGGGTAAAGAAAAGTTTCTAACAGCCGCCAATGCCATTAAAACCATTGAAGAGCTAAACATTCCAAGAGAAACAGGAGCTATTCAATTAGAATCTATATATACCAAAAAGGAATTCAGGGGACTTGGACTAAGCAAAAAACTGATAGATGAACACATAAACCGTCATAAACTCAGACTGAGTGATGTATCAAAAGCTCAAATTATACTGATGCAAAACAACCTGACGGCCACCATTGCTTATGAAAAAGCCGGATTTTATAAGGCGCTTGAAAAAACCGCAACTGATATAAACGTTGCAAAATTTTTACCGGGAAACAGTAAATTGCTCATGGAAAAAATAATTTAATCAAATGACACAGGAAGAAGTTTTAGCACATGTAACCGAAATTTTCAAAACCGTTCTGAAAAAGGAACAACTGAGCCTTACACCTGAAACCACCGCAGTCGATGTGGAAGGATGGGATTCGCTTACACACGTAATGCTTATTGATGCAGTAGAAACCCATTACAAGGTAAAGTTTAAACTAAACGAAGTAATCAAATTCAACAACGTAGGCGATTTATGTGCCTGCGTAATAAAAAAACTTTCGGCCTAACCTGCTTTTAAACCATGCTTTTTACCTCCTTCTCTTTTTTCATTTTTCTGGCAATAGTTTATGTCATTTACTGGTCGCTTGTAAAATTCAGAAAAGCGCAGAATATTTTACTCTTGCTCGGCAGCTACTTTTTTTATTGTGCCGCAGCCATGCCACAAAACAAAATTGCCAAACTGCTTTTCAATTTCAGGTTTGACGAAGCATGGTACAGTTTTTTAAAAGGATTTGACGAAAGCAAATGGCATATGCTGCAGTTGCTCCTGCTGCTGTGGTTAAGCTCTTCCTTTGCCTATTTCATGGGTAAAACCATTGGCAGGCAAAAAAAGGAAACTACCCGAAAATGGTTAATGGCTCTGAGTGCAACCGTTCATTTGGGGGTACTCTGTTACTTTAAATATTTCAACTTTTTTGTTCAGTCGTTTGTAGATGCTGCCAATACACTGGGTTGGCAAATTATCTTTTCACCTGAACATATTTTACTTCCGCTGGCCATAAGCTTTTTCACTTTTCATGTGCTGGGGTACACGTTCGATGTATATCAGGAAACGTATGAACCTGCAGATGATTACATCGACTTTATAACCCATGTGGCGTTTTTCCCGCAATTGGTAGCCGGCCCCATTGAACGTGCCGGACATTTGCTTCCGCAGTTTACCAATAAACGAACATTTAATTGGGAAAGAATGGAGAGCGGAATAAGCCAGATGTTGTGGGGATTTTTCAAAAAAACCGTGGTGGCCGACTCAATAGGAAAATTTGTTACCTACGTTTATGCGAATGATGCTACCAGTAGCGGCAGTAATGTTATCTTGGCCACACTTGCGTTTACCATTCAGGTGTACTGCGATTTTTCGGGTTATTCGGATATTGCGTTGGGATGCGCACGTCTTTTAGGATTTGAGTTGCTGAAAAATTTCAACTTCCCTTATTTCTCCACTTCATTAACCGAATTCTGGCGCAGGTGGCATATTTCGCTTAGTACCTGGATAACCGATTACCTCTACATGCCTATCTCATTTAATAAACGCAGCTGGGGAAAATGGGGAATTGTGTATGCAGCCATTATCAGTTTTACATTAAGCGGATTGTGGCATGGCGCCCAATGGACTGCGGCCCTTTGGGGCTTGATGCATGGAATTGTTTTAGGCTACGAAGTGCTTACCAAAGAAGTAAGAAAAAAGTGGTCGCAGTCGGTTCCAACAGTTCTTTATTCGGTATGCAGTGCCGTTTTAGTTTGGTTATTTTGGGGATTATCTCAATTGGTTTTTCGCTCGGGCAGCATAACCAAATTAAATGCCCTTTGGGCACGCATATGCAGCGAATCGCTGTTCACCATGCCCTATTTTTCATCAGTAAAAGACGGATTAATGTGGGGAGGATTACTCTTTATTGTAGAATGGATACAACGAAAAAAAGAGTATGGACTTGATTTGCAAAATACTAACTATATGATTAGGTGGACGGCCTATGCTGCCATCATTGTGATTATTTTTTCGTCAGATAACTTGAACAATCAAAATGAATTCCTTTACTTTCAGTTCTAAAAATAAGCAATAAAAAAAATGAAACTACTCCTAAGAATTATTTTTGCCGGAGCCATTGCCGGAGGCCTCCTTTACTTTTTCTGGTTTAAAAGTAAAGATTCAAACAGTGTCATAAGTGACACGGTAACCAGCGAAAAAGTAGACATGTCATCAACCATGGCTACCGAAGGTTCAACCATGAACTATGAGCTAATACCGCGTGACGAAATTTATGATGACAACGATTCACTGGCACGAGCCACGCTGCAGGTAATTAAAGAGCGCTACAAAATGTACTTTGAAAGTTTTGTAAAAGATCTTCGCACTTCCAATATTCAGGTTGTGTTCTGCTGGCTCACCACCGAAATAGGAGATTCTGAAACTAAAGTTCAGAAAGTTGGTAAAAAATATATCAAGGAACTTTGTGCCGCCAATAATGTAATTTTCCTTGACTTCTCCGAGATTTTTATGCCCTACAAACCTCAGGATATAACCTATATGCCTGTTGATGGCCACCTGCGTGAAAAAGGAGCCGAATTAGTTGCCAATGCCATGGCAAAAGTGATAAAGCAATATACCAATAGTAAGAGCACGCAAACATTCCCTGATGCCGGACGTCCGGCTCTGTTCGGAGATTTTGAACCAAATCTTGATGAGATTCGTGACGGAGGAAAAAATCTTCCTTACCGTATCAAAACCAATAGTCAGGGGTTGCGTATGGATTATGAGTTAACATTCCCGAAAAAGAAACAACGTGTATTGCTCATCGGAGATTCTGGTTTCTTCTTTCCATTTTTGGATAATGATAAAACAGGAACTGCAAAAATTCAGGCTATTTTCCCTGATAAGGAAATTGTAAACGCGGCCAACTGGGGTTACTCAATTGATGATTATGTTACACTTTGGAATGAAAGAGCCAAGTATATTGAACCGGATATTGTACTACTTCAGTCAACAGGTGATGATATTGCCGACCAGTTTTTCTCACACCGACTCAAATACAGCCGGAATAAAGAAAACATCAAACCAACCGATATTGAAAAGGCATATTACAAGCACTATTCAGATATGCAAATGGGCAAATAATTAAATTTGCCTTTTTATAAAAACTCCCGGTTTTAAATCGGGAGTTTTTTTTTGAATCCCGTTAAAAGCGGTACGCTCGCTCCACCCTGCACACTCTTACATGATACTTTTTGTACCACTCCTCTCTCCCCCGCTGTTGTGCAAAAAGATGTGAGGCATGCTGCTTCCATTGGGAAATTGCCTCTTCTGTTTCCCAGTAAGAAACGGTAATTCCTAACTCGTTTCTTGCACTTTCAATTCCTAAAAACCCGGGCTGCGTTTTTGCAAGTTGCTCCATCTCCTCAGCCATTTTAGTGTATTCAGCCGTTGCCGATGAAAGAACTGAAGTAAAAATAACCGCATAATAAGGCGTTTCAGGTGTGTTGGCTATATTCATATTTCCTTAGTATAATCCCGAAGTTTTAGCTGCATAAATTTTTCCGGAGTTGCCAGCGGCTCAAAACCATATCGGGCATACAGGTTGTGAGCATCTTTTGTAGCAAGCATAATTCCTCTATAAGTAGTTTTGTCAATGAATGACAGAATAAAGTTCATCAGTTCTTTCGACAATCCTTTACCCCGGTGCATGGGCAGAATATACACATCCATTAAATAACCAAAGGTGGTATAATCGGTTACCAACCGGGCAAATCCTACCTGTATGTTTTTATCAAATACACCAAAACAGGCCGAATTTTTTACCGCCTGTTCTACCACCTTATAGGGTATGTTTTGCACCCAATAGGAATGATTGCTCAGGTAATCATAAATGGCATCAATATCCATTAAGGCCACATCATTGGTAAACCTGTAGGACTTAAAACTTATTTCTCTTATTGGAAACATGGTCAGGATAGAATTCTTCGGTGGTAACTTACCTGCCCCAGATGGTAATTGAGATGACCTAAAAAAAGCATCAGGTAGAACCGGGTGCTTTGCTTACCTGCAAATTCAAAAGGAAATGGTTTATTTAAATCCTCTTCCGAAAGATTTGAAAAAGTTTGTTCAACTACTTTTGCAGCAGCTTTAAGTTCATCAATAATTTCTGCTCTGCTTTTTTCCTTTCCCGAAAACTCTGCATCACGGTTTCTTACGTAGCCTGTATTTCCTATAGTGGCACCAATAAAATGATTTAAACTTCCGATAAGATGAAGTCCTAAATTGCCAGCCGAATTGGTAATGCCGCTGCTTACTTTCCATATCGCGTCATCGGTTGGGTATTGGTTAAATTCGCTGATGAGCTTTTCGATATCACGTTTATAAAGCTCAAGTAGTTCCTGTTGTACCATGTGTTAATTTTTATTTGTGAAAATTAAGGTTTGCGATGCAATGCTACAATTTCTTTTCTGTTGTTGTCCAAAAAAATATTTCCTTCCGGTATGGAACAGGCGGATAAAAATAAGTAGCTGCTAATCAAACATCCGAATCTCACCCTTGTTCCCTAAATCCTGATTTACCTGAAGCATACACAAAGGAGCGAAAAACTTTTTAGTTTTGCGGATGGTTTCTGAAGAAATACATTTCACTAACCGAATACAACACATGCATACAGATACGCCATTCAATACTCATAAACCCATTATACTTTGGCTGTTTACAGGCTGCCTACTTATTTACCTCATGGTGATTATAGGCGGTATTACCCGTTTAACTCATTCCGGTCTTTCAATGGTTGAGTGGAGCCCGACAGGGTCGCTTCCTCCTATGAATGAAGCTGACTGGAATACCGAATTCAGCAAGTACAAACAATCGCCCGAATACCGGCTCATCAACCACCACTTTTCTCTTGATGATTTTAAAAGCATTTACCTATGGGAGTTTTATCACCGGTTTACCGGCCGACTTATAGGAATTGTTTTTATTATTCCGTTTATCTGGTTTATCGTCCGCAAAAAATTTCCTGAAGGATTTTTAAAAAAATCATTAGTATTACTTGTACTTGGGGCATTGCAGGGTTTACTTGGCTGGTATATGGTAAAAAGCGGGTTGGTAAAAAATCCGCATGTAAGTCATTACAGGCTGGCGGCCCATCTCATCACTGCATTCACCACCTTTGGTTTCACCTTTTGGTATGCATTGGATTTATGGTATCCTGATAAAAAAACCGGATCAAGCACATTTAAACGTTTAGTGAAATTGCTGCTTGCGTTGGTAGTAGTTCAAATTATTTACGGAGCCTTTGTTGCCGGATTAAAAGCGGGATATATCTATCCTACCTTCCCTAAAATGGGCAACGACTGGCTGCCTGCCGATGCCTGGCTGCTAAACCCGGTATGGAAAAACTTTACTGAAGGCGCCATTGGCGTGCAGTTTATTCATCGTTGCGTAGCTTATTTAGTCACCATCTGCGTGGTGGTCATTTACGTTCGGGCAAAAAAAACAGACCTGAGTGTGCTTCAGAAAAAATTAGCAAATGCGTTACTGTTTATTGTTTTACTTCAATTTATTTTAGGAATGTTTACCCTCTTAATGGGGGTTCCGGTAAGTATAGCAAGTTTGCATCAAACGGGGGCTTTCTTTTTGTTCTCGGGAACCTTGTTTTTACTTCACCGCTCGTAATCAATTAAACCCTTCCGGCTCTTATATGTAACGGAAAACGCACCGGCATGCTTCCATTCCACAAAGGCTTTAATTCGGTAATCAGCTTATCAACCGGATTAAATCCGTTTGCTTTAATAAAATGCTGTACTGCCGACCACGAGGTCAGGTATCCGTGTACATGCTCAATCTCCCAATATACGTCCATGCTCAGTTCCGGTACAGGTAACTCTTTAAACGGAAACTCAATAGTACGATACCCTTGTTCAACCAGCCTGCGCTCTTCATCCCAAAAGGCACCGATGGTTTCAGTGTAAAACCGGTTAATCAAAAAATCGATTTCGGCACTTACCTGAGCCAGGCTGTAGCACCACACAACCACCAAGGCATTGGGTTTAGCCACCCTTTTTACTTCGGTGTAAAATGCTGCTCTGTTAAACCAGTGTATAGCCTGTGCAACTGTTATTAAATCAACTGATGCATTTTGAATTTGCGGCACATCTTCGGCTGCCTTCAGGTAAACGATATTGGGCAACACCTGTGCATGGCTTAATTGTTTTTCGCTAATATCTGTTGCTAAAACCTTCTTAAATTTTTGTGAAAGCACTTTGGACACTTGCCCGTTTCCGGTACCCGCATCCCAGGCATTTTCAAAGCCGTTTGCCTGAGCGTATATAAACTCAAACAAACTGTTTGGATACACAGGTCTGTACTTTGCATAAACAGCAGCATGATTGGAGAAATTATCTTTCATTGGCTAACAACTACGCAGCTAATTTACTTAAAGTTTCTATAGGGCATATTTTCTATCTCCTCACCACCACTTTTTCTTTAGCTAATATCACTCCGTTTTGTTCTACCATTACCTGATATAACCCCGCTGCCAGATTTGATACATCAAAACTTTGCGTTTGGCTATTGCTTGTAGTTGGGTGCAGGTAAATGATTCTTCCTGTCATGTCAACAGCTTTGATGGTGTAGTTGGTATTTTGCGCATTGTATTTCACGTGCAATAGTTTATCCGTGGGGTTGGGGTAAATAACAAAAATGTTTTTTGTGGCTGATGATTTTTGCTCTGTTTCGGGGGTGCTGAATATAGCCGGGATGGCAATGTATCCGTTCCAGTAACTGCTGCAGGCCGAACCTGTCCAGTCATACGTGTCGGACCAACTAACTCCGCTTACTCCCCACATACCTGCATACATACTGTTTTGGGTGGTGCTGCCATCGTAAATTGACCATTGATTGTTATCCAATGCCAGGGTTGAACCACTTAGGGTCCCCGTGAAAATTTTAGTTGGGGTTACACTGTAAGTAAATAAATTTTGCCCCTGCACATACAGGTTGCTCACCGATGACATGTTGATGCTATAGGTGGCTGTGTTATCAAACGTATTGTTTCCTCCATAAACGGTGCTGCCTCCTCCTGCAGGGGTAAAACCATGGCTACCGTCAAGGTACAGGCTGCCGCTTGATTTATATACATCGTTAGTATTGCTTACAAAATGATTGCACTGGGCTGCTAAAACATGGGCTCCGGTGGCTGATACGGCTAATGTGTTATTGGCAAATGTTGATTCATACACATACAGGTTGGCCGATGAATTTCCGGTGTAATTAATGGCTGTAGTATTCCCTTCGGCATAGGTTTTTACATTGCTGGTGGCAGTCATGTCTTCGGCAAGCCACCCGTTGGTAACACAGTCGTCAAATCGCACTTCGTTTAAATTGCAGGCATTGCCATTGGTGTAAAGCCCCGTGCTGCAATTGGCAAAGGCCGTGGTTTCTAAAGTTAATAAACTTAGGTTGCAGGTGCTGCTTTTGGTTAATCCTGTTTCGGCATATTCAAACAGGCAACCGGTAATGGTTACTTCATCACTGCCCTGCTGACTATTTATGGTAATGCCTTTATGTATATGGCTTGTACCTGCCGGCCGGGTAATTTTTACTAAGTCTAAATGCAGTGATTTATCAATCACCAGTTCGGTATTATTTCCCAGCTCTATGGTTCCGGTGGTTACGGAAAAATTCTCCAAATCCTGCAGGTGTAATCCTTTACCTGTAATTTTTATTACTTTATCTTCTCTATTGGCTCCGGTTACATTTATTTCACAGTTGCTTCCTATATCGGTGGTGCAGTAGCTGCCTGTTGGGCACTTGAAAACGATATGACCGCTGCTGCTATTAGCTATATTTAATTGAGCATTGGCATCTAAGGTTAATTTGCCATGTATTTCAATAATGGAATTGGCATCGTTCAATAAAATAGTAGGCGTACCTACTATTTTCAATTCGGCTCCTTCTTCAATAATTAATTTTGAGTTGCCGTAAATTTTTAAATCGGAGCCGCCTTCTAAAATTAATGTAGAGCCATTTGTTACTACCAAATCTCCGCTGCGGTTGCTTGCATCATCGCCTATCACTATTTCGCTGCCTGATTTGGCTGTAATTTCATGGCCGCTGCCATTGCACCCATCAGCATAGGTAAACACTACAAAATGGGTATTGTCAGCAGGTGCATTATCTCCGTTTACTACAGGGCTGGTTGATGACAAGGCTGTGTACATGTTTTTATTTACCGCAAGCCTGCAACCACTGTTTATTTCTACATTTCCTATCCGGTCGCTGGTGGCATTGCCATAATTAAAGGTTTGGGTGCTGGTTAATGTACTCTCCGCTTCGGCCTCTGTGGTAATTTCATCGAAAACCTTCGTATTGTCACGGGTTTGCATCGGGTGGTAATTGTTTATTGTTGATGGATTAGTCACACCCGGTTTATCATTGGTAATATAATCACTGAATACAGTTGCAGTTACATTAGCTCCGGCTCCTCCATCTATCCAGGCAAAGTAATTGGTGCGGTCGGCATCTGGAACATGCAAGGCACTAATGGTAGGGACAAAACAATATTTTTGAAATGGTCGAGTCAGAAAATGGGAGCCGTAAGTTGTATATGGTGCCAAGGTATAACTAATTACCCCGGTTCCCACATTTCCGTTTCCACCCGGTGCACAATCCAAAGCGTTGCATTGGTTGGCCGCAGCATAATAACAACTGAAATTATTACTGAACCACACATTTACCCCGTCAAAGGTAATCCCTCCTTTTTCGTGGTAGCCTTTATACACCAACCTGTTTCCAACTGCATTGGCGGGCACTGCCCACACATGGTATCCTGAGTTTTTGGTAGCACCCAAATTAAGCATATTGGCGCTTGGGTACATCGCATTGGTTTGAAAATAGTCGTATTGCCCAAACCAGCCATTATCAACTCCTTTACCCGACCCATTGCTGATGGCAATGGTGCGGCATCCAATATTTCCTTCCTGTCCGTTGTTGTAACTTACATCACGCAATTCATCATAAAAATCGGTATGCAGGCTGCGGTTATTCCAATACACATGGTTTATGAGCATTTGTTTGGCAGCAGGGCTGGTAATAGAACGATAGTCCCAATACACATCTTCGTATTCAAAAAACGAAAATCTGTTGAAAGGCGAAAGGCTCTTCCAGTGCCTGTACAAATCAACTACCATAGCCTGCAAACCCAAGGGGGCATTAGCCCCCCAGTGCGGAGAATCAAAGGAGAAAAACAGTTTGGTATCGTGGTTGGGATTGGCAGAGTTGGCAATATGTTGTTGGTACATATGTGCCAGGGCATACCTGCCCACAATGCCACCCATACTCACCCCCAGTAACACATTTTTATGGGTAGAGCCATGCGCCCATTTTTCCTCATTTATGAGTTGAATCATTTCCTCTACCGCAGCTGCGTTGGTTTGAATGGCTGCACTGCCATCTATATAACTCACAAAAACTAAATCATAACCTTGTTTAAATAGATTATCATAAGTACTTCTATTCTGGGTTCTTAATTCCAATACAAATGCACTGCCATTTGGATACGAATTACGTATAGCACTTAAAACGCCATAAAGCGGGTCTCCATAACCATTTAATATGATAAAGGGTTTTAAAATAGCTCCGCTGCTATTGCCGCAGCCAAATCGTACACTCACTACCAATTGGTCACTTATCTCCTCGTGTGCCACAGCCCAGTTGGTTATATCGGGCAAGTTGTTATAAGGGCCAAGTTCAGGAGGGGTTTTATTCACCTCCATGGTAAAATGACCTGACAGGGAAGTTTCATCGGTAAAAAATAAGTCTAAGGTGATGCCTTCGGTGTAGGTAGAATCAAACACAATGGTTATGGTATCGCCCCATGCCAGTATATGATCGGTTCCGTTGCCAAAATCTACTTCCAAATGATCTACGGTGCGGGCATCGTTACTTATGTAAAAATCTTCGTTAAAAACAAAGCTTATGGTATTTTCATCCGTAGCCGACAAGGCGGGTGCAGCCATAAAACAGGTATTGCTTTCATACGGACTTTGCGTGCGCCCGGGTACATCGTGCAATTGCAATCCGGTTAAATAAAACAAACTATCGTCAAGTGCCGATGGTTTAATACTATTGTATTGGTAATTAAGAATGCTTATGGGCACCAAGCCCGAATCTACATACACCTGCATGGCGGCTACCAAAGTGCCAAGGGTATCAAAAGCAGCTGTGCTATCAATAAACGAGCGGAGCAAAGTGCCATAGGCTTTACGAAAACTGTAAGTATGTGCATAGTTGCTATCGTTTATGGTGCCGTCAAAGGCTTTTACATCAATGGTGGGGTAGCCGTGTTCCAATAGCAAACCCGTTGGCACTAAATCTAAATCCACGTGCTCAAAGCAGGAATCTACCATATGCTGGAAGGGAATCTCAATAAGTACCGTATCGGTAAACAGAGTGTCCATTTGGGCAAGACTATTTTTTGCATACATGCAAAAAAGAAAACTTACTAAAATAAAACGGATGGTTGTTTTCATAAAAGTTAGATTTAAAAATTGGTTGTAAAAAATAAAAAAACTATGGCGCATATTTTAAGTCGAAACGGCCATTGCTTACATGCACACTGGCCGTACCACTTGAATTGAACAAGGTAAAATCAAATTGCCCGGCTATATAATGTTGCACTGAGTCTAAGCGGGTGATGCGGAGAAAGCCATAGCCGTTTGGTGTAAAATCAGACCAATAATATCCTTGATAAACGAAAACATGCATCGAAGGTTGATTATATGGTATCACATAATCCCCCTGCTTGGTGATGATGCCTTCTGTTGCGAAATACAAATCACCTTCGACTAAATTCTCAACTTCTATTTCTACCAGACCATCATGGTATATGCCTCGATACACTTTTGAGTACTCATTACCAATAAACGCCTTCCCGTTTATTAAGCACCCTAAAGTTTGCTTACCTGTAGTCGTAGCCGCTGGCAGTTTATCTAATTCACTTTCCTTTTTGCAATGCAGGCTAAGGCAACTAAGGGAGGCAAGAAGTAAAAAGAATTTTATGTGGCTCATAGCTGCGGGGTTTTTGTTTATTCAAAGTTAAGGTATAAAATTTTGCAAAAGCAAACAATAAGGCGTCTTAATTATTTTTACCCTTTAGGGTAATTTAACAAAACTGTTGTATCAATATTTGCCCTTTGCAGGGTGCCATAAGCACGTCTCCATGAATAAATGTCGGCAATGCTGCTATCGTTAATTTGCCCGTTAAACAACGAAACATCAACCGTACTGAATGCTTTTTCAATCAGCAATCCGGTGGACACTTGAGATAAATCCACATGTTTAAAGCAGGAATCAATCATTTTAGCAAAGGAAACATTAATGGTAGAATCTTTGAACAAAGAATCATTTTGACCAAAAGCATACCCTAAATTAATAAAGTATGCCACAAAGCAAAGGCTAAGAATTTTTTTCATAAAATACATGATTAGGTTATTGTAATTATGGATAGTTAAAATCGAAACGGCCTGAACTCACTTTTACCTGCGAGGTACCCGACTCATTAAATAAACTGAACTCGAAAGTGCCGGATAAAAAATGATTGATGCTGTCTAATCTATTTATTACGATTGAAGCAAAGCCTAATTTATTAATCTGGTCAGCAGAAAAATAAGAATTATCATCAAATTCAACTGAAAAAAAATCTTTAGTATAGTCATTGAACGGGACTAAATAGATCCCATTGCTTTTAATTTTTTCTGTTCGTAAACTAACATGTTCTTTGCTTATAATGTTGAATGGGTCGTCCTTTATAGCGTAAGTTATTCTTAAAATTCCATTCTGATAACTTACATCCCAATAATGCGAACCTTTAACTCCCATAGGCCAAGCTTTTCCATTAAGCAAGCAGCCAAAGGTATTGGCTCCAATAGCCGTAGCGGGTGGCAGTTTATCTAATTCGCTTTCTTTTTTGCAATGCAGGCTAAGGCAGCTAAGGGAGGCAAGTAGCAGGAGGAGTTTTATATGGCTCATAGCTGCGGGGTTTTTATTTATTCAAAGTTACGGTATAATTTTTCGTAAAAACAATATATATTCGTCATGCTGCCCCGATGGCTATCGGGGCAGCATGACGAAGCCTGTGAGATTTTACCCTAAAAGGTGATTTAGTTCTGTTGGTTATACCTAAAAATAACAAAATCCCTATTTCTTTCCTGATCTGTCGAACGAAAAGGTACGCGAAATATTAAATCCGTATCTGATATCGCCATTGCTCCACTTTCCGGTTGTTTCAGGAATAAATTGTTGCTCGATTAATCCGATGCTATTGGTAAAATGTACCTGAAACACGTGTCCTCCGGTTTCAATATCAAATCCGAATGAAAAACAATTTCCGTAAACGTTTCCGCTGTTTCCGTTCAACATCGGATAATACTCGGCATTAAAGCGGGTACTTCTGGTAATTTTAATACTCCCGCCCACGCCCATTGCAAAAATATCGTTCGGATCCTTTTTGTAAGTAACCAGATTTTTATGAATATGCGTTGGCATTAATTGCACCGACAAAAAATCGTTTACCTTACGGGCAATTAGTAACTGGTTGCAAAAACTTAACTGAGAAGTGAGGTAGTTGTTTCGGGTAGGGTCGGTCCATTTAGCCGTTTTGGCTGCTATGCTCCTAAAGTAAGTAAGTGTAACAGGCATACCTCCTTTTTTCTGTGCAAGAATTTTATATTTCACATAACTGTCAATGGTTTTATTTACGGTAGAACGGCCAACGGCCACCATAAGATGGCTATTAACTCCGTATTCAAAACCCAGGCGCATGGTAGCCTGATCTAACCCGAAAAATTCTCCGGCTCCTGAATTTAAATTACCAAAACGGTGGGCAATTCTAAAGTCGAGGTGCTTTGGCGATATAAGTTCGGTAGTATGGCCGTTTACCAGGCGGGTAGATTTAAATGTGGCATAAACCGGCCTTGGGTCTTCTTTGGTTTTATTCTGATCCAGTTCGGCCATCAAATCTTCCTGTGCCATCACCGGTAAAGCAAAAGCCAGCGCAAGTATGGTTATTATTTTTTTCATCGCTAATTCTGTTTAATTGTTTAGAGCTCCGTTGTTCACCCATTTTTGAATGGCGGCAATATCGCAATCCGATAGTTTTGGTCTGCTTTTGGGCATAGCCGAAAATCCTGACGACTGATTGATAGCCCCGACAAGATTACCTCCTGCCGCAGCGGCTGCAACTCCTGCATAAGTTGATAACTCCCACCCCGAAGGTGTTGCTCCGTCATGACAGGTACTGCCCATGCAATTGGCATCAATAATTTTTCTTACACGCAATGAATAGGTAACATTGGTTGTATCGCATCCGCCAAATGAGTTTGGATACAACTCCTCTTCTTTGTCATAATAACACGAGCTGAAAGCCGAAAAGCCGGCTACAATCAAAAATGTTTTAAGTATTTTCATTCAAGTAATATTTTCTAATTAATAGTGATACGCGGAGTAGTTACCCCATGACAACTGTTGCAGGCTCCTGAAGTAAGCGCAGTACTCATATGTGCCGAACCGCCAAAACCTCCGGTTACATACGGGAATAGTCCCTGCCTGAAATCGATAATCTGATTGGTATAAAAATTCCCGTTCGCATCAACTTCGAATGTATATTTTAACTCCCCTTGTCCATTTGCCTGTGTATAGAGGTAAACAGTTCCGTTCGCATTTGGTGTGACACCATCTGCATTAAAAACGGTGCCGCCTATATTCCACATTTTTTCGGTATCAAAAAACTCTACGGCTTGTCCGCCCGAGCGGTGACATTCCATGCAATTTCTCCCCATATTGTGGCTCTCATCATCCCCATGACGACTTGAAACCGGATTTTTGGTAATCTCATCGTAATGCGAACAGGAACTGACACCAATTGACATACAAGCCAGCAGGGTTATGACAAATGCAATTCTTTTATTAGTTATTCGGTGCACCATTATTTATCCAGATTAAAATTGTTCTTACTTTACAATCGGTCATTTTAGGAGCCATGTATGGCATAGCAACTGCTCCCGGATCCTGATTGACCGACAAGGCGAGTTTCCCGTTATCTACATACGTTTTTACACTTGCATAATCCTGCAGCAGTACTCCACCTTTCGGATTGGGGTATTTGTGGCATTTTACACAGCGGTCGTTCAATACCTGCTTTACCTGTACCGAATATTTATATCGGTAGTATCGCATGGCCCGGTAGAACAACTGTCGTTTGATGCTCCCTGTGCTATCCAGGAATAAATCTTATTAATTTCGTCTGCCGTTAACGGTGGTTCCGGACTACGCGGCATTCTGTCGTCTGATTCTCCGGTTACCAATGACTGATAAATCTTGCTGGCTTCCGGATTAAATGGTACAATTCCCTTACTTCGTATATGAGTATATGAATCGAGCCAATATCCCTTTTCCTTGCTGTTTGCATCGTGGCAGGGGGCCTTATTACAACTGGTTTGAAAAATAGGAAGAATATCCTCTTCAAAACATACCGGGATAATAACCGGTTTTATTTTTTCAGGTTCATGCTTGCACGAAATCACGGCCACAACCAATCCTGTTAAAAGTATAAGAATTTTTTTCATTTTCGAATTCAAAATTAAGCTGTTTTTACAATATTATGAGTGATTTTTATCATTGGCATCAGTGATTTTAAACATCGGCATTGATAAGCAACAATTGTTCAGCCCCGAATTTGTGCTCCTGAATAATGTCCCATCGGTTAAAATAAAAATTCCACTTTAATAAAAACAAACTTTTTATCAGCTCCTCCCGAAAATACTCCTTTGTTTTAAATTCGTTCCAGGCTGTTTTAAAGTTAGCCGGTGTTAGGTCCCGATATGCAATGGTTATATGCGGGGTAAACGAAAATGGCATTTTTGCTGAAATGATGCGATCGGTAAACAGCGATTCATCCAATGCACTTTGCATGTGAGTGAGTGACTCGTTTGGCTCCGGTTTTACAAATAGTACGGGAAACCTGCGGTTGGGGAAACAGGAAAATCCGTTTAACCTGAGTTTGAAAGGCATTTCCTGCATGGCAAAAGACTTTAATTTCGCAGCTAATTCATCTTCATCCAGCTCCTTTTCAAAAGGAACTATTAAAGTAATATGTGCAGGAGACTGAAGTGCCTTGCTGCTTCCAAACCGTAATGCCATGTCTTCCTTCATTTCCTTTATTTCGGTTAAGACCGGTTCAGACGGAATGATGGCTACAAAATAACGCTTACTGGTGGTTAGGGTCATGATCTGGTAGTGCAATAATATGAAAATATGTTCATACATTTGCAATAAGATTATGGCATTAAATCAACAAAAGCTCGAAAAGGCAGCGTTCATTTTTAAAACCATTGCCCACCCCACACGGCTTGCAATTATTGAATGTTTGCAGAAAACCGACCAATTGTCAGTAAACGAACTGGTAAAATTAACCGGCTGTGAGCAATCCCTGCTTTCACATCATCTTTCTAATTTGAAGCTAAAAGGCCTTTTAACGTCTGTAAAATCAGGAACAAATATGCTTTACAGCCTTAAGGAAAAAAACCTGATGCACGTACTAAAGTGTATTGACAAATGTGACTGCCGGATGAGTTGATTTTTTTTGGCATAATATATGAATATATGTTCATATATAAATATTGATAACAATCAAAACGACCGTTGATATATATCATGTTTAAAATAAAAGATTCTCAGCAAATTTGAACAATTAATTAATTCCATATACCCTATGTACATCCAGCAACTTTACACCAATTGCCTTGCCGAAGCCGCTTATTACATTGAATCAAACGGGGAGGCTGCTATCATAGATCCCCTTAGGGAAACTGCACCCTATGTTGAATTAGCCAAACAAAGAGGAGCCCGGATAAAATACATTTTTGAGACACATTTTCATGCCGATTTTGTATCAGGACATATTGATTTAGCTAAAAAAACAGGGGCTAAAATCATTTACGGACCTACAGCAAATGCCGGATACGAAATTTATGTGGCCAATGACGAGGAGCATTTTCCGTTAGGGAATATTTCTCTTAAGTTGCTGCATACTCCCGGCCACACCCCCGAGTCGAGCTGCATTTTATTAAAAGATGAACACGATAAAGCACATGCAGTATTTACCGGTGACACACTATTTGTTGGCGATGTGGGCCGTCCGGATCTGGCCGTTAAATCTGACTTAACCAAAGAAGATTTGGCTGCTATGCTTTACGATTCGCTTCATAAAAAACTGATGCCCTTAAAGGATGAAGTAATCATCTATCCCGGACACGGAGCAGGTTCGGCCTGCGGAAAAAATATAGGGAAAGAAACCACCAGTACCATTGGAGAACAACGCAAACAAAACTATGCTTTGTGCTGCCAGACAAAAGATGAATTTATTGCAGCTGTAACCTCGGGGCTGGAAGAGCCCCCAAAATATTTTTTCATTGATGCAGCTATTAACAAAAAAGGCTATGACAATATTGATGAGGTGATGTCGCGTAATGCAGTTGCTCTTTCCGTAACGCAGTTTGAAGCCGAAATGCAAAAAGGAACCGTTGTGCTGGATACACGTAATGTAAACACGTTTGAAAAAGGATTTGTTCCGGGCTCAATTAATATCGGTTTAGATGGACAGTATGCAGTGTGGGTTGGTTCTTTGCTCAATCACGGAGTTCCTATAATTATAGTATCCGACAACGGTAAAGAAAAGGAAGCCATTCTGCGTTTAGCGCGGGTAGGCTACGAACACGTATACGGATACCTTGAAGGAGGGTTTGAATCATGGGCCAAAGCCGGAAAAACAGTTGATTCGGTAACCAGTATTGAAGCTTCGATGATGCAGCATTCAATGAGCACAACCACTCCGCATAAAATTATTGATGTACGTAATAAAACCGAATGGGCAGGCGGTGTACTTGAAGGTGCTGAATTAATATCGCTGGCCAAATTAGAGCGCCATCTTGCACAGTTGGATAAAAACATAACTTACCTGGTGCACTGTGCGGGCGGATACCGGTCTATGATGGCTGCCTCTATAATGAAAAAACACGGATTTAAACATATCATCAATGTGCATGGCGGAATAAACAAAATAAAAGAACACGGGTTTATGCTGGTAATTCCGGAGGAGGTTTAGATGAAAAAATATTTAGCCGCAAACATTTTAGTATATATCGGGTTTATTACGGGTGCAACAGCAGGTTTTCTTTACTGGAAATTTGTTGGCTGTTCTAACGGAACCTGCCTGATAACTGCTAACCCTTATATCAGCACAGTGTATGGTGCCGTTATGGGGGGTTGGGTATTTAGTTTAGTAAAAAAAGAAAAAAAGGATAATTGATTATGGCAACATTTAACGAATTGATTCATGATAAAACTCCGCTGCTGGTTGATTTCTCGGCCGAGTGGTGCGGACCATGCAAAATGATGGCACCCATTCTGGAAGAAACGGCCAAAAGCATGGGTGATGCAGTACGCATTATAAAAGTAGATGTGGACAAAAACCCACAGGCAGCAGCAGCTTATCAGATACAGGGCGTACCTACGCTTATTTTATTCAAAGAAGGCCGGATTCTCTGGAGACAATCAGGGGTGGTACCATCGCATGAGCTTATTAAAACCATACAGAGTAAAACAAATTATAATTAAAAAAGCATGTCAGCTACGCATATAGTCCAAACACATTACACCGAAGGAATGTCGTTCGAAACGGTGGTAAATGATCATTCCATTCAACTTGATATGGATGAAGCCGGAGGAGGAAACGATACCGGACCACGCCCTAAACCACTTATTTTATCGGCACTTGGCGGGTGTACCGGAATTGATGTGATTTCCATATTGAATAAAATGAAGGTGCTGTACAGCAATTTCACCATTGAGGTAAACGGAACTTTAAGTGACGAACATCCTAAAGTGTACACACATATCCATATCAAATACCTGATAAGCCTTAATACGGGAGATCAGGAGAAAATGATAAAAGCAGTAAATTTATCATTGGATAAATACTGCGGAGTAAGTGCCATGCTAAAAAAAGTATGCCCTGTTACTTCTGAAATTATTTACAGGTAACCGAAACATTCTGTTAAACGAATAAAAAAAGCCCCGCATGTTGCGGGGCTTTTTGCTATAAACCTGTTCTGATTATTTTACGCGTTCAACATACTGGCCCGTACGTGTATCAATTTTAACTTTTTCGCCTACGTTACAAAAAAGAGGTACCATAATTTCGGCACCGGTTTCGGTAGTAGCCGGTTTTAACGTATTGGTGGCGGTATCTCCTTTTACACCAGGTTCGGTATAGGTAATTTCCATGATAACAAAAGTGGGAGGCTCAACTGAAATGGCAGTATCTCCTTCAAAAGCTACTTTCACTATCATTTCTTCTTTCATCAGCTTGGCTGCATCGCCCAGCAGTGCTTCATCAATATAAATCTGCTCAAAGGTTTCCTGATCCATCATCACCAAACTGTTTCCGTCTTTGTACAGGTATTGCATTTCTTTAAACTCAACCCGTACAAATTCAATCTCCTCGCCCGAACGATAACGATTCTCCATTTGTTTGCCCGATTTCACATTTCTGAGTTTTACCTGATAAAATGCCCTTAAATTTCCGGGGGTACGGTGAATGTACTCTAATACCTGACATAATTCACCATTGTGGCGTATAAACGCTCCGTTTGAAAGATCAGCAGTAGTTGCCATAAATATTAATGCAATTAGTGCGCGAAAATAGGTAAATAAGAGATAAAAGAAAATTTACCTGATAAGGGTAACACTTCCTTTAAACATATCCTTTCTGCCCCTTCTCCCCTCGCAATGAATAAAATAATAATATTCACCGGTGGCAGCCTCACTCATTTTTGAATTTCCATCCCACCAGTCATCGCCTTTCCAATCGTAAACTTTTTGACCCCAGCGGTTATAAATCTCTCCTCGTATGGAGATATAACCCATATAGTCGGGCTGAAAGAAATCATTGATGCCATCGCCATCGGGAGTAAACACATTTGGAATACGGATATAATATAATTGCTCCAGCACATGAATATTATCAAAAACAAAGGAATCCTTACATCCCAGCGTATTCTCCACTGTAAGTTTAACAATGTACTTGCCCGGAAACTCATAAGTGTACGTAGGGCTGAAATCGGTTGATTTCCCGATTCCATCTCCAAATGTCCAGTTGTATTTTACAGCACCTGTAGACTGATTAGTGAAAATAACTGTAAGCGGTTCTATTTTACTTGTATCAGAAGGAACAAACATGGCATGCGGTTTAGGGTAAACCACCACAAATGCTTTTAATGTATCGAAAACACATTTTTGATTTTGCACCAGCACCCAATAACTGGTGGTAGTGGCCGGAGTAACGAAAATACTTCTGGCAGTTTCTCCTGTGTTCCATCTGAAGTTGGTTCCTACCAATACCTTCAATTCAACCGTTGTTCCTTCGCAAATGGTATCTCCTTCGCCTATGTTCAGTACGGGTCTGTTTAATACCGTAACATCAACTGAATCGGAAGCCGGACATCCACCGGAAACCAGTAACCCCGTAACGTAATAACGAATGGTGTTTAACGGGCTGCTCACCGGATTTGCAATATTGGAATCACTCAAAGCAAAGGAGGTATTCCATCTAAAAATAACCGCACCCGAAGCCTGCATTTGCACTGACTGACCTTCACAAATTACTGTATCAATTCCGGCATCCACCACAGGAACTTCGCGGATAGTTATCGGGTAAAAAACAGTATCACCGGTACAACCAAAGGTGTTTGTTTCTATCAGCATTACGCGCCCCGAACCTTTATTACCCCAATTAATATTAACCGAAGATCCGGTTGTAGTTCCCGAAATAACTCCGCCTTCAACAAACCATTTATAGGTGGAACCCGAGGCGGGATTTGTATTATAATTTACCCCATTGTTTTTTTCGCAAGGTTGCTGATTACCTGTTATACTCGCGGGCAGCGGCCTTGAATACACATTTACCACCACGGTATCGTAGGTAACACATCCACCGCTCACCAAAGTGCCTGCTACTACATATTTGGTGGTTACCGTTGGGCTTGCAAACGGATTTGGCAGGGTGGTAGATGATAAGGTAGGATCGCTATTCCATGTATAAATAACAGCACCGGTGGCATTCAACTGAACAGATGCTCCCGGATCACATGATTTCAAATCGGGCCCTGCATTGGTGTTTGGTTTTGGTCTGATGGTAATACTTAAAAAAGTAGTATCTCCAATACATCCTTGCGCACTTTTTTCTACTACATAAAGCTGTCCGGTTCCCGAACCGCCCCAATTCACATTGACTTGCGGGGTATTATTTCCGGATACAATTGCACCACCGGTAATTCCCCACATATACGTAGTTCCGTTTGGCCCGGCAGGAATGGAATAAGCGCTTCCCACATCCCCCGGACAGGGTATGATATCACCGCTCATTGATTTGGCAAGTGGTTTTGCTTCTATAGTAACAGTGATGGTATTATTAATACCAACACAACCTTTCGAATTTGTTTCTACAACGGTTACAGTGCCGGAGGTTGAAGTAGAAGGCCAGTTCACTAAGATGTTTGATGTATTTTGTCCTGATGCAATAGTTCCTCCCGAAACGCTCCAAAAATAAGTAGAACCCGAGCGGGGGGATACCGAATAAGGCTCATTCGAAGCAGGAGCGCAAATAAATTTATTTCCGGTTATGGAATTGGTTCCAACAAACGGGTTAACTTTTATACTGTAATTAATAGTTGAAACTTTTGGCGGACAACCGTCATCACGTGCCTGCACGGTGATGATATACGGGGCTGCACGCACAGAACTACATGCAGGTGTCCAGCAAAACTGAGCGGTTGCCGTTAAAAATCCTGCGGTATCGCGTAAGGTAGCTTTGGGGCCGGTATACCCTCCTGATCCGTCAAGTATATCTCCAAAACTGGTGATGTATATGCTGTCCTTCGAATCGGTAAATGTTACCGGGAAACAAGTGGTTTCTCCGGCAATTACCGTTGGGGTGGTATTACCACTTCCGCTTGCGCCTGAAAGGTTTGCCGGTGGATTTGGCGGACAATTAAGAACCAGCAAAATTACATCTCTTCGTACGGCACCAAGGTAAACTCCGTTCCGGTATTCTTTTACTTCGATGGCCACCGAATAGTTTCCTGCCGATGGAGCTTTAAAATCACACAGGCCGGTACCCGTATTAATATTGGCTACTCCGGAAGCACCAAATGGTTGTGCGGCATTAAATCCGGTATTGTAAGTAACTCCGTTAAATGGATAAGTTAAAGTATTGGGTACCCCACCGCTGTTATACGGATCGGGATTACCTGAACTTGCACCTGTGTAGGGACGCACGATAGAATATACCAGACTGTCTCCGTCAGTATCGGTGGCTGCATTGGCTACCTGTGCCAAATCGTTTGCGCAGATATAAGGGGCAGGAACACCTACAAACGTGGGAGAATTATTCTTATAAGTTGTGTTAGGAATAAATGTAGCATAGGTAGCCCCCATTAAATCGGCAATATTTACCTGACCACTCGTACGGCAACATCTCAGATAGGTTACAATGTATCCGGTGGAAGATGGTTTAGGAACTACAATGTCCTCTTCGTAAATGGCCTGTTCAATTCCAATATTGGGTACAAAGGAACATCCGCTCCCGCCAGACGGAGGAGTAACATCTTTTTTAGAAATCCAGTTTACCTGATAACTGCCCACTTTAGCCTTTGTGTTATCATTTTTATGAATACCAATAGTAATGGGATTATCGAATTGCGTAGCTGACGATTTATCTCTGTAAAGTACTAAACGCACCCGGTAAGTTTGGGTTGAAGCATTTTCCGACACATAAGTATAACTCATACTTCCACCTAAAATGTGGGAAGCATAAACAAACGGAGCGCAGAAAAAGCCAATGAGTAAGGATAGTATTTTAAGCAGGCGCATGTAGTTATTTGACTATTACAAAATCTATGACCGTTTCACGAATGCAAACGTTGCATTATACCCGCAATATAAGGCAAATAGGCTACAAAATACTACCTCTGAGTTTTTTACATAAATCCAAGTTGCAGTTTGGCAGCCTCGCTCATCATGTCTTGTGTCCAGGGCGGATCGAATACCACATTTACCTCTACCTCCTGAACTCCCTCTATGGCAGATAGTTTCTCTTTAATTTCGGCCGGCATACTTTGGGCCGCGGGGCAAAACGGAGAGGTAAGCGACATGATAACTTCGATATGAAGGTCGTTTGAAACCTTTACCTCGTAGATAAGTCCAAGTTCATAAATATTTACGGGGATTTCAGGGTCATAAACCGTTTGAATTACCTGAATGGCTTCTTCCTGTACCTGAACCCACGTTTTTGCCGGGTTATCCGGATTTTGCTGCTTTAACTCTTCACTCATACTCAAAGTTGCTTTGCTTTAAATGCCAGTGCATAATATTTCATTTGTTTAATCATGCTCGCAAAACCATTGCTTCGCTGCGAGCCAATCATACGGCTCATACCTATTTTCTCAATAAAATAGAGGTCGCTTTCTACTATTTCATCCGGTGTGCGATCGTTCCACACACTTATTAGCAGGCTGATTAATCCCTTGGTGATTTCGGTATTGCTATCGGCTTCAAAATGTACTTTTCCGTTTTGTACCTGAGGATAGAGCCACACTTTGCTCTGACATCCTTTTACCAGATATTCTTCGGTTTTATGCGATTCATCCATAGCCGGTAGTTTATGCCCCAGTTCCATCAGGTAAAATAATGTGCTTTCCATATCGCCCTCAAAAAGGGAAAAATTGGCTATGATTTCGTCTTGTTTTTCGCTTATTGTTTTCATTTTTTTCAATTGACAAAATACCCTACCTCCTCACCACCACTTTTTGTTTAGCCAATATCACCCCGTTTTGCTCTATCATTACCTGATATAAACCCGCTGCCAGATTTGATACATCAAAACTTTGTGTGTTGGTGCTGCGTGATGTTGGTTGCAGGTAAATGACTCTGCCTGTCATATCAATGGCTTTCACCCGGTAATTGTGCTGTATGTTTTGTATTG
>JAIBAK010000075.1 GCA_019695215.1 Bacteroidia bacterium | reverse complement strand
AACAAGTAGCCGTACTTAAAGGACATACCTGGAAGGTTACCTGCATTGCTATAAGTAAAGATGAAAAATATGTAGTAACAGGATCTAACGATGGCACAGCCAAAGTATGGGAACTTACCACCGGCAAGCTTTTGTACAGCTATGAAGGATATGGATACAATGTGCGCTCGGTTGCCATAAGTCCTGATAACTCAAAAATAGCGGTAGCCTCATATGAACGAAACACTACCAATCATGGAGTGCGGGTATATGACAGCGGATTGGTGGCGCCAACTCCAGTTCCATTACCCGAACCTGAAAAGGGAGGCACTTTAACAACCGATTCTTTACTTGCATTGCCTGAACGCAAAGTACCTGCCGTAAAACCTAAAGGACCTTAATGCAGAAATTATCTTTTAAAGGGTAAACTTATACAATCCGGCTTCTGATTTCAAATTCTCAGCGGAAGGGTGGGGGTTATGGGGTTTTGTTCTGACATTCGGTTTCCATACGTCAGCTTACCAGATGAAATTTGTGATAAAAATTCTGATAGTGTACTGGCATTTACTTTAACGAATTTAGGTTGCTATATTTTCTTTGTTCCAAGACGAAGCGAGTTCCCAATAACCACCACATCTGAAAAGGCCATGCTCAATGCACCAAGCATTGGGCTCAAAAAACCTGCTGCCGCCAGCGGAATGGCCACCACATTATATCCAAGTGCCCAGAATAAATTTTGTTTTATGGTGGTATAAGTAAGCACAGCTACCCGATGTGCTTTTATCACCTCCTCCAGATTTTTTCCGAGTAAAATTACCTGTGCCGATTGGCGCGCTATATCTGTAGCACCTGCGAGTGAAACTCCGATATTCGCTTTAGAAAGTGCAGGAGCATCGTTAATGCCATCACCAATCATTGCCACAATATTTTCGTTTCGCTGCCTTTCAATAAAAGCTAATTTTTGTGCGGGTGTTTGCTGTGAATATACTTCGTCAATTCCTGTTTGACCCGCAACTTGCAGGCATTTTCGTTCATTGTCGCCACTTAGCAATATTGTTTTAATGCCTTGTTGGTTTAAATAAGCTACGGCTTTCCCGGCTCCCGGTTTTATTTCATCATTCACACGCAAGGCGGCTACCGGTATTTCATTTTTGGTAAGATATAAATCAAACGTTTCATCTGCCGGAGGAGCCATCAGTATTTGAATCGATCCAAATGCATAGGAATTTCCATGGGAGTCAGCGGCAAAAAGTCCCAGGCCTTTTTCTTCCTTTACATCATAAAGCGTAAGCGCATTGTTTTTCCATTCGGTATGTTTTATTATGGATTGCGCAATGGGATGAGCCGAAAATTCTTCGAGCCGGTAAATGATATTTTTTATTTCCGCTTCAGTTCCGCTGTAAATTTTAAGTTCACCTATTTCGAAGGAACCGGTGGTAAGTGTTCCGGTTTTATCAAAAATAGCTACCTGTGTTTTAGCTAATTCTTCTACAGTGGCCCCGCCTTTTATCAGTAATCCGTTTTTGGCGGCTTTGCCCAGCCCCACCATCACCGCAGTGGGGGTAGCCAACCCCATGGCACAGGGGCACGAAATAACCAAAACCGCAATAGCCCGCATGAGTGCATCTGCAGGTTTTACATCGAGTGCAAAACAGGAAATGAAGAAGGTGAGTAAGGAAATAATCACTACTACCTGCACAAATACCGCGCTTACCCGATCTCCGATTTTTTGTATAGATGGTTTGCTGGCCTGTGCATTTTTTACCATTTCTATAATATGCGACAGGGTAGAGTTTTTGCCTACAGCCGTTGCTTTAAACCTGATGGCCCCATCGGTTAAAATGGTGCCGCTGACTACCGGTTGGTTTTTAGTTTTAAACACCGGCATACTCTCTCCGGTAAGCATACTTTCATCTACCGAACCTTTGCCAACGGTTACAATACCATCAACGGGAATTTTTTCTCCGCTTCGCACAAAAAGAATATCTCCTTCGGCAATTAGTTTTATTTCGATCTCATCGCTTGTTTCAAAACCGGTAGCGGGGTCTTTGCTGATACGTGTAGCTTTTGACGGAAGTAAGGCCGTTAATTCATGAATAGATCCGGTTGTTTTCTTTACCGATTTCAGTTCTATCAGATTTCCTAACAATACAAGGGTGATGATGGTGGCTCCTGTTTCGAAAAATAAATACTGATGAACTTCGTGTGTTCCCCAAAACTGCATTGTACCGGTTAAACTATATACCAGAGATGAAAAGGCTCCTGTAAAAATGAGCACATCCATATTAGGTAAGCGATTGCGAACGGATTGAAACGCACTTTTGCCAAAGAAGAGAAGACCGATAGCATAAACAGGAGCTGATAATAAAATTTGTACCATTGGAAGATGCAGCCACTCAAACGGCAATATCATATGGAGCAATAACGGAATGGTAAACAGGGCGCAGAACCAGAATTTCCCTTCCAGCGTGTCTAAGGCAAACCTGCTTTTTTCGTTTGAGGGAATGCTTCCTTCTTTTACCACTTTATACCCGAGCATTTCAATGCCGTTGCTCAGTGTATTGATATCAGCCGAAGGAGTGTTGGTAAAACGCACTTCTCCCGTAGCAAAGTTTACGCTTACATCATCCATTTTCTGATTCTCAAGGTATTTTCTTACCGTAAGCGAACAGTTGGTACAGGTCATTCCGTCTACCTGCATTTCAATATGGCTTGATTTGTGACTCATGGGCTACTGCTGAAAACTAATTCAAAAATGAGGTATTTTTAAGTGTTATCAGCAGTTTTATTCCTTTAATTTTGTTCAGCTAATTTTCAAAGTCATGCACACTACACGAAGAAATTTTTTAAAAGCCGGTGGATTGCTGGCAGCCGGTGCAGCCACAGGTCTTTCTGTGATTCCCGGTGAATTGTTTGCCGCAACACCTGCCGAAACTGCTTTGCCAGCGGGAGAGGGTGCTTTTATGTTGCCTCCTTTAGGTTATGCTTATGCAGCCTTAGAACCACATATTGATGCGCGTACCATGGAAATTCACCATACCAAGCATCATCAGGCTTATATCACCAAATTAAATGCAGCAGTTGAGAAAGAACCTTCCTTAAAAGGAAAAACACTGGAGCAACTTCTTGGCAATATTAAACTAACCCCCGAGGCGGTGCGGTCGGATATTCGCAATCACGGAGGCGGTCATTGGAACCATAGCTTTTTCTGGACTATCATTGGCCCCGTGCAAGGAGCTGTATCCGAAAAATTAACGGCAGCCATTACCCGCGACTTTGGCTCGATGGTATTGTTTAAAGAGCAGTTTGAGAAAAAATCGGTTGGTGTTTTTGGGTCGGGGTGGGGCTGGTTAGTAAAAGATGCCAAAGGAAAGCTGAGCATTATTTCTACCCCAAATCAGGACAATCCTCTGATGGATATAGCTGAGGCTGCCGGAAGACCAATTTTAGGGATTGATGTGTGGGAACACGCCTATTACCTGAATTACCAAAATCGCAGGGCCGATTACCTCAAAGCATTCTGGAATGTGGTAAACTGGCAAAAAGTGAGTGAACTTTATGAAAGCTAAAAAAAATTGCCCTGTAACAGGATTTTAAATATCTTTGCGCCTCACAAAACACGGTGGTTGTAGTTCAGTTGGTTAGAACACCAGATTGTGGTTCTGGGGGTCGTGGGTTCGAGTCCCATCATCCACCCCAAGTTTTAAATCCCGCGAAAGCGGGATTTTTTTTTACCCCTGCCAACAGTAATTAACCATACAAAGTCCGGTTAAACCATTCAGGTGAATCCTTATCTTAGTGCAAATTATTCTTCATGAAAAAATTAGTACTTACGTTGGTGGCACTGGTTACCTTATGCAGTAAAAGTAATGCTCAATTGTATTTTCCGCCTCTAATCGGGAGCACGTGGGATACGGTAAGCCCCCAGCAGTTAGGTTGGTGCACCAATCGCATTGATTCTTTATATGATTTGCTTCAACGCAATAATACCAAGGCTTTTATCATTTTAAAAGATGGTAAAATAGCCATCGAAAAGTACTTTGATAATTTTACCTCCGATTCGGTTTGGTACTGGGCTTCGGCCGGTAAAACCATCACCTCATTTTTGGTGGGGGTAGCACAGCAGGAAGGGAAACTCTCTATTTACGATTCTACTTCAAAATATTTGGGAAGCGGCTGGACCACCTGCCCCCCGGCCAAAGAAGGATTGATTACCATTCGTCATCAGCTTACCATGACAACCGGGCTGGATTACACCGTTCTTGATGATAACTGCAAATTACCGGCTTGTCTTAAATACAAAGCCGATGCGGGTAATCAATGGTATTACCATAATGCGGCTTATTTACTATTACAGGATGTGATAGAATCGGCAACAGGAGGTACTTACCAGCAATATACCAACTCTAAATTATCGCTTAAAACCGGAGTTTCCGGTTTATGGTATGACGGGGTATTTTATTCCAAGCCACGAAGCATGGCCCGTTTTGGATTGCTCATGCTCAACCATGGCATTTGGAAAAATGATACACTTTTAAAAGATACGGCCTACTACCGGCAAATGATGAATACCTCGCAAAATTTAAATCCGTCTTACGGTTACCTGTGGTGGTTAAATGGTAAAGGAAGTTATAAGTTGCCGGGTTCAACTTTCACTTTTCCCGGAGATTTATGTCCGCCAGCCCCCGATGAAATGGTAGCAGGCCTTGGAAAAAACGATCAGAAATTATACCTGTGGCCTTCGCAAAACATGGTGATTATTCGCATGGGTAACCCTGCTTCTGATAGCAGTCTTGTTCCTGTTGTGTTTGACCGTGATTTATGGGCCGAATTGAATAAGTTGTTTTGCAATACCAATACGGGAGTGAAGGATATGCCTGAAACAAACATGACCCGAGTGTACCCCAATCCGGCAAGCGGACAAATAACTGTTGAGTCAACAATAAAAAAAGGATTTTGGGAAATGTTTTCAAGCCGTGGAGAGGTAGTGGCGCAGGGCGAGTTGAATGCCGAAACCATTATGATACCAACCACCCGATTGGCAAACGGATTATATCTTTTTATAATGAAAGATGAATTTGGAAAACAATCAGCAGAGAGGGTTATTATTCATAATTGACAAATTATAAATCAGATGTTTCTTTAAGCTTTTTCGCTTGAAGGTTTTAAAATGAAAGGTGTAAGTGAAAATGCTTTCTTGTCAATGGCTGATGCAGCATAAAAAAGTTATGGCTCGTACGGAAGTCCGGATGAAACCGTGGAAATGAAATTAGAACCCGTCATTGCGAACCCGGTACTCCGGGTGTGGCAATCTCCCTGTGATTAGCAGAGTACTTCTAATAAGGGGACTGCTTCATCGGGGTACCGATTCGCAGTGACGTGTTTTCTTTGTATCCTAGTTGCGTATTTAACCGGTGGCAGAAATATTAAATTGATTTCAATAATCACTATCCGATTGTAATAATGGTCATCTTAAAAGCATACGACTATCACAGAAACCTGTGTAGATATAATGGACAAAGTACACTATTCATTTAGCTATTTAATTCTAAATTTGTTATTCAAGAATGAGAACCCAAAGTTTCTTAAGATTTTAATAAATAGAAAACCCTTGCTCTCGCAAGTCTTTTTTCATTAATTACAAATCAGCCAGCTTCACTATTTCTCCTTTACGTATTCCCTTCTCGGTGACCGTAACCGTGCAGGCTTCATGGTAGGCATCATGCTCAAAAAACAGGATGTATTCTTTTGCGGCAGCTTCTTTTAAAAAGGTTGCTTTTTCATTCATGGTATTCAGCGGGCGCACATCGTATCCCATTACATACGGTATTGGAATATGGCTCATGGTAGGAATCATATCGGCCATAAACACCACCGTTTTGTCGCGCCATTTTATGTGCGGGTGAATCATGCTGCGGGTATGTCCGTTACTGGCAAGCAATGAAATATTCGGGTGGATGGATTCATTAGAACCAATCAGTTTTAGTTGTCCGCTTTGTTCAATAGGCAAAATATTTTCTTTAAGAAACGAGGCCTTTTCTCTCTGGTTGGGGTTATTGGCTTCGTTCCAGTGTTCTTCATGTATCCAATAGGTGGCATTCGGAAAGGCAGTACGGAAAGTAGTGCGGTCGTCATTCCATTCAATGCTGCCTCCACAGTGGTCAAAGTGAAGATGAGAGAGCACCATATCCGTAATATCAGCCACATCAAATCCTAATTTGTTCAGCGAAGTTTTGAGGGAGGCGTCCCCATGCAGGTAATAGTGCCCTAAAAATTTATCGTCCTGTTTGCTGCCAATGCCGTTGTCAATTAAAATCAACTGGTTTCCGTCTTCAATAAGCAGGCATCGCATGGCCAGTTCAATCATGTTATTCTCGTCAGCAGGATTGGTTTTGTTCCAGATGCTCTTGGGCACTACGCCAAACATGGCTCCTCCGTCAAGTTTAAAAAGTCCGGTTTCAACACTGTATAAATGCATATGATATAATTGAGAGACGAAGTTATGTCTTTCAAGTTAATGTAGGCTAATGCAGA
>JAIBAK010000040.1 GCA_019695215.1 Bacteroidia bacterium | reverse complement strand
TATCTTTAAGCATAATGTTTACCGGCAGCAGGTACAACTCGTGGTGCTCATCGCTGCCTGTTAAAAATACCGGCACAGGCTGGTACTTGGTAGAGGCCGATAATTTTTCGTACACATTTCGTCCGCTTTCTACCGAAATATGCCGCTCCGATGAATATCCGCCCATAATAACGGCAATACGGGTTCGTGTTTCTTTCACACTGCGCTGTTTTTCCAGGGCAGCATTTAACTGTTCAAGCAATTGCCGCACGTGCACATTGTGCTGCCAGGTGCGCACCCGCTCGCTTAAGGAAGTAAAAATAATATAAGTTAAAAACTGCGATGGATTTAATCCTATTTCGGCTGCCTGATGAAAGAAAAAACTGGAAGGCATCATCCCCGATGTAGTATTAGGGTCGTTGAGGTAAATGGTTCCGTCAGCTTTTATAAACCCGTCAATGCGGGCATACACGTTGAAATGAAAAAAGTGAAACAGCCGCACACACTCGGTGCGGATGCGTTCCACATCGGCATCAGGTAAATGAATGGGCGTAATTTTTCGCGATAATCCCGGAAGGTATTTAGAGCGGTAATCAAAAACCTCGTGGCCTTTTACTATCTCGGTAGGCGGCAAGGCCACCGGCTCTCCATTGGTGTTTTGAATGACAATACACGAAAATTCGCGACCGTCAATAAACTCTTCCATCAGCACTTCACTCTCTCCGTACAATCCTTCAATTGTTACCACATCGTGACCCGCAAAAGCCGACTCTATTGCCTGCAATAACCCATCGGCATCAAATACTTTTTTCCCGTTTACCAATGCCGGCAAACCTATTCCTTCGCGTATATCGGCTACCCGCAACAATAAAGCTGCTTTCTCTTCTCCGGTTAAAACAACCCATTCGGGTTTATACAAATGCTCAATGAAAAAACTGCGGTTAATGGCTTTGGCAAAGGCATCAAAATCATTGGTGCGAAAAATACTCACACCTATTGACGAACCCTGATTGGTCGGTTTCATTACATAAGGCAACGGAAGGGTTTGAGCCACGTGGGCAAACAAGACCTTGCGGTCACCGGTGAGCCAGTCTTTTCTTGATATGTGCAGAAACTGAGGGCACGGATATCCACCCGCCTGCTGCCATTCTTTTTGCACGCGCTTGTTAATACCAATACCAGATGGCAATATACCCGAACCTGAATACGGAATGCCATACCATTCAAGCAAGCCCTGAATGGTTCCGTCTTCGCCATAAGCACCGTGCAGAGCCAGAAATGCAAAATCAATGAGCTCGCTTAGTTCATGTGGCTGCACCTTTCGGCCTATGCCGGTTATAAGTTCTTCCTGCTGCTGCGGGGTAAGGTCACCCAGGTTCTCGGCATAGTACTGAAAATCGAGTTTTGAGTGCGGAAGAGCCGATACCGGAGGATAAAAATCGCGGATACTTCCCTTGTACACAAATTCCCAGTTAAGGAGAACGATATTATTAAAACTGTCCACAAAAAGCGGAACAGCTTCAAACAGTTCTTTATTCAGGTTATCATACACGGTGCGGCCACCGGCAAAGGATACTTCCCGCTCGCGCGACTGGCCGCCAAATAAAATGCCTATTCTCATTTCGCACAAATATAAGGGCGAATGCGAAAGTTTTTCGGCCGTTTTTCCTATAAATGTGGATAGTGTGCCGGGTAGTGCTTTTGCCTCATTACCTGCCTGAGTAACAGAGAGGCTGCCAACTCGGGTTGGCAATTTGGTTTGATTGTTGTAAAATCGTAGCTCAAAATTAGCGAAGTCATGAAAAAAATTGCCCTTGCCCTTACCCTCACCTTTGCCCTTAGCCTGATGGCGCAGAATAGTCAGTCGCTCCCCGATTTGGTGCTGAAGGATATGAACGGAAAACCTAAAAATGTATCGGATTACTCGAAAAGCGGAAAAATTACCATCATTTCGTTTTGGGCCACCTGGTGCTCGCCCTGCATCAAAGAACTGCGCAATATTCAGCCGCTGTACGAAGACTGGCAGAAAGAATACGGACTGCAATTAGTGGCCGTTACCGTTGATAATGCCAAAAACACGCAAAAGGTAAAACCATTTGTAAATGGACAGGGATGGGATTACGAAGTATTGCTGGACACCAACGAAGATTTAAAACGTGCCCTTAATGCACCCAATGTGCCGTTTACCGTTTTGCTTGATAAAACCGGTAAAATAGTGTTTACCCACAATGGCTACGTAGAAGGTGATGAATTTGAATTAGAGAAAAAAATTAAAGAAATAGCCGGTAAATAAAACCGTAGCTTATTCTATAACAAAAAAGCCCCGGGGAACATGGGGCTTTTTTATTTATTAATGCAAGCATAAATTGTCTACCCCCACCTGCAATCAAAACGTCCCTTAGTTACCTTTAATGACTTCCATTCAATTTCGTCAAATAAAGTAAACTCAAAAGTACCGGCCACTATATGATTGACTGTATCTAAACGGATAATATCTAGCGTAGCATATGAACTTGGTGTGATTGAAGATCTGTAAAGTACATTTTTATAATCCATAGTAAAATTTACATTTTGCCAACCCGAATTGAAAGGAACCAAATAATGTCCCGGCCCATCAATGCCACTCTTGATACTAATGATCATTTCATCTATAATATTTGGTCCACTCATGATTGAGCCGGAAGAATACCTTGTATAAAAGTTTAATTCAAACCTACCATTTTCTCCCCAAGCACTAAATTGATATATACTGGCATTTGGCCATGCTTTGCCATTTATCAGGCATCCAAAAGTTTGCTTCCCCTCCGCACTTATTGGTGGTAACTTATCAACTTCTTTTTGTACCTCTTCTTTTTTGCAATGCAAGCTAAGGCAGCAAAAAGAAGTAAGGAGTAAAAGGAGTTTTATTTGGTGCATAAATAGGTGGCACTTATTTATAACAAATGTAAACCAATTATTTTAGTAAATGCAAGGAACTAAAGTTTAAAGTTTTTGATAGAGTTCTCTTCGTAAGAGACCAAGCTAGGCTACTCGTTATTTCAACAGGCGCCTGAACCTTAGAAAAACCGTAGTGTATTCTTTCCCATTTACGGTAAATTTACCTTTTTCACTCGAAATAAAACCATAGTTCAGTCTAAAATCTCTAGACCTAATTTTTAAAAGTCTTCCGTTCATTTCCCATGAACCATCGTGAAACATATATGTATGTGTAGTGTCAGTCTTATCATTAACGATGTTCGATATTTTTACCACGGAAGCGGCTTTCAGTTTGAACTCAAAAAAATTCGTATAATTTTGAATGGCAAAAGTATTTTCTATAAAACCCCTCCCATAGTGATGAAGGGGTGCCGCTTTGTCAATATTTATGCATTTCATAAAAACCAGGGTATCGCTTTTGTAAAACGAACTATCCAGATTCGGTACAATCCATTTGCCCTTTAGTTCATGCTTCGACAGCGAAATTTGCCCAATCGCAAAGGTTGCCGAAATAAAAAGCAATAGGATGGTGAAATATCGTATCATAAATTAAGCTTCAATTTACCGGGATTCTTTGGTAACACCTAACAGTATATTCTGGTCACGCGCAGCATGCGCGCGCCAGTGTGGACTTTGTTATTCAATGATTTCTTTATTGTTTTCATTCATTGAGTCGGCAAAAATATTTAGGCCAGACTCGTCATTGCCCAAAAAATTGTAAAAGTGATTGTTAGTTATCATTTCAATCAACTTTAGGTCATACGTTTTTTTGACTCTTACATTTTTAATCATTTCTGAACGAATGACAATTTTAATTTTTTTCCAACTTTTTCGTGGTAGTCCGTAAACAGGCATTGCTTCATGTCCCATTCCACCGTATTCTGGAAACAAATATACTTTAGCGCCAGCTCTAAATTGTTTTGTCCCGCTTCTAATTTCTTTGCCTTCCCCATAGTAATGTTTGTCTATGATGTTGCCAAGAAGAATATAGCGAAACTCTTCTTTAGAATTTTCAACAATTTCATTTTTGATATTTTTCACTTAACCACTTTTGTTAAATTGTGTGTTTTGCCAACTACCCCCCCCAAGCCATTCGGGATTTGCAATCCCGAATGAACTTACTTATAGGATTTGTAATCCGACTTACCATGCCAAATAAATATCCAGCCCTTTTTCACGCTGGCAAAATTGTAATGATTCAATAATTACATTTTTGTAAACAGGTTTAGTAAATACATCTACCCAATCAACAACGGTAGGTGTAATAAAATACATCCCACTTTTTTCGGTTATACTTTTCAAATCCATATGAATTGCAAGTTACCAATTTGGCACCGGATTGCAAATCCTACCAGATATATATGTTCGGGATTGCAAATCCCGAACGGCTGGGTGCTGTTACCGGTTCGTGCTTCTCTTGTCGTCACGGTGTCTGCCAAAATAGTTTAGGATTATTTGTCTTAAATATAGTCCAAGTTGTTTTTGTTTTTTCGTCCTTTTTCTCTGTCTTGTCGGGTGATTGTTGGTAATAGTCAAGTGGAAGTAATTGTATGTAACTATAAATCCTGCCGCTCTCTCTCGTCTCCATGTTGTATTCACTATTAGTAGGACACTCAAGAATGTAAAGATTTTTTGCCATGTAGTTCAAAAGGTAATATTCTGTTGTCTGAGGATTTTGATTGTTCCAATTTGCATCAGGATTTAATATGACTGGCTTGTCTTGGATTATTCTTTCTCTTACTTCTTCAATACTCAACATTTCTCCCTTTTCGTTCATTACATAAGCATTGAAAGTGGGGTCAATCCATAGCCATTTTTTAAGTGTCTCGGAATAAACAGAATTAATTACATGGCAGTCGTTGTCAATTTTTAAACTGTCCTTGGGTAGGCAAGTAACTATTCGTGATTTTATTCCTAATGACAAATAGCACTCGTTCAAAACTGTTGCAAGTCCTCTGCAATTTAAGCCCCTGTCATCACGCTTGCATTCGGCAATCATGCTCATTGCGTTTTTCACAACAGGGTTCTCATGGTTGCCATCATGGGGAATTAAATTATGTATCCAATGCAGCAGATTAAGTATTTTTAAAACATCTGTCCCCTTACCTGCAATGCTGTCCAGATTAAATGCTTTGCGTAAACTGGTTAAGTTTTGATTGTCGCTAGATTGGTATGTAAAAGTCGGAAGTTGTCTGTTGTCTGCAAGATTGTATTTGTCAGCCTTTTTTAAGATGTAGAGAAAGTCGCCAACATTCCTAAGCTGACTATTGATGATTAAAAATTCTTTTTCTTTTCTGATGTTGTCTAGGTCGGTGTCCTCTTGAATGTGTTTGTAGTCAATATAACCAGCGTCAATAGATTTTTTGAGATAAGTCAGAGCCATTTCTTTGTTGTCCAATAGCGAATAAGTGCAACAGAGATTGTAATATGCACCGCTGAGATAACCTGAAAAGTTCATTTTGCCGTCCGCAGATAGTTTGTCGTATTGGGATAAAAACTCAGTTAATAGTTTGTTGTATGTCTTGGTGTCCTTTTGTTCGTAAGCAACGATGAATAAGCTGTCCTGTTTAATTGCAAACTTCTCAAATTTGTCATTTGTAATTTGTCCGCGAGCAACTGTCGCAGTTAGAAGAAAGAGGAATAAAATAAGCCGTCTAAATATCATTGTTGTCTGTTTGTTTTTAGCATTTGCCTTTCAAGTTGCACTGTCCTCATAGCATTACCGATAACCCCCAAGCCGTTCGGGATTTGCAATCCCGAATGAACTTACTTATAGGATTTGAAATCCGACTTACCATACCAAATAAATATCCAGCCCTTTTTCACGCTGGCAAAATTGTAATGATTCAATAATTACATTTTTGTAAAGAGGTTTGGTAAATACATCTACCCAATCAACAACGGTAGGTGTAATAAATACATCCCACTTTTTTCGGTTATACTTTTCAAATCCATATGAATTGCAAGTTACCAATTTAGCACCGGATTGCAAATCCTACCAGATATATATGTTCGGGATTGCAAATCCCGAACGGCTGGGATGCTTACACTTACACGGGAGCGCGCGAGTTAGGGGCTTAGCTTATGTCGACACCATGATACATTCTAATTTGTCGCATGAAATCGTCAGGCTGATACATTCTGTCCTTGTCCCACAAAATCTTTCCAGCGGCATAGTCAAATGTTTTACAGTCGGAAATGCCATGAGAAAAATGGCCGCCCTTACCACTACTCAAGTCTTGAACTACAAAATTCTCTTTAACTTCTGCTAAATAATATTTCTTGTCGAAAACCTCTGGCTTTATTGCAATATTTTCAAAGGTAAGCCCGTCCTTTACGCTTGGATAATATATTGCGTCAATGGCTCCGTTTTCAAACTGATATAAAATTTTATTAGAAAAATAAGCACTAAAAATGTAGTCAAGATGCCTGTCCGGTCTTATATCCTTTGTGAATGAATCGGCAATGAATTGTACCAAGCTGTCAATTTGTGCCTGAATATTTTCTGGAAACTTTTTAAGTTCTTTTATGTAAATATCATTGTATTCCATTGAGCGTGGATTTACAACACCTTTTGATTTAGGTGGTTGATTTTTAAAAATTGGACAATACACTAAACCTTCATTATCATATTTAATTCTCCATACCGAATGGGTGACAAGGTCTCCTACTTTTGGTCTAAGTTCGTTTATGCAAGTCATGTCAAACATTGCCCCATAAAATGCGGATTGCTTAGGAAGATTACAACGTCCATACTTTGTAACTCGGTCAGGTGGTGGATATTTAAGATGAGCAATGTCCCAAATTCTTTTGTTTGACCCAAGTACATTTCTATTAATTGTTATTCGATGTAACTGAGGAAAAATATGCTCCATTGTCAAGTGAGAAAAAAAAGGAAGGCAGTCATCGAGCATTAATAAAATTTGCTTTTCGATAAGAGGAGTTACTCCATCGTCTGCCAGTCGTTTTAAATAGTCCAGAATGGCCTTAAATTTTCTTACTTCTTTTTCTGAAATGTCAATGCTCATGCGTCATTTTAAGCTTGCCGGTAACTCGTATATATGCTATATAAACTTTAGGTTATCCCGCCATTTTGGTCAGTCATACGAACCTTTTATTCCTCTGGTAAAGGTAATAAAAAGTCTTAAAACCATCAAAAATCGGGAGTAAGCATTGCGACTTTACCCGGCTCAGGCCATTGCCGGCATCGTACAAAAAATCGTATCTTCGCCCTATGGGTAAAACGCCTGTTATTGCTGTTGCGGTTCAAAAAATAATGGTTTCCGGCACTACCACAACGTCCGATTTACTGGCTGTGGAGGAGCCATTGGAAATACGTTTAGGTTATGGCCCTGCCCATGCCCGCGAGCAAAAAAGTATTTCGGTAACCATGCGCACCCCCGGAAATGATTTCGAACTGGCACTGGGTTTTTTATTTACCGAAGGCATAATTGAAAACGCTTCCGATATCACTCAGATACGCTATTGTACTGAACTCAATACCAAAGAAAATTCAGAAAATATTGTAAGGGTAGAGCTGCACGAACATGTGCAGGTGGATATGGCCAAACTATCGCGTAATTTTTATACCACCTCCAGCTGCGGGGTATGTGGCAAAGCTTCTATTGAGTCGGTAAAAACACAGTGCCGCATTTTTTCAGGCAATACACCGTTTAAAATACCGGCCTCTCTCCTGCATTCACTCCCCGGCATGCTGCGCGGGCAGCAAACACTGTTTGAACACACCGGTGGCATACATGCCTGTGCGCTGTTTGATACAAATGGAAACCTGCTGCTGATGCGTGAAGACGTGGGGCGCCACAATGCACTGGATAAACTGATAGGGGCTGCTATCGGGAAAGAATTGGTGCCCTTAAACAGGCATATCATTTTACTTAGTGGAAGAGCCAGTTTTGAGCTGCTTCAAAAAGCGGCTATGGCAGGCGTGCGGGTGGTATGTGCCATTGGTGCACCTTCAAGTCTGGCGGTACAAACAGCCAACGAATTTGATATTACCCTCATTGGTTTTTTGCGAAACGACCGCTTTAATATTTATTCCCGCTCTGAAACCATCACAATTGGCTCATAAAAAAACAGGCTACCCGTTTCCGGATAACCTGCCTTATTTTATGTAACGCTGAACTTATGGATGCAACTTAATTTATAAATGCATAATTGGCCCTTTGTTGGTTTCATAAGCCACCACCCGCACCAAATCGCTTATGGTCAAAATGCCGCAAAGTTTACCATTCTCTACCACCGGCAGCGAACTGAAGGCTCCTTTTCCCAATATGTCGAGGGCATTTTCTAAGGTAGTGTCAGGGGTTACGGTTACCGGTCCGCGGGTCATTAGTTTTAAAATATCAAAACCATCGGCCAGGTTTTCTTTATTTACCGATTCTCCCTTTTCAATTTTATCGTGTACAAAACGGTTTACATCTTTAAGGCTTATAATGCCCACAAGAACTTCATTGTCTACCACCGGCAAATGGGTTACATTAAACAGGGTAAAAAAATCCATCACCTGCATAAACGTGTTGGAAGGACTGGCCACCGTAACCTTGTTGGTCATAATCTGGTGTACTAAAATATGCTTGCTCATAAAATGATAATTTGATGAGACAAAGGTACCCCCGCCCCAATAGCTGAACTATGACGTTTATCAACGAACAATATGATAATGGTCAGTAAGAAACGGAGGTTTTACGGAGCAGGCTCAGGCTTAGATGCCATCCATCACTCAGGAATGTTTTTCCCACGAGTACACGCGCACCAGATCTTTATAGGTAATAATGCCGCGTATTTTTCCGTCTTCGGCCACCGGAAGTGCACGAAATTTTCCCTCGTCAAACAATTCCAAAGCCTCGAGTAACGTGGCATCGGGCGAAATGGTTACGGGATTTGGAGTCATGATATTTGCAATGGAAAAATCGGAATCTAACTGTGCCAGGGTAAGTGTATCTCCTTTAAGCAGGCGCTCGTGCATAAAATGCAGCACATCGTGTACGCTTATTATGCCTATAATGGCATCGCCATCCATAACGGGAAGGTGATGAATTTTAAACAACTGAAAAAAATCCATTACCTGCGAAAATTTGTTGTGCAGGTTGGCCACGGTAACCTTATCGGTCATTACTTGTTCAATGCGCATCATTTTACTCATAAGGTAGAAAATTGGTGATTAGGTGAGGTCAAATTTAGCGAAAAAAGCGCACTCCGCACGATATTTACTTATGGATTTTCCTCATTAAACAACCCCGGTCTGCGTTGTTTGGTACGTTCAATTGCCTGCTCATGCCTCCATTCATCAATTTTTTGCTGGTGTCCGCTCAAAAGAATATCGGGTACCTTCCAGCCCCTGTAATCAGCCGGACGCGTGTAAGCAGGCGGGCTCACCAATCCATCCTGAAACGAATCGGTTAAGGCCGATGTTTCGTCACTCATGGCACCCGGAATTAAACGCACCAGAGCATCTACTATCACGGCTGCGGCCAGTTCGCCACCGGTAAGTACATAATCGCCAATAGAAATTTCGCGGGTAATTAAATGCTCGCGCACCCTTTCATCTACCCCTTTGTAGTGGCCGCATAAAAAGCAGATATTTTTTTTAAGCGAAAGTTCATTGGCCATCTTTTGATCAAACAGCTCTCCATCGGGCGACAGGTAAATGACTTCATCGTATTGGCGCTGTTGTTTCAGTTCACTCAGGCAGCGGTCAATGGGTTCAATCATCATCACCATGCCGGCACCTCCGCCAAAAGGGTAATCATCGGCCTTGCGCCATTTGTTGGGGGCATAATCGTGCAGGTTGTGCAGGTTTATTTGCACCAGTCCTTTCTCCTTAGCCCTGTTTATGATGGAGTAGTTAAACGGACTTTGAAGCAAATCGGGATGAAGGGTAAGGATATCTATCTGCATCATCATTTATTCAGGTTCAGTAAACCCTCGGGCAACTCCACGTGTATTTCTTTTTTGCGTTTTTTAATCTCTATCACAAAATCGTCAACCAGCGGAACCAGCACTTCTTCTCCGTTAAAATTAACGGTGAGCAGCGGGTGAGCCGGCATTTCGGTTACATCGGTTACCCGCCCAATTTCTCCTAAATTTTTATCAATCAATAAAAATTCTTTTAACTGCTTCAGTTGGTTTTCATCGCTTTCAGTTAATAATTTATCATCAGCCAATATATGCAATCCCACCAGTCCCTGTGCGCGGTCAACATGGTTTATATCCTGCAATTTGATTATGATATCGGTGCCCGAATCATTGAAAGTATCGAGGAAATGAGGTACCGGTTTGCCCTTTATCTCCAGCATCACGGCCCCTTTTACCAGCATATCGGCAAAAGAAAAAGGTGAACTGAGTTTTACCTTCAGTTCACCTTTTAATCCGTGTGTGCGGGATATAAAACCGGCTACCGAATATTTTTTTTCTGCAGCCATACTAAACGTTTTACTCAGCAGCTGTTTCTTCGGCAGCAGGGGTTTCTTCTGCGGCTGTTTCGGCAGCGGCAACCTCGGCAGCCAGTGCTGATTGTTTAGCGGCTAATTTTTTAGTTCTTTCTTCGTTTACTTTCGCTTCGGCTTCTAAAGCAGCCTTTTTCTTCTTATCGGCTGAAGATAATAAGCTGTCGGCTTTAGCGGTAATTTTAGCATTCTTTTCTTCCAGCCATTTGTTCAATTTGGTCTCGGCCAATTCTGCGGTGAGGGCACCTTTGGCTACACCGCGGTTCAGGTGATGCTTGTACATTACGCCTTTGTACGAAAGAATGGCGCGGCAGGTATCGGTGGGCTGAGCACCGTTTTCCAGCCATTGTACGGCTTTGTTAAACTCCAGGTTAATGGTTGCAGGGTTGGTATTGGGATTGTAATCACCAATACGCTCAATGAATTTTCCATCACGGGGTGAACGTCCATCGGCCACCACTATGTGATAGTAGGCAGATTGTTTACGTCCGAAACGCTGTAATCTGATTTTTACTGACATTTTTTATTTATTTAAGTGCTTAAAAACTAACCGCTTGAATAAAGTACCCAAACGGGAGGGCAAATGTCGGGGTAAAATCTGAAAAATCAAAACACGCGGGTGATTTTGTGAAGATTAACTGTATGAAGTTTGAAGTTTAAGGTTTTGAGTTTAAAGTTCTCCGCTCTTCGGGATTTGTAAATCCTGAAGTATTTATTTGAGAGATTTGCCATCCGTGTTACAATGCCAGTCGACCCTGACAGGTCTGTATGCTTCAGCAAAAAGCCCTGTCAGAGTTTCAAAATCTATAATGTTTGGAATATAGAATCACGAACGACAATGGAATCAGTTATAGGTTGGCGGGGACGCCAAACCTTGGACAAAAAAACTCAGGTCAATATCCTGAAACTTTCCTTCCGGCCGGCATTTTACTGATAAGATACGTAATAGCTAATGATATCGAAAGGCATACTAATGCAATCACAGGAATTCCGATTAATGAATTCATTTTATCCCACGAAATCCCAAATTTTGCTAAACCTAATAAAACCAAAACATGACACAAATATATTCCGTAACTGTAGTTACTTATGATTTGAAAAAATCGTACTATGAACGGAGAATTGAAGGTGGTTTGTCGGAAAAATAAAAAAAAACCAACTGAGGCTATTAGTACATTTGGACTTAAGTAAGAATAGTACCAGTCATAAAATACTCCATCTTTTTGGGTATGAATATGCGTGCCAATTATTGTTATTAAAGTCCCTGTAAGGAAAAACACAATTGAGTATGATTTTATTTTTGGATGGAAGGATGCAGTTGACAGTAAATACCCTAAAATTGGATACCCGAGGTAGCCTGAAAAATAAATTAGGTCAATGTTAGGTTTATACCTATTAAAAAATGAGAGATTAAGCAAAATGGCAACAACCCAAACAGCAACATAATAGCTAATTTCTTTCCTTGTACTGTTCGCAATCCATTTACTTATTACCGGAAAAATAAGATATATTCCAATAATCATATAAATATACCAAAAGTGGCTGGAGGCCCCACCCTTTAATTGTGATAAAATGTAGGTGACTCCTATTGATGGGGTCAGACTTTCGTGATATTGCCATTTCAGGAAAAAATCATACAATATGTAAATGAAGCTCCAAAATAAAAAAGGATAAACAATTCGCAAAAAACGTTTTTTAAAGAATTCACCAATTGAATTGGTTCCGGGTAATAACAATGCCCCGGTCAACATTAAAAATACCGGCACGCAAAATCGAACCGAGCTATCATAAATATTCCCCACAGACCAGTCAAAATTTGAAATTTTATCGTAAGGGTATAGTACAGGAGCAGCAGCTATATGTAAAACAATAACCGCAATTGTTGCCATTGCTCTCATATTATCAGCCCATTGTTCTTTATCAGCCGGTAGTGTCATTGGTAAAATTATTACATTCAAATAAACTGCAACATATCTTCTTTCTTTCCGTGGTTAGCGTTCTCTACATCCGCCTGTTCATTTAATCAGTTATTAATAAACAACCCCACTCCTGCTCCGGCATACCAGCCGCTGAGCGAAGTTTTGGGAGCAAGGGTTGAGTAGCTTCCGTCTCTGCGCCATTTTTGCCCCGATACATCAAACTGGTAACCACCCCACGCGCTAATGCCTATCATATAAAAATGGGTGCTCACCCGCAAGGAGACATCGCCCAATAGTGCCGGGTTTTTATAAAGTATTTCCCCTCCCGTTTTTTCAGGTTGAAACAAGGAAGGAGTTTTGGTAATGGTATGGCTAATGCGGTACTCGGTATAGGTAAGTCCGAAACATGGAATCACATTGATAAATGGATTGCTGTTAAAAAGATCAGCTCCTCCTTTTATAGAAAAAGATGAGGCATTGAATGAAAAACGGGAAGTATCGTTGGTAGCATATTTTACTTCATCCATCCGGTTGTAAGAGGCATTGAAATAATCGCCCGAGTTGTCATCAAACACGGTAAACGAAAGGCCGGTCATTGAGAGCGGGCTCACCGGCACAGGCAAGACATAGCTATTGAAAAAAGGTTTAAGTCCGGTGGTTTTTACTCCGTAAAGCTGGTATTGAGCACTCAGCCCTACAAATAATTCCTTATCTGCTGCGCGGCCAAAAAAGCCTTTATGTTTTTTTCTTCCTTTTTCCACTTTAAGTGCCCGGTCATCGGCCAGCGAGTTATTGTTAAAGAAAATAAAATTATAATGCTTGTATAAATCTCCGTAGTGCACCGAATCTTTTTCGACCAGAAATAAGGTGATGGAAGTATCATACGCCTCTTTCTCCATTTTGTTTAAAAACGAAACAAATCCTGCTTTTGAAACGGTTGAAGTTCCGTTCATCTCGGCATGAGGATAAAATCCGGCTGCAATAAATACCTTTCCCTTCAGGTAGGGATTGGGGCTGTTGTTAATTTTACCTGCCAGCGAGTTAAAAAATGTAACATCGCAATTCTCGTCCGTTTGGTTTAGGCTGGTATGGCAACGTCCGAATTGACCGAAAAATTTACCTCCGGGATTTTGCTCCACTAATTTTAAAAAATTATTGTACATATAACGCTCCCTGAAAGGTCGTTCCTGCATATTGCCTCCTGTGTAATATTCGCGCCATTGCAAATTTTCTTTCATATGCCACATAATGGTGCTTACCAGTGCGGCATTTTTGCCAAAATAGGCATCGTACACTCCTTTTTGCCTGTCGTAATTATCGAGTAAATCGGAAATGGTGCGGCCAGCGCGGTAGTTGTACCCGAAAATACCTGTTCCTAATTCTGCGGCTTCGTATTCGTTGTATTCGGTGTTGCGGGCATAACGGCCATTCATGCCGCGCAGGGTTTCAATATGCAGTCCAATGGAATCAGGTGCTTCTTTATCGGGCATAAGCATCACCAGGGTGCGCACGGCCAATTGCATATCATCTTCAAAGTCTATTCCGTGTACCCTTATTTTATGGACGCTGTCGAGGGTGGCATTGTACTCTTTTAAATGTTCAAACATCCACATGTATTGATTATGGTAATTGGCTTTGAGCATGGCATAAGCCAGCGTATCGTTTTCAAACATGTATTTCTCGAGCAGGTATCCGGTGGTAAAACTAAATTCCAGCAACAGGTGATTTACTCCTGCTTTTTCGTGCAGGTATTTTAATAATTTCAGTTCAAGGCGCGCATTGCTGGCTTTGAACTGATGATTTTCGCCACTAAAAAAAACATGGTAATTCTGAATGGCCGAGTCCATGAGCTGAAAGGTGGAGAAATCACTGTTGTTGGTAATATCAACGGGGCTGCGGGTGTATTTGAAATTCTGACTTTTTGCCACTGAAAAAATCAGGAGAAACAGTGCGGAAAAAACAATTTGCTTCATATTATAAAGTATAGGATACAACCTGATAACGCCAGTACCCTTTACTTCATTGTAAAAACACGGCTAATCGGTTTATGGCTTAAAGGTACAACAACCGGTGATTTTTTAATAATTCAGTTAATTTATCTCCCGAACGGCATACGCATTCCTCTGCCGCTTCCCTGCATTTTGTTCATGGTACGCATCATTTTGCGCATATCATCAAATTGTTTCAGCAACTGGTTTACCTGAGGTAAATCAGTACCGCTGCCGGTGGCAATTCGTTTTTTGCGTGAACCGTTTATGATATCAGGGTTTTTGCGTTCCTGCGGAGTCATAGAGCGAATAATGGCCTCAATTCCTTTAAAGGCATCGTCACTTATGTCAAGGTCTTTAATGGCTTTACCCACGCCCGGAATCATGGAAACCAAATCCTTGATATTGCCCATTTTTTTTATCTGCTGTATCTGATTCAGAAAATCTTCAAAGTCAAATTTATCCTGAGTAAGTTTTTTATGTAACCGTTCGGCCTCTTCTTTGTCGTAAATACTTTGAGCCCGTTCAACCAAACTTACAATATCCCCCATTCCCAAAATACGCTGGGCCATGCGATCGGGGTAAAACAAATCAATAGCATCGAGTTTTTCGCCCGTACCAATAAACTTAATGGGTTTATTTACCACCGATTTAATGGAAAGAGCGGCCCCGCCACGGGTATCTCCATCCATTTTAGTAAGCACCACTCCGTCAAAATTGAGCACATCGTTAAATGCCTTGGCTGTATTTACGGCATCCTGCCCGGTCATGGCATCTACCACAAATAATATTTCGGAAGGATTGAGGGAAGATTTGAGCCGGGAAATTTCGTTCATCATTTCTTCATCCACAGCCAATCGGCCTGCGGTGTCAATAATCAGTACTTTGGCTCCGGTTTCTTTTGCCTTTTGCACCGCATCGTTTGCAATTTTAACGGGGTCTTTGGTTTCGCTATCCAAATGCACCGGAACTTTAATCTGTTCGGCCACTACACGCAATTGCTCTATAGCTGCCGGACGATACACATCGCACGCAGCCAGCATTACCGTAAGTCCTTTGCTTTTGAGGTAAGCTGCCAGTTTACCCGAGAAAGTAGTTTTACCCGATCCCTGTAAACCCGACATGAGAATAATGGCCGGAGAACCTGAAAGATTGATATCCTGTTTGTCGCCTCCTAATAACGTAACCAGCTCGTCATTTACAATTTTTACCATTAACTGGCCGGGAGAGATGCTGTTAATTACTCCCTCGCCCATGGCTTTGGTTTTTACATTATCGGTAAACTGTTTGGCAATTTTGTAGTTTACGTCAGCATCAATCAGTGCCTTGCGAATTTCTTTAACTGTTTCAGCAACATTTATATCTGTAATTCGCCCCTGACCTTTCAGGGTTTTAATTGCTTTTTCGAGTTTGGAACTTAAACTTTCGAACATGTTTCTTTCTACCTTTGAGGGCGCAAATTTAAGATATTCGTGGCTAAAACTCCTGCTTCTTTTGAACAACAGAAACCTGTGATTTTTTTTGACGGAGTTTGTAACCTGTGCAATAAGAGTGTGCAGTTTGTAATAGCCCGTGATAAAAAGGATATTTTTCGCTTTGCCGCTTTACAATCACCCCTGGCCGAAAAACTTTTTGCCAATCAGCCTTACCTTATCCAGGCACCGGCCTCGGTGTTATTGGTTCAGAATGGAAAAATGTATGTTGAATCTACGGCAGCTTTAAAGATAGCGCGGCAGTTGGGAGGAATTTGGAGCGCACTCTATTGGCTTATACTTATCCCGCCTTTCCTCCGCGACATGTTGTATCGTTTTATTGCTAACCGAAGATATAAATGGTTTGGCAAACAGGATACCTGTATGGTACCTAAACAGGAATGGAAGTCTAAATTTATTTCCTAACGCATTAAAGTAACGGTTCCCTTACGAATCATTTTGGCATTATCCACTCCAATGGCTTTAATGCTGTACGAATACACGCCTTCCGGACAATCGACTCCTTTGAACGTACCATCCCAACCGATAAACAAATTTTGTGATTCGAAAAGGAGCTCTCCCCAGCGATTGTAAATTTGCATCATAAACCGGAGTTCGTCAAGGGGGGAATCATTATATACGCCAACTGCCACAGGGAAAAAGAAATCGTTTACTCCATCACCATTAGGCGTAAAGGCCGATGGAATCCACATACGTGAATCAAGTGTAAGCGGTTTATAATTGGAAATACTGGTATCGGTTAAATCTCCCGAAACAGCCACAATTCTGTATATATATGCCGTATCAATATCCATATAAATTTTTTCGTCAATCCAGAAAAGGGTATCGGAGTTTACTTTAGCCCGTGTTTCAAAAATTCCGTTGCGCCAAATCTGAACTAAGTAATGGCTTACCCCCGATGGCCATTCTTTGTAAGGCGACCACTTCAGGTTAGGCATATCATTTTGCACCATGCCTTTTAACAAAATACTCACGCCCCGGTTTCCATAATCACTTTCCAAACCACAGGTATCTCTGTATTTAACTTTGTACTGATACGAAAATTTATCTACCTGCACCCGGTTATCGGTAATTGTCGGGGAGCTTCCGGTTAATTTTTCAAAACCCGTTAACCATCCGTAAAGCGTATCGTATCGGTCCACAATCAAATCGCCTTTTCGGGTATAAGGATTTATAAAACTAACTGAAACGTTTTTATTATCCTCTACCGTAGCCACCTTTACCAAAGGTACCTGAACAGGCATTTCGTAGAATGGAATCTTACCGGCATAGTTACTATAAGAAAACAAATTGCTATCAGTTGCCGAAATGGCTTTTACCCGATAAAATTTCTCAACAGGGCAAAGATTTTTGTCAATAAATTCGGTTGCATTAGCAGGTAAAATGGCCAATAATTCATAATCGGGTTGTTTATTGATAAACGAACCAAACACCCGAATCTCTGCTACATTGTACCCCTGAAACGAAGTCCATTTAAGTTGATTTTCCCCGTGAACCGTTGACTGCACCTGATTAAAAACAGTGGTAAATACGGGAGAAGGTGTTGACTCGGTAGCGCACCTGTTTGTTTGAGTCATCCGGTAAGTAACGGGCTCATCTTTTGCAAGGCGACTGAAATCAACCCACAAGGTATCGGTCGGTTTTCGGAATGCCCCAACTTTTAGCCAGGAAGGTTGCGATGGTGTGGAGCGATACAACCTGTACTCATCAAACTTTCGAACAGGTGCAGGATTTTTCCATGTTACTTCAACCGCATGGTTTAAATCAACCGTTACATTTTGAAGTACCGGATAATCATTAATCAGTGTATCCATTACCAGCAGAATATTATTTTTCTGCAGTTTGCCTTCGCAACTGTTAGAATCGTAAACTGTAAGGGTAATATTTTTATATCCCGGAGTTTTGAATGTGTAATAGGAATTTTTAAATGTAGAAGTATCCTCTGTTCCCGATACGCTTCCGAATTCCCATAATTGCGACTTTAACGGAATAGTGGATGAATAAGACATGACGAATCCGGCAGGATTGCCAAAACACAACTCGGTATCACCTACTGAAAAATCAATTACCGGTGAAGGATTAATTAAAATGTAATTAGGTTTTACTAAAGTATCTGCACATCCGGCAGCGGTAATTACCTGCAGCCTCACGGTATGAAATCCGGGAAGAAAACTAAACCCGGAAGTTTGGGCCGAATCATCAGCAGTCAGGTCGTTATTAATGTCCCAGTATCGTTTTGCCGATAGTGCAGTTGTATCGGTGAGCAGGATAGTTTCCAACTGACAAGCCTGTCGTTTATTAGCCGTAAAACCGGCTTTTGGTTTACGATGTACCATTACCGAATCAAAATCTTCATAAATACTGAAGCAAAAATCATTATCATAAGCAAGTAATTTTGGCTTGAATACTTCCAGATTTGAATTCGGATTTTTTATTTTGTACACATGATTTGGATTCATGGTTGATGAATCAATGGGTGAACCGTCACCATAATCGTAATAAAAACTTTTCAGATTCAATGACTGATTGACAAATCGCACCTGAAATGGCTCGCATCCTATGCTGTCGAGTAAATCAAATTTTGGAACAGGCCCCTGAATTTTTATATAATTATTCCGCGTTATGGTACTTTGGCAACCAAGTGTATTTACCCCGTACAACCACACACTAAAACCATCAGTGGCCGAGTTCCCTGAATTTTTCCGGTACAGGTGGTAAATATCGGTTCCCGGTGTCACAATAGAATCTCCGTCACCAAAACTCCAGGTATAAATTACATCTGCCGGACCTGTTACTTTAAAATTCACCAATGCCGGGGCGCATTTTTTAAACGTATCAACGGTGGTAAAATTTATATCCAGAGATTTGATATATACCCAATCGGTATCGCGGTCTATGCATCCAAGCAATGTGTCATAAGCTTCAAAAATTACTCTGGTTAATCCGGTATCAGTAAAACTGAGTGATGGGGCAAATGATGTATCTGAGGGAAGAAACTGAAGAGTTGGTTTATCTGAAATCCATTTGTATTTGTGATGACGTCCATAGGTACTGTTGGATACCGGCACCGATGTTCCTTTACATCCGCTGTCGGGCACATCAATAATGGCTTCGCGCATCACATCAATGGCATACTGAGCATAATAAAACTTGCTGCAATTATCCGAATTGGTTATCCTCACCGATACATCATACACCTGCGGCCTGAAAATATGCATATAACTGGTATCGCCTGTGGTATTGTAATAATAGTTGGCGCTATCTTTAGGTTTGCAGTAAAATGTATCTATCTGTAATTTCCAGCTGGCATTTATTTTGGGGGAAGGGTTTCCAAAGTGATAATTATAGATAGTACTAAACGTTACCGGCTCCCCATAAGGCCTGCAGCCCGGAAGCACATTCATCTTAACATCCACGTCACTTATTTGTATCGCAGTATCCAAATAAGAAGTATCCATGCAATGATAAGCTCCATCATGCAGCACCATACGTGCATTGTACCGGCCGGGTACCATAAACGCTGCCCCTGACTGAAAATTAGGAGTTGGCGGTACACCGGGAGATATACCCGTACAAGTGACACTGACCGATGGATTGGATTCGTGAGTAAATGTCCACTCAGCCATCATCGGGGAGGAATTTTTGGGAGTAACCTGCACCTGTGTGGTGGTACTCACCGGAACACCTACACAATAGGCTTTTGCAAATGTATTCTTAATCCCACCTTTAAACCGTATCAGATGTATTGCAGAATCCTTCCTGATTGTATCGGCACACTGACCACTGTAAGTAATAAAAGTTACATCGAAAAAGCCCGTATCATGATAAGTGTATTTAAAAAAAGTTTCATCTCCAACTGTTTTGAGCGTATCCGTACTGTCACGGTTCCATAATTTCCATTTATAGTGAATGCTGTCAGAGGTATAGGGTACCACATCCTGGAGAAAAGTAATTTCGCGGTCGGCACAGGCCACGGTATCACTTTTAAACAAGGCTTTGGGTTTGGTAATTTTGATAAAGTTGGCCTGACTGTATTTATGAACGCACTTGCCGGGAATGGTGGTCGTCATTTCCACTTTATAATTCCCCTGTTTGGTTACGTTAAATACCGGATTCAGGTCACCGGAAGAATCAACTAATCCACCGTTTTTATCGAACACTTTCCATTTGAAAATTTTACCGGTTGTGATATTTGAAGTGTTTATCATGTGCACTGAATCAGGAACAATACACGAAACATTATCGTTTGACATGAAAGAATTACCCACTTCAAAAGTATGCACTGAATTTACTTTGGTTGTAGTATTCATACAGCCATTGAGGTAATGATCTAATTTTACCGTATAGAGCCCTTGGTTAAAGATTTGATATTCCATGGTATCCTTTCCCTTCATAACTGTATCGGTAAGAAGAAACCAATCGGTACCTGCATTCCCGGATAAATTCCAGAACAGAGAACCCGGAAATTGTGACTTGGGGGAAGTGTTTACAAAAAAGAAACTTGTTCCTGCACAACCAATCGAGTCAGAAATAACAAACGTTGGCTTTAGTGTATCCTCAGCGTAAATTGCAAAATTCTGCGTTTTGGTATACACACAACTATCAGCCATTTTTATTGTTAAAATAACATTGTAATTGCCTGAAGTGAGGTATTTGATATTTGCAGGACTGGCTAAGGTGGATGAAGAAGGAGTACCACCCGGAAATTGCCAGTTGTAACTTACAATTTGCCGTGCCGGCTGATTGGTAGTAGCGGAAAAATTAGTGATAAGCGGTTTGCAACCTTGTGTTTTGGATGGATTAATATTGATAGTTGGTGTGTAATTTACCACTACAGCCGAATCAAACATTTTCAAAAAAGGACAACCGAAAGCATCGTACACTTTAACTCCAATATGCTTGGCTCCCGGAATAAAAAATAAATACTTAAGTGAGTCGCCCCGGTTCTGAAGATTTTGCGCTTCAATAATCCAGTCAATCCGGCTAAAACCCGGCTTAGTATTTTTTAGTTGTACCGAGTCGCTTCCGTTACATAATTTGGGTTTATCAACTACCAGTACCGGAGTATCGGGCATGTAAATATTTACATAGGCGCTTTTGGTAACCACACATGTTCCCATACTGGGTGTGGTGGCTTCCATTTCAACCGTGTAAAGACCTTTCTTGGTAAAAATGTACGAAATAGTATCATTTCCGCTGATGGTAGTAGTACCAAACTTCCAATTGAAAGAGGAACCCGCAGGAACTCCTATAGCTGTAAAATTTAATACGGCAGGAGCACATGCTACGGTGGTGGGTGCCGTAAAATCAACACCAATACATTGCGCAAAAACTTGTCCCGGTACAAGCATACCAAGCACGGCAAGGAAGTAAACACTTTCTTTCAGTTTCTGCATTACTCTATCGAACGGCTTTGCCATTCTTCTAAATATGCCTCTAAATTAAGGTAATAGCTCTAATAAACCTAATAAATTGCCGATGTTTTTCAGGAACACTTTTTTATTGACTTAGATTAAGCCGAAAGCGTAACTTGCTCTTTAAAAAAACATGGCCCGCATTGAATTGCATTTCCCTGAACCTGTAATATTTACGACTAATATAGTGGTTTCAGTTATGGATATTAACTATGGTAATCATCTTGGCAACGACCGGGTGCTTGGCTACCTTCACGAGGCAAGAATTCGTTTTTTTGAGTCGCTTGGGTATTTGGAATCAGATATTGAAGGTGTAAGTTTGATACAAGCCGATACGGCAGTGGTGTATCAATCCGAGGCATTTTATAACAATCAAATTCAAATCAATATTGGTCTTGGAGATTTTAGCAGAGCAGGTTTTGAATTGTATTACCAACTGTATAATATCACTCAGCAGAAAAACACGGCACTTGCCAAAACCGGTATGGTTTGTTTTGATTACAAAGAGCGAAAAGTAAAATCGGTTCCTGAAAAATTTAAATTCGCCTGCGAAAAATTAAAAAAACCAAAGGCATGAGCAATGCAATTCCATTGGCCGAACGCATGCGACCGCAAACACTTGATGCGTGTGCGGGGCAAAAACATTTGCTTGGCAAGGAAGCGTTGCTGCGAAAGTCTATAGAGAACAAGTCGGTTGCGTCTATGATTTTTTGGGGACCACCGGGAGTTGGCAAAACAACACTCTCCTGTTTAATTGCCCAACAATTAGGATTACCCATTTATATGCTTAGCGCTATCAGTTCGGGGGTTCAGGAACTGCGTCAGGTAATCGAAAAATCAAAACAGGAAGGAAAATCAGTTTTATTCATTGATGAAATTCACCGGTTTAATAAAAGCCAGCAGGATGCCTTGCTTGGGGCTGTGGAAAAAGGAATTGTATTACTGATAGGAGCTACTACCGAAAATCCGTCATTCGAAGTAAACTCTGCTCTGTTATCCCGTTGCCATGTGTATATTTTGAAAGAACTTGAGCGCAATGATCTGGAAGAAATTCTTCACACGGCCATCGCCCGGGATGAAATACTTGGTAAGCGAACAATAAAGGTAGAAGAAACAGAGGCCTTACTTTTATTTTCGGGCGGAGATGCCCGAAAATTACTTAATCTGGTTGAACTATTAGTGAACGCACAAGCTGATGACCCGGTTGTCATAAACAATAAGTCAGTAGAAAATTACCTGCAAAAGCGCATGGCTGTTTACGATAAAAAAGGCGAACAGCATTATGATATTATTTCGGCTTTTATCAAATCAATAAGAGGCAGCGACCCGAATGCAGCGGTTTACTGGCTGGCCCGAATGCTGGATGGTGGGGAAGACATTAAATTTATTGCCCGCAGAATGGTAATTCTCGCTTCGGAAGATATTGGAAACGCCAACCCGAATGCTTTGCTACTTGCTACCAATTGTTTTCAGGCAATCACCATGATTGGTATGCCGGAGGGAAGAATTATTCTTGCCCAGACGGCAGTTTACCTGGCGTGCAGCAGCAAAAGCAACGCCTCGTATATGGCTATTGAAGAAGCTTATGCTGCATTGCATAAAAATGGCGAACTACCGGTTCCGTTGCATTTACGAAATGCACCAACCAAACTGATGAAAGAATTAGACTACGGGAAAAATTATAAGTATGCCCATTCATACGAAGGGAATTTTACCGACCTCGAATTTTTACCTGAAAAACTTAGCGGTACAAAATTTTATGAGCCGGGAAATAACATTAGGGAAAATGAATTTCGCCAGCTTCTTAAAAAACTCTGGAAGGATAAATACGGCTATTAACTGCCTTTCAAATTAAAATCATCCGCATCTTTCCATGCCGGAAATTGAGAACGGTAATGGAGCATTTCCTCAGCATTAAGTGTTGCTTCAAGCAGGCAATCGGTATGCTCTGAATAAGCCACTCGTTCTCCTTTCGGATCAACTACCATGCTGTTTCCCGAATAATAAATGGTACTACCATCCTCCCCTACCCGGTTTATGCCTGCCACATAACATTGATTTTCTATTGCCCGTGCTTCAAGCAATTTCATCCAGTGTTCCTTTCTGCGCTCGGGCCAGTTGGCAACTACTATCATCAGGTTGGCTTCAGGGTGGCGGCACCAAACCGGAAAACGCAAATCATAACAAACCAGCGGAACAATATTCCACCCCTTATAACTTATGGTTACCTGTTTTGCGCCTGATGTGTAATGATTATTTTCCTCTCCCATCCGGAACAGGTGTTTTTTATCATAAGTCATACAAAAACCATCGGGTTGCATCCATATGAAACGGTTAAAGTATTTCCCTTTGTCATGTATCATTACACTTCCGCATATGACTGAACTTTTTGCTTCGGCCTGTTGCTTCATCCATTCTGTTGTTTCGGCATTTGATTCTTCGGCAAACCTTTCAGGTTGCATACTGAAACCGGTGGTAAACATTTCAGGCAAAATGATGATATCGGGTGAAGTAGTGATGCTATTTATTTTTGTTGCCAGCATGGCAAGATTAGCCTCCCGGTTTTCCCAGTGCAAAAAAGTCTGGATACCGCAAATTGTTAAATCCTGCATAGTTTCTCGGCAGCTTTCTCAAGCGTTTCGTTTGATTTGGCAAAACAAAACCGCAAAACATGATCATCAGTTCCCTGCCGGTAAAACACCGATACCGGAATGGAAGCCACTCCATATTCTTTAGTAAGCCTTATGGCAAAATCGCGGTCGTGTTCCTTGGTGATTTTATCGTAGATCACCGATTGAAAATACGAACCTCCGCAAGGCAGTAATTTTAATTTAGAACCTTTAAGCAACTTTCTGAAATAGTCGCGTTTTTCCTGATAGAATTGCGCCAATTCGAGGTAGGCATTTTTATCATCCATGTAATCGGCCAATGCATATTGAATAGGTGTATTGGCACTAAAAACCATAAACTGATACACTTTTCTGAATTCGTTCATCAGTTTTTCGGGAGCTAAGCAGTAGCCCATTTTCCATCCGGTGCTGTGATAGGTTTTTCCGAAAGAAGAAATAATAATACTTCGCTCGGCCAGCTTTGGAAAACGTGCCACACTTTGATGTTCTACTCCGTCAAAAATAATATGCTCATACACTTCGTCACTCAATACCACAATATCCGTTTTATCTACAATTTTTTCTAACTTCTGCATATCGGCTGCAGTAAATACAGCCCCCGATGGGTTATGAGGTGTATTGATGATAATCATACGTGTGCGAAAGTTGACCAACTTTTTCAACGCGTTCCAGTCAATCTTATAATCAGGGGCACGCAATTCATAAGTAATGGGTTTGCCTCCGCTCAACTCAATAGCCGGAATGTACGAATCATAAGCAGGTTCAATCACAATCACCTCGTCACCTTCGCGCACCATAGCCGTAATGGCAGCATACAGGGCACAGGTACCACCGGGAGTAATGGTGATTTCTTTTTCAGGATCATATTTGGCAGAATATAATTCTTCGGTTTTAGCCGAAATTTTTTCACGCAAACTCATGATTCCCGGCATGGGTGCATATTGATTCATCCCTTTTTTCATATAGAGATGTATTAAATCAATCAATTTTGGAGACACAGGGAAATCCGGAAATCCCTGTGCAAGGTTAATGGCTTTATGCTCATTAGCCAATGCACTCATAATGGTAAAAATGGTGGTTCCCGTTTTGGGCAACTTGCTACTGACAGAACTTTGAAACTTGGGCATACCACGAATTAACAAAAAAGGAAGGAAACATACAGAATAAACTCGATGAGTTTAAAAAATGAAATTGAGTATCAAGATGAAAATGATTCTACATTTTCTCCGGAGCCGCAATACCAAGCAAACCAAGGGCAGTTTTTACCACATTTCTGGTCATGCCCGAAAGCATTAAACGCAAATTTCGTTTCTGCTCATCGGCTTCTTTTATTATGGTAAGTTCATGGTACATTTTATTGTAAGCCTTAACCAATTCATAAGCATAGTTGGCTATAATGGCCGGGCTCATTTCGCGTGCGGCCAGCTCTACGGCTTCTTCAAAGCGGTACAAGGCATAAATAAGTTCCTTCTCTTCTGCCAATAAGGATTGTGTTTCGTTTACTTTTCCAAAGGCGGGAGCGCTGCGCATAACAGATGAAATGCGGGCATAGGTATATTGTACAAACGGCCCTGTGTTTCCCTGAAAATCGATGCTCTCTTTCGGGTCGAACAGTAGTCTTTTTTTAGGGTCTACTTTTAACAGAAAATATTTAAGTGCCCCCTGCCCTATCTGCTCGTACAATTCGCTTAGTTGCTCCTGTGTAAATCCTTCTGTTTTGCCTAATTCTTTTGTAATTTTTTCGGATGTGGCATGTAATTCATCCAGCAAATCATCGGCATCTACCACTGTACCCTCGCGCGATTTCATTTTACCGCTTGGTAAATCCACCATGCCGTAACTCAAATGATACACCCCATCGGCATAACTTTTTCCAAGGTGTTTTAAAATAAGCTGCAACACTTTAAAGTGGTAGTCCTGCTCATTACCCACCACATACACCGAGCGATCCATTTTGTATTCGTCATACTTCATTTGGGCGGTGCCTATATCCTGAGTGATATATACCGAAGTACCGTCTGAACGCTGCAATAATTTATGGTCAAGTCCGTCAGCCGTGAGGTCAATCCATATGGAACCATCTTCCTTTTGGTAAAACGCTCCCTGTTGCAATCCTTCCTGCACGGCCTTTTTTCCCAGCAAATACGTATTCGATTCGTAATAAAATTTATCGAAGTTTACTCCCAGTCGTTTATAGGTAGATTCAAAGCCTTCGTACACCCAGCCGTTCATCATTTTCCAGATACGAAGTGTTTCTTCATCACCTGCCTCCCATTTAAGTAAAAGTTCTTTGGCTTCTTTAATTAAGGAAGCTTCATTTTCGGCCCGCTCCTTATCCATTCCGCCACTCACCAATTTTTCAATTTCGGATTTATAAGCTTTATCAAACTCCACGTAATATTTCCCTACCAAATGATCGCCTTTCATGCCCGATGACTGAGGTGTTTCTCCGTTCCCGAATTTCATCCAGGCCAGCATACTTTTGCAAATATGAATGCCGCGGTCGTTAATCAGATTGGCCTTAATCACTTCATATCCGCTGTAAGCTAAAATTTCGGCTACTGAGTAACCGAGTAAATTGTTGCGGATATGCCCGAGGTGAAGCGGCTTATTGGTATTGGGCGATGAATACTCCACCATCACCTTTTGTTTTTTCAAAACCGCTTTACCAAAATGAGTGTTTGAATAATTTTCATTCAGGAATTTTATCCAAAAAGTATCTCCTATTTCTATATTAAGAAAACCCTTAATTACATTATAACCCGAAACAAAATTCAGTTCCTTCTTTAAGAACTCTCCAATATCACCGGCTGTTTGCTCCGGATTTTTTTTACTGAGTTTAAGGTAAGGAAATACCACAAATGTGTAATCACCCACAAACTCTTTTTTTGTTTGTTCAATAACAGGTACCGCAGGTGTATCGGTAGTATAAACTTCTTTAAAAGCTTTTTGTATTCCTTGTATAAGTTGCAATTCAATGCTCATGCAGCATGGTTATTTAAAAGGTGAATCCGGTTCTTTCGATATGGTTTTATAAACCATTCTATCAGTAAAAGCCGGAAAAAATTTATTGAGCCATACGGCTAATTTTCCCTGAGTGGTTAATATTAACGTGCGTTTGCGTTTTATTACTGCCTGTATAATATAAGCGGCTACTTCTTCGGGTTGCATCAGTTTGCTTTCGTCCAGTGGTGTTTCGCTTTGCGATTTACCTACATTGTTTAAAGCAGTATTGCGAATATTGGAAGCGGTATAACCCGGACAGGCAATTAATACATGCAGGCCTTTTTTCATATTCTCGGTGCGCAGTGCTTCCAAAAATCCCTGCATGGCAAACTTAGAAGCAGAATAGCCCGTGCGGCCCGGTAATCCTTTATACCCTGCAATAGAAGAAACGCCCACTACCGAACCTTTCTCTTTGAGAATATAAGGCAGGGCATATTTGGTACAGTATACAGTGCCCCAGAAATTAATATCCATTACCTGACGAATAACCTGCAAATCGGTTTGTTCAAATACGGCCCGCATAGAAATGCCTGCATTGTTTAACAACACATGTATGGTTCCGAAGGCACGAATACTTTCTTCCACCAGTTGTTTGCAATCTTCTTCTTTTGCAACATCACAACTCACCGTAATCACTTCCGCTCCTTTTGCTTTACATGCCTGAGCAACGGCCTTCAGTTTATCTATACTTCGCGCAGCAAGCACCAATTTGCATTGATGCGAGGCTAAGTGCAACGCACAAGCCTCCCCGATGCCTGAAGAGGCTCCGGTAATAATGATGACTTTGTTGCTTAAGCTACTCACTTGTATGTTGTATTACAGCAGTCGACAGTCCATAGACCACAGTCGACAGTCCATAGACCACAGTCGACAGTCGACAGTCGACTGTTGGCTATCGTCCATGGTCTGCTATTTCTTCCACTTAACAGAACAACCCACAGCCGGAATTTCAGGGTAGTCAACCTCAATTCCATCCAATGCACTTTCAATGGCATCTTCGAGCCAGATTCGCGTAACCATATTCGCATTTTCCCATGAATCGTCAATGGCTCCTTTGTACACCAGCTCCCTTTTTGAATTAAATAAAAAAGCTTCCGGGGTTCGCTGAGCTCCAAATGTTTTTGCCAGTTGCTGGCTTTCATCGTGCAGGTATCGGAAATTACGTTTCACTAAATCAAATTGCTTAGCCAGTTTAAGCATGTTCTCATATGAGTCTTCGGGAAACTGGGCTGCATCGTTTGGATTAACGGCAATAATACCCAGATTGTCTTCCTCAAACTTTTCAAGCAGTTTAACCAACCGGGGCCAGTAGGCCTGTGAATATTTACAGTGATTGCAGGTAAAAACCACTACAAGTGCATAACGGTCAGCGTATTCAAACTGATTATGCCTTTTACCGTCTACACCAAGTAAATCAAATGATGGTAATTTATCTCCTAATTGCATAAGTGAGTATTTAACAGTAATGCTTTAATTTGAAGGCGCAAATTACAACATTGCTTTTTGCAAATGAAATTAATTCAGGTTAGGAATAAAGTTACTGAACGTGATTTTCTCGATTTACCGGAAATCATTTATAAAGATGATGCGCAATGGGTAAGGCATTTAGACAGGGATATAAAAATGGTGTTTAACCGCGAACAAAACGGTTATTTTAAACACGGAGAAGCCATACGATGGGTGCTTTATAACGATTATAAAAAACCTATAGGGCGTGTAGCCGCTTTTATTGACCATGAAGCCAATATACGCACCGAAACAAAAGCCGGTGGCATGGGTTTTTTTGAATGCATTAATGATAAAGATGCCGCTTTTAAATTATTTGACGCCTGCAGTGAATGGCTGAGAAAAAAGGATATACAGGTAATGGACGGGCCGGTAAATTTTGGAGAACGAGACCGTTTTTGGGGACTCATGATTGAGGGATTTAAAAATCCATCGTACCTCGAAAACTATAACCCACCCTACTACCTCGGTTTTTTTGAGGCATACGGATTTCAAAAGTTTTTTGAACAAACCACCAGCGAAGTCACTAAATCGGGATTTAAGTACGAACGGTTTAAAAGAATTGCAGAAAGAGTAAAAGCCAATCCCGATGTTCAGTTCAAGTCACTTAATATAGAACAGTCTGATATTTTTGCCGAAGATTTTTGTTCCATTTATAACGCAGCCTGGGAGCGGCACGAAAATTTTAACCCGCTAAGCAGTGCTGCGGTAAAAGGTATTATGCACCAAATGCGTCATGTGGTAATTCCTGAATTTGTTTGTTTTGCCTACGTAAAAAATGAACCGGCCGGATTTTTTGTAAATATTCTGGAGGCGAATGAAATTTTTAAACACCTGAACGGAAAATTGCACTGGCTCAACAAACTTCGATTTCTGTTTTACAGATACTTTCAAAAACCAACCCGCCTCAAAGGAATTGTGTTTGGCGTAAAACCTCCCTTTCAAAATCAGGGAATTGAAACAGGTATGATTATGCATATTTATGAAGAAATGCTAAAAAACCCTGATGTGGAAAACTTTGAACTGGCATGGGTGGGTGATTTTAACCCTAAAATGCAATCGTTACTGCAAGCCCTTGGTTGCCGCACTATTAAGGTGCATGCAACCTATAGAAAGTTACTAAGCGGTGATATTGAGTTCAAAAGATACCGGCTCAAAAAATAGTTTATATTTTTTTCACCCCACTTTTGCATATAAAGTCTGAATGGTTACCTTTGCACCCGCTCTCACAAATTAACAAGTGTAAGTAAAGTAAGTAATGATTCCGTAGCTCAGCTGGTAGAGCATTACACTTTTAATGTAGGGGTCCTGGGTTCGAGTCCCAGCGGGATCACAAAAAGGCTGGAAGAAATTTCAGCCTTTTTGCTTTTCAATTAATTATGAAACCATTTACCGAACACTGAAAGCGATATTAAGTTGTTAATCTAAACTCGAAAATACTCAACCGACACGAAATACCCCCAGTGTATTACTCCTAAATGTTTTGAGAAACACCCCACTATAAAAGAACAATATTGTGACTGCTGGTTCTGTAATATTTCAATAACCTGTAACTTCAATTATTATCTATCCTTTAATTATCAGTTTCCTTTTTTGTACCAACATCCCATCTTTAAATATAACTAACATGTAAACTCCCGGTGTTAATTGCGATGTTTCACAGGAAATAATATTCATCCCTTCCTGCTTTATTTTATGCAACTCAATTATTCTTCCGGTTACGTCTACAATTTTAATATCAAAATTCCCTACGCTTTCTTTCGTTATTAAATCACTCGAAATATTAACTAGTTGCTTTGCAGGATTTGGATAAATACGATATTCTTTATTTTCTATTATCTTTTGGTCGGAGTTGGGTTCTTCCCGCTTGCCATAAAAAACTTCATTATTCACATCCGTTTCAGTAACTGCACCGCATGAATAAGAAATAGAGGTACTGCGTTCAGCCCCTGTAGTACCAATTAGTGTTGTGCCGAAATATAAACTATACATACCTGATGGAATAGAGTAAGTGGGACTGTACCCGTAAAAATACCAGTAATTAGACGCGAGATGAAGGGCGTGGTAACTGCTATTGGTTACATTACCTCCAATGCTGTATGATGCCGGACTTGAAGAATAGTTTGGATAATAAAGCGTATTGTTACCGTCTAAGGTTAATAAATCAAAAGCGTCACTAAGACCAATATCATAATCGGCAACATTAGTAAATCGGTTGTTGCCACCTGCCACATTTGTAGTACCCGCTGCATTTGAACCATTAGTGGCTGCACTAAGGTTCAGCGTTACACCGCTTCCTGCAAGTACAGAGGCGTTGTTATCTTCAAATTCGCTACAGGAAATGGTTGCTTGCAGCGTACCAAATACCTCCACAGCCGAACCATTCTCAGAAAATAACGACTGCTCTATTAGCAGGTGTGCATTAGTCCCTCCGTTATAGTAAATACCTTTTTGTGATGAGCCCAAAATACGACCTTTAAACTGACTCAGCCCTTCCATTTCGGTGGCATACCAGGCATAATCGCAATTGGTAAACTGGTTATTGTTCAGATAAACCCGATAACCTTCAGTAACAATAGCTTTTTCACAATCGGTAAATTTACACCCACGTATTTCTAACAATGTTACATCGGCTGACGATAGTTTATTTAAGGCAATTTTTGCGTTACCGAATTCGCAAAACTTAACAGTAATACTGTTTCCATTTTGGCCATCAAAAGTTACTCCCTGAAATTTATCTGAAGTAGCCCATGGCAATGGAGCAAACTTCACACTTTCTAAATGAGTGGAAGATGAAGTTTTTATCTCCGCATCTTCTCCCATTTCTACCAATCCATTTTTTAGTTCCACCTGATTAAAGCCTGAAGCATCAATTCCTCCTCCTATCACGCGTAACTTCAGGTCAGTTTTGCTGCTTCCCTCTATTTGTATTGAGCAACCGCCTGTTTTACTAATGGAGGCGTACCCGCTGCTTTGCGAAATAATTGTGATAAAACCACTTCCCGTAAAAGTGAGATCATAATTATCTAACTCAAGGTAACCGCCCATTTCAAGATTTGATCCGTCATCCTGCAGGGTTATCGTTCCTCCGTTTAACTCAAGGGTGGCCCCGGGCTTAATGGTGAGCTTGGAGTTTTTATAAATTTTTAAACTGGCACCAGGATTCAATATTAAACGGGAGCCAGAGTTAATGGTAAGCCCTCCGTGGCGGTCGGTGCCGGCATCGCCAAGCTGCAACTCTCCATTTACAGTAATGGTAACGGGGTCAGATGTGCAGTTGTTGTCGTGTATAAAGGTTTCTACAAAATAGGTAGAGCCCTCCGGAGGTTCGTTGTTATGGTAATTATCATCGGTGTAGCCGGCTTTTACGTTTTTATTTATGGCCAAAGTACCGTTCACAGTTACATCGCCCACCCAATCACTCACAGGTGCCCCATAGTTGTAGGTTTTACCGCTGGGTATGGTGGCCGGGGCGGTATTGAGCATTTCGTTTTCGAAAATTTTAACTGAATGGGGAGTGAAAGCTGTATGTGTGCCATTCCGTAAATTATCGGCAGGCGGAGAGGCAAGGTCATCCTGCGTAATGTATCTTTTAGCTCTTACTTTTAAATCGGGATCTGTATTGACCAAATAATTGAAATTCTTTTCAGAAACATCAACAGCCGAGGCACTGATGGTGGGAACAAAACACAATAAACGAAATGCTCTGTTTATTTTCCCTGTATCAAGCCCAAACGTTATACTTGCTCCTGCAATAGCATCTATGCCGCCCGCGCTTCCGGGCCTATTATCCATGCCATTCCACATGCTCGATGGGGCTATAGTGCGGGCATAATACGGATATACGATGGTTTTATTAATTTTATTTACGATGGCCCCATTAAAAACAACCTTGCTCGGTGTGCCGGATTCGGGCACGGCCCATATACTAAACACCAATCCATGTAATGCCTTTTTATTATGCAAATGAAAACTCTCGTCATAGCCTGCCAGTAAGTCACCTGCATTCATTGGTACCCAGGTAGCGCCTACTTTAACCC
>JAIBAK010000074.1 GCA_019695215.1 Bacteroidia bacterium | reverse complement strand
AGTATGTTTTGCAGGTGATAGGCTCCCGTGTCAAAACCGTTGTTGCGCGAAAGAAAATTATACAGCACCGTGATAAAGCTTAGCACCCATACCGTTTTTGCCACACGTGTTAATTGCTGCCATTTATTTTTTACCCCCGAAATAAACTCCATCCACTCGTTCCGGTAAATGCGGTAAATAAAAATACCTCCAGCACCTATGAACAGAAACATACCCATTGAAACGGGAATAAAAAAATGCAGCACCCGCACCGGAATACTGATGAGCATAAGACCCGAAGCGGTAGTTAAAAACAAATTGCCGGATGACGGAAGGTGGTATTTTTTCCCAATGAAAACGCTAAGCGCCACACCATACAAACTGCTTAATACAAAAGCAACCGAAAGAAGAAGAAATGTGAGTAGCATACGGCTTACTGGTTCACAAATATACGCGGCTTACCATAGCAAAAAAGGGCTGAAATCATTCAGCCCTTTTTTTATTTTATTCTGCACCTCAGTGATCAGGCCTGTTCTTTCTTTCTGCGAAAAAAGGAGAAGCCCGCAATAACCAGCGAACCCAGATACAAGGTAGCGGTAAAGGCCATCGAAATTTTTTCGCCTTTAGCATATGTGGCCGGCTCAAATTTAAACTCAATAGTATGCGTTCCGGAAGGCACACGCATGGCACGTAAAACATAATTGGCCCGTATGTGTTCAACCGGTTTGCCATCTACATAAGCATTCCAGCCTTTGTCAAAATATACTTCGGAGAAAATGGCCAGTTGCTCGCTTGATGCCTGCGATTGGTAAGTAAGAAAATCGGGTTTGTAATCCATTAGTTTTATTTGAGCCGTTGAATCGGGTTGCGGCTGAAAGCCGTTGAGGTATTTTTCGTACATCTTATCAATAAACGCCACCGTTTTAGGATCGAAATTAGTGAGTGCCGCCATTTCCTCGTCAGGACCGGGAACTAATTTATATTGCGGAATAAACCACACATTGCCGCACGCATTGGGGTTAACAGAAGGCATAGGACCGCGCACACTGTCGTTCACAATAAAATATTTGGTATTGAGCATATCGAGTACGTGCATGTTCTGGTTGCCTATCTGCCGCTCAATTAAATCCTGATACCTGCGCACTTTAGCTGCACTGTAACCGCCAATAGATTTATGGTAATACGAAGTTGTGGCATCATTAAAGGGACTCACCGTAGTATTAAACACGCGGTAGTTAAGTGTGGTGTCCTGCAAAATAAGGCGGTCGGCCTCGGTCATCGGAATATCTTTTTCCTTGCTCTTTTTTGCTTCAAAATCTTTGTTGTTCAGGTAACGCCTGTCAACCATCCACAAGTCAACTACCACCAAAAAGGCCAGCAGTAAAGCAAATTGCTCGAGTTTGATTTTTTGTTTTACAAAATACCAGATAGCGGCAAATGCTGCTGCTACAAAAAACAAGGAGCGCAGGGCATCGGTGCGCATAATACTCTGGCGGTCGTCACGCAGCGCCTCCAGCAACCAGTCGGGTAATTGCTTATCAACCGGCCCCGAGAAATCATAAAATATGCCCCCGCCTATTATCAGCAGTACCAACAAACCTCCGGTAACTGCCGCTGCATAAAGCAATCCTTTTTTCAGTTGCTCCATATTGGCTTTTTCGCGGGTAAACTCGCGCAGGGCAAGTACACCCAGCACCGGAAAACACATTTGCGCCAGTACCAGAATAAAAGTTACCGCCCGAAATTTATTGTAGTAAGGTACGTAGTCAAAAAAGAAATCGGTGAGCAGCGGAAAATACTTTCCATACGAAAGCAGAATAGCAAACACCGACCCGCCCACGAGCCACCATTTCTCAGGGCCTTTTACTACAAATAATCCCAATACAAACAGAAAACATACAATGGCGCCAAAATAAGTAGGGCCTGCCGTAAACCGCAGTTCGCCCCAGTACAACGGAGCTGTTTTGGTAAATCCTTTAATCTGGTCTTCGGGAATATTATTATCCTTTAATGTTTTCCAGGTATGCGATTTTTTTCCAAGTTCTCCGCTCGATGCACCCCCAAACATATCAGGAACTAAAATGGTAAGCGGCTCGGTAATGGTATAGCTGTATTCAAGCGCATAATCTTTATCGAGTCCGGTAGTTTTATTGGCATCTTCTTCCTTATTCTGCCCCTTGAGCACCGAGGGCGAGCGCTGGCTTTCCTTCTGGTATTCGCTGCCTATTAAAATTCCGGTGGTGCCTGTGCCAAGTCCTATGCCGGCACCTACGGCTGCAAACAATCCGCATACAATAAATTCTTTGACGCGTTTTTCCTTTACGTATTGCACCCCGTAGGCAATAACCCACACCAATGCAAGTAAAAAGGCATAATAGGTAATTTGAAGGTGGCCCGCATTGAGCTCAAGCGCGCAGGCAATGCCCGTAAGCGCGGCCCCAAGCCATTTGTTGCAGCGAAAGGTGAGATTAAGTCCGGCAAAAATGAGCGGCAAATACGCAATGGCCCATCCTTTAGTAAGGTGACCAGCATCGAGATTAATGAAATTATAACTGGAGAAGGCATAGGCCACCGCACCTATAATAGACAGCCAGGGCGATACCCCGAAGGTGAGCATGAGGATATAAAAACACACCATGAGCAGAAAAATGGTTTCCATGGGGCTGGGTAACCACAGTTTCATCACTGCATCAATGTAAGGGGTAATATTGGCTTTGCTTTCCAACCCTCCATAGGTATAGGTAGGCATACCGCCAAACATGGTATTGCTCCACAAGGGCGCATGACCCGACTTTTCTTTAAACTCCTTTACCTCCTGATAGGCGCCTTTCCACATCATCACGTCATGCTGCTTGGCCACCTTACCCGACAATACGGGAGTAAAATACATGGCAGTAAGCAATAAAAACAAACCCAGTGCAATCAGGTGCATGTATAAGGGTTTTATTTTGGGTGTACTCATATCAAAAAAGATTTGGTTCGAATATAAGGAATCGGCCTTAAAACCACTAAAACGCCAAAAGTACCCGTTTATTCTCTTACCAACACTCCGTCCCCCTTGCAGCGAGGGGCTGCGCCTTGTCACACCGAGTTTACCGAGGTGGGTGTTCTGTACCAATTGCCAATGATATGGCACAAGTGCATCAGTAGCCGTAATGTTTCCCTGAGTATCGCGCACGTAGTAGGTATAGTTCCACAGGTGGGATAGGCAGGAAAGCCGCAGATTGTGGATGCTGGAGCGGTTTGCCACAGGAAACGGTAAATACCGTTTTTGGCAATCGGGTAATGAAGCGAAAATTATTTACAGCGACCCGTTTCTTGAACAAAAGCTCAACTATATTCATCAAAACCCGGTGAAAGCGGGTTTGGTGTATGAAGCGGATCATTATGTGCACAGCTCGGCTATTGATTATGCGGGTGGGAAGGGGTTGCTGGATATTGATTATGTGGGGTAATGGGTCAGGATACATATCCTGACCTGCGGTGTTTAATTTGTTTTTCAGTTGCTTGTATGGCAGGTGCAATATCGTACACCTTGAAAACAGAAACCGAGTAAAGACGAGCGCTGGCGAAGTTTAAAGTGAAAGGGCAGGATGCCTGCCCACCGAAGCAAGGGGTAGAGCCGAGAAGTTGGGAATATCCTGCCCTGCTGTATCTTTTTATTAATGTAAATTATTTGAAAATCATCATCTTGTGTTTTGAAATGATGCACAGGTGCAATATCGTACACTACCCGCTTAAATTATTCACGGCATTTTGTCTTGACCATTTTTTGAATATGGTTCTTGTCATTCATTAAAGTAATTGTATCTATATTAAATGTTACCACCTTAAAAACGGATCCTTGAATAGAAAACGTACTATCATCAGCATTAAAATTCCACTCTCCTCTGTTGCTTACATTTTTGTCAAGAGAAAGAATTTCCGTTTCTATTCCCTCACTTAGTAGAAAAGGAGCGAAGGTGAAATCATTGTAAAATTTAGTACAGCTACCAATAATGAGCTTCTCATTATTCATTTGCTCTGCTGGATAACCATAAAACACCCAGCAGCTGTTTGACGAAGTTAAAGTAGTTACAAATGTACTGCCCTTTTTAAATGAACAGGAATAAAGCCCTAGGATTAGGATAATGATAAACTTGTGCATCTTATTGTGGGTTTAATTCTTTCTTGAATAAAGGAAGAATAATCTCTTTGCCGTCTTTGTCATAGAGCTGCATTCCTCCCCCGCCTTCGCTCGCGTGCCGCGAGTGTATGTTATCACAATAGCCTTTGGCTATCTCTGTTTCCTTGTTCATAAAACTTCAAGCTCTAAATGATGTGCAATATGTGCACTGCTGTATAAATAATGTTCCGGTTCTGTCACCAGTCCGGCACGAACAGGATTTTGATGTATATAATTCAGTTTTTGCATGATCACCTCCTGAGAGTATAGCAAAGTAGGATGATTGGTGTATTGCCAAAAATGATACTTGCCATATTGTTTATTCCCTTTGGCAAACCAGGCAAACAAATATAAAAGCCATTCCCTCCGACTTTCATACGTGTCTGATTCAATCATTGAAATAATTTTTTTTGCCGTATGGCCTTTAAAACGTCCAAGCAATTGACTTAGCTCTTTATTACGGCTTGCAGCAATAAGATGCAAATGATTGCTCATTATTACGTAGGCATAAATTTCTAATCCTTCGTGTTGCTGGCAATATCGTAAATTTTCTACAAGTAATTGCTTGTAGTTATCTCTTGAAAAAACATCAATCCAGCCTACAGTGGTTAGCGTTACGTAAAATAGTTCATTCGCGGTCGTTTTTCTGTATTCACTCACTAACTGCTAAATTAATATAAGTTTTCGTGGCTGGCAACATGCCAGTGTGGTTGGCTTACGCTCGCGGCACGCGAGCGAAGGCGTGGGGAAACGAGCCGTGAAATTTGTGTTCAATCAAATATGTCCATGCATCCTCGTTGCAAACAAGGATGAGTTATCGGGTATTCTTCCCAATAATAATCCCATTCTCATAACAATTTTTTTTTACGGCTTTAAATACAATAATTGAGTCTAACCCAAAGTGCTCAAAGTACGTGCAATTGGGTTTTCTGGCTAAAATCAACGTGTCGTCAGTCAACTTAACAACTCTAAAAGTAAATTTTTCCCTTCCTCCAAACACACCGCGATAATATCGGTAAATGACTTTTAGATCATTTTCTTTAAATTTGAATCTCATCCTATTGAATTCATTTATGGAGGAATTATATCCTTTCTCTTTAATTTTCATGCATACATTGACCTGTTCTGAATACCAGTATTTATAAATTGTTTGTGCATGACTCTTGTTATACGGTAATGTAAAATAAATAAGTAAAAAAATCTTGAAATGCTTCATCTTTAGAGATTTTTAAGTCGTTTTGATCTAACAGACAAAGTTACGGTTATTCTCATGTAAAACCCGTTACATTCATCTACTTCGCTATCCTTAGTCTGCGACTAAGGATGAAACCCACTACCGGTTAAATTCATTCATGGTATTTTGAAGTCCGGCCAGCACAAAACTTTCGGCTGCTTTAGCTGCGGTTTCAATTTGTTTTTTCACGGTTTCTTCTTCTTCGGGAGCCCATTTACCCAATACAAAATCAACCTGACGACCTTTGGCAAAATTGTTACCTATACCAAAACGGAGGCGCGGGTATTGGTCGCCTTCCAGGTGAAGGGTTATGCTTTTAAAACCGTTGTGTCCGGCATCGCTTCCCGATGGGCGCAGACGCAATTTGCCCAGCGGCAGGGCCAGGTCATCGGCAATCACCAATAAATGTTCTTTCGGAATATTTAGCTTTTGCATCCAGTATTGAATGGCTTTTCCGCTCAGGTTCATAAATGTGGTGGGCTTTATAAGCCAAACCGACTTACCCCTGAGCCTGAATTCGGCTACAAAAGCAAGTCGGTCTGATTTAAATGTTGCTTCGTGCGAAGCAGCTAAAAAATCTGTTACTTCAAAACCAATATTGTGACGGGTATATTTGTATTCGTCACCAATATTACCAAGTCCTGCAATGAGGTACTTCACTCAGGTTTGCAGTTGTAAAAAATTACTTGGCGGCTGGTTTGGCAGCAGCTGGTGCAGCACCGGCAGCAGGAGCCTCGGCCTCTTTAGAAGCACGGGTTACTGATACGTTTACTACAGGATTAGAAGCTGCGTCCAGAATTTGATATCCTTCGGTTTTGATATCACCTACGCGAATGGATTTCCCAATCTCGAGGCTATCAATACTGATGTCAACAAAGTCGGGCAGTTGTTTTGGTAAAGCTTTTACGCGAAGTTTTTTCAAACGTACCTGTAATTTACCACCCTGACGTACGCCCGGAGATGTTCCGTTAAGTCGAACCGGAATGTTCATGGTAATAGGTTTGTCATCGAATACCTGCAAAAAGTCGGCATGGGTAATGGTGTCATTAACCGCATGGAATTGCATGTCCTGCAAGCTGGCGCGGTACTGGGTACCGTCAATGTCTAACTTTACAAGATACGTGTTGGGTGTGTACACGAGTTCTTTGAAATCGGAGGCGTAAACAGAAAAATGAACATTTTCTTTTCCGCCATAGAGAACACAAGGAACTTTACCCTGCAGACGCAACTCGCGTGAATCTGCTTTTCCTAGATTCGCTCTCACGTTTCCGAAAATAGCTACTGATTTCATGGTGTGT